>NZ_JBIMEX010000006.1:0-236412 GCF_051262635.1 Oceanobacillus sp. CF4.6 | reverse complement strand
GAAAACAATTATAACAGGGTTAGAGCGCCAGCAAAATGCGGAATTTGCAACGTTAAGGAAATTACATTATTTAAAAAGCCAAATTTCTCAGCATTAAATTGAGAAATTTGGCTTTTCATTCCTGCAGTAAAAGGGTGCCCATTTGTTGAAAGATAATCGGAATGCACTCTTTAACTAATCTGCCATATAGAATAAAAGACCGCCATTTTGACGATCTCATTGTTGTATTAAAGCACCCGTTAGCACAAAAAATCCTATTCTAATCCTTCCTGGAATTTACCTACTGCCATTCCATCAATAAACGTCACAGATATAAATTCATAACCGTGACCATCCCGTGTCCAGTCCGCTTCAACAATAGTTGAGCCATTTTCTTGCCGTTCTGCTCTGTTGTTTGGGTCTTTACCCATTAAGTCTACAACCTCTTCATAGGTTGTACCACCTTCACCCGTTTCAGCATCTCCAAGAGTGATTTTTTCCAAGTTTTCAACAGAAACGTTTTCATTAAATACTTTATCAACCTCTTGGCATCCCCCTAAAAAAACACCTACTATAAAAATTATTGATACTACAAGATATCCCTTTGTTTTTGTTCCCATACTTATTGCCCCCTTTTTAGTTGTTCAGAATTATATACGAATATTATTAGTAAAAAGTTTCTTATTCCACTAAACTGCCAGTTAGTCATTCATGTAGCGCAAGACCAGCGCTACACCACAGAGAATGAAAATAGTTTACTCCGTCGATACTGATTCTACGGCTGGATGAGGAAGGTCGATAAACTATGGTGCGTGAGAGACCAACAGTTAGTCTGACTCCTTCGACCACGGTGCACCACTGACTGTCGCTACTGTCGCTCCCTTTTGGGAAGCACTCATGGTAGATTAATCCCTATTCTGGTTGTTGCACCAGCCTCCAATAATATATGCCGTAGAAAGGATGTTTTTTCGATGGATATAATCATTGAAAGAGCTTGCGGTATGGATGTCCATAAAGACAACATTACTGCATGTATCATTACTCCAGAAGGAAAGGAGATTGAAACATTTTCTACTAAGACAGTGTTCCTTATACAGATGATTGATTGGATAAAGGAACATAGGTGTACGCATGTCGCCATGGAAAGTACAAGTGTTTATTGGAAACCCATTGTTAACTTACTAGAATCAGAAGATATTGAGTTTCTGGTCGTGAATGCCCAGCACATTAAGTCTGTTCCTGTTAGAAAAACGGATGTCAAAGATGCAGAATGGATTGCGAAACTACTCCGTCATGGATTACTTAGGGCTAGTTTCATTCCAGACCGAAATCAAAGAGAGCTCCGTGAACTTGTTCAGTATCGTCGGAGCATTATTGAAGAACGTGCCAGACAACATAATCGAATTCAAAAGGTACTAGAAGGAGCTAAAATTAAATTAGGTTCTGTTGTTTCAGACATCATGGGCGTTTCTGCTCGGGATATGCTTAACGCTATTGCTGATGGTGAAGAAAATCCTGAAATACTAGCAAACTTCGCTCGACGTTCGATGAAAAAGAAAAAAGATGAACTTCAGCTCGCTCTTAAAGGCTATATTAGTCAACATCAACGGCTTATGATAAAAACAATCTTAAAACATATTGATTTTTTAACCGAACAAATCGATATGTTGGATCAAGAAGTAGCTGATAGAGTTAGCAACTATCAAGATGATATTGAAAGATTAGATTCTATTCCTGGTATTGCAACGCGAATGGCTGAACAAATGCTTGCAGAACTTGGAACAGATATTAAGAAACAATTTCCTAGTGCATCTCAAATGTGTTCATGGGCTGGGTTAGTTCCTGGAAATAACGAGAGTGCAGGAAAACGGAAAAAATCTAAAACTAAAAACGGAAACAAATACTTGAAATCAGCTTTAATGGAGGCAGCCCATTCCGTCAGAGGTTCAAAAAACTATCTAGGCGCACTTTATCGACGAACGGCAGCACGAAAAGGTAAGAAACGTGCAGGAATTGTAGTGGCACATGCCATTCTACGTATCTCTTAATATCTGTTGACCCGTAAAGAAATGTATGTGGACTTAGGCGAAGACTACTTTGATAAACAAAAACAGCAATCCGTAGTACGGCATTCCTTACGTCGCCTTGAAAGTTTAGGCTATACTGTAACGTTAACAGAACAAGAAGCATCCTAATCCTATCCTTTTGAACGAATAGATCAATGAATTAAGGCGCTCTCCTCAATTTTTTAAAAATGAATGAGCTGCGTCTACTTTAGTATTGTCTTTTTTTAATAGTTATAGAGTTTATTTTCATGGTAGTTTAGGAACAATATTTCACAAAGTTATCTTATCATATATTAATAATTTTTAAATAACTTAACAATAGCCTTGTCATTTCAATAATAAAATCCGTCTAAATTAGATGGATTTTATTTGTCATATTATTAGTCAATTTTAATGTCAATTGAGTAGTATTTTTTGTAATGCATCTCAAAACAGAACCCTTTACTTTATTATCTGTATATTTGATTCAAGCTAATTTTAACAAATTCAAAAGAACTGCGAAAATATATATTCCTTCTTATGCGTATCCTGGTTATAAATTCACTACTGAACGGTAAAGAAAGTTTGAGTATAATAGTTTAAAACTAAGTTTAGTATGGTTGTAGTTAGACAGGTTATGTATATCTATAATAAAAATAGCTTATTCATTTAAAGTATCCACATTAAATTGGTACTTTAGTAAGAATAAGCTCTTTAAGATTATTTTTTAACTATATTTATTCAGCAGGTGCCAATTCACTTTCTGTTACCCATTTATGATTTTCTACTTCTTCCCCAGTTGTAGTTGTGAAGTCAAGCATATATACAGTAGTATTTACAGCAGATTCTATCACAGCTGATGCTCCATCCATTCCTTCCATGTGATCTGCATTCAGGCTCACTTCTGTACCATGTTCTAACGGAGCTTCACCTGGATTTTCTAATTCTTCATGAATGACCCATTTATGATTCTCAACTGGCTCTCCACCAGTTGTAGGGAAATAAGTAACATTATAAGCAATTGTATCAAAAGCCCCTACAATTGTTGCTTCAGCCCCACTCATAGATTCCATGTTCATATGTTCTGCTTCTATGATAGCCTTGCTGCCTACTTCATAGGTTGGATTCTCTGCTTCCTCTAAATTTTCAGGAATTTCACCGGTGCTGGACATTTGATCAGCAAAAATAGATTGAATCGTTTCCTCGACCTCTAAAATGCTAGCGCGGACATCATTGATTCTTGCTTCAGTCTCTTCAGCGAATGTATTCGGATCTTCTAATTTTTTAGTAATAGCATCCAACTGGTTTTCAGCAGCGTTTAAGCGATTCAGTAGAGAATCCAATTCCTCCTGATATTCTTGATAAGTCTGTACTTCTTTAGATGTTAAAGAGGCTTCCTCGAGGGATCCTTCAATTTCCTCTAATTCAGATTGAATGGCGTCCGTTTTATTCTCAACATTATCCAATCGTTTTTCAGCCCTTTTTTCCTCCTGTACTTGTACCTTGGCTTGCGGAGCAGAGTTCATTGGATCCGCAGAAACTTGTCCTGCTGAAAAAGTAATTCCTATAACTGCTAAACTCGGAGCTACTATTTTTACAATTCTTTTGTTCATTTTTACATTCCTCCCTAAAATTTTTCCTCCAGGGATATATACCTTAATCTAAAATTCTTTAAACATCATGATAGAACTTTTCATAGCGAGAACAATTCATAGGTCCTATAAGTAGAATAAGTGATTCTATTCATTCTTGTCATTTTAAATCTTTATTTTTCCGCGGCTTTAGTAAGTGTTATACTGCTCCGTCAGATAAACTGCATATTTATCTTTTTTTATAGGTGGTCTTCTAGGATGTTTTCCTCGTCGTTTCCTTGCAACTCCCCTTGTTCAGAAATTAAATCACTTTACGAAAAAACTCCCCTCCTAAATTTTATTCGTAAAAATACTTATAAATAAATTCTGCATAGTTTCTTGATATTTTTATTCTAGAATAGAAATTATTTCTAATTTGAGGTGTTGAATCATGTGTGAAACTAATTGTTTGCTAGATAAGCGAGACAAGTTAACGAATACCGGTATCATATGTAAATTAAACAAGAGGCAGACAATCACAATACCGAAAAAAATTAGAGAAAGGTTACTTATATTGGCTGGAGATGAAGTTGCTATATCCATGGTAGCCAAATCAAATGAGCTGATTATTCGTAAAATCACTGGAAATACATTAGAAAATAAAATGATTATAAACGAAAGAGGAGCGATTCGAATCCCTATAGAATTGGGAAGGCTTCTTTCCTTAAAAAAAGGGGATTCTTTTCTCCTTTATTTAACAGATCACGTCCCTTTTATCTTACTTAAGAAACTCAACTAGTAATAACATTTCATCTAAAGAAAGACATCCCTTTAATTATGCTTACTATTTATATTTTAACTCACCTCTAATTTAATAAGTTATTAAAAATTTTAATACTGTAATATTAAGCTAGTATTACAAGTACTGAGTCTGCACATTTTCTCCATATTTTCTATTTAAAATTAAACAAGTATTAATATTTGCATAAGAGGAGTTAAACCACCTATGAAGTTAAAGAACCTTATTGAAGAAATTAGTACCACGAGTGAAATAAATTCAGAGACAGCAAACCTCACTGTTACAGGTATAGCAGACAGTTCAGATAACGTGTCACAAGGTTGTATTTTTGTGGCAATTAACGGGTTCAATCAAGATGGTCATCAATTTATTCTGAAAGCTATTGAAAAAGGTGCATGTTTAATAGTAGGTGAATCAAAAATTACCGGTTTAACAGTGCCATACGTACAAGTTGAGAATAGTAGAAAAGCTTTGGGGATCATTGCAAATAAATTTTATGGCAATCCTTCAAACCAAAAACTAATGATCGGTATTACAGGGACGAATGGAAAAACAACGACAAGTTATATCCTGAAACATATCTTAGAAAGTAATGGAAAATCATGTTCTTTAATTGGAACGATACAAAATATTATCAATGGGCAGGTTAAGAAGAGCGTCAACACCACTCCTAGTTCATTAGATTTACATCGATTTATATCAGAAAGTAAGGATGAGGTAGTCATAGTGGAAGTTTCTTCACATGGTTTATCTCAATATAGAGTGCAGGGCATAACATTTGATTTTTGCATGTTTACGAACCTGGAGCATGAACACTTAGATTACCATCCTACGATGGAAGATTACTTTCAAACAAAAATGTTATTGTTTGACCACTTAAAAGATAATGGACAAGCCATTGTTAACACAGATAATCATTGGGGTAAAAGACTAGTTAAAATCTTACAAGGCAAAGGAATTAACGTAAATTCTATTGGCCAATCTTCCAATAATAAAGTGAGGATACTTTATTTTAACTTCAAAAAGTCTACCGTTTTCGTTGAAGATGGAGATGAAGTTAGCCATATTTTTTCACCTATGTATGGGATTCACAATATGTATAATACTTTGCTGGCCTATGTTAGTGCTAGATTAGTGGGCCTTAGTGAAGATTCTATTATTGAATGCATTTCAAATTTCCAAGGTGTAGAGGGGCGATTTGAAAAAACTAAACTGCCTAATGGGGCTACCATCGTAGTCGACTATGCCCATACAGCAGAAGCTATTTTACACTGCTTAACAACTGCAAAACGGTACGGTGCGAAGAGAGTAATCCATATATTCGGCTTCAGGGGCGACAGGGACCATAGTAAAAGACAGGAAATGTTGGCAGTAACCTCCGGCACAAGCGATCAATACATTTTGACCCTGGATGATTTAAATTCAGTTCCTCAAAGTGAAATGATAGAAACACTAGACAAATTAAACACCCTCTATGGAAATGAAAAAGGTCTCATCATTCCCGATCGAACCCTAGCCATAAAGTGGGCTATCGAACATAGCAATCCGGAAGATTGGATTATCATCACTGGAAAAGGACATGAAACATACCAGCAAAATTACCGTTTACAAACTGATTCTGATAAAGACACCGTTTTGTATTTTACAAATAAAAAACATTCTTGGAGTAGTTGAATATGAGGAAAATCACATTACTCATCACATTTTTAGCTATAAACTCTTTGTTTGTTTCAAAAGCCTTCGGAGATCCCAATCCTTCTCCTCCAACAGTGGCAAGTGAGTCTGCTATTGTACTGGAAGCAAATTCGGGACAGGTTCTTTATGATAAAAATGCCAATTCTCAAATGTATCCTGCAAGTGTGACGAAAATCGCTACAGGGATCTATGCGATTGAAACGAGTAACCTGAATGACATTGTAACTATCAGCAGTAATGCCAGTGCCAGAAATGTAGAAGGTACCACCGTCTTTTTGGAAAAGGGAGAAAAAGTACCGTTGAAGAAGCTGATTCAAGGTTTATTAATCAATTCAGGCAATGATGCGGGTGTAGCAATTGCCGAGCATTTAAGTGGTAGTAAAGAGCAGTTTTCGAAAGACATAAATACCTATCTTAAAAACGTTATTGGTGTCCAGAATACTAACTTTGAAAACCCACATGGTCTTTTTCATTCAAAGCATCGAACCACTGCAGAAGATTTAGCCAAAATAACACGCTATGCCATGAAAAATGAAACCTTTAGGGAAATATTTGGAACAAAAGAATTAGAATGGAATGGGCAAACTTGGGACACAACCATACTTACCCATCACAAATTGGTTAAAGAAGAAATACCTTATGAAGGTGTAACAGGTGGGAAAAATGGCTTTGTCAGTCAATCCGGCTATACATTAGCGACAACAGCAGAGCGAGATGGTTTAAGCTTAATCGTAATCACCTTAAAAGGCAGCATGAAAAACGATGCGTATGACGACACAATCAAGTTACTAGACTATGGATTTGAGAATTACAGAACATCCATTATCCCAAAAGGAACTAAATTTATGGTAGAAGATCAAGAATATATAGTCTCTGAGAAAATAGCTTATACTTATCCCAAAAATGAACAACTGAGTAAAGAAACAAAGGAGGATGGAACCTTAGAAATCACTACTCAGGATGAAATAGTAATAGCTTCTCATCAGTTAAAGGAAGTTCTAAATAAAACAAATAAGGTTAAAACTGAATTGAAAAATAAACCTACGAATGAAGTAAGATTTGAATCCATTTTTGGTCACCTTAATTCATATCTAGCATATTTTTCTATAGCCTTTATACTAAACATAATTGGTATATTCTATCGTCAAAAATATAATCTTTAAGACAGATAAAATGAAAGTGTAATCTCAATCAATTAATGAATTGCTTTTCATTTTTATCTTTCCTTGTATAACCAAAATTAGTATTTATATTTTTGATCTAGAAGATGCCACAAACAAGTAATAATACTCCCTATGAACATGAATAGAAAAACAGTTACAGATGTTAACTTCTCATATCTTTAGGCATTAATAGTAATATCCTTGTTACTGAGCATTTACTTCTATTGCGCCCTCGTAAAGTTCTTTAAAAACTTCTGAAAATGCATCAATAGTGTGGCTTAATTCATTTTTATCGTTATCTATACCACCTACTTCAACCAAGACCGACCTATTCGAAATATCCTGATTATATACGCCATTGCCTTCAGCCCTCGTTTTTAAGTAGACCCCTTTACTTAACCCAGGGTACCTTTCTTCAAGCTTTTCGTGGATCTCTTTTGCAAATATTAAATTCTCTTTATAACTTTCATGTTCTTGCCCTACCACAAAATATAGCCTTGCATAATTTTTACCATTAATAGTTGTAGTTGTACTTTCTTTTCTTGCCGAATCCCGATGAATGTCAATATAGTAGGAGATACTTTTACTCTGTGTTGAAGCAGTCTTAACAAGTTCACGCGACAAGGTATATGAATCAGTGTAATCCCATCCCTTATCGTTTAATGCCTGCGCTATATTTGAATTCTCGTGCAGCGTAGTTATCCCGTATTCTTCCAATTTTTCACTTAACATTGAACCAACAAGTACTACATTTTCTTTGTTATCTGTACTAGAAGAATCACTTGGCTTAACATACTCATTTATCAAAGGTAAGTATCCTTCCCAACTATGAGAATGATAAATAAAAACAGAAGGATCTTTGCTGGTAACACGCTCTTCATTATCCGATTCTTCACCGTTCGGTTCATCTTCCTTTTTGATAGTTGAGTTTTCTCCTTTTAGCAATTCATCAAAGTCCGGCGGAGGAGATTCCTGAGGGAGATTCGAATAATCTGACCCCTCTCCCGCAATATAAATTTTAGTGTTCGCACTGTTAAATCCTGGGACTTCATGCAAAAGTAATGTTGATATATTATTCGTTCTAATCCCGGTAATCGCCTCAAAGGCTAAATTAGATGCAGAAGGTATCTCCAATTCTCTTTCAAGAAAATCTTTAAATTGAGGAATTTCTTCTCCTACCATAAGAAGGAATGCGTCTGTAATAGTTTCTGAATTTGCAATTCCTATATAATCTTGATATTGGAAAGCGTTGATTTTCATATTTGGTGTATTGACTACTAATAATATTAACGAAAGTATAAAAAAAAGGAAACCAAGCATGATTGCTAGAATATTTACATTAGCTTTTTCTATAATTTTGGTTTTCATCCATAAAACACCTCTAGTTGATTCTATGAAATTGCAAATTAAATTAGAAGTTTTCTATCTACAAATTTTACTTATATATTGATAACGTAATAGGATAGCAACAAAAATATGTATAATGTCCTTTTCTATAAAAGCACCCCCTTCCCTAAATAGGGTATTTCATTTTTTATATAGAAGTAAATTAAAAACATGATAAAGAAATAATTATTTTTCCTTCACCATGTTTAAGTTCATTTATATGAAATAGGATTTAAACCAATTCTCCTCTACTCTCTTTTATCCTAATGCTACATCTAGAATCATCATTACCGTAAAACCAATCATTAAACTCATAGAAGCAAGGTCCCTATTTCCTTCTTCATGGGAACCGGGAATCACTTCTTCTACCACAACAAAGATCATAGCTCCAGCCGCAAAGCTTAGGGCATATGGCAAAATTGGTTCGACAAAGGAAACTGCCAGTACTCCAATAACTGCTGAAATAGGTTCAACCATCCCTGAAGACTGACCATATAGAAAACTCCTTTTACGAGACATTCCATCCCGTAAAAGTGGCATGGAAACAGCTACACCTTCTGGAAAGTTTTGAATACCAATTCCAATTGCCAATGCAATAGCCCCGGCTATGGATACAGAAGGAGATTCAGTGGCTACTAGCTCCGAAAGCCACACCTACTGCCAAGCCTTCCTTATGTTGTGCAGGGTTATAGCAAGTACAAGCAATGTACTTCTTTTCCTTTTTTTCGGCTGAATTCCCTCATCCTGATCTATAGGCGTGTTAGGGTGTAGGTGTGGGAGTAGCTTATCAATCTCCCACAGGAAAACTCCTCCTAGCATAAAACCAACCGCTGCCGGTATCCAAGCCGGTAACGCCCCCCTCCGCCATCTCTAAAGCAGGAGATAAGAAAGACCAGAAGCTTGTAGCAATCATTACTCCACCCGCAAAACCCAACATACCATCCAATAGTTTCTGATTAAATGATTTAGTGGTAAATACCAAAGCTGCTCCCAGTGCAGTCATACCCCAAGTGAACAATGTTGCAACTATTGCTTGAATTACAGGATTAAGCGCTAAAAAGAAATCAATCATTTTCGGCACTCCCTAACATATTTTTTCAATAGATTATGCAGCTGATTCAAAATATTTCCCTCATACAAATATTTAACCCAACGTAATTAATCAGTCAATAATCATGATAAGATTATTGACTCTTCCTTGACTTCTTTATTACGAATGAATGAGGACAAAATAAAAAAGCATACCGATTTTGCATGGTCGGTTTGCTTCTCATTATTTTTACGAGGATGACACTTCAATTACTCCTATCATGCCGGCCTCTGCATGTCCGGGGATTGTGCAAATATAGCTGTATTTACCAGGAGTAACCGGAATAAATGAAATTTCCTGTTTTTCTCCTGCCATGCTATTAACATGGATTTCATCATTATCCTGTTGGTGATTATGTGAAGAATCCTGTTCCATCATTTCTGCTTTCAGTTCTTTTATTTCCAAATCATGTTCCACTTCCCCGATATTATCTAGCGTTATCGTTATCTTTTCCCCGGCTATTATCTCTGTATGGCTTGGGGAAAAAGAGTATTCGTCAGCCTGTATCACCAAGTTGTTCGCACTCATACTGTGATGACTGTTATTGATATTCGGTGAATGGGAAGACGGAATCACTGATTCCATCTGATTATATCCGATAATAAAAAATACAAATAATACAATCATGGCGAGGGGGTGACTGACCAGTGCCTTGCTTTTTATAAATTCTTGTTGCATCAATTGAAACAGAATAATGAGAGTTCCGGTCAATAACAGGAACATGACTCTTATTAAAGTATCCTGGTGCTCAGGAGCAATCATTTCCCCTAGCATCGCACCCATCATCCCACCCATCATCCCCGCTATTGCTCCGTCTAAAACAGCCATCAAACCAATCGGTACCCCCGCAAGGAAACCGGCTGCAATTCCAATTATCATCGCCAATAAAGTGGAGGAAAACAGATCGCCTGCCAGTAAAATGCCAAGTATTACCCCAATGGTTAAACCAATACCCATCCCCAGTACCATCGAAATCATCATTCCGGTCATAACCGTTATTTTCTTTCGGTGATAGATGGTATTCCATATAATCCATATCGTTAAAATAAAAATACCTATTAATGTAACATATAGTGAATTTGGCATCTACGAGTCCCCTTTAATCTTGTCCTATGGTTCATTATATGAGGAATAAAAACGTTCATTCATGGGAAAGCATTTTCACTAATTTATTATTAACACAGTTTTCAAATTTCTTTGTTTGTCACAGTAAATTCCTGCTTAATGCAAATATTCTCGACATTTTCATTGTAGACTTAGGATATATAAGGAGGAAAAAGAGATGAAAAAAATTATTATTCTAACCGTTATTATAGGAATCATCTTTTTATCTGCATGTTCAGAACAATCCACAGACCCAGGATATGTGGATAATTCGGCTGAAGAAAATGCTTCTGCAGAGGAATCTTTACAAGAAGCAGTACAGGTAAAACCAGAGGATACAGAGGGGAAAATAGTGAATGAGTTTAATTTGGTTGCACAAGAAACAGAGTGGAATTTAGGTTCAGACAACACGATAACCGCTTGGACTTACAATGGCACCGTTCCGGGAGAAGAGATTCGTGTGAAGGAAGGAGAAATTTTAAAAGTCAACTTAAAAAATGAATTGGATGAACCAGTGTCCATTCACTGGCATGGTATTCCAGTTCCAAACACGCAGGATGGAATTCCAGGAGTTACGCAAGATGCCGTTGTACCCGGTGAAACATACACGTATGAATTTGTTGCAAATGATCCCGGCACATATTGGTATCATTCGCATCAAAATGGCGTAGAGCAATTGGATAAGGGTCTTTATGGCACAATTATTGTAGAATCAGCTGAAGACGAGAACTACGATCGAGATTATACACTAGTGCTTGATGAATGGGAATCTGGAAATCATAGTGTAGCTGATGCGAGTAAGATGGAAGACATGGAAGGAATGGACCATGACAGCATGGATATGGAAGGTATGGACATGAATGGAAGAGGTCAAGACCCAATGATGGGCCATGACATGTCTTCCTATGATATTTATACGATTAATGGAAAAACATACGAAGAAAATGAACCGTTGAGTGTTAAAGAAGGAGAAACTATCAAACTTAGGTTTGTCAATGCGGGCTATATGGCTCACCAGATTCATATTCCAGTAGACTATAAAGTTACCCATGTCGACGGACAAAGGGTGAATAATCCCCAAATTGTGAATGGATCTCTGTTCGAAGTCGCTCCTGGGGAACGTGTCGATGTGGAATTTATCGCTGACGGCAGTGGTGATTTCACGATTGATTGCCATGGTGAAATGGAAGCATCCCACGATATGCAATTGGATGTTGTCTATGAAGATGAAAATGGGCAAAAAGTGGAACATAATTCATCACCAGACTTGCTAGATATCACGAAGCTTGGTGAAAAAACAGAGTCGCAGTTCTCTTTAGATGACGAGTATGATGTGTCCTATGAGATGGATCTAGCCACTGAGATGAACGCGGATGCCGAAATGGGAATGGTATGGTCAATCAATAGTGAAACATTTCCAGACGTTCCACCAATAGAAGTTAATGAGGGAGATAAGGTCAAAGTAACACTGACAAATAACAGTATGGACCAAGCAGACCATCCGATGCACCTTCATGGCCATTTCTTCCAGGTTCTAAGTAAAAATGGAGAGAAACTGGAAGGTTCCCCCATCATCAAAGATACATTAAATGTTAAATATGGAGAAACATACGAGGTAGCATTCGTTGCGGATAATCCTGGGAACTGGTTATTCCACTGTCATGATTTACACCATGCGTCAAACGGAATGGTGACTACTGTTAACTATCAGAACTTAGAGGAATTCTATAATGATACTGGAGAAGTTGATAACCAACCAGAATAACATCAAAGACAAATATCTAACTATTACATCGGAGGCTTCCGTCATTTATTGCTAAAAATCGTTATCTTTACGTCAACCTCTAATATTTGATATAAGAAAACTCGCATTCGCTAGTTTTTCTTATACTTGGTATTTAAACATTTTTACTACGTCGAATTACTACATTGCTAAGATTTTATACTTCCTAACGTGAAAAAATACAAGTGCAGTTCTTGCACTTGTATTTGAACTTTAGATTTCGATTATTCGGTAAAAGATTTAGCACCAATATAATGATCTTTCCAATAGTCGATGCTGATATCTGCTACGCTTACACCGTCATTTCCGGCATGAATCATTTGATTATCACCAATATAGATTCCGCTATGAGACGCACCTTCTGTATCATAAGTACCTTCAAAAAATACAACATCACCGATGCTAGGAGTATCTACATGGACACCATCGTTCTCCCACATTTCACTATGTGTACGCGAAATATCAATACCTACTTGATCAAACACATAATTAATAAATCCACTACTGTCCATTCCTTCCGTAGTTGTTCCTCCCCATGCATAGGGCGTACCTAAAACACTTTCTGCAACAGTAACAATATCAGTTTGAATGCTAGAAGTATCTCCAGACTCCGTAATTGTTAAATCACCAGAAGGATTACTTGCTGGTAATGCCATTGCTTCAGCAGTATTTGGACCTACTATACCATCAACTTGTAAATTTTGGTCTGCTTGATAATCTCTTACCGCTTGTTCGGTTATTTGACCAAAAATACCGTCAATTGTATATGTATAATAACCTTGATCTTGAAGTTCGTTCTGTATATCCTCTACTGCTGTACTTACATCCCCATGCTGAATGAGCGCTGTCTCACTTGGTGATGTTACCTCTTGTTCCTGTACATTAGAAAGATTGCTCTCACTAATGGTTATGTCGCCTTCCGAAGCGCCTGCACCAGCATTGGCAAACACACTCCCACTAAAAATAGGAGTAAGAGCCAAGGATGTTACAAATGCTGTGGAGAGTACATATTTTCTTACTGCTTGATTGGGCTGGGCCAACGTTATTCCTCCTTTTACTTATTTCTATTAAACTAGTTAAATATTGAAATATGATTCGACATATCCCATCATATTTTTAACTATCCGTAATATATCACATAAAAATATCAGTGAGATAACATAGAGATTAAGAAGAAATAACAATGGTGGCTGGTGTAGAGCTTGTATATTTCATTTCTTTTGCTGTTTCCATTGTTGCGATCGTCCTGGTGTTTGTCGTTTTGTGTCAAAAGAGGCGGATAAACTACCCTTAGAAAAACTATCACCAAAACATTCTAGGTGATAGTTCTTTTTCCATCTCAATTATCAGCAAGATTTTAAAACCCTGAAAAACCAAACCATCCGGCTAAGAAGGCAGTTAACTTAGTCATCCAATCAAAGAATAGTGCAATTCCCATGAAAATCATAATGTACCCACCAAATTTAATTATCCGGACACTATGTTTTTTAATCCATTTTAATCTACCTATAAAGAACGATAATACAAGAAACGGAATAGAGAATCCTAATATATAACTAATCATCATTACCATACCAATATCTGGATTGGTAGCTGCGAGTGATAACACAATTGCCAAAATGGGGCCCGTACACGGTGTCCATCCTAATGCAAATGCCATCCCTATAAGAAAAGAACCCAAAAATCCTCCTGGGCGATTTTTAAATTTTATCGTTTTTATCCTGCATTAGGAACTTAAAATTAAATACTCCCACAATGACCAGACCAAAGAAAACAATCAAAACTGCTCCAATTTGCCTTATGGAATCTTGATAGGTTAATAAAAATTCAGATATAATGATGTTGTAAAACCAATCATAATAAAGATACTTGAAAATCCAATTAAAAAGAAAATGGTATGTAAAAGTGCCCTTTTATTCATCCTTTTGTTTTCCTCTTTTATCTCACTAACGCTCATTCCAGTTATGTAAGATAAGAACGCCGGTTATAGCGGTAACGTGCAAGGTGAAATAAATGATAAAAAACCAGCACCAAAGGCTAAAAATATATTTATTTCATTCAAAACTTATCCTCCATTTCAAAAATTATTGCCTATTGTTTTGGTAAGATATCATTCAGATATACTTCCAAACTCTCCAACGATAGGACCCCATTTACAGCTATTGGTATATATTTCTTTGTCTTCATAGCTATCCCCCCCCTATTTAACCTATACAGGTATTTATAATCAAAATATATAGCATACCCCCATACAGTATATACTATTTTCATTCTATCTGGACCCTTTAATTAGTTTATTGGGATTGGCGCCAACATGGAAAAGATTTAGTAAAAAGACTAAGCAGGAATTCTGCTTAGTCAATGAAAATCTATTTTAATTTAATCAATCTTCAACAATTGAGCATTAATTGCACAAACAATTGTGCTTAATGACATAACGACTGCCCCAATTGCTGGAGTTATGACAAAACCGATACCATACAGAACACCAGCAGCTAGAGGAATTGCAACAATATTATATCCAGCAGCCCATCCTAAGTTCTGAACCATTTTTCTGCGACTTGCTTTAGACAGCTTAATTATATTTAAGATATCTACTGGATTACTATTTACTAGTACAACATCAGCAGTTTCAATTGCAACATCCGTACCTGCACCTATTGCAATACCTAAATCAGCCTCCGCTAAGGCAGGCGCATCATTAATTCCGTCACCAATCATGGCAACTTTTTTTCCACCTTGTTTTAACTCTTTCACATTATTCGACTTTTCATGTGGTAGAACTTCTGCAATAACTTTTGAAATCCTGAGTTTTTCACCTACATAATTTGCTACTCGGCTATTGTCTCCAGTCATCATTACTGTTTCGATACCACGATCATTCAATTCTTTAATTACTGTGTAAGAAGATTCTCTGATAATATCTGCTAAGGCTATCATTCCCTGCAGTACATTATCCTTTAGTACAAAAACAACTGTTTTCCCTTGCTGGGCAAGTTTTTCATAGGTTTTTTCTTCAAAAGAAATCTTCTTTGCTCTCATAGCTCCTGGACTAATAACTGCGATTTCTGAATCATTTACGTTAGCCGTTAATCCTTTCCCAGTTAAGTTTCTGTAATCTGTTACATGGTAGGAGTCTATGTTTCGTTCTTTTCCTTCTTTCACAATACCTTTTGCAATTGGATGATCCGATTGTGTTTCAACAGAGTAAGCTAATTTCAATAATTCTTCTTCATTTACACCATTGCTTGGATGTGCATCCGTCACACCGAAGTTTCCCTCCGTCAACGTACCAGTCTTATCAAATACAACACGATCCACTTTCCAAGCACTTTCAAATGGGGTACGATTGCGAATTAACAATCCTTTTTTCGCTGCGATGGATGTAGATCTTGAAGTAACCAACGGACCTGCTAGACCTAGTGCATGTGGACAAGCAATAATCAAGACCGTAACCATTCTCTCTAAAGCAAATTCAAAATCACCGGTTATTGCCCAATAAGCTAATGTTATGGCTCCCGTGACGATTGCAACATAAAATAGCCATTTGGCAGCAATATCGGCAAAATTATCCTATGTATAACCTATACCCAAAAGGTTTTAATACATCATCAATTAGAAACCTGTGAACAGTAGTATAACTTTCTACATTCCCTATGTGGTTCCTATTAACTTTTTATTGTGAAAATAGTTAATATGCTTTGCTTAAAGTAATTTCCTACATAAAGGAAATCTTTATAAATAGAATATGACTAGGAGGTACCCAGTTATGATGAATAGCGTGATGATGGATAATATGATGAATATTACAAAAAGTAAAAAGACAGGTTAACTGCCTTTTTGGGTAACTGTTTATACAAATAAGAATTTTCATTTATTAACCCACTTATACCCAATGCCCCAAACCGTTTTAAAATACTCATCAATGGGAAAACCAACCTGACGAATTTTTTCCCGTATATTCCTGACATGTGAATCTACTGTTCGTCCTTCTGTTTCTGAATTGACCCCCCATATCAAATCAATTAACTGATCCCTGGAAAAGACCAGCTCCGGATTTTTCATTAAGACTCCAATCATGGAAAATTCTTTCGGTGTTAATTTAATCGGGTAATTTTTATAGGAAAGCTCAAACCGATCTTCATTCCATAACAATCCATTTACTTCAATCTGACTTGCTGGTTTTATTCTCCGCAGCAGTGCATCCATTCTCGCTACTAATTCCTCTTCATTAAAGGGTTTCGTAATATAATCATCTGCACCCAGTTTCAGTCCTTTCACGATATCTTCCTTCTGTTCCCGTGCAGTGACCATAATAATTGGCACTTCTGAGGAACGCCTTATTTCCTTACAAAGCTCCCACCCGTTCATGTTGGGCATCATAATATCAAGCAGAATGATGTCAAACTCCTCTTCTTTTATATAGGATAAAGCCTCTTTAGCCCCCAGCGCTTTTTGACACTGATAATGATGTGGCTTCAAATACAATGCCAATAGATCCAACATCCGTTTTTCATCATCAATTAATAAAACTTTATTCATTGGAATCACCTCTCTGCAGCGTTATGATAAAACTAGTCCCTTCGCCCAGTTTACTTCTAACCTCAATCGTACCACCATGGAACTCCACGATTTCTTTTGCAATCGTTAATCCCAGACCAGTTCCACCACTGAGTCTGGATCTGGATTTTTCCACACGGTATAAACGTTCAAATATATAAGGAAGGTCTTCTGCGGGAATCCCTTCACCTTCATCCGAAATGGTCATTATAATCTCACGTTTATTCTGAGATACTTCTAATGAAATTAGCTTCCCTTGAGAGGTATTTTTTTTTGCGTTATCCAATATATTCAATAGCACTTGTTGAATTCTTTCAGGGTCAATATGTGCAATGATATGGCTTGGACAACGAACGGAAAATGTGATGTTCTTTTCCTCAAGTGCAGGTCGGATGCGCTCGGTAATCGTATGGATTAGCTTTCCAAACACTACATCCTTCCGATTTATGATGAACTTATTCTGATCCATTTTTGCCAGTTCAAATAAATTTTTAACTAAAACAGTCAATTGTTCGCTTTCTTCCCGAATTATTTCGATATACTCATTTCTCTCATCATCAAATATGTTACCTCGGCTAATTATATCGGCATATCCTTTCAGATAGGTTAACGGGGTTCGGAGTTCATGCGAGATACTTGCCAAAAATTCATTCCTTTCATTTTTCAATCGTTCCAAGTCATCCGATAACTTCGTAATTGAAGCTGCCAATTCCCCCAGTTCATCCCTACGATCGGTATGTAGCTCCACCTTATGCCTACCTTTACTTAGTTGTTCCGTTGCTTCCTTCATTTTAACCAACGGTTTTGTAATCAGTCTGGAAAGGATAAAAACGGTAATAATCGTCAGAATGATTGTTACAAATCCTATAAATACAAATTGATCACTTAAATGATCGACAATTCTTCTGATATTATTTGTATCAGCGAACATAAATACGTGACCTTGATGTTCTTTATTTATTGTAATGGGACTGTCTGTAGCAATATACTTTTTCTCCGGCCACCGTTCTTCCAATACCTTACCCTCATCAGGTATTTGATTATAATCGGTGTGTTCAATAACATCTATCATTTCCTGTTCAATTGGATCGGAATTGACGATTACGTTCCCTGAGGCATCTGTAATCACGACCGCAAAATTTGATTCGGACTCCATTATAGCAACGTGTTCTAATGTGGATTGGTTATAATTTTCCTCCAATATGGCACTATGTGTATTGCCACGGGCCAATAGGTTATTCATCACTTCCTCA
This sequence comes from Oceanobacillus sp. CF4.6, assembly GCF_051262635.1. Taxonomy (NCBI): domain Bacteria; kingdom Bacillati; phylum Bacillota; class Bacilli; order Caryophanales; family Bacillaceae; genus Oceanobacillus; species Oceanobacillus sp. CF4.6. Next base: position 217,984 of record NZ_JBIMEX010000006.1, on the reverse strand, counting down.
ATCCGTTCATTTGCCAGGTTCGTATACAGAACAAAATACAGGAAGGTCTCGATAATCAAGATAAATACAAAAAACAGTAGACCAACTTTCAAGGATAGTTTATTTAACATAATTGACCCCTTTATTACCAATAGGTTAGTGTATCTACTATACCAATCAGGAGAAGTAAAGCACCAGCGATTCTTTGGGTTATTGCACCTATTTTCCTGCTTTTCTTTAAGATTGCTCCACTTGCTCCAAAATACCAGATTAAAAAAATGACTACTAGCAACGGAAGTGACGTTCCTAAGCCAAATACAGATGGTAGAACAAAACCATTAGGTGTTTTCAGTACTACAGGCATCAATGTGAGTATAAACAACACAAACATGGTCGGACAAAAAGCTAATGTGAAGCTTACTCCCATCAAAAAGCTACCTAAGTAACTATCTTTTAACTTATTGAAAGGAATCTCAAAAAACGTCCAGGTTTTCAAGTGAAATAATCCCATCATATACAGACTAATAAGAATAAGTACCGGTCCGATTGCTTTTCTTAAGATAGGGAACATTTGTGTGAGTGTACGATATACCTCTTGCCCTAGCAGCCAAATAATTATCCCAATCATAGAGAACACAACTATCTTACCTAAAATAAACAAAAAAACATGTAACCATGGAACCTTGTCTACGAACGATTTATTACCATAAATGGTGATCGCACTTACATTACTGGTAAGTTGGCAGGTTGCAACGGCTCCAATCACCCCCAGGAAGAACGCAAACAGGAAGGGAAGATGTTCAAAGCCATATGCAATTTGTTGAAGTTGTCCGTTTAAAGTACTACTGATTTGATTGAATAGATCAAACATATTTAGTTCAACTCACTATCTATTATCTCTTATTTAACTTGACCGTTCTCTAGGATCTGTTCCCATGTTTTCGTGCCATCTTCAGATAAATAAGCATGTCCTTTTGTGGTATAAATGGCTAATTGGTTCTCATCCTGTGGATTTTGGGCAATATAGACAACTCCATCCTCTTCAAATTCCGGTATATCTATTGTCTCTTCTTCTCCGTTTTCAACATTCCTTTTTACAAGTTCTGGAATGGAACCATAGCTTGCATAATATAAATGATCATCATTAGAAAATACAGCTGTCCCGACATCATTTCCTTCCGTTACAATTTGAAAATTGTTCCCTCCATCTTCAGATAAATAGATTCCAGTCGAAGTGGCAGCAGCAACAAAACTAGAGTTGGATGGATGAATAGCTAACGATAGAATTTCTCCTGTAAGTCCACTTGCACTTACATTTTCCCAAGACTCCCCTTCATCTGAACTCCTGTAAAAGCCCTGTTCTAATTCGGAGTTCTTTGCAGGATTCATCAGAAAAATATCGTGGCTGTTATATCCGACTGCCATGGCATGAAAGTCGGTTTCACCCTCGAATTTAAGGTGTTCAAGTGTCCTGCCCCCATCAAAACTGTGCTGAATACCGATTGGGTTTTGCAAATCGGAATCCTCTCCAGGATGACCTGATGTGTAAAATCCCTCGTCTACTGCATTAAAGCCCATATAATCATTGAAATTTCTAGTCGTTTCATACCAATCACCATTGCGGAATATTTTTAAGCCGGTATGAGTAGCAAAATACAATCCTTTATTAATACCAGCATAGCCCATACCATGAACGTGATCTACAGTTCCATCAAATGCGACTTCATAATCTTTTTCCTGATTATTACTGCAGCCTGCTAAAAATATCCCTACTATAATTGTTACAGTTATTATTGTCATTCTCAACATCATTTACAAATCCTCCATATCTTCAATACATTCCAATTTTCTTTAGGTATGTGTAACCTTAAAATATTCTATAAAAAAAATGTCCATTTTTTGTGCAGATAGTATTTATACCGATAAAATCAATCCTTTAGAATTGATTTTAAACGTTCAAATTCCTCATTGTCTATTTCACCTCTTGCAAATCTCTCTTTTAAAATTTTTTAGGTTGGTCTCCTCCATGAATAAAGTTTCTAATTAGGATACAACCCAGAATAATTAACCCTAGCCACACAATCATCATACAAATCAAAGGCCAAATCGATTCATAACCATACATTAAATGCATTTTGTCACCTTCTTTTTTTACTGATTCTAATAAGAATACAGAAAATTAATCGAGAAAGTTTGCAGAAGAAAATAGTTTAGCTTTTATTAACTAAATTCTTTAGGTAAAACTTCTCCCTGTAAGAAACTGCACATAAACTGCAAAAGTTTGGGGTAGAGTAGTGATGACTAATATAATGGAGGGGTTTAAAAATGAAAAGAAATAAAATTATAATGGGACTTGTCTCTATCTTTGCGGTGTTTATATTGGCAGCTTGTGGCGGGGAAACAGAAGAAACAAATCCTGAAGAAAACACGGATACAGAAACAGAATCCAATACAGAAGAAGAAATGGATATGGAAACAGAATCTGACTCAAATGAAGATATGGAAGGTATGGACCATTCTGAAATGGGTATGTCCAGCTCTGGTGAAGTTCCTGAAGATTTGAAAGAGGCTGAAAACCCAACCTATGAAGTTGGAAGTCAAGCTATTATTCAATCAGATCATATGGAAGGTATGAAAGGTGCGGAATCAACGATTGCTGGTGCCTATGATACTACGGTATATACTGTTTCTTATACTCCTACAACTGGTGGAGAAGAAGTCACAGATCATAAGTGGGTCATTCATGAAGAATTAGAAGGTGCTGGTGAAGCACCGTTAGAACCTGGTACAGAAGTGACCCTAAATGCAGATCATATGGAAGGTATGGATGGTGTAACCGCTGAAATTGATTCGGCAGAAGAAACAACGATCTATATGGTTGATTTTGTTCCAACTACGGGTGGAGAAGAAGTCACAAATCACAAATGGGTTACAGAAAGTGAATTATCGCCCGCTGAATAATATTTTAAGTATTTAATATGGTTCACTTATTGAAATATGGATAAGCTCTTTGAATATTAAGATATGTTGATTAAGATTTAATGAAATAGAGAGAGTAGTTCCCTAGGCAATCTTACACAACCGGTTGCTTTAATTAAAATAAACAGTACCATAGATTTTTAAGTTATGAAAATGTTACTTTTAACAATATGAATAAAAGAAGAGATTTTAAATCAGAATTTTATTTTCCACTATTATACTAAATTGACCATTGACCGTAATTGAAGAGTAGAAAGGAAAGATTATCCTGTTGATTGGGATAATCTTTCTTTTTTTTAAAACATCATTAAAACCAATATTTAAATGAAGGAGTTGATTTAATAAACAAAGAAAAAGTCAATAAAATACGAAAATAATTACAACAATATGATATGGGAAGCATCGTAAAGTTTTTTAAATTATTGGAAGATGAAAAAAGGGCAAATATCGCTTATTCTCTCTATCAGGATGAGGAATTATGTGTCTGTAGTATCGTTAATATAATTGATTCATCTGTAGCAACGGCTTCCCATGATGGTCTATTTTTCTATTGAGTATCAAGACAAACTTTAAGAAGTTATCCCCTTACCATTGAAGTAATTTATCATCGTTGTTCCATTAATTTAATTATTTAATTATTTTATTATTTTATTAGTCATTTAATAATCCTGCTCACTAGTCATATGAAGCAACTGCTCTTATTAAAGTATCGCACCCGATAGCGTTTACGAGTAAATTGAATTTATCTGAGGGAGTTTATAAATCAACATGCTTCTATTTCATTCTTAAAAGCCGTAGATTTAACTTAAAAATTTGTTTGCCTAATTCTAAAAATTATGATACTTTTATTTTATAAGCAATATTCGACATTTTTTTCAGAGAGGGAAATCACTATGAGAAAACACCCAATAAATATGCAAGATCAGATAAGTATCAACAAGAAGGAAATTCTTTCAAATAAAAAAGATATGGCACGTATTGAAAAAAAGATTGATGATAAGCATAAAATGGAACTACAGTCTAATAGTTGAGTTAGTCTTAGCACCAAATTGAAACATAAGTTCATTTTATGCAAAACTCAACTTTTTAACGAATAAAAGCAAAAGGATGTTTATATGGCAGATATCATACCATTTAAATCACGAGCTCAATTGATACAAGAAAAAAAGGATAAAGTCCGGAGTGAATGGGAAGAATGGCTAGAATTTGAGGATCGTAGTCTTAAACAAGAGATGATATATGATACCTTGTATATGGATAAAGAGGGCACAAAACGTTATGAAATGACAGAACTAGAAATTATAGAAGATGTAACACAATACCTCACAGAACAAGAACTTCAAACCATCCAGGAATTTCGTGCTTGGTTTGATAAAGGCTCTGACAAGTAACATGAAAAGAAATATGTTTTAACTTTTCCAAAAGTTATGTATACTGTAAGTAGAAAATCATAAACTAAAAAGACCGAATGGTGCTACTAACACCAAACGGCCTAGTGTAATAGCCCTTCAAAGGGGCGACTCACAAACCAGGTCTAAAAATAACCACCTATTTGCTTGCCAGGCTAGGGTGGTTATTTTTTTACGTTTGACAGCACAGCCACAATCAGTGTTCCAAATGAGATAATCAGAACAAGCGTTTCAAATACCGTCATATAGCCTCACCCCCTTTCCCAAAAAAAAATGAAAAGGAGTGAGCCACCACCCATGAAAACCTTATTACACCTATAACAAAAAATATGATCCTATTGGGCTTTATTACCAAAGCTATGTGAGATAATTTATACTTTTCCTAGATACAAACAGACCCCGGAGTATGTCTCCGGGGTCTGTTGTTTTGGTCAAATTTTAAATGCGGTGAAACTTCCTTCATCGGTAAAATCTCTTATCTGCACGACCTTATCGGAAAATTGTTCGATAGTCTCTGTTTGTGCCAATTAAAAGTGATAGTATCTGGAATTCCTTTTCCTGTTTATGTTCTTGAAAGTATTGAAGAAATTCTTCTGAAACACGTGCTTCCCCATCTGTCACAAAGACAATATCAGCTTTCTTAAAACTACTGTTCTGAATAGCTTCTGTTCCTTTCCGTAATGCAGCTTCAAAATTCGTTCCACCACCGATGAAGTTTTGGCATAGTTCAACCATATCTTTTCCTTTTATTTTCCCTTTTTTATAAACATATTTATAAGCTCTACTAGAAAATGGAATGAACGCAAAATCACGTTTCTGTTTTTTGGCAATGCTCATGAGGGCTAATGCAAACCCTTTGGCTTGCGTATCTAACCGTTGCATACTACCTGATTGATCCAAACATAAATCGAGTAGGAGGAGGTGATTAACCTCCGACCTCTCACACCACCGTACGTACGGTTCCGTATACGGCGGTTTCATTTAAGTCCAACGCTTTGTTTGATATCGACGATGTAGACTCTTCAGTCCTTGGTTTATCCAGTACTGGTCACCAAGGGCTTTATGCAAGATTGGGCTATTGGCAATTCGCCAATAGGCCTTTCTTGTGTTTGCCCATTCCCACGCTTTTCCTTTCTGGATTCCCTGTTTCTTAAGATTCTTATATTTCGTTTTCACTTTCTTCCATTCTTTCCATCGTATCATTCGTAACCTTCTTCGAATCCAGCTGTCTAATCCCTTAAATATTGAAGGTGTTTCAGCCAGCTGATAGTAGCCCAGCCAGCCTACGAGATATCGGTTTAATTTCTCAATTCTATCCTTCATATTCATGGATTTTCTTCTGGATGTAAGTTCTCGAATACGTTGTTTGAAGCGTTTGATACTTTCTTTAGAAACTCGTATCTTTGGTTTTTCTTTATGGAAAGTAAACGAAAATCCAAGGAATTTACGTTTCCATGGGCGGTCTACTGCACTTTTCTCTTCATTGACCTTCAATTTCAGCTTCTTCTCAATAAAGTTTGTGATACTATTCTTCACCCGTAAGCCTGCTCTTTTCGAGCGTACATAGAGATTACAATCGTCCGCGTAGCGAACCAAACGGAGACCTCTTTTCTCCAGTTCCTTGTCTAACTCATCTAGGACAATGTTGGATAGTAGAGGGCTTAAAGGTCCACCTTATGCAAAGCAAAACATTATGCAAAGTAAACTTCCTAAAACCAATAAGTATAAGTTTTTCATTCCATTTACTTTGCATAATTTCTAGTCTACTTTAACTCGGATAGCCAAGAAAGCAGTGCTTGATCTTTACTCCAGTCGGGAAGATTGCCATCAATCAAATCAGAATATGCATTTTCAATGGCATTCCTTTTTGTCTCGGTGTCCGTTCTCGCATAAATTTCTGTTGTTTTCAAATCCACATGCCCAAGGAAATCACGGATGTATATAAGGTTTACTCCTGCTTGTAGTAAATGCATGGCCTTAGAGTGCCTAAGCATATGTGGCTTCACTTTCGGAGGCACAAGAGTTGAAATTTTTCTTGCCAATATAACATATTTCGAAATAATATAAGCTATTCCTTCTTTGGTAAGCTTGTTATTCTGATTATTCGTAAATAATGGATATTCATTTTTCCATGGTTTATCCAGTTTATTCTCTAAAATATAGCTATTCAATATAGACACGGTATTTTTCATAAGAGGAACCCGTCTTTTTTTGTTCCCTTTTCCTGTCAAAATAATGATGGCAGGAGTATCTAAGATCACATCACCAACATTAATATCTATAAGTTCCTGTACTCTAGCCCCAGTATCATATAGAACGCTCAAGAGTGTCAGGTCACGCCGGCCTTTTGGACAGTTTCTATCGGGCTGTTCCAAAAGTAACTTTATGGCATCTGGTGACAAATGCTCGACCGTTGCCTTTTTTACCTTTTTAGCGGGGATGGCCATAATTTTTTGAAAATGATATAAACCAGCAGGTTCTTCGACCTGTACATAACGAAAGAAAGAGTGTATCGCTGCAAGTCTTTGATTTCTAGTGGAAATACTACATTTTCTATCCGTTTCTAACCATTCTAGAAAGCCAATAAGCAGTTCATTTGAAAAGTCATTCAAGGTTAATCTTTCTACAGGGATACTTTTAATTTCTTGACAGTACTTAATTAAAAGTTTGAATGCATCACGGTAAGAATGAATAGTATTTTTACTGACATTTCTTTGTGCTGGCAGGAAGACCGAAAGGAATTCTGTAAGATATTTCGCAAAATTAGTTGGTTTCATAGGTACCACCTGCCAGTTCAGGAATCATCTCTGGATAATGTGTCTCCAGCTTTAATGTAATATTGGGAAAGACATCCGCGGTCAGGCGTAGATAATACGCTGTTTCTTCAAAAGAATCATGTCCCATATACGCTTTTAGTACTGGAAAATATACAGTTAAGTCTTTTTCCTGTTCAGCCCATTTTTTTAGGCGGTGAACAGCAAATGTATGACGAAAGTCATGTACTCGCGGTCCCCGTCCTCTTCCACCATGTGATATTCCAGCACGCCATAGAAATTTGCGGAAATTTTTGTATACATTTCCTATAGTCATTGGTTTCCCATTAAGTGCTGGAAAATAAAAATCTTCTTCCTTCGGAAAGGGGTGCACTATTTTCGAATAATGCCTACAACGTTCTACAAGAGAGTTAGAGGTAGGTACCAACCTACTATTATCCTTTTTAGAATGATGAATCGTAAGAATACCATTTTCAAGGTCTACATCAGCGACTTTCAGAAGCCTTACTTCGGATACTCTCAGCCCACACATATAAATCATTCGAAAGAGAATAGGCATGATCAGGTGTCTGTATGGACATTGACTACTGTACCGACATTTTTCGGTTTCAACAAAAAAATTCATTAACTCATTGTCTGTATAAATGTATGGCATGTACTGTTTTTCCGTTGGATAGTATCCCTTTGGCAGAATATAGGATTTCACCCCAATAGAATCTAGATATTTTCCAAATTGACGAATAACTGATGCACGTGAACATTGATTTGCTTGTGCTTCGTATGTTTTTTTACTGCACCAATCCAATACGATATGTTTCGTAAGGTCAGTAGCTTGAGGATATTTTTCTAAAGTAAATCTATCAAATCGTTTAAAGTGACCTTCTTCTGTAACATATTTGTATCCAACAGCTCTTTTAAATTCCACGTGATTTTGAATGTGGTCTTTAAATGGACCTTGATAATTAATTTTACTCATGGTCGGTCACCTCTTCAAAATCAAGAGAACATTCCCTTAGCTTATTAATATCAACTTTCAGATAGACTGCCGTTGAATCAGCATCAACATGTCCAAGAATATCTGAAATAGTGGATAAAGGTGTGTCCTTTTCAAGTAGCATACTGGCCATAGTATGGCGAAGGGAATGCATTCCTCTTCTCTTTTTCAATGTAGGAAGATGTGCTAGTTCCATGTATCTTTTAATTATCTGGTTTAAATGGTCATCTGCAGAAAAGGGACCGAAGGGTGCAATATGCCTTATAAATATATAAGGACTGTCAATTTTAGGACGCCCATACTGAAGGTAATCGATTACCGCCCAACCAACCTCCGATGTTAATGGAAGAGATAGTGCTTCCTTTGTCTTTGATTGGTTAAATACAAGCTTCTTTTCTTCCCAATGGAAGTTCTCTATTTTTAAATTTTTAATATCTGTACAACGCAATCCTAGACAACATGCAAGTAGGATTATTGCATAATCTCGTTTACCTTTCGGACTACCTTTATCAATGGCAGCGATTAACTTTTTCAATTCATCTACTGTCCATACAGATGGAATACGAGTCTGCTTTCTTGCTTGCACCATCGGTGTTTTTGAAGCGAAATCAATCTGTACCTCCCCAGTTTCCAAAAGGAAACGGAAAAAGGCTCGGATAGAGCAAATATTTTGTTCCACTGTTTTGTAGCTATAGCCAGCCAAGGTTTTAATGTAGTTGTTAATTATAGGCAGATTAATTTCTTTACAATCTATAACTTTTTGTGAGGAAAGATAATCCATGAATCTGGCAGACTGTTTGGCATAATGATCTATTGTGACCTTAGAATATTCCTTGTTTACACAGTATTGTTTAAAACGACTACTTATCTCTATAAAATATGGATCCGTAAGGATGTTCTTGTGTTTATAGTACCGGCGTAAAACAGTTTGGTGTAGTTGAAAATCACCAATCATTCGGATAATACGTAGCTCTTGCGTCTCCGACTGAGAAAGAGTTCGCGTAAAATCCTTTTCAAAAATATTAAAGTGATTTTCAACAAAATCAATCCCCAATCGTTCGGAAAAATAAGTTTCACCTCGATCCTGTGCGAATTGTAGCAGCATCTGCCAACGCCTACGATAAAATTTCATGGATCCTTCGGAATAGCATAATCGTTGCATTTCCTGTTCAAGGTCCTGAATCAGTTTTTCTAATGTTTTCTTTTGCATAAAACATTCCTCCAAAATAATAATATTGAGTTTAAACTCTAATTATCATTTTGGGATATTATGCAAAGTAAATTACATAAAACTATTGAATTTATGTGTATTTTAATTGATTACTTTGCATAATTACTTTCTTTGCATAAGGTGGATTATGCGAAGCTTTGCATAATCCACCCTGCGGTGCTCCTTCCGTGTTTGGTCGTACCAATCCGTTCTCCATAATTCCAGCTTGTAAGTATCTGCGAATGAGTTTAAGCACTCTGGGATCTTCGATCCTTTGACTTAGTTTCCGCATTAATCGGTCGTGATGAACTTTATCGAAGAATTTCTCTAAATCCATGTCTATAACCCAGCGATACCCTTCTTTGATATAGCTTCTAGCTGTTCTAACAGCGTCATGTCCTCGCTTGTTTGGGCGAAAACCGTAGCTATATTCTGAGAAGGTTGGGTCGTAAACGGTTGTGAGAACTTGTGCTATTGCTTGTTGGAGGAAACGGTCTAGTACGGTAGGAATTCCTAACTTCCTCGTTCCGCCGTTTGGTTTCGGGATTTCGACACGACGAACGGGTTGAGGATAGTAGGTACCTGTTTCGAGTTGTTCTCGAATAGAAGTCCAGTGTTCCATGATATGCGCTCGTAGGTTTTGTACGGACATTTCATCCACACCGTGACTGCCTTTATTTCTTTCCACACGATTTAGTGCGCGTATTAAGTTTTCCCGTGATAGAATTCTCTCCAACATGATATCTAACTCCTACGCGAATTGTCCGTTCTTCTTGTGTGGCAACCACTTTCAGCCCTTCTAATGTCCCCCGTGGAATTCACCACTTCCTCCATTAGGAAGGTTCATATGTTTCTGCATCATCAAGTGTTGCGTACGCAAAATGGCAATTCTTCTTAAATGATTCAGCCCTTCCCGGATATCCTAGAAATATTCGGTACTACGGCTTCGGCTGACTTCTGATGGTTCAGCGAATATTCACATACTCGGTTACGCAACGTGTTGCGCATATCCATCAGACCTCCCAGGGTAAGCACACATTCTTCCTCTCCATGTCTCCACTTCATTTGCAGTAAGGGCTTTGACTTGTATTGCAGCCTCACCCAAGTACACCTAGCCTCCTATGAAGTTCGTGTTCCTAAGGGCGGAGATTCGCCGCCGACTTCCTTCAGATTCTGGGTCACCCCAGACACCCTTGTCTTAAGCTAACCACTACTACTGCCTTCGTGGCTCGGGACTTCAACCCTAGAGAATGTGCGCATGCCTGGCACACAACTAAGAGCCTCCTGAAGCGGCAGCTCAAGGAGGCTCTTACTAAGTATATCCAGACTGTGAATGAATTGATAAACTTATAGGCCGTATTAATAAGAGGTTAAGTACTGTTCGCGCTCCCATGGATGTACAGCTGTTCGAAACTTATCCCATTCAATTTCCTTTGCTTCCATGAAATGTTCAAATAGATGTTCACCTAATGCATTTACCAGGACTTCGTCTTTCTGTAACTCCTCCAGCGCATCCATTAACGTAGCTGGCAAATCTTTCACACCATTTTCTTCGCGCTCAGCTTTATTCATCACGTAAATATTGCGATCGACTGCATCAGGTGCTTCTAGTTTATTTTCCACACCATCTAAACCTGCAGCTAGTAATACCGCTAAAGCCATATAAGGATTGGCAGACGGATCAACACTGCGCGCTTCAACACGGGTGCTGAGTCCTCTTGAACTTGGGATACGTAATAAAGGACTTCTATTTGACCCAGACCATGCTACGTAACAAGGTGCTTCATAGCCAGGTACTAGTCTTTTATACGAATTTATAGTTGGATTTGTAACAGCAGTAAAGTTTGTTGCATGTTCAATCACACCTGCAATAAATTGATATGCTGTGTTACTCAATTGCATTTCGCCACTTTTATCGAAGAACACATTTTCTCCATCTTTAAATAAAGACATATTAACGTGCATTCCAGATCCGTTTACACCGAATAGTGGCTTAGGCATAAATGTTGCATGAAGGTTATGCTTTCTAGCAATTGTCTTTACAACTAACTTAAATGTTTGAATATCATCTGCATGCTTAACAGCATCTGAATATTTAAAATCAATTTCATGTTGACCAGGAGCCACTTCATGATGGGATGCTTCAATTTCAAATCCCATTTCTTCTAACTCAAGAACAATATCTCTTCGGCAATTTTCCCCTAAATCTGTAGGAGCTAGATCAAAGTATCCTCCATGGTCATTAAGCTCTAATGAGGGATCTCCATTTTCATCTAATTTGAATAGGAAGAATTCAGGTTCTGTTCCGATATTAAATGTGTCGAATCCTAACTCTTCCATTTTTTTAAGATTCCGTTTCAAGTTATATCGTGGACATCCCTCAAACGGTGTACCATCTGGATTATAAATGTCACAAATAAAACGAGCTACTTTACCTTTATCAGAAGACCATGGAAATACTACAAATGTTTCTAAATCAGGATATAAGTACATATCTGATTCCTCAATACGTACAAAACCTTCGATTGAAGATCCGTCAAACATCATCATATTATCCAATGCTTTATCTAATTGGCTAAGTGGAATTTCTACATTTTTAATCGTTCCGAGTATATCCGTAAATTGTAGCCGAATAAATCGAACATTTTCTTCTTCAATTATTTTATAAATATCAGATTTGTTCATATTAGTACTCATCCTTTTCTACTAGTATTAGACTGATTCTTCCAGATAAGACGGAAGTGCGGAACTTCCCATTAAATATTCATCAACTTTATGGGCTGCTTCCCTCCCTTCATTGATGGCCCAAACGATTAAGCTTTGACCTCGTCTGGCATCACCTGCTGTAAAGACGTTATCGATATTGGTCATAAAGTTACCGTATGTCGCCTTTACGTTGCCATTTTCAGTGTCCAGACCAAGCTGTTGCAGCAACTGTTCCTCAGGCCCTTCAAAGCCAATGGCAATAAAGACAAGCTGAGCCGGCCAAAACTTTTCTGTTCCGGGTATTTCACGGAACGTTGCCTTGCCGTTTTCGTCTCTTGTTTTTTCCATCTCCACGGTATGTACTTCTTTTAGACTCCCGTTTTCACCAGCAACGAACCGCTTTGTCTGAATACAGAACTGACGCGGGTCTTCGCCGAATTTGGCGGTTGCTTCTTTGTGGGCATAATCCAGGGTAAAGACGTTCGGGAATTCTGGCCACATGTTGCTTCCAATTCTGGCTGATGGCGGTTTTGGATGCTTGCCGAATTGCACCACACTGTTGCACTCTTGTCGAAGTGCTGTTGCAATACAGTCTGCTCCTGTGTCACCGCCGCCGATAATGATGACATCTTTCCCTTTGGCATCGATGCAGTCTTCACCTTGCAGCAAATGCTTCGTGGAAGCTGTCAGATAATCCATCGCAAAATGAACACCCTGTGTATCTCTGCCATCCATCTGTAAATCGCGCTGCTTTTGAGCACCGATACATAGGATGGTAGCATCATATCGATGGTTTAATGCTTCAAATGTGATGTCTTTGCCTGCTTCTGTATTCAGAACAAAATTAATGCCCTCCTGTTCAAGAAGCCGGATTCTGCGCTCGACCACATCTTTTTCCAGTTTCATATTGGGAATACCGTACATCAATAGTCCGCCCGCACGATCCTGGCGTTCATACACGGTGACGTGATGACCAACCTGATTCAATTGGTCGGCACTGGCCAGCCCGGCAGGACCGGAACCAATGATGGCTACTTTTTTACCCGTTCTGTTTTTCGGGATCCGTGGTGTGATCCAGCCATTTTCAAACCCTTTATCAATAATCGTACGTTCGATACTCTTAATCGTGACGGCAGGATCGGAAATCCCAAGTATGCAAGACCCTTCACATGGTGCGGGACATGCCCTCCCGGTAAATTCCGGGAAGTTGTTCGTTTTTAATAGCCGTTCCAGCGCTTCTTTCCATCTGCCCTTATAGACCAGGTCATTCCATTCCGGTATCAGGTTGTAAATCGGGCATCCTGTTGTGGCACCATTGATTACCTCTCCCATCTGACAAAAAGGAGTTCCGCAATCCATACATCTTGCCCCTTGCCGTTTCAATGCTTCATCAGAGAAGGACGTATCATATTCACGCCAGTCATTTGTCCGGGTTAGCGGATCGCGTTTGTTGGTCTCTTCACGCTGATAGTCCATAAATCCTGTCGCTTTTCCCATATTCCTCTCTCCTTTCTACTGCACTACCGCATTTCAAGTTTCTTAATTGGGACTGTTTTATTTTCCTTTTTCGCTTGGAAAGCACTCATTTGTGCTTCTTCTTCTGATTCACCATCATCCATAAACGATTGAATGGTATTCAACATATTCTGATAATCTTTCGGAATGACTTTGACAAATTTATTTGCTGCTTCTTCCCAATTTTCTAGAACATGTCCAGCCTTACTACTATTTGTATAGTGCAAATGCTTTTGAACCATTTCTTTCACTTTATTCATTTCTTCTATATCTTGTAGCCTTTCCATTTTTATCATTTCTTGATTGCTTAATTTTTTGAATTTCTCTCTATCCTCTGCAAATACATAAGCGATTCCACCAGACATACCGGCTCCAAAGTTTTTACCAACTTCACCAAGTACCACAACACGTCCACCAGTCATATATTCACAACCATGGTCACCAATTCCTTCAACAACAATGCTTGCACCACTATTACGAACAGCAAAACGTTCACCAGCCTTACCGTTGATGTAGGCTTCACCACTTGTTGCACCATAGAAAGATACATTACCAGCAATAACATTATCGCTTGGAATAAAAATAGATTCTTTCGGTGAAGAAACAACTATTTTACCTCCTGATAGACCTTTACCAACATAGTCATTGGCATCTCCATAGAGGATTAGTGACATACCTTTTGGAATAAACGCTCCAAAACTCTGACCTGCAGAACCATAAAAGCGAAGTATAATCGTATCTACAGGTAATCCTTCATCCCCATATCTTTTAGAAATCTCACTACCTACTATCGTACCTGTTGCGCGATCAATATTTCTAATCGGGAAATTTAAATCAACTTTTCCTTTTGATTCAATCGCTGACTGGACAGCAGGTAAAATTTCTCTAATATCGAGTGATTCATTAATTTTATGGTTCTGTGGTGTACTAAATATGCGTCCACCAGTAGTAGGTTGATAGAGTATTTTTGAAAGATCAAGGTCTTTTGCTTTCCAGTGTGCTTTCGCTCTATTACTCACTCCTAACACATCTGTACGGCCGACCATTTCATCAACCGTTTTGAAACCAATTTGTGCCATGATTTCACGTAACTCCCTGGCAACAAACCGCATATAATTCACAATATGATCAGGATTACCAGTAAATTTTTTACGCAACTCTGGGTTTTGCGTTGCAACTCCTACAGGACATGTATCCAAATGACAAACACGCATCATCACACAACCAAGAACAACAAGAGGTGCTGTTGCAAATCCAAATTCCTCTGCCCCGAGTAATGCCGCCATCGCTACATCTTTACCAGTTAGTAATTTACCATCCGTTTCTAATACAACTCTCTCTCTTAACCCATTAAGCATTAATGTTTGGTGCGCTTCTGCCAATCCTAATTCCCATGGTAAACCAGTGTGCTTCACACTCGTTTTTGGCGATGCACCTGTACCACCATCATAACCAACAATAGAAATAACATCTGCATTTCCTTTGGCTACACCGGCAGCAATTGTACCAACACCTGATTTAGCTACAAGCTTCACACTAATTCTTGCGTCACGATTTGCATTTTTTAAATCGTAAATTAATTGAGATAAGTCCTCAATGGAATATATATCATGGTGTGGAGGTGGTGAAATAAGACCTACTCCTGGTATAGATCCTCGAACACCTGCAACCCATGGGTATACTTTATTACCAGGTAACTGTCCACCTTCACCAGGTTTTGCCCCTTGAGCCATTTTGATTTGTAATTCATCTGCACTAACTAGATAGTGGCTATTTACTCCAAATCGCCCCGATGCAATTTGTTTAATCGCACTTCTACGTAAATCTCCATTTTCATCAACCGTATAACGATTTGAGTCTTCTCCACCCTCACCACTGTTACTTTTACCACCTAAACGATTCATTGCAATTGCCAGCGATTCATGAGCTTCCTGACTCAGTGAACCAAATGACATAGCTCCAGTTTTGAAACGTTTGACGATAGAATCTATAGACTCAACTTCATCAATAGGAATCGATTGGTTAACATCAAATGAGAACAAGTTACGTAAAAATCCTAAGCGTTCTTCATCTGCAGCCTTTGAGAAGTCTTTAAAAAGGCTATAATCTCCTCTACGACATGCCCATTGAAGCGTATGAATCGTTTTTGGATTGAACGCATGATGTTCACCAGTTTTCCTCCACTGGAAATCGCTCCCTGGTTCCAAGGTTTGATCAACAGATTGGTGATATCCATTTTGATGTCTAATTGCCGCTTCTTTGGAAATTGTTTCCAATCCAATGCCATCAATTTGCGATGCAGTTCCAGTAAAGTATTTTTCAATCACTTCATTACCAATACCAACAGCTTCGAAAATTTGGGCACCACGGTAACTTTGCACTGTAGATATCCCCATTTTAGACATTACTTTTACCACACCTTCTGTAACAGCAGCAATGTATTTTCTAACAACTTCTTGATAACAGGCAGATAAATTTCCACGATTAATTTCGCGCTTATAGGATTCAAATGCTAAATACGGGGTAATAGCATCTACACCATAACCTAACAAGGCAGCAAAATGATGAACCTCTCTTGTTTCACCAGTTTCAGCAATAATACTTACTTTTGTTCTGCTTCCATGTCGAACAAGGTATTGGTGCAATCCACTTACTATTAACAAAGCAGGAATTGCAATATTAGTAGCACTCATATTTCGATCCGATAAGATTAATAGATTAACACCGTCTTTTATAGCTTGATCAGCTTGCTTAAACACAGACTCTAAACTAGCTTCTAAATCACCGGTAAATAGCGTATCAATGGTTTTGCTCAAAAAACCTCTATATTTATTAGCTTTCAATTGATTCAATTGTCGATTAGAAAGAACCGGGGATTCTAGTTGAATACGATGACAGTTTGCTTCATCCGAATGTAAGATATTTCCTTCAGGCCCTAGCAATGTCATTGTCGATGTAACGACCTGCTCTCGATACGCATCGATTGGCGGGTTAGTTACTTGAGCAAACAATTGTTTAAAATAGTTAAAAAGTGATTGTGGATGATCAGACAATACTGCTAGCGGAGTATCGTTTCCCATCGAACCAATCGGATCTTTTCCTTGGTTAACCATAGGTATTAAATACTTCTCAATATCTTCTGTCGTATAACCAAAAGCTTTTTGCCTTTTAAGTAAGTTGGTTATTGGCTCTTCATCCACACCGGTTATTTCCTCATCCAATTTAACTAATTTATCATTTAACCATTCTTTGTATGGATGTGCTAATGCCACTTTCTTCTTGAGTTCTTCATCGGCAATTATACGCCCTTCTTCTAAATCAATTAGAAGCATTTTCCCTGGGCGAAGACG
This sequence comes from Oceanobacillus sp. CF4.6, assembly GCF_051262635.1. Lineage (NCBI taxonomy): Bacteria > Bacillati > Bacillota > Bacilli > Caryophanales > Bacillaceae > Oceanobacillus > Oceanobacillus sp. CF4.6. The sequence continues at coordinate 201,068 of NZ_JBIMEX010000006.1, read as the reverse complement.
GTCTTTATATAAAATATTTTCTTCTTCTATATCAATAACGCCAACTTCAGAAGAATAAATAATATAATCATCTTTTGTTACATAGTAACGTGCAGGGCGCAAACCATTACGATCCAAAATTGCACCAATTTGCTTCCCATCGGTAAACGTAATGGAAGTTGGTCCATCCCATGGTTCCATCAGACAACTGTGGTATTCATAAAATGCCTTCTTTTCCTCTGACATATGAGGATTATTATTCCATGGTTCTGGAATTAACATCATTGCAGCTTGTGCTGGTGTCCTTCCAGCCAACGTAAAGAATTCCAATGCATTATCTAGATTTGAAGAGTCACTACCGTCTGCGTCTAAAATAGGAAGGAGTTTATTTAAATCATCACCAAATGCTTTTGATACAAATTGTTGTTCGCGCGCTCTCATCCAATTGACGTTACCGCGCAATGTATTAATTTCACCATTATGAATCAAATATCTGTTCGGATGTGCTCGTTCCCAGCTAGGGAATGTATTCGTACTAAATCTAGAATGTACTAAAGAAAAAGCTGATACAAAGTCTTCATCTTGTAGCTCTACATAAAAGTCATCAACTTGATTTGATGTTAACAATCCTTTGTAAACGATTGTTCTGATAGATAGACTAACAAAGTAAAAACGCATCTCACGCTTATTCGCCCAGTTTTCAGCTTGTTTTCTAATTACATATAACTTCCGCTCAAACGTTAATTCATTTGTAATATCATCATTCGCACCGATAAATACTTGACGAACCACCGGAGCAGTTTCTTTTGCCTTTTTTCCGATTTTTCTGGCATCTGTGGGTACAGTTCTCCACCCAAGAAGTTTCTGTCCCTCATTTTCTATTAATTCGTTAACGAAATTTTCTATTGTTCCCCTCTCTTGATCGTCATTCGAAAAGAAAACCATTCCTACGCCGTATCGTCCTTTATCTGGTAAATTTAGCTCAGGGCATACTTTCCGGAAATATTCATCTGGTATTTGAACCATCAGTCCAGCACCGTCACCTGTATTTGGGTCACTGCCTTGTCCACCACGGTGGTCTAACTGACATAACATTTGTAAGCCTTTTTTTACAATATCATGTGTTGCTAATCCTTTTATATGTGCATATAAGCCAATACCGCACGCATCGTGTTCGAATTCGGGACGGTATAAACCTTGTGCATTAGGCATCTGATTGTAATCCATATAATAAGCTCCCCGTTTCCATCTTTTTGAAGTGTCTGATAGAATCTTATATGTTATTATTAATCGAAACAATATATAATTAAGATATAAACTATCTCTTTTTGATATAGATTAAATTTTGGAGGAGTTCAATATGGAGTTAAGACAACTCGTTTATTTTATAGAAGTTGCTCAACGAGAGCATGTTTCTGAAGCTGCTGCAAACCTGCATGTAGCACAGTCAGCAGTTAGTAGACAAATTGCAAATTTAGAAGCAGAATTAGGAGTTTCATTATTTGACAGAGAAGGAAGAAACATAAAAATTACACATATTGGAAAAACTTTTTTATCTCATGCCAAAACAGCTATAAAAGCTGTTGAACATGCAAAAAAGCATGTTGATGAGTATCTAGATCCAGAACGAGGTACCATAAAAATAGGTTTTCCAACTAGTTTAGCTAGCCATTTACTCCCGATGATTGCTTCCGAATTTAAAAAGAAATATCCACGAATCGCTTTCCAATTACGGCAGGGATCATATAATTTTCTCATAGAATCGGTGAAGAAACGAGAAATTGATGTTGCATTTCTTGGCCCAGTACCAACAGACTACCCTGAAATTAAAGGAGATATCTTATTTTGTGAAAGACTACATGCTCTTGTACCTAGAACAAATCCTATTGCTAATAAAAAGAGTGTACATTTACGTGAACTAAGCAATGAACCATTTGTGTTATTTCCAAAAGGATACATCCTTCATAATTTAGCTATTGAAGGATGTAAACAAGCAGGTTTCAGACCGATTGTTACGTCAGAAGGAGAAGATCTTGACGCGATTAAAGGCCTCGTTGCTGCTGGTATCGGTATTACCTTATTACCTGAAAGCGCATTTGATAACAGTAATTCTCATTACTCAAAAAAATTAATAATAGACGCTCCTCAGCTGCGTCGTACAGTTGGGATAATTACTCCAAAAAATAGAGATTTATCACCTTCTGAGAAAGTTTTTTATAATTTTGTAAAAGAGTTTTTCTCTGTATTGCAGTAATCCAATATTACAAAAAGAAAAGGTTATGGAAAAAACCATAACCTTTTCTTTTTGATTTGTTTTTTAAGGCCTTTGCTCCAAATGAGAATCTGGATGCTGATTCTCTACATTCGGATAACTTAATGTTGGCGCTCCTCCGTCAAAAAGTCCAAAGAGCCCGATGATAACTCACCCACGAAAAGAAACACCAAAGCTGCGCATTATAACACAGCTAGTTAAGAATGGAAGATGCTATGCACCGAGACTTCTTGAGACGGATGATAACCTAACGGACGGAAAAGAGTATGTTTTTAAATAATAAGTCGCTAATACCTATTTGTGGTAGCCTCAGGAAAATGCGGATTTACAACATAAAGAAAATTACAATACTAAAAAGCCTAATCTCTCAATTTAAATCTGAGAAATTAGGCTTTTTTCATTATTCCATTGAAGACCGAGCAAACAGAATACCTTAAAAGGCAATAAGAAGAATTTGAGTTTCTGCTAATGAAAACATTTCTTTAACAAACGGAATATCTATACTAAACCACTTCATTCAATAAATTCGAGGAATAAATCTTAGCCAAAAAAATCGAAGGAACTACAAGCCAATTGACTTTGATGTTACCTTTTAGGATTATATTCTTTAAAGCCTTCCATTCCGTAAAGATACCAAACAAAAATGCCCATAAGCTCATTTTTAATAATGGTATTTGTAGGTTAGCTGCCCTCGATTGCCAATTTCGTTTCTTCTATAGTTGAAGTAATTAAATAGAACATCACCTGTATGGCACACGAGCAGTATCGGACTTTGTGTTGTATTGCAAATTCGTCCGTTCCAATTCAGCCTTATATACAGTTTCTGTTCGTCAGTTCGGGACTTTGCCGCCGGCTATCCTTCAGATTCCACCTCACGATGGACACCGTTGCCTAACAGTTCCTACTGCCATGACTGTAGTGGACTTTCACCACCAAGTTATAGCCCATGCTGGGCGCACATCAAAAAGGCCCCGTAGAGATTCTTCTCTACAGAGCCTTTCAATGAAAATCCGTGTTTCTTCTCGTTAGATTCTACAAATTCATGTTTCACTTTTTATTCTTCTGTAATCCGCACATCGTCAAAGTGACTACTCGCATTTCCCCAAGAATATAAAGCTATCGTACCAGTCGAATGGGAATCATCTATAATGGGCTCTCCAAATATGTCGATTCCGTCCTGGAACGCCTGAATCTCATTGCCAACGACCTTAATTTCTAGTTCAAAATTGGCGCCTACAACATATCCTCTTCTTTCCACATGAGCCAGTGTAGTTTCCACTCCATCGACGACTTTGAAAAGCTTGATGAATGAACGCTGATGGTCTAAATCTAATTTATAGTAGTTATCTGGATCCTGATAGCGGAACATTAAGCCAATTCCGTCATCATCGGTGGAGCGTACATTAGCTTTAAATGAGTAATCCTCCCAAGCATTGAGCGCGCGACCATGATCGTAATATGCAAAGGTACCCTTACGATTGTCAACAGCAGGAACATTCGGACCATAGATATTGGAAGACTGTACTAATTCTCCTCTCACTATCGACCAATTGGATGGTGCATCAATCGTTCCTTCATCTACTGTAGTCCATCTTTCCAAATTCCCATTACAGTTAAATTTCTTATGTTCACTTTTACAGTATGACGCTTCTTCAATATCAAAGTCTTCCTTCAACATATAATTTGGAGCTTTAACATCTGAATCAGGTGTACCAAGATCAACGTTTGTAAATTCAAATTGATTTTGCCAGTCGGTTTTGTACTCATCAAGATGAGGAGAGTAACTAGCTGCATTTATAGTCCCTGCTTCTGGATCAATTTCCAGTAGACGTAGAAAACCTTCTCCTCCATTTGGTAGCATCTGGTAGTTAGAAAGCATTTGATAGACTTGATTACCATAGTCTCCTTCAGATACAAGACGACCTTGTCCATCATTCAACACGTGCCCACTCAATACCATTGAGATATTCGGATGTTTTTTAACGAATTTATCCCACATTTCACCCCCGTCATTAACCCCAGCTGGGTCTGAACCTACACCATAATTATGCGGATTCCAGGCATGTCCTTCACCATAGCGAGTCTCATCAGAAAACATATAAGCATGCGTTACTACAATAACACGGTGTTCGGGATGAGAAGAAACTACCTCATTAGCCCAATCTAATACAGAATCTCTAGGTCCAAATTCTAGCGAAAGCACTAACCAATCAGTTCCTCCAGCATGGAAGGTATGAAAATTGTTATCATAGTTATCTGGTTCTGCTGGATAAACCCCACCAAAAGTCTCTGTTCCAGAATAATCGCTTACCGGAAAATACGTATTATATAAAGTGGTATCTCGTATATCTGCTGAGCCGTTATCACCCATATCATGATTTCCAGGTGTAACAGAATAAGGAACAACTCCATCTAAAGATCGCATTGCATTATAAGCGAACTCCCACTGGGGTACATTATTATTGTTAACAAGATCTCCCAAGTGAGCGACAAATTCGATATTCTCTTCCTCATGATTGTCAACAATCCACTGCGTTTGAGTGTTAAAGATTTCTAATTCCCTTGATGAATAGTTTTGAGTGTCTGGCAGAATAGCAATTTTAAAAGCTGAAGAGCTAGCCTCTGCCTTTGCCTCTGCATTGTTTAATCCTGGAAGATAAGGAATTACCACTAAACTGAAAATCATCGTCATAACAAAAACGAAATTAATTGTTTTCTTCATGTACACCACTCCTTTTTAATTTTTTGGATTAAATTCACCTGATTTTCTTACCATGTCAATAAATTCGCAGCAGCTATAATAGAGTTATTTATTATAGGTTTCTATCCCAGCCAATCACCTCCTTAAAAATTCACTTGGTTATTATGTACGTTCATAGCATTCTAGTAATTTTTCCTGATTTCATTTTTCAACGAAAGATATTAAATACTCTCTAATTGACGTTTAATAAATCTAGTAAAATACTCTATGGAAATAATCATTAGAAAGATAACAAACGTAACTCCTAGAGCTGCATCATAGCGAGAAGCCTGTGTAGCAGACATTAACTCCCACCCAATTCCTCCTGCACCGACAACTCCAAGGATCGATGCATACCGAACATTCATATCAAATCGAAAAATGGACCAGGAAATTAAGATGCTGACAATGGATGCAAATACACCTTGGAAAACAACTTGCAGCGGGGATGCACCTGTCGAGCGAATCGCCTCCAAGACCCCCCTATCCATCTCCTCAATCGATTCAGCATAGACCTTTACAAGCATCCCGATACTATTAACAGCTAATGCTAAAATTCCTGGTGTTGGTCCAAAACCAACGGCGATAATAAATAACATCGCCCAAATCAATGCAGGCACGGAACGCACAAACGTAGCAAAGGCCTTAATAACATAGCTTACGACCGGATAAGGAGATAGATTGGATGCTGCGAGTATTGCTAGAATCAAAGATAGAATGATTCCAAGCACAGTCCCAACTACAGCAACCTGGAGCGATTGCATGGCAGCCTCCAACACATTCATCGGTTCCGCTAACGTTGGTGGCAGCATTCGATTGAACATATACTGCCCGCGCTCTAAGGAGTCGAAAAACTTTTCAAAGGTTATATTTAATTGTGAAAAACTAAAGACAAAAAAGAATGCAAACATGCTTAAAGCAAATGGCTGTTTAAGAGGTTTGATCCAGCCGGCAATTTTTTCTTTCATAATATTCGCTTCCTTAATGTCAGGGTTATATATTCAACAACAATAATCAGAATAAATATCATGAGAATCGCAGTAGCTGCTTGGTCGTAGCGAAATAGATTGATACTATATTGCAGCGAATAACCGATCCCTCCTGCGCCGATCATTCCGAGAATAGCAGCTTCACGAATATTCAAATCCATTTTATAAAATGACCAGGATACAAACCCGGGTTTGAATTGCGGCCAAATTGCTTGTCCTGCAATCTGTAACCAATTGGCGCCTGTCGCTTTCACAGCTTCTACCTGCTCCATATCGATTTCTTCCAGAATTTCCTTATACGATTTCCCTAAAATTCCGATACCGGAAATCCCCAGAGCTAGTGCACCTGCAAATGTCCCTAAACCGAATGTTCCAACTAAAAACATGGCAAGAACAATGGCTGGTACGGATCGTAGAAAACTGATGATAGCAGTAAATAGATGAGCTACCACGGGATTAACAGATGTCGTTGTTGCAGCCAAAAATCCGAAAATAATAGAGAAAATGACTGAAAAAACAACCCCGACAATACTCATATAAATCGTTTCCATAACAGGAACGATGAATGTTCCAAGTACAGACAGATCCGGAGGGAGCATATCCTGAACAATGAATGTTGCGATATTGCCTGTCCCTTCAAATAAACTAAATATGGAAAAATTGGATTCATACCAAGACCACATGATAACCGCAATGATAAATGCATAAATAATCGCTTTTTTACTTGTCCTTTTTATTTTTTGTTTTTTATAAAATTCGTAAGGAGATGGTGTTGATTGATAAAAAGTCTTCACATCATTGGTTGACGATAACACTTTTTCAGAATTCCCCATAAACTTCCTCCTCTACTATGGTTAGCTAACTGTAAATATGTCGTATTTTTGGTTCCGTTAATTCTTCCGGCGAACCGTCAAAAACAAGTTCACCAGATTTTACCGCAACAATGCGATCGGAAAACTCTTTCGCAAATTCAACTTGATGCAGGTTAATAATCGCTGTAATCCCATCTTCTTTACATATGTTTCGTAAATAATTCATGACAACTCGTGATGCAGCTGGATCCAAACTCGCAATGGGTTCATCCGCCATAATGATGGATGGCTTTTGACAAATTGCACGAGCGATTCCAACACGCTGCTGTTGTCCACCACTTAATTCGTCTGCTCTTTTGTAAGCATGAGTTTCTAATCCGACCCGTTTTAAAATAGAAAGTGCCAATTCCACATCTCGCTTTTCAAACATACCTAGACTGCCTCGAATACTCCCTGTATAACCAAGACGTCCATGTAACACATTTTGTATGGTTTGCACCCGTTTTATTAAATTATGGCCTTGAAAAACCATTCCGATTTTACTTCTGACCTTCCTGAGGTGCTTCCCACGCAAGTTCATGATGTCTTTCCCTTCAATTTCTATGGTCCCGGATGTAGGTTCGACTAAACGATTAATGCAGCGTATTAACGTGCTCTTCCCAGCTCCACTTGGACCAATAATCGATACAACTTGACCTTGCGGAATCGACAAGTTTATTTTATTTAAAGCCGCCGTGCCATCTTTATAGTTTTTTTGTACATTTTTGAGAACAAGTATCGAATCATTTTCCATTGCCGATTCATCCTCCCACTATCTAATCAATGATTTAAAAACTTAGTCCAATAGCTCCTCTGGTGCCATTCCAAGTCCTTCTGCTGTCTTACGAACGACTTCAAAATCTTCATCACTGACTTCTACGTATCCACCACCATGCCCAGTATCCTCAAGAAACTCTTGTAACTCCGGTACATTGACGGCATTATAGAATGCATCTTTAATTTCATCTTTGAAGCTCTCGGGTAGGTCACCCCTTACAGTGTATGGAGGTAACGGAATTGGATTCGTTTTTTCGAAAATGACCAAATTATCAATATTAGGATGATCTGCATTTTCTCTAAGTATCATGTTGTAGGTAACATCATAAACGGCAGCTGCATTAACATCTTCATTTAATACGGAAAGCACCGATGCTTCATGATTACCAGAGAATGCAACCTCGCTAAACATATCATCAATTTGATCTACTTCTATCCCTAGCTCATTCACTAGATGTGCTTTTGGAAATAGGTGTCCAGAGGCTGAGGTAGGATCTGCCCACACAAACGATTCTCCCTCTAAGTCTTCGATGGATTCAATACCTGAATCTTTAAGGGTAATAAAGTATGATTCATAAACTGGTTCATCACCAGGAGCAGGAATACCTCCAGAGAATGCTTCTGCGTTCGCTCTTGATTCTGCATGAACATAAGCAAAAGGACCAAAGTAACCAAGGTCCGTATGGCCATTACGCATCGCTTCTACAGCCGCTGCATAGTTCGTAGCCGGATAGATTTCCACAGGCATATCGAGCAGTTCTTCTAAATATGCAGCGAAAGGTTCATATCTATTGGTTAATTCTTGTTGATCTTCTAATGGAATTGGCGTAAAGACTAACTTCTCAGGCCAATCTGCTCTAGCGTTCTCACCGTCATGGTCCTCACTTGAACCTGCTTCGGCCCCGCAACCACTTAACACCAATATAATGGCTATCATTGCTACGATAAACGTAATGTTTTTGACTACCACCGATTTCATGTTCATCTTATTTCCTCCTTGGATAAATAATTTAGTCATGTTTTTGCTGAACTCGTTTTCATAAAATACGTATCCCATCACTCCCTCCAAAAAAATAGCACTAAATAAAAAGATAGGACATCTCATGCCTTATCTTTTTATTTAGCGCTTTCTCTAGGTCATCGCTCTAAATAAACTTTAAAAACTATTCCATATTTGATTGTATTTTCATTATAACAACACATTGTTAATTCTCTATTAAACTAATATCAAATATTAAAAATATTTTGATGAATAATAGATATCTAGCAAATCTTGAATTTCATTGATAATAAATGTCGGTTTTATGTTAGTAGGTAATTTCGTATCTCTAGGTATACCGCCATCGTTAATCCATGCTGTCTGCATCCCCGCAAGATAGCCTCCTGTAATATCCGTATTAAAATTGTCACCAATCATGATGCTCTGTTCTGCGTGGGAAGAACATTTTTCCATCGCATAATTAAATATGTAACGCTGCGGCTTCGCAAAATTCGGGATTTCTTTTCCACAAATGCGCTCAATGGCAGCAATGATAGATCCTGTTTCCGGTATGATTTCTCCCTTCGTTCCTAGGTGATACGAATCAACATTCGTACTAATCGCGCGAACACCGGATTTTATTTCATTGACAATGTATTTTAGCCGTTCATAGTTAAACGTAATATCTCTTGCGATGACAATCATATCTGGTTTTTGCTTGCTAGTTATCGGTAACACCGTGTGCCCTTTCAATGCGATGGATTGTTGAAGTGCTTTACTTCCAAACACTTTTAGCGATAATGAATCGAAATGATCGGCTAAATAAACTCCCATATAATCTGTAGCTGTAATGACTTCTTCTTCATAGACAAGGATATCCATCTTGTTTAACTTTCCCTTTATTTCTCCTGCCGTATGCGTCGAATTATTCGTGATAAATCCAATGGTTTTCTGATCTTTTCTAAGTTGATCAAGCAAAGGAATCACACCTGGAAAAGACTCCGCTCCACGATAAATGGAACCATCTAAATCAAAGAAAAATGCTTCTAGTTCTGAAAGTGGCATCATGCTCTGGCTCTCCTTTAAATTAAATCTTCAAACGTTAAATTCCATAATTCAGTATTACTCACTGCAAGTGCAGTAGCTCCCGCATCCAGACTAATCTTTGCTTCTTCAACCGTTTGGATTAACCCGCTGGCAATGATAGGGATATCATTAAAATCAGATGCAAATTTATGAATTATTTTTGGAATAACTCCTGGCATCAGGTCGATTGCATCTGGTTGAATCGATTCAACGACACTCGATCCATTCTTCAATGCAAGTGAGTCTAGAATAAACAAGTGAAAGATAGCATAAAGTTCATAATTTTTTGCCTCTCGGATTAAGTGCTTTTTAGGTGTAACAATTCCATTAGCTTCTATGCAATGTTTAATAAATGAGATGGTTTCTTTATCCGTACTCGATATGCCTCTTATTAAATCGATGTGTATAAAAGAACCTTTATTATGTTCTTTCGCAAGTTTTACACCTTCAATAACCTCTTGGACATCTCCTCCCATGAAGAAGATATTTTCCACCTTGCTATCGATTGCTTTCTGAAAATCATCAAAGTTCCGTATTGCGGCAATGATAGGCTTCTTTCCAATCACATGTAAGAGGCTCATTTAATTTCTCCTTTTAATGAAAATAGCACTAAATAAAAAGTCGACACTTCAAGTGCCATACCTTTTTATTTAGTGCTTTCTCTAAGTCATCGCGCTAAACAAAATTTGAATTACTTCTATATAATTACAATAACTACCTTCTCTATTTCTTTCGTTAATTTTATTATAACAGCGTATTGTTAACTCTCTATTAATTCGACATTAATAGTATGTAAATTCCATCTTTCGCGAATATTTTACTTAATCAAATGATAGACGCTTCTAGCATAAATATAATAACTGCTTATTTTCGGTGAGCGCTTCGAACAAAAGTCTGCGCTGTTCTCAAAAAAATCCACAAGTCATCCTAATCCGGTTGCTACTCCTCTAGATTTGATTTCATCAAAAATCTGCATCCATTTATGCTTGCTTTCTGTCTCATTTAACCACATTCCAAGTATTTTCTTTATGGGTTCCTACCAACAAATCGCGGAAAACATACGCTAAGGAAAATTCGACATGAAAAAAGCCGATTTTCCTACGTTAAGGAATTTTTCGGCTTTCATTTTATTGGTTGAGAGGACGCCGTGAATTTAAGCTTCTTATTTTCGCCATATCAAAGGTGTATTCACCAAGAAAATTGATATGTTCCCATCCTAGTGGTGAAATATGTTTTAATAAGTCCTCTCGTAAATTTCCTTTTTCCTTTAACAGTTTAGTTGCTTCAGTTAGATATACGGTATTCCATACGCTAATTGCGTTAATTATAATGTTTAATGCACTTGCGCGCTGCAACTGATCCTGTAAGCCCCTTTCCCGTAACTCGCCTCTTTTTCCAGAAAATAATGCTCTCGCCAAACCATTCATGGCTTCTCCTTTATTTAGACCTCGCTGTATACGTCTACGTAGTGTCTCACTGGATATGTAATCCAAGATAAAAATAGTTTTTTCGATTCTTCCCATTTCTCGTAAAGCAGTGGCTAATTTGTTTTGCCTTGCATATGAACCTAACTTCCCCATAATAAGCGAACCAGATACTTTACCTTCTCTAATAGAATGGGCTAATCGGAGTACATCATAAAAGTTTTCCTGAATAACCTTTGTGTTAATCCGTCCACGAAGTAAGTTTTCCAATTTAGGAAAATCACTTGGCTTTTGAATTGTGTAAAGTTTAGCGTCAGCTAAGTCACGAAGCCTTGGTGCAAATCGAAAACCTAATAAATGACTCAAACCGAAAACCTGATCGGTATAACCTGCTGTATCAGTATAATGCTCCTCAATATTTAACTCCGTCTCATGATGAAGTAACCCATCTATTACATGTACAGCATCTCTTGCGTTTGTATTAATGACCTTCGTATAAAAAGAAGAGAATTGATCACTTGTAAACCGATAAATGGTTGCACCTTTACCTGTACCATAATGAGGATTTGCTTCAGCGTGCAAGGATGATACACCAACCTGTACTCGCATTCCGTCGGATGAAGATGTGGTGCCATCACCCCAATATGAAGCAAGGGTTAATTTTTGCTGGAAATTTACCAATGTAGCTTGTGCCCGACTGATAGCATCATCATACAACCGCCATTGGACGGCATTAGCCATTTGGTGATAAGTAATTCCAGGTGTAGCATCTGCCATTTTAGTCAAACCGATGTTTGTTCCCATTGCCATAAGTGCAGCCAGAAATAGAAAAAGGATACGAAAATTTAATGCTGCTTTGTTAATAGATGAATTATAGGGTGCTATACTTAAAAAAGCCGATTCCTCCTAGCGTAGGAATAATCGGCTTTCTTTATGTCGAATTTTGCTTAGCGTATCTTTTCCGCTTTTTGTTGGTAGGACCCCTTTATGACCTTCCACCGTTTAGCCTAGGATAGTGTAGACGGTGTATTTCCTGGTTTCATATTGATTGCGAATAGTCGTATACATACAGTCTATAAATACTAACGCATAACAGTTACTTAATGGACGAGCCTGCCATTCCTCCAGCTCGGGAAGTACTTAATCGGTAATATCTGAAACCATTTCATGAGATACAGAAAAGCCATAGATGTCTTCAATGGTTAACGAGATATCTCTCTGGAACATTCTATATATTTGGGACACATAGTAAGTGAAAAGATTTGTAGAAATAAGAAAGTAAAATAATTTATTATTCTACTTCTCTTGGATAATTGTTTTAACAGGTCTATTCCTTATTATAATGGATTTCAAAGGCAATACGGAATTCTGGCAATAAATCTGGTTTATTATTGAATTCGTCCGATACCCACGGTTGTATTAAAAATGGAAATAGTGCGTTGTTTAAATCACTAACCATATACTGTGAAGTTGCTTTACCAATCATATAGTTTTGTTCTATTTCTAAGACAGATCCGTCATGTAATGGTAGTGGAACTAAATCAATTCCTACCATGGTTGCTGACAATTCCAGAAGAATGTCGTGTTTGTTCCAATTCTTATTCAACTCTCCTGCCTCGTTAGTTTAAGTGAAACTCTTCACAAACTCTATATTAATAATTATAATTACAACTATTCAGTTAACTAAGTTTACACTAAATATATAGAATATGTACATCTATTCAAAATTAAGAATTTAATTTCCCCTTCCTTGAATAAGAATTTGAATCTGGTTTTGGAAAAAGTTAAAGATCGTATACTATTTTCATATTATTTGTTACTGTTTTCTTTTTGAGGAACATCGGGTATAATAAAATTAAATACATTGCATAAATTAAAAAGAGACCGCTAGTGCTGGTTACACTAACGGTCACATACAATAGCCCTTCAAAGGGGCGACTCACAATAAGGGAAATAACCACCAAATTGCTTATCAGGCTTATAGGGTGGTTATTTTTTTTGGTTTGACAGCAAGACAACCATTAATGTTCCAAAAGAAATCATTAGAACAAGCGATTCAAATACCGTCATTACGCATCACCCTAGGACTGACCCTACATATATCGCGACGGGGACTATCCCTAAAGTCCAGCTAAGCTTACAAACCTAGAGATATATACTTCACTTCTAAATATTCATCCATGCCATGATGTCCACCTTCTCTGCCTAGTCCACTTTGTTTATACCCACCAAACGGGGCCTGCGGAGTAGATGGTAAGCCATCATTGAGTCCTACAATGCCATATTCTAATTTATCAATTATCTTGATGCCCTTTGTAATATTTTCAGTGAAAACATAGGATGCTAGACCGAAATCAGAATCATTAGCTCTTGTAATTGCTTCATCTACATCCTTAAAAGGTGATATTGGCAGGATCGGTCCAAATGTTTCTTCTTTCATACATATCATATCATCTGAAACGTTAGATAAAATGGTAGGTTCATAAAATAGACCTTCTATTCTATTTCCACCAACCTCAATAGTTGCACCTTTTTCGACGGCATCTTTTACATGAGAATCTACTTTATCTATTGCAACCCTATCAATTAATGGTCCGATATCCGTACTTTCATTTACACCTTGATCTACTTTTAATTCTCTTACTTTTTCAATTAGTTTTGCAGTAAATTCTTCTTGAATGGTCTCATCTACATATATCCTATTTGCACAAACACAGGTTTGTCCTGCATTTCTAAACTTAGCTTGAATAACACCATTTACCGCTTTATCGATATCACAATCCCCTAGGATGATAACTGGTGCATGACCACCTAGTTCAAGAGAGACTCTTTTAACGTTATTAGCTGCACCCTTCATCAGTAATTTCCCTACAGGAGTTGAACCCGTAAAAGTGAGTTTTCTAATACGTGTATCCGCGTTCCATGTTTCACCAATTTCCTTCGCATCACCAACAATAACATTGATAACGCCATCTGGTATGCCTGCCTCTTTAGCTAGCTTCACTAGTTTTATTGCAGTAATTGGTGTTTGTTCTGCTGGCTTAATTACAACGGTACAACCTGCAGCTAATGCAGGCGCTACTTTACGAGTAATCATTGCTGCTGGGAAATTCCAAGGTGTGATCACTGCAACAACACCAACTGCTTGCTTTTGTACAAAAATTCGTTTTGAAGTAGTAGAAGCTGGTATGATTTCACCGTAAACTCGTTTAGCCTCTTCCGCATACCAAGAAATAAAACCATTTGCATAGTCTATTTCTCCACGAGCTTCTTTTAATGGTTTTCCTTGTTCTAATGTCATGGACAAGGCTATGTCTTCTTTATTTTCATTTATTAATTCGTACCATTTCCTAATCAATTCACTTCGTTCATATGCACTCCGTTCAGACCAATCTGTCCAACTCTGATATGCCGCATCTGCTGCAGAAACTGCCTCATTTTTACCACCATATGGAACTTCAGCAATCGGTTCATTATTTGCTGGGTTCGTTACATGTATCTTTTCTAAATTATTACCAACGTTCTTTCCATTAATAATCATTTCGTACGTGTCCATCCTTGAATCCCTCCAACTCTATTCATTTATATGTTTGGTAAATATTTTTCCATTTTCTCCTTTAAAGAAATCTTTTCCATATATAACGAGACATAAAATAATACCGGCAGCAAAAGCCCATGTGGCACCTTTTATCGCCAAAATAGATCCAATAATCCCAGCAATACCTAAATCTTTATAACCTCTAGATTCCATTACACCAATTCGAACACTTACAAATCCTTGGATTAATAGTGTTGATGCCAAAGCTACACCGAGAATTGGTTCGACTAAACTAACAATCGGTAATAACAGTAACCCTGTATTTGTTCCCCACCTAAAGGAACCAGAACCACTAAAAATAGAATGCATTGCCTCTTTGCCTTCTTTGTATCTCTCGATGATAATCACTTGCATTGCTGCCCACAACGGACCTGCCATCGTAACATCTGGACCAATTATACTCATTATTGTATTTCGTCCCCCGAAAATTAAGTTGGCACGGTTCGGATTATAATCTATTTTTTCATCTGGTCGCGCCTCATCTGCTTCATCTAATAAAGCCTTACTTTGTAATATATCACCAAATAAGACAATATATGTTGCAAAAACAGTTGGGAGGGCTGTTAAGATCATCATAATTGGCGGAAAACCTAATCCAAATACCGTGTAGTCACTCCAAAGTGTTAAGAAATCAGGCTTACTAAAGCCCCATTCAATATTCGGCCATGGTGCTTCCCCCACAAGTGGGGCAACAACAATAGCAATTAAAAATACGGGTAGAATACCTAATTTCCCTATTATCCCCAGTACAGGATTTTTTTTCTTTATCCTATTGAAATGATTGGAATAGATAAAATAGAATGCGATTGCCATAGCAATGGTTATTGTCGATGGAAAGGTTTCAAATCTACCTCCAACTTCAAAAACGGAAACAACAGCAGCCACCCCAGCTCCTAAAATAATACCTGATTTGATTGCTGGTGGAACGAGCGAAACTACCTTTCCGGCTAGACCTGTGACACCTAAAAATAAGGATAAAACACCTAAAGTCAGCTGGAATGATATTAAGGCATGTACCCGCTCTGCCCCTTCTGGAAATTGTGATGCATAAAGCATGATTAACGGTATTGCTGGCGTAATCCATCCTGGTACTAATGGGTCACCCAATAAGTGATGCGTTAAATACAAAATACCATTTAATAAGACAACTGCTAAAGCAACTTCAAACGGCATCCCTAAGATCTCTATCATTAGCGGTATGGCTGATAAATCTACAGCACACATTAATAACCCTTGAGAATAATCTGCCCATTCAAATTTATAATGTACGAAAGGTAACCTTAATTTAAAAGGGCCCATCGGTATGTATGGAGATTCGTCTCCATATTTTCTTTCTTTCCACTTGCTCACAATACATCCCCCTCTTTATCTCCCTAATTAAAATGCTGACTGATAAATCTTTTTTATTTCTATAACATTAAATTTACGAGGATTATTTTTTAACAATCTTTCTATTTTCATTGCTTCATTAGCTAATTCTTCAATATCTGATTCAAGTATATTAAAATGACGTAACCCAGACGGTATATTAACTACTTTACAGATATTTTGCATTGCATTCACTGCTTTATCTGCTGCTTCATAATCAGAGAGTCCTTCAACATTTTCTCCCATTGCTATTGCAATATCTCGGAACCTTTCAAGATTCCCAATTTTATTCCACTCCATGACAAATGGCAGCAATAATGCATTACTTACACCGTGTGCAATATGATATTTCCCACCTATGGGATATGCCAATGCATGTACTGCCGCAACTCCTGCATTTCCAAATGCCATGCCCGCAATCAAACTCGCCGTTGCCATCTGCTCTCTTGCTTCTAGATTCGTAGGATTAGCGAAGGCTTTTGGTAGGTTTTTACTAATCATTTTAATTGCTTGTAGAGCCAATCCGTCTGTTATTGGTGAAGCATTTAATGATATGTAGGACTCAATTGCATGTACTAAGGCATCAACACCACTTGCTGCAGTAACAGATGGAGGCATCGTTAATGTCATTTCAGGCGCTACAATGGCAACATCTGGTAATAAGTGGTCACTGACAATGCCTTTTTTTATATTGTCTTCCGGATCAGCTAAGATAGCTATATTTGTAACCTCAGACCCTGTCCCTGCAGTAGTTGGTATGGCAATGATACTCGGTCCTTTTTTATTTACAATGTCTGTTCCTACTAAAGACTTTAATGGTTTATCCATTATACTGTATCCAGAAACAGCTTTTGCAATGTCGATTGCACTACCTCCACCAACAGCAATTAACCCATCGTGATTCCCTTGTTTAAATTGTTTCATACATTCCTCTACGACACCGAATTCAGGTTCAGGCTTGACCCCGGTAAATATTCCGTGTTCCAATCCATCTAAAAGATCCGTAATTTTTTTAACCACACCAACTTCTATTAAAATAGTATCTGTAATGATTAATGGATTTTTAACACCTAAAATTTCTAATTCATTCAGGATTGCTGTTGTTGCACCTTCTCCCGTAATAAGTTTATTTGCAATTTTAAATGACGAATGTTTCATATAACAAATCTCCTTTTCTTTTTAACAATAATACAGCAAAAATCATGCCAACTATTTTAAAGTTTCAGAAATATGATTATATTATAGTGATTGCGAGTCTTTTAAAAGAAAGTGTTATCAAAAAACAAGGTAAATGATTATAAATTTAATCAAAAAATGGGCTATTGATTATTTTTTTAATCAATAGCCCATTTTTTCATCTTTTGTACAATTGTTGATTGACTAACTCCTAATACATCTGCAACTTTTCTCGTTGTTTTATGATGTTTCAAGGCATCTTTAATTATTTTCCGTTCCACTGCTTCCAAGCTCTCTTTTAACGTTTTACATTCACCTGACCCATTTTTGATAAATCCATTATTCATCGTTGAGGGTAAATCACGGAGCTTAATCTCATCCCCATCTGAGATGACCACTAACTTTTCAACTATATTTCTTAGTTCTCTTATATTTCCAGGCCATTCATATTCATAAAAAGCATCTAACACTTCTAACGAAAAATATTTAGCTTCTTCATAAAACGAATTGAATTCGCTTAGAAAATCTTTTGCGAATGGAATGATTTCTTCTTGTCGATCTTTTAGGTCTGGTACATCGACTTCTACTATGTTTAATCTATAATATAAATCTTCTCTAAATGTACCTTGATCAACCATTTTCTTAATGTCTTTGTTAGAAGCAGAAACAATCCGAATATCCACTTTTTTATAATCTGTTGAACCTATTGGATAAAATGTTTGATTTTCTATGACAGATAGCAATTTAACTTGTAACTCCAAGGGGAGATCTCCAATTTCATCCAAGAATAAAGTGCCTTTATGAGCTAATTCTAGTAGCCCCTTTTTTCCTTTTGTCTGTGCACCAGTAAAGGCCCCAGGTACGTATCCAAATAATTCAGATTCTATTAAGTTCGAAGGTAGTGCAGTACAGTTAATTTCAAGAAAGTTTTCTCTTGACCTGTTTGATTGCAAATGGATATATTTTGCTAAATACGTCTTTCCCACCCCTGTTCGACCATGAAGAAGTATTTTTACTTTCGATGCTGCTGCCTTCTTCAGAAGTTTAAAGATTGAATGCATTGCGGTGTTTTGACCTACTTGATTAGCAATTTTCGTTGTTTTCATACCAATATTTAAATTATTATCTATTAACTCATTTGTTTCATATTTTAAACGCAATAATTCCGTTATATCTCTAACACTATTAACAACATATTGAATTTTACCATTTTTATCTAAAATGGGTACACCGGAAACAATTACATTTTTCCCGTTTTTTATTGTTTGCATGAGCGTAACCTGCTCTTTTCTTCTGATAACATGTAATGAAATGGATTCATTAATGATACCTTCTTTCTCTAGGTCACCCATGTACTTTCCTAACAAACCCTGTGAATCTATTCCCGTAATTCTTTCATAGGCTTCATTTATTCGGAGGGTTCGCCCTTCCCCATCTGTAATATACACCCCATCATAAATTGAATTTATAACAGCCGAAAAAAACTCTGAATGTAACAATCTATTTGGCTCTTGTCCTTCGATATCATCTGTTAATTTGAATATATTCTGTTTCAATAATTCTTTAAAAGATTGTTTTAACGCATCTTTTTTTAGTGTTATATTCATTCCGTTGAAAGACATAATAGCCGAATCTTCTTCATCTAACTGATTCATATCTACATAAGCAGTTGTTTCCTCACCTAATTTTTCAATAACAGTAAGTAACGAATCATTTGGCATGATCTCCATTTTAAAATCTCCTTAAAAGTACATTGGCTAGACTCCATAATTGTCACATATGTGAACATCTTTTTAAAGTGTAACCAAATTTTTTTAACTGCTAGCATTACTGTGTTTGTGATTGCCTTCGACGATTTCCTGATTGTATTAAAGCACCATATAATGCAAAAAGAGAGGTGCATCTATTAGCTGGGTTTCGTAATATAAGGTTAGCCAGATTTTACTGGTTGACCTTTTTTCATATGGTCTTATTATTAACGGTAGTCGGGGTAGAACGTAGCACCAGTGGGACTTGATCTCGTCAACAAAACTGTTCACCCCCTACTTGTATAAACATGTTTCAGGCTGGTTGGGACAATGTGATCCCGTTTAACAAGCGAACCTATGACATTACAAGAAGCCTTAGGGGATACCGACTAATTTAATATTTTAGGAGGAGATCGTGTATGAATCCAGTCATCGGTCTGGATGTTTCAAAAGGGGAAAGTCAGATTCAAGCCTTTTTAGATAAAGGTAAACCTTATCGAAAGAACTTTAGTATTAAGCATGACATAAAAGGGTTGGGAAATTTACTAGAATTCCTTCATGAAGTTGAAAAATCAGCTAACAACCAACCTACGGTCGTGTTGGAATCAACTGGTCACTATCATTATCCAGTTATTCAATTTTTGGAGGAACAAAAGTATGTCTATATTATTGTTAATCCTCTTATCTCACATCGTGCCAAGAGTTCAAGTCTACGTAAAGTTAAAACAGATGCAGTAGATGCCTATCACCTTTGTGAGCTGTTTTATAAAGAAGAGTTGGAACCTTATAAAAAGCGAGGTGTTCAACTTTTAAACCTTCGCAACCTTACTAGACAACAAGAAAGTATTGCAGAAATATCAGCAAAAACTAAAATACAGTTATACTCCTTGTTAGATCAGGTATTCCCTGAATATAGAGGTGTGTTTGGGAGTTTATATTCAAGGGTATCTTTGCTTACTTTACTAGCATTTCCAACATCTGAGGCGGTATTAAGTGCGAGTGAAAGTGAATTATCAGAGAAGATAAGTTCATTATGTAAAAGTCGTTCCGACCTTTGGGCACAAGAAAGGGCAAAAAAGCTAAAAGAAGCAGCCCTTCGTAACCCGTTCCAGAATAACCTGTATCAGAGCAATATTTTCAATCTTGAAATGTTAGTTAATCTTGTTCTTCAATACCAAGAGCATCTATCAAAGATTGCGAATGAAATAGATTCCCTCGCTAAGGAAATTGAAGAATATCATATTCTCCAATCGATTCCTGGAATCGGAGAAAAAATCGCTGCAACGATTATTTCCGAGATTGGAGAGATTGATCGATTTAATAATGCCAAAAAGCTCGTTGCATTCGCAGGAGTTGATCCGAGTGTTTACTCTTCTGGTAAGTTTACAGCATCAGTAAATCGAATCACCAAACGAGGATCTAATAGACTACGGCATGCTTTATATATGGCTGTTCAAAGTGGTATTCGTGATGCTCGTAAAAAGAAGACGACCGATGAGATAATAGCACGCAATAAGAGACTAAGAGAGTTTTATGATAAAAAACGTGAAGAAGGAAAACCCTTTAGAGTAGCAGTTATTGCATGTGTGAATAAGCTCTTACACTGGATTTACGCCCTACTAAAAAGCAGAACTACTTTCCAAGATATAGCATAAAAACTATATCTAACTAAATATAACAAAACCTTCCAATCACTGAATAGTGGAAGGTTATTTGGCATGCGTACTTTTAGTATATCATGAGAAATTTAATTTTTTTAGTGAAAAATATTGACAACTATTAGCTGGTTTAGCTTAAAATTAACATTCGCAAATCATTAAAATATTTCCATCAGGATCTTTGAAATTAAAATAATGATCATGTTCAATTTCTGTAATCAAATTAACTCCCTTATTACTCATAAAATGAAATGCTTCTTCAATGTTTTTTGTATTTAAGTGGAATGCTGGAGTTCTATATATTCTATCCTCTGAATAAATCTTGCTATCTAACACAATCTTTGTACCTTCCATAGGTATAACGTAAAGATGACCAAACTGAATTTCCCCATCTGTTTTTAATCCTAAAATATCGCAGTACCAATCTCTCGCTTTCTCTATGTTGCTTACTGGGATAAATACTGTTCCGATTTGTTTTAAAATAGGATTATCCATAAAAACACTCCTTTAAATTTTTGAGATTATTAAATATTCCACATTTTTAATATAATATCCTGCCCTTTAGTAAAAAAGACCGTTATAATGACGATCTCATTGTTGTATTAAAGCACCCATATAGTTGAAGGTCTTATAATGACTTTTTTAAGTGATTGTATGTATATTTAAGATTCTTCGCATTTGCAACTTCCTTATTAGTTGCAAGTTTTAATTCTATTTTTTCGTTATGATGCCTCGGGATTATATGGAAATGAGTGTGCATAATATCTTGTTGTGCATTTACTCCATTATCACTGAGTATAGTAAAGTCAGTACAAATATCAGAAGTAATGAGTAAATTTGATACCTTTATTAGTGCATTCATTAATCTTTTCATAACTTCTTCATCGTTAACAGTGTCTAATCTGTTAAAATGTTTATTTGGAATTACTAATGTATGACCCAAAGCAACAGGATTAATATCAAGGAAGGCTGTAGCTATCTCATCTTTATATATTGTATACAAGGATATTTCTTCTCTTACAATTCCACAAAATATACAATCCTCCATTTTTTAAACCCTCCATTCTTCATTAAGAACTTTTTCGCCTTCAAACAAAGCACACAGTTAGCTTAGTAAGACTATGTTAATTGCAGCATCCTAAAGGGTTTCTATCGGGGTCATAAAATGTAAAATATCTTGTAGTGCCTTCTCCACCAATTTGATTTACCTCTACCCCTTTTTCAATTAACATTTTATAGGTTTTATCAATGTCTAAAGGGATGAAATTGTAATACTTACCTACTCCGAAGTCATTCTCTGGAAATTTCATTGGTTTATGATTTGGCGTCCGAACAAGTGTTATTACTGTTTGTGAACCTTCTGCAAGTTTCATTGTTACTGCCTCCTCTTCTAAATAAAGAGGTTTACACCCTAACTTATCTTCATACCATTTAGCTGATTTTGTAGGATCTGTAACAGGTATAAATACCCCTTCCATCCCCTTCAACAAAGGTTGTATCATTTCTGTTTCCTCCTCTTTTAGTTTTATAATGTTTTTCAATACACAACAGCCAAAACTCTTAGTTTTTATGATTGTTTTGTACTGAGGCTTTTTTTCTTCAACTAACCTGCCAGTTTGTTTAAGTGTAAATTTTCACAATAACTATATTATCTCTATTATCATCTTAACATAAGAATCCAAGTACCTTGGCCTCTCATATTAATCTACATATTAAATCGCAGGAAATTCACAAGACAGAAATATTTATTTCGATATCTGTGAAAATGGGTGTGTTTTACTATGTGAAATTTAAACAAAAGAGCAACAAATCCTTATATAGCAATAAAATTATCGCAGTGAATTCTATTGTGAATATCACTGCGATATTGCTTGTGAATGACTTGTTTGCACCTCTGAAGTAAACCCGTTAGTTAAAAGTAGGTTTATTTGTTTTACATACCCGCTATTTCCATTACATTCTTAAGTTTACTCCCGTCCCAAAGTATCGTATGTGTTTTAGCTGCTAAAGCAATTGCTGACTTTGTGTAACTACTGTTGGTAATTACCCACGTAACATCCGCATCATAATATTCTTTACCTGATATAACCTCTTGAATCGCTTTATTTCCAACTGTTCCAGAATACCTTTTCGCTTGAACGGCGTAAGTCTTACCTCTTTTTCTAGCTAATATATCTACGCCTTGATCTCCCGATGTTTTCGTGGCTTCGGCTCTATACCCTAAATTGTTTAACAAATCTACTAAGAATATTTCAAAGTTTCTTCCATCCATTGTTTGAATATCGTTAAACGTAAGCTTATCTTCTCCCTGTTTTTCACTCCCTTCTGACAGTTCTTTTTCCATTTTAATTACATTATAGTTTTCAACTTCATCGCTAACCATTTTATAGAGTTCTTCGTATTCTATCTCTTTCTCTAGAAAACCACTTCTGACCAGGTATCTTTCTAAAAAGGAGAGGTTTCTCAAATCCTTAATGCCCTGTTTATCTACCAATTGAATGAATAGAAATATTGCTTCTTGGTAGGTAGAATTATCTACATTTAGTTGTAATAAAGGCTGAAACTCATCTTCCATTTCTTCATAATTTTTTTGTAAACTTTTTTCTTTTAAAACACCTAAATAATATTTCTCCTCCCCTTGAGTTACATAACCTTTCTTAGATAAAAGTGAAAAGAAGGTAGATATTTTGTTTTCATATAATCGCCATCCTTCCCATTGTGATGATGAATACGGTCGAGGCATTTGAATATATGTCCATTCTCCTTCTCCGTACTCTTTATCCTTCTCAATACATTCTAGAATATTGTCTACGACAGTAGGAATACATAACACAAACGTATCGTTTTTAGAAACAAAACTATCCATTAAAACGTCAATTTCTTTATTTGTACGAATCTCTGACATCGTTTTAGCTTTTATTATTTCCTCGTTTTTCTTTCTCTTTTCAATTTTTGTTAGCAGTTCAACCAAGCTGCTATAAATTCTATTTCTTTTATCAAGCTCAAGTTCTTTCCTTCGCTTACTCTGCTCGTTTTTAATCCTGTTGGATTCTAGTTGTTCCTCCAGTTTGCTCTTCTCTATTTTAATCCTGTTGGACTCTAGTTGTTCCTCCAGTTTGCTCTCTTCGTCCTTAAATAACTTAAGATATGTTGCTTTCAAACTATCAATCCTTCGCTGTACTCCTGCCTCTTCATCTGTTTTTCGCTCAATTTTCAGTTCAATTCTTGCCAATAACTTTTTCTTTGTTTGTATTTTATCACTTAGAAAATTTATTTCTTTTTCCAAGTCAGATATATTCTTCTTCATTTTTTTAATTGATTCTAGATTTTCGTTTTTATTTTTAACAGCCTCTTTAGCTTCCTTTATCTGTTTAAACAACAGTAATCCCCTCTTTCGTAGGCCTATAGAAAGGTATCATTATCACTATATTACTATAAGCAACTATTTATTTCTCTATATTTTTACAGAGTGTAATTATTTATCATAAAGCAACAATTTTTTAGATAACAGCCAAATAATAAGAGCTTCCAATAGCCGAAATTATTGTATAGCTCTTTTAATTTATTCAGTTAACCTGCCAGTTAGCACAAGATAGGCTGCCATACCGACGATATCCTTAATGTGTTAAAGCACCAGTTAATTGAATATCAAGTCTGTTAATTACCCTTCCTTTTTGTAAAAAGATGCTGATAAAAATATAGTTATTCCAATAAGAATAAAAGCAATTGATTGAGGAAAATCTTTTAATGAAATACCTTCAGAAAGCTCTTGTATAAATAAGTAAAGCCCTAATAATAAAAAAATGATTCCTAGCACAAAATTTATTCCCCAAACAAGAGATAATTTTTTCAACGCATCGCACCTCCATTATAAATTGAGCAATTGCCCTTATTGAACAATCGCACCAGATTGTATAAGTGCACACTTTCACAAAGTTGAAAAAGTCAAAGGAAAGCTGCCCATAAAAATAGCAGGCAGCTTATCTGAATTACAAATTCTACTGCATTTCACTTTTCAATAACCATTCAAACCATCTACCGTGTCCATCAGTTTCTGCAATAGTATTGTGACTCTCAATACCATCTAAATAATAATCTAGATGTAAGTATCTATCTTGAATGTTATTATAAATATGGAATACATCTCTTTTCTTACCAATAGTTTCAACCGTATGCAATAGTTGTTTATTCTTTTCTATTGGTATTTGGTTTGCTACGTGAGTATGAAAAATGCAAACCACACTGTCCTCTGGAATTTCCTCAACATATTTAGATAATAAACTTATCCCATCCCCATCTACCAAATTCACTGAAGCACCCTTAATATAACTCGCAGCTTTTTCAAACATAGACAGCCTCTCTCTATGTTCGGGCCATATTAAGGATTTAAGCCACAATTTCTCCTCCTCATCATTTAAGTCAATTGTATTTAAATCTAAGCCGATTCTGGTAGAAACTGGCGGTGATGTGGGGTGGAGGATTGGAGTATTTTCTCCTCTTACTTCTGCCGTAATATTTAGGTTTGAATTTTTGTTGCCATAAATGTTATTTGTCCCGTATGAATATGAATATTTATCCCAAAGAAGCTGTAATCCCGCACTTGTTCCAATTTCGATAAGTGCTAATGGTTTCCTTGCTTTCTCGTAAATAGTACAAAAAGCAGGATAAAGATATGCACATCTCCTTACTTCATTTGTTTGAACAAGCCTAGTTTTAAGTATTGACTCAATTTCTTTTCGATATTTCAAGCAAAAGTCCTTAAAGAATTCAAATGATCCCTTATACAATTTGGGATTATCTACAATACTCGGGAAATACTCTTTTAATGGGTGTTCCGTTCCTTTTAGTAAGAGATAATGTACTGCACCAAATAGGAGATTTGGAATAGGTTGCCCTTCTCGTGCGTTACTACATATTTCAAGAAGATTATCATCCGTGGCAATTTTGATGGACAAATGTTCATATAATAAGCTAGATCCCTTACATTCCTTTTCGGCAAAAGCCAAAAAGTATCGAGACAAAACATCTTTATTAAACAAATAAACTCCCCCTTTTATAAAATCTATTACACTATTCAACAATCACTCAAGGAAACCCTTTCAATTACAGGAATAGTAGAAATTGAACTATAAAGATAACTGTTGAAGTATTTACTTATCTTCTTCAACTAAACTGCCATATAGCAAAAGAGCGACTACCCTTGTTGAACAATCGCACCATATAGTTTAAGTACTATATTTCACAATCTAATAGTTGGAATAAGAAAAAAGTGACCTTTATGTGAAAATAATCGCTAAAAAAGGGAGATTATTTATATTAAATAAACCATTCGCCCTGAGCTATTTTTTCTACTTTTCCTCCCACATTTACTATGATTTCACCGTTTTCATCACTTGCCTCTAAAAACAATAAAGACGGTCTTTTAATTTCATATCCCTGTTCTACACGAATATTAATCTCACTTTTATCAAAATATCGATATTTAACTAAGTAAGAAGCTAAACATCCATTAGAACTTCCAGTAGCTGCATCTTCTGGAATACCAAAATAATCTGCAAAGTCTCGAACGTTTAAATTATTATCGACACTATATGTTTCAGGAGAGAAGACCATAATTGCTTTTGCATCAGTATGCTCAATTAACTCAAAGTATTTTTCTTTATTTATTCTAACTTTTTTAATTGCTTCTAAAGATTTTAAAGGGACAACTATCACGGGAAGTCCTGTTGAAACCTCCTGGATAGGAAATCTATCGTCTATGTACTCTTTATCTAAATTTAAAACATTAGAAACCTTATTTGTATCAAAAATACGAACAAATGTGGGTTTATTTTGTTTCATCCAAAGTATTTTTTCTTGTTTATCGAACGATACGGGAATCTGTCCAGTTTTAAAATTTAAAATAAGTTTTTCTATTGGTTCCCCTATTATTTCATTTTGAATGATATACGCAGTTCCTAAAGTCGGGTGTCCAGCAAAAGGAACCTCTTCATTAGGTGTAAAAATACGAACATCATAACCATTATTTTTTTTTGTGTCTGATAATATAAAAGTAGTCTCTGAATAATTAATCTCCTTGGCTATTTGTTGCATTTCACTATCTGAAAGGTTTTCAGCATTCTTAAAAACAGCAAGTTGATTTCCTGTATATTTTCCTTGTGAAAAAACATCCACAATTGAATAATTAATTTTCCCCATTATTTCTCTCCCCTACCTATGTTTGTAATTTTTTATAACATACCATTTATTTCTTTTTAAGTTAAGTAAAGAAATACCACTCTTATTCAACAATCCTGCCCCGTTAGCTCAGCTCAATAATCTGTTTAATTTAACATTAACCTAATATTCCAATTGATTTCCAAAAAAGAAAAGACAATCAATCTGATGATCGCCCTGTTAAACTCTCGCACCATATAGCGTAATAATAGAGGTACTTTAATTAGCTGGTTCACGACAACTTCTATTTATCTAGCATAAATGATGAAGGATTTAATTCTTCACTTTCAATTACAATAGCAGTCAATCTTTTATCTGATTTCGTTTCGTGCCACTCGTCCTTTTCCCAAAATACAGCGTCTCCAGACTGGACTTTGAAGTATTCTTCTTTTTCACCACGGACGTATCCTTCCCCATTTACGATTAACAAAAGTTGAGGTACTACTGCTTGGTGATATCCTACAATGCCCTTTTCATCTAAGTACATACATCCTATGTTAGTCACCTTGTTAGTTTGAATAATACGAGACATAATAAAATTCGAATTAAATTTTGAGATTATTTTACCGTTATCTTTATTAAATTTATAAAATTCCATTATGTTGTACCTCCTGCTCAAGGATTAAAGGAACCATCGCGATCACGTAGCACCCTAATATCCACTTCACCAGAACTCGTCGTTTTTAGAGTTTTCTTCCCATATCCATTGCGTCTGTTTACTGTTTCTTTTTCCTCTTTATCATTCGATTCATAACCTAAATGGTTATTCATTTCACCTTTTAACATAGTTTCAAACATGGGGCCAAATATATCTTTGAGTGCGTTCTGCATGTCTTCTACAGTCTCTGGTTGGTAGTTTTCTAGAATTTGGTTCGCTAATTCAGCTGATTTTTGATCTCGCTTTAATTTAGCCAATAGAACAACCTCCCAATCGTTATATTTTTTATTCTACCAATAAAAAAACTAAACTGCGAAGTAAGAGCCGTACGCTCTCTTACTTACACAGTTTAGTTTACACTCCCGTAGTGTATTTCTGTAGCGGGTATGTTAGCTCAAATTGTAGATTATCGCACTTTATATCTATTCCCTCAAAAGCAATAAGCAATCTTTACGAAAAACATCCTTTATTAAAATTTAAAATCTGCTTCCTTATTTTCTTGGTTTTCATAAGCCTTCATATACTCAATTCTTCGTTGTGCTGATGCTGGACTTACTTGCTCATCCGCATGATAGGACGATCGTACAAATGGTCCTGCTTCACAATGGGTTAATCCTTTTTCTAATGCAATCTCTTTTAATTCAGCAAATTCATCTGGATGATAATAACGTTCCACTCGTAAGTGTTTCTTTGTTGGTTGTAAATATTGTCCAAGTGTTAAAATGTCCACATCATGTGCTAGTAGATCATCCATTGCTTCAATGATTTCTTCTTTCGTTTCACCTAGACCAACCATGATGCTGGATTTTGTAGGTGTAGTTGGAGCGATTTCCTTAACACGTTGTAATAGTTGTAGTGATCTATCATACATTGCTATTGCTCTCACTTTTTTTGTCAAACGACGTACTGTTTCTATATTATGATTAAATATGTCTGGCCCACTATCCATTAGTGTATGTAGACTTTCATAATCACCTTTCATATCAGATGGTAAGATTTCAATTGTGGACGCGGGAGTTTGTTTGTGAATTTCCCGGACTGTTTCTGCAAAGACAGCTGCACCACCATCAGCTAAATCATCTCGTGCAACCGCAGTAACTACAACATGCTTTAATCCCATAATAGCAACGGACTCAGCAACGCGTTTTGGTTCTCCCCAATCAAGTTCATTTGGTAATCCTGTTTTAACTGCACAAAAACGACAACCACGTGTACATGTATCACCTAGGATCATAAATGTTGCTGTTTTTCGCTCACTCCAGCACTCATAAATATTCGGACATCGTGCTTCTTCACATACGGTATTTAATTTCTTATCACGCATGAGATGTTTAAGCTCTTTGTAGGAGTCATTTGTGTTAATTTTTGTCTTTAGCCACTCCGGTTTACGTATGTACTCTGCTTGTTTCGCCATTCATTGCACGCTCCTTAGATAGTTTTTGGTTCCATGTTTCTGATTCATACTTGGTTTGCGCTAATTGATATACTTCTTTCCACATATCTTCTGTTAGTTGTAACGGTTTTAACTCAATATCTAATCCTGTTTGAAAACCTTTTTTAAAAGCAGTTGTCATCATTTCATACGTATGCTCGTTATTTCTTAGTTGATTTATAGTGGTTGCTTTATTTACAAAGGAATCTCGCTTTCTTTGTCTCATCTTTTCAGAAGGAAATAGAAATAAATCAAACAACATTTGAATATCCATACTCATGGGTATGGATCCATGTTGTAGAAGAACACCTTTCTTCCTTGTTTGTGCATTACCAGATAGTTTCTTCCCATCAACGACCATTTCATAATATACCGGCTTTTCAAAACAGATTGCTGTTCGATCTTTTCCTATTTCTCTTTTTGGGATGGCATAATCCGCTTGTACTCCTAATTGTTTATAACCTTCTAAAACACCTTTTGATAAAATATAATAGGCATCTTGCACCGATTTCGGGATGGACGGGTCATCCTCTGAAATGACAAGGCTATAAGTAAGTTCATTGTCATGTAAAACGGCACTACCTCCAGTTAACCGGCGGACAAATTGACATCCATATTTCTGCAATGCATCAAAATCAATAGAACGATCAACCTTTTGAAAATGTCCAACCGATAAGCTGGGTTCTTTCCATCCGTAAAATCTTAGTGTTGGAGGGATTTCACCATTACTATGCCAGTTTAATAAGGACTCATCTAATGCCATATTTATGGAAGCATCACAAAACCCACTATCTAAATATCCCCATACTTTTTCCAAAACATCATCTCCAATTAACTTGGATTCTATTGAGACTGTCACACCATTAAAATAAACTACACCCCTGGGGTTGTAGTTTATTTGTAAATTTATAACAGAAATTCTATAAATATACATATCAACAACACTTTCCCACGCTAGTATTATCTAAATCGAGTGCAAGGGTCAGAACCAATCAATTCCTCTCAGCTTATGCCAACGAACCGAATATTTTTTCCTTCAATAGCCGTCCTGTAGGTGTATCAGCTAAGCCACCTTCACCTGTTTCTCTCAAAGTAGATGGCATCGATTTACCAATACGGTACATCGCACCAATAACTTCATCACAAGGAATTCGGCTTGTAACACCCGCCAACGCCATGTCTGCAGATACAATCGCGAGGGATGAGCCTGCCGCATTACGCTTAACACACGGGACTTCAACAAGTCCTGCTACTGGATCACAAACAAGTCCAAGCATATTTTTTAATGTCATAGCAAAAGCCTCCGCTGAAGCTTGAGGTGTTCCCCCAGCCATTTCCACAATTGCAGCGGAAGCCATCGCTCCTGCTGAACCTACCTCTGCCTGACAACCTCCTGCCGCACCCGAGATAAAAGCATTGTTGGCGACTACAAAGCCAAAAGCACCGGCTGTAAACAAATAGCGTATCATCTGCTCACGTGTCGGGTTAAGCTGATTTTTCACTCCAAACAATGTTCCCGGAACAACTCCTGCACTACCCGCTGTTGGAGTAGCACAAATGATACCCATGGCTGCATTCACTTCGTTTGTTCCCATCGCTTTACTTACTGCATCTAAAAGTAAGTAACCAGATAAGGGCGTTTTTTCTTTCATATAATCTTGAATTCTAACAGCGTCCCCACCAGTCAAACCGGTTACAGACTGCACTCCTTTAAGGCTATCTTCAATTGCCTTTTCCATCACTTCCAAATTTTTTTCCATTTCAGAGAATATGTCTTCTCTTGTTTTTTCTTTAACATCCATTTCTTGACGAATCATCACTTCTGAAATCAATATGTTTTCCTTTTCTGCTATCTCTACTAATTCTGCTGCTGTTCGAAACATATGATACCTCCTATTTAACTAACAATCGTCGATACTTTGATGATCTTTTGGGCATTTGTTAGTTCTTGTAACACAGCTTGTTCAACATTTTGATCTATTTCGATGACCATTAATGCTTCCTTACCAAGATCTTTCCGGTTTACTTCCATATGCCCAATATTTATTTTGTGTTTGGCCAAAATAGAAGTAATGGAGGCTATGGCACCAAAACGATCATTATGTGTGACAAGAATCGCTGGATGATTTCCGGACAAACGCAGTTCAAAACCATTTAATTCAGTGATTTCAACTTTCCCGCCACCAATAGATATTCCTACTAATTCTACCTGACCTTCCTCATTACCAATAGTTAAACGGGCAGTGTTTGGATGGCTTACTGCACTTGTATCTTCAACAAATTCAATTGTTAATCCACGTTCTTTTGCCAGTTCAAGTGCTTTACTCAATCTAGTGTCATCTGTTTCAAAGCCTAGTAATCCTCCCGCGAGGGCAAAGTCTGTTCCATGGCCTTTATATGTTTTAGCAAAGGATTCATATAAATGGATTTTTGCCCAACTTGGTTCACTACCTAGTAGATTTCGCGCAGCTTTTCCTATTCTTGCTGCTCCTGCAGTATGAGAGCTTGATGGCCCAATCATTACTGGACCGATAATGTCGAATACTGAATTATATTTCATATATATCACCGCCTTGTCGTAAATTTTCGGCACAAACAATTGGACAGAAAGTGGATAGTTATTAAAAAGAGAAGTAGCCTATCTCATCTCAAATTGCCTCACTGAAATACAATCGTTTTATTACCATGAACAAGTACTTTATCTTCCACATGCCAAGAAACAGCTTGGGCAAGAACGCTTCTTTCCACATGACGTCCAGCAACTTTTAAATCGTCTGCTGTATATTGATGATTAATCCGCTGGACATCTTGCTCAATAATTGGCCCTTCATCAAGATCATTGGTTACATAATGCGCAGTTGCACCAATTAATTTAACTCCTCGATTAAACGCCCTTACATATGGATTTGCACCAATAAAGGCTGGTAAGAAGGAGTGATGGATATTTATGATTTTATTAGGGTACTTAGAAATAAAGTTTGGGGAAAGAATTTGCATGTATCGGGCCAAAACAATAAAGTCCACCTTCTCTTCCAATAATTCCATTGCTTTCCGTTCAGCATCTTCTTTTGTACCCTTCGTTAATGGAATATGATAGTAAGGGATTCCATAACTCTCAACTATTTCCTTTAAATCCTCATGATTACTAATGACTAAAGGTATTTCAACTGGAATTTCATTCGTTTTCCATCTCCATATAAGCTCCAAAAGGCAGTGATCCGCTTTTGTAGCAAAGATGGCCATTCGCTTTCTTTTTTTGTTACTGCTCAACGACCAGTCCATCGTGTAATCCTTCGCTAGCACGTGCAGATCCTCTTCAAGTTTTTCAAGTGTATGGTTTCCTACATTAAACTCAATCCTCATAAAAAATATACCAGCTTGCGGATCTGTTGTATATTGGTCAATATCTATAATATTAGCTTTATGTTCTGATAAAAAATTAGTAACAGTCGAGATGATACCTGGCTTTTCTGGACAAGTAATTAATAATGTTGCACGGTTCACACTTTCCATATGAATGCCCTTCCTCCATCTTAAATTCTACTTATATTTTCTGATTTAACTATCATTGATCATACCTAAACTATTATCTGTAATTCTCCATTCTTAGCTTCATGAAACGATACTAAATATATAATGATAGATTCTAAGCATGGATTTCCATACCATCTACTGCTAACGCTGCTTCACCAACTGCTTCGGTTAATGTTGGATGTGGGTGAATGTTGTGAGCAATATCCATGGATGTTGCACCTAATACTTGGGCTAAACCGGCTTCTGTAATCATATCGGTGACATGTGGACCTACCATATGCGCTCCTAACAGCTTCTTTGATCCTTCTTCAACAACTAGTTTGACAAAACCGTCCGACTCACCAAAAACAAGAGCCTTTCCTATTGCACGAAATGGGAATTTACCTATTTTCACTTGATAACCTTTCTCTTTTGCCTCATCTTCTGTAAGTCCCACACTCGCTACTTCCGGACTACTATATATACACCTCGGAACAACCGTGTAATTAAGTGGTACAGGATTACTGCCCGCGATATGTTCAATTGCGACTATACCTTCATGTGAAGCAACATGAGCAAGTTGTAAGCCGCCTATTACATCGCCGACTGCATAAATATTACGTTCATTTGTTTGGTAGTATTCATTTGCTTGAATAGAACCGCGGTCCATTTCAATCGTCGTATTTTCAAGGCCAAGTCCTTCCGTGTTTGGTAAACGACCAACGGATACAAATAATTTATCTGCAGAAAATAGCTTTTCTTTGCCTTTATGGGCTGCTTTAATCGAAACACCATCACCCTTCTCTAATGTTTCAGGAAGCACCTTTGCCCCTGTTACAACCTTAACCCCTTTTTTCTTCATTAATCTTTGTACTTCCTTTGAAACATCTTTATCCTCTGTCGGTAAAATCCGATCGGCATATTCAATCACGGTTACTTGTAAGCCGAAGTCAGCAAGCATGGATGCCCATTCTATTCCTATAACACCCCCACCAACAATGATGATAGAATCTGGTAACGCTTCTAATATCAAAGCTTCTTCTGATGTCATAACATAATCTCCATCTACTTCCAGGCCTGGGAGTGTTTTTGGACGAGAGCCTGTAGCAAGTATAATATTTTTGGAATGTAATATATGCTGCTCTTCTTCATTACTACTTTTAACTGATACATCTCTTGATTCTGTAATACTTCCTGTCCCCTCATAGACATCGATATTCCCTTTTTTCATTAAATGTTGAATACCTTTAAATAAACGGGTCACAATTTCTTCTTTCCGGGATTGCACCTTTGAAAAATCAAGTCCAACTTCTGGGGCAATGACACCATATTTTTCTCCATTTTTTGTATTCGCATATATCTCTGCACTTCTTAATAATGCTTTACTTGGAATACAACCAGCATGAAGACATGTTCCACCCAATTTTTCTTTTTCCACTATTGCCGTTTTTAAGCCTAATTGAGTTGCACGAATACCTGTAACATATCCTGCTGGCCCACCGCCAATGATAATAACATCATATTCTT
The DNA here is from genome assembly GCF_051262635.1 of Oceanobacillus sp. CF4.6. NCBI lineage: Bacteria > Bacillati > Bacillota > Bacilli > Caryophanales > Bacillaceae > Oceanobacillus > Oceanobacillus sp. CF4.6. The sequence goes on along the minus strand of NZ_JBIMEX010000006.1, from coordinate 167,077 downwards.
CTTTCATAAGAAAACCTCCTTTTTCACTGAAAAATACTTGTACAATTGCTGTCTCCATACCTGTTAATCTAATTCAATTGCACATGCACTTGATGCAAAACGCTCTCCAACAAGAAAGCCCTGTTCAACCTCATAATCAATTTGCGTTGCTTCATCCAAATAACGCTTCGTAAAACGGTCTATATGAATTTGAATTCCGTCATATTCAATCACTGAATCATTTCTGCGTGGCTCATCAAAAACAAGTGTGAATTTAACAGAAATTCCGCAACCACCAGCTATATCAGCATCAATCCGAGGATATTTCTCTTCCTTTATTTCTGTTGCTTTCAGTTTATCTAACGCTGATTCTGTTAATGTTACAACCAAGTGACCTGCCCCCTTATGCCATATTCGGATATCACATATCATATAGACTTGAACCTGTACTTCTTTATGACGTGAAAAAGAAACAAGTGGCTTCTTTTTCACGTAATCTAGTACCTATCCACGAAGATGAACGCAAGCCATTGGTGGGTTTTCTCCCTACCAATGGCAATTTTATTTTAAGCTTTAACGGTGTCTTTTTCCCTCTCTGCAACCTTCTCTTTTGTATAACGTACGATTGGTTTTCTTGCAGCTTGAACTTCATCCAATCTGCCAACAATTGTGGTGTGTGGAGCATTTAAAACCATTTCCGGATCTTCTTCTACTTCTTTGGCAATTTGTATCATTGCATCTGCAAATGCGTCCATCGTTTCTTTTGATTCTGTTTCCGTTGGCTCAATCATTAAACCTTCCTCAACATTTAATGGGAAGTAGATCGTTGGCGGATGGTACCCAAAATCAAGCAGACGTTTTGCCATATCAAGCGTACGAACCCCAAGTTTTTTCTGTCTGGATCCTGATAATACAAATTCATGCTTGCAAAGCTGTGTATACGGCGAATCAAAATGGTCCTCCAGTTTCTTGCGGAGGTAGTTTGCATGTAGCACTGCCCCTTCTGATACTTGCCTTAATCCATCAGGTCCCATTGTACGAATGTACGTGTAGGCACGGACCAGAATACCAAAGTTTCCATGATATCCTTTCACACGGCCGATGGATGATGGATAATCAGAATTCAGCACATAATTTTCACCATCTTTTTCGATACGCGGTACTGGTAAATAAGGAATAAGATCCTCTTTTACACCGACTGGGCCAGCCCCAGGTCCTCCACCTCCATGTGGTGTAGTGAATGTTTTATGGAGATTTAAATGCACGATGTCAAATCCCATTGCTCCTGGAGTCGTTTTACCTAAGATTGCGTTTGCGTTCGCACCATCATAATATAATAGGCCGCCAGCTTCATGAACAACTTTCGCAATTTCTTCAATTTCCGTTTCAAAAAGTCCAAGTGTATTCGGATTGGTCAGCATTAATGCGGCTGTGTCACTATTTACCAGCTTCTTCAATTCCTCCAAATCAACTAACCCATTCTCATCAGATGGTATCGTCGTTGCATCAAACCCAGCAACGGAGGCACTTGCAGGATTAGTTCCATGTGCGGAATCAGGGACAAGCACCTTATTCCTGTTCTCACCGTTTTTCTCATGATAGGCTTTCACCATCATTAACCCGGTCCATTCTCCTTGAGCTCCTGCGGAAGGTTGCAGTGATATGGCGTCCATACCAGTGATTACTGCCAGCTCTTCCTGTAAATTATATAGAAGTTCCAATGCACCTTGCGCAGTTTCCGTTGGCTGATATGGATGAATGCGGCTGAATCCTGGAAGACGTGCGATATCCTCGTTTATTTTTGGATTATATTTCATCGTACAAGACCCTAAAGGATAAAAGCCATTATCTATCCCATGATTTTTATTTGATAGTGCTGTGTAATGGCGAACGAGTTGAAGTTCAGAAACCTCAGGAAGCTCCGCAGCCTCATTCTCGTCACGAATCAAATGTTTTGGTAATTTTCCCTGTAAATCAACACTTTTAACGTCACTCTTCGGAAGGCTGTAACCTGCACGTCCTGGACGGCTGATTTCAAAAATAAGATCATTATATTCAATCATTTACAATCGCCTCCAATAATTCTACAAATTGATCAATCTCTTCTTTTGACCGTTGCTCCGTTACTGCGATAAGCATTTGTTTATCATTGCCATAGTCTTCCCCTAAGTCATAGCCGCCAATAATCCCTGATTCAAGTAATTTTTTGTTAACTTCTTTTACTGGAAGTGGAAGTTCAACAACAAATTCATTAAAGAATGCTGATTTATTGATGACTGTAAAGCCTTTTTTTTGAAGAAGATTTGCCATATAATCCGCTTTTTCAAAATTTTGCTGTGCCATTTGACGGATTCCATGCTTTCCTAGTGCTGACATACTAATGGAAGAGGCAAGGGCGTTCAATGCCTGGTTAGAACATATATTTGATGTCGCTTTATCACGGCGAATATGCTGTTCCCGCGCCTGCAATGTTAATACGAATCCGCGATTGCCTTGGTCGTCATTTGTTTCGCCGACTATCCGGCCAGGTATCTTGCGCATAAACTTTTTATTTACTGCAAAATATCCGCAGTGCGGACCACCAAAGGCCATTGGTATTCCTAGTGGCTGCATATCACCGACAACCATGTCGGCACCCAGCTTACCAGGCGATTGTAAAAGCGCTAATGCTAATGGGTTGGCACTAACAATAAATAACGCTCCTTGTTCTTTTGCATATTCCTTAATTTCCGCTAGATCTTCAATCGTACCAAAGAAGTTTGGATATTGAATAATGACTGCTGCAGTATCTTTATCCAGTTGTGATTTTAATTGTTTTAAATCCGTAACATCCTCATCCAGGCTTACCTCTTCCACTGTATATCCTTGGCCCTTTGCAACGGTATTTAAAATAGCACGGGATTCAGGATGTACCCCTCTTGATACAAGGACCTTTGACCGCTTTTTGGAGTCTGCAGCAAGAGAAGCCGCTTCCGCTAGGGATGTAAAGCCGTCATACATCGAAGAGTTGGCTACATCCATTCCAGTGAGTTCACAAACCATAGTTTGGAATTCAAATATGCCTTGCAGTTCTCCTTGACTGATTTCTGGTTGATACGGTGTATATGCTGTATAAAATTCAGAACGTGAAATCATATGATCCACAACACTTGGAATGTAATGGTCATATGTGCCCGCACCAAGAAAAGTTGAATATTCATTCGCATTTAGATTACGGGCGGAAAGTTTGTTTAACTTTTTTATTAGAACAGGTTCCGGGTCTGCCTCCGGAATGTCCAGCTCCCCTTCCAACCGAATACTGGTTGGAATGTCTTTAAATAAGGCTTCTACAGAAGAGACATTTAAAAATTCCAACATTTCTTTTTGATCTTGCTCCGTATCTGGTAGATATCGATAAGTATTTGTCATGTTATTCCTCTCCTTCATTCACAAATGCTTGATACTCTTCATCATTTAACAGCGATTCTAGCTCCTCGGGGTTAGATAATTCTACCTCTACTAACCACCCCGCATCATATGGTTGTTCATTAATTGTTTCGGGTGCATCTTCTAACTCTTCGTTTATACGGACAACTTCACCTGATACAGGAGAGTAGAGTTCAGAAACGGCTTTAACCGACTCAACCGTTCCCATTAATTCATTTGCAGTTACTTCATCATCTACTTCCGGATTTTCAACAAAGACGATATCTCCCAACTCCTTTTGAGCAAAATCAGAGATTCCTATCCGGACTAGATTTCCATCTAAACGTAATATCCATTCATGTTCCTTGCTGTACAGTAAGTTTGTTGTTGCATTTGTCATTGTTTTTACTTCCTTCCCATATCTATTTATCTACTATTTAAAGGAGGATTTACCTATTTCATTTATAAGTTAACTAAATCCCAAACTTAAAAGATTATTACTCTGCAGCTCATTGGCCAGAACGCTTTCACATTGTTATTCCACAAGCTGATATGCACGGTCTCGTTTAGTTTATCCCCTTTTATAAAAAGGTGTTTTGACAACAACGGCATCAATCATTTTTTTGCGGACTTCCACTTTTAACGGTGTTCCCGCTTTCGCGTATTCCGTTGATATAATGGCAAGGCCCAGATTTTTCTTTAAAGATGGAGATCGGGTTCCGGATGTAATGAAGCCAATTTCCTCGTCACCCTCTGAAAACACTTTATAACCGTGACGTGGAATGCCTTTTCCTGTCACTTCCACCCCTACTAATTTCCGCTTTAATCCTTCTTCTTTTTGATTTATAAGACTTGATTTACCGGTAAAATCACTCTCTTTGTTGGTTTTGACCGCAAACCCGATTCCAGCTTCAAGCGGGCTGACTTCTTTTGTAAGCTCTTGGCCGTATAGGGCAAGACGTGCTTCCAAGCGAAGCGTATCTCGCGCACCAAGTCCACATGGTTTTAATCCATCCTCTTTTCCCACTAGAAAAAGCTTCTCCCAAAGTGCTATTGCCTCGTCAGGTGTTAAGTAAAGTTCGAAGCCATCCTCCCCTGTGTAACCTGTGCGGGATACAAGAACGTCTTTAATCCCATCTAGATTGACATGCTGGGCAAAGCGGAAAGGAGCTATTTCGCTTAAATTGATATCCGTTAACTTTTGTAAAATTTTTTCTGCTTTTGGTCCTTGGATAGCAAGGAGCGCAACATCACTTGAAATATTCTTTAATGTTACCTCTCCTTTCATGTGCTCTTCCAACCACTCATAATCTTTATCAATATTTGAAGCGTTAACCACCAGTAGATACTTTTCATCAGCTAACTTATAAACTAGCAAATCATCAATGGTACCACCGTCTGGATAACACATTGCTGTATATTGGCATTGGTTAATATCAATCTTTGTTACGTCATTTGTTAATAGAGAATTGATAAAACGCTCTGCATCCTTTCCTTCAACAAGCACCTCTCCCATATGGGAAACATCGAAAAGCCCTGCTTCCTGCCGAACCGCCTCATGCTCTTCTATAATGCTTGAAAACTGTACCGGAAGTTCCCATCCCCCAAAATCGATGACTTTTGCACCGTCATTTTTATATACTTCAAAAAGCGGCGTTCGCTTCAACACTGTTTCTGTACTCATTTTTACACCCCTACTTTCGATTTCTTCCCGAACTTGAACTTTCTGTGAAAATGGCTCTAAAATTCCAGGAAGCTTTTCCCTGCTTATACATTTACCGGCTGTTGAAATATTGGATAGTTTTCGCAAATTTCTTTTGTTGTTTCTTTTGCTCTTTCAAGGACAGCTTTATCCCCATTGCTCTTCAGAACAGAAGCGATTACTTTTGCGATTTTCACCATTTCTTCCTGCTTCATGCCCCTTGTTGTCAAGGCCGCTGTTCCAATGCGGATTCCGCTTGTAACAAACGGGCTTTCAGGGTCATATGGAATGGTGTTTTTATTAACGGTGAGTCCCGCTTCTTCTAATAGCTTCTCTGCTTCCTTACCTGTTAAGTTCCATGAACGTACATCTAAAAGGACAATGTGATTATCGGTCCCTCCAGACACAAGTGTTGCGCCTTCTTCCTTTAAAACTTCGCCAAGGGCTTTAGCATTCGTAATGATTTGCTCTGCATATTCCTTAAAACTCGGCTGCAAAGCTTCATTGAATGCCACCGCTTTAGCTGCAATGATATGCATCAACGGCCCTCCCTGAATTCCTGGAAAAATGGCTTTATTTACCGCTTTGGCCAGCTCTTCATCATTGGTTAAAATAACACCGCCACGTGGACCTCTTAATGTTTTATGTGTCGTACTTGTCACTATATCTGCATAAGGAATTGGGGATGGATGAACACCAGCTGCAACAAGTCCAGCAATATGAGCCATATCCACCATGAATTTCGCGCCAACTTGGTCTGCAATTTTTCTGAATCGTTCAAAGTCAATGGTTCTTGGATAGGCACTTGCCCCTGCAATAATCAATTTTGGCTTCTCTTTTTTGGCAATAGCTTCCAGCTCATCGTAGTCAATCAATTGTGTATCTTCTCTTACTCCATAGGACACGATGTCAAACCATTTACCGGAAATGCTGACAGGACTACCATGCGTTAAATGTCCCCCATGGGAAAGGTCCATGCCCATTACCTTATCACCAGGCTGAAGCAACGCGTAAAAAACCGCTAAGTTTGCTTGTGCACCTGAATGTGGCTGTACGTTGGCATATTTGGCTCCAAATAGCTTCGTTAGTCGATCAATAGCTGTTTTTTCTGCTACATCGACAAACTCGCATCCGCCATAATAACGCTTTCCTGGATAACCTTCTGCGTATTTATTTGTCATCACGCTTCCCATTGCTTCTAATACATCTTCACTAACAAAGTTTTCCGAGGCAATCAACTCTAGTGTTTGGTGTTGGCGCTGTTGCTCTTTCTCAATGGCTTTAAAAATAGTTGAATCATTTTGCTGTAAACCCATTTTTTACTCCTCCTTTAAATTACGTGCAATTCTTCGGCTAAAACTCAACATAAATTAAAAATATAGCTTACTGAGAAACACGTATACCTCTTTTCGTAGCACGAAACATCTTTTCCATGGCAAAAGCTATGTAAAATTTTGCACACAAAAAAGGACAGAAAAGGGTATCTAACGTTCTCATCCCTTCTCTGTCCTTTTTACCTGAGAGTTTAACTCTTTATTAAAGAGTCTTCCCCTTTGGTGGCATATGGTATGCGCTCTCCAGAGGTGCGTCCTGTTGTGGTTTTATCTACCTGAGAGATTGGTTCCAAGGGTATTTTTGGAACTTGCTCCTTCGGTGGCTCTTTCCTAGCACTCTCCCACAACATTCATCCGCTCATATTGAATTTTAGTCATTTTCAGAACAATAGTTTAGTAAATCGGATCCAGATGTTTACTGACTTTCCATCCTTTCTCATAATTTCTGTAATATCTGGAATCCTTCTTTTTAGGACCTTTACAGCCAAGTTAGGCTCCTGATTAAAAGCGCTTACAATTATTCGGGGAAATCAACCTAATTAGCTCCCTTTTTAGGTACTTACTCTATCAATGCTAAGCAGATCCTGACTCTCTCCCACAATATTTATTCACAAATATTTTACTCATTTTATAATATTATCAAATCAGATTATTGTCAACTCTTAGTTTATTTTTTTTGCAACTTTGAGGAGCAAACTCTCCCTATCTTCCAATGGTTCGTTAATACCTGATTCTAATGATTTCTTTACACTATCTTTTGGAATTATAGTTACTATAGCTAGTAAAGCTAGTCTAGCAAAAACAGCATTTGCCAGCAACCCTATACTTGCGGCCGCTCCCATATTTCCAGTCTTTTCGACTGCACTATAGACAGTAACAGGTATTGCTAAGCCGAATGAACCGCCAAGTGTACTAGACATCTTATAGATACCTGCCGCCTCTCCTGCCTTCGCTGCCGGAACATTGGCTACTACTGTATCTGTGGATGGTGTCGCGTAAAGTCCAATCCCATACGATGCGCAGACCTTTATGGTAACCAAAACATCGTTAAATTCATACCTTCCCTAATTCTAAAAATCTCCCTTCTATATAATTAACAACTGTTAAAACGTATCCCCAGACAATTCCAGTTCATCAGATAAACGATAACTCACTGTAAAACTAATAAAAACAACAATGGAATAAATCGAGTTTGGTAAGTTTGTAAAGGTCATTAACATTATTCCAACCACCACTAAAAGACTTGCTAAGATCATTGGCCTTCTTGGACCACTTCGTTGCAATATTTTCACCGACACGAATCATCGATAATACAGCAATTAAATAGCCAACTGATAATATCCCAGATTGGAAGGAACTATATTCTCTTGACACTTGGACATACGTATTCGCAACAATGAGTGCTCCAGTTACAGCATTCAGTAAAAAGTTTGAAACAGTCGCGCCAGTAAATAAGTTTCAATTTATGTATCATATGGGTTCGTTCGTGTAATAGAATCTATAACTGAAATGACACTGACAACGATATCCCCCTCATAATACAGGGAGCCGAAAAAGGAAACCCAGTTCCTTGCTGATAACACCGAACAATCTTTCCGCAAGCCGAACATATGAGGTAAAGCTCCTTCAAACATGGCCAAGATACTTGATGATCTTATCTAAATCTTTTATCTTCTAAATACTGATTAATATCTCAATAGCTCAGCCCATCCAATAAAATTAGGGTTGATATGGTCAAAATTAATTTATACTTTTATGGATATATTCTGTGAATTCTGGTAAAATCAAAATTACAGAAACGAATGAATGTTGCAATCGATTTAAAGGAACGCTTAAACCGATTAAAGTTGGAAATTTTATTCAATCGTTTAACTAATATAAGATGAAACTCACCTGTAAAAGATAACCCTATTTTTTATAGTATATTCTTCTAGAAAAAAATTATTTTAGCTGCAAATATTACAAGTATTAACATTGTGAAAGCTTTATTATCACGTATATAATTATAATTAGTCTGAATATTTGTAAGCTTGTATTACAGGATGTAGCTTTACTATTTAAACCGTACTATTGTTTGAAATGATATTTTGAAAGCGTTTCCTTTTGGCTTAATGGCTATCGGGATTATATTAATAGTGGATGAAAGTTGCAGGAAAGCATATATGTTCAGTCGCCGAAGGAGCAAACTCCAAAGAAGACCCTTGGGGTGAATCTCTCAGGTAAAAAAAACTGCAACTGGACACAACTCTGGAGAGAACGTGTGAATACGTCACCGAAGGGGAAGGCTCTATTTCTATTGGGCTAAACTCTCAGGTAAAAGGACAGAGAAGGGCAGAGAAAAGCACATGATACATGTTTTTTTCTCTGTCCTTTTTGTTGTGTCTAAAATTACCATCACTGGAGGTTATATACGTTCAATGGAACAGTTAATAAAAGGGGGTGTTACATGGAAACAAGCTATAAAGATAATAACACAATAATAACTGGGATTGTATGGGGGCCTTACTTACTGGCATTTCTCACATTCACTCGCAAATGCGATGCCGGAAGATCAATTACATATGGCAATTTCATTAGGGGTAATGAATACAGCGTTTTTTTAGACAATGCCTGTTCAGATGTCTTTTTTAAATTTTCCGATACGACAAAGTTTATACGCATGAAAGATTTTTCAGACGAATTTTGATATGGCAAGCATTTTGCAAGAGATTAGTTAATTTTTTTCTAGTTTGACAAATTAAAGAAGTAGTTATACCATACCAAACTAATGGTTAAATATGATGAAAACAAAAATTATCATTTAATTTGATATTTTAGAAAGGGTTTTCTTTTCTTTGATAAATTGAATTTACACAAAAAATCATTTAATTGTAGGAGGAAGATTTGATGGATGTATTGATAGGTACAGTTTCTCTTTTAGTCATTTTAGCGTTGTTCTCTTTATTTACGTTTAAGGCACCGTATGGATCTAAAGCTATGGGGGCTTTGGCAGCAGCTGCGGTAGCTAGTTTCTTAATTGAGGCTTTAATCGGTTCTGTTTTAGGGGATATGTTGGGAATTGCTGTCTTTCAGGAAATTGGTGATTTAGCAGGAAGTTTATCCGGTATTGCAGCGGGTGCGCTGGTTGCTATGGCGTTGAAAGTTCAACCAGGTTATGCATTAATGATATCGCTTCCGCTGGCAGGTATGGGTATTTTACCTGGTTTTATAGCCGGATATTTTGCTTCATTCCTTGTAAGATGGTTCCAAGATAAAATCCCTAATGGAATCAACTTACTAGCTATTATTTTTATTGCAACACCATTAACTTATTTCATTGCCGCTCTGATTGCTCCACCTGTTGACGGAATACTGTTGAATGTAGGAAGTATCCTAGAAAGTGCGCAAGCTCAATCAGCTATTGTAATGGGAATTATCATAGGTGGAGTACTGACTGTTACTTCTACAGCTCCGCTTAGTTCAATGGCTTTAACTGCGATTATGGGTCTTACTGGTCAACCAATGGCTATCGCTGCAATGGCCATTTTTGGTTCCGGGTTCTTGAATTACACATTCTTCCGTAGAATGGGATTAACTACACCACAAGAAACTATTTCAGTAGCGATTGAAGCTTTAACAAAAGCTCATGTTATTTCAGCCAATCCAATCCCAATATACGTTACAAACTTTATTTACGGGGGAATAGCAGGTATTGTAGTAGCTTTATCAGGTTTGGTAAATAATTCTCCAGGTACAGCTTCGGTTGTTGCAGGACTTGCATCTACTTTTGCTTGGAACCCGCCTATACAAGTCCTCCTAGTCGGCGTAATTGTCGCAGTTATTGGAGTCACAGTTGGATTGGTTTGCTCATTTATATTTAAAAACTACCCAATTATAACTGAAGAAGAGCTGTTAACTCGTGATGAGGAGGAATTAGAAGAAAAAGATGAAGCAAGAGCAAAAAAACCAAATTTAGAACCTGAAAGTATGAATGCATAGGACACGGGGACAGGTACCTTGTCCGGTCCCATTTTTGTGGTCAGTGGATTCAACTCGAGGAAACAAAGGAATTTTATCAGCAGGTGAGAAGTGTTTTTGAAACGGGATGAGTGCGTGCTGTGGCCCGAGTGAGACGAGTGGCAAAGCTGTCGCTTGAGTGCGTTGCTCACTGGCCTGAATTCACATTAATCTTCAATTCAATCTACAACTACCCTATTAAATCAGAAAAGAAAGAGCATGTGATGGAAACAATTGTCACATGCTCTCTCCTTTCGATGTTCAGTACTCTGGTGAGGCTTGTATAGCCAGATTTATCTTCTCCGCTGTATCGAATAAGGAGGGCCTTCACTTAAAGGGAGATCCTGAAAGTAAAAAAGAATAATTGCATTTTTATGTTTTTCATTTAACCTATTAATCGCCTCTAATAAGTCCAGGTTCTCCTCTCTTTTATCCCTTTTATCTGCAGTAAGCTCGACCATTTTGTTCAAAGGTAATTCTTTCTTATTCTTTTTTAATAAATCATACGAACAGTTTATAAGTATTTTTGTTAGCCAAGTTAAAAAGAACTTTTCATTTTTTAATTGATTAATTGATAAAAAAGATTTGTAGGATGTCTCTTGGACAACATCTAGAGCATCTTCACGATTCCGCACGTATAAGTAAGCGGTACGGTACAATTGATCGCCGTGTAAAACAAGAAGTTCCTCTAGACATTCCTTGTTTCCCTTCATTGCCTTTTTAATAAGTTTAAGCTCATTCATCAATTTGACCTCTTTTCCGCTTATTAGAGTGAATTTATTATAAAAAAGTTTCAACTTTTTTTCTAGAAAAAACAATGGTTCTGTAAACATAAAAAAAGAGCGTCTCATGACGGCTCTTCTAATATAGCATTTATATCATAGCTTTTAGCAGTTTAAGAAAATCCTTTTTCGAGTAAACTGCCAGTTAACTTAATAATCTTTTAATTAATCTTAACATAATATTCCATATGGTTTTCAAAAAAGAAAGGACAATCAATTTTGATGATCGCCCTCTTAAACTCTCGCACCAGATAGTTTAAGTACATTTGTTCACAAACCTCATATTCTCCCTGTCAAATAAATTAACTTTCTAGTAGGGGTAGCATCAGGAAAATGCGGATTTTACAACGATAAGGAAATTCCAAATTAAAAAGCCCAACTTCTCTGCAAAACAAAATAGAGAAAGTGAGCTTTTCAGTTACTTCATTATTTTTATTTGAACTAATATAAAACTGCTAAGTTGATTTTTTAGCTCAGCTATTTATTGAATTCATTAACTGGAAGAAGTATTCAGGTTTATGAGTCTTATTTAGGTTATACCATGAATGTAATGTATCTGGTGCAAATACATCTAACTTTTTCAGTACTTCCATCGCAAATTCCAGAGGAGCTATTCCTGATGCAGTAACTAAATTTGCATCAGATACCGCAGATTCCACCTCATAGAACTTTTCTCCTTTATAGTTAGGACATACCATTTTAGTATATTCTAAGTTATTACTTGTATGCTTTCTAGTATCCAAGTATCCCATATTCGCGAGGGCATCAGTTGCACCACAAATTGCAGCAACAATAGTGCCAAGCTTTAAAGCTTGGCCAATTCTCTCCAAGATAGGTTGATGAATTTCTTCATTCCAAGTATTCCCACCTGGTAAAATTAAAAGATCTTTACTCTCAAGAATACATTCATCAAGGGAAATATCTGGTTTTATGCTCAGTCCTCCCATAGTAGTAATCATTTCTTTATTAGCTCCTACTGTAATTACTTTTAAAGGTGCTAAACCTTTTTTGAAATATCTACCTGAGTTTAGTTCAGCAATTAAATATCCATATTCCCAGTCCGACATTGTATTAAATACATAAAGAAAAACTTTTTTTGTTTGCATCCAATAACACTCCAATCACATTTAATATGCCAAATATAACATAACTTCCCTGACACCTAGCGTCAGGGAAGTTATCAAATTTGATGAAATTTTATTAATTCCGACAGAACTTCAATAAGTCTTTTCTTAAGACTTATTGGCTCAATAACTTGAATAGATTTACCATACGGTAAAAGTAAATAAGGTACATATTTATGTATTATATCTTTTTCAAGAAGAAATACTGCTTGATTTGAAGTCCGTTCTTGTAAATAATGTCCTAAAAACCAATGTTGGCAAATATCATCCAACGCACTTGTATTTCCATTAATAACTAAAGAAATAATCCCTTCTTTTTCTTCTATAGTTGGAAGAAGGTTTTTCATAAAAAAGTCACGTGCTGAAAAATTTTCTGGCTGATTAAACTTATTTTTGGTTAGCATTAGACTTTCAATTCGATCTACTCTAAAACTACGGATATCATTCCTGAGATGACAAAATCCAATAAAATACCACTTATTATTCCAATAAATAATTCTGTACGGATTAACCAATCTATACTTTGATTGCTCTTCGCCACTTTTATGATATAGAATTTTTATAGAGTATCCGTCAGCTACAGCCTGCTCCAACTCCTTCAAAAAAGGTTCCATAGCGAGGGAACTTAATCGACTTATTACTTCAAGACTAGTTAAATGTTGATTTATCTTTGTTTCCTGCTCTTGATTCGAATATTTCCTTAGCTTTGAAATAGCCCTATCTAGTGCTTCACCACCATAATACCCGGCTTCTTCTGCAAAAATAGCAGCGTGAAATAGCGAGGTTTGCTCCTCTAAATCAAAAAAAAGAGGAGCTTCAATAAAATTGTTCAATAAAGTGTATCCACCATTATGTCCCGCGTCTGAAATTATAGGTACACCACTTATTGAAAGTGTATCAATATAACGATACACAGTCCTTATATTAATCTCTAACTTTTCCGAAATTTGTTTCGCAGTAATTTTTTCACCTGAACTAAGCATCCATAGAATCGCTAGCACATTGTCAATTTTAGGCATATAATTCCACCTCTATATGAAATTTATCTTCTATTATATATTTCCGATTTTTGGTATAACTCATCAACTGTTCCTTTCCGATAGCTTTCTATATAATGAGGCCCTAGACACATTTGTAATTTCACAAATGTGATTTACAGTCATATCTCCCTCTTTATAAAGCTTTACTGCATAATTCATTCCTGCGTGGTTTTTATGATATTTCTTTAAACGGCCTTTAAACTTTCCGGGTTAGTTTCTAAAAAACATTTAGAAACTAACCCTTTTGAATATAATCTTAATTCCGCAATTTATTTTAAATCTTCCAAAACTAACCTGCCAGTTAGTTTAAGTGGAATTCTTCACAAACTCCATATTTAATTATAATTACAGCTATTCAGTTAACTAAGTTTACACTAAATATATCGATTATGTACATCTTTTCAAAATTAAGAATTTAATTTCTCCTTCCTTGAATAAGAAATTGAATCTGGTTTTGAAAAAGCTGAAGATCGTAAATTATTTTCATACTATGTATTTGTTACTGTTTTCTTTTTGAGGAACATCGGGTATAATAAAATTAAATACATTGCATAAATTAAAAAGAGACCGCTAGTGCAGATACACTAACGGTCAAATACAATAGCCCTTCAAGGGGGCGGCTCACGTTAGAGAGTATAATAACCACCCTAATCGCTTGCCAGGCTTATAGGGTGGTTATTTTTTTTGATTTGACAGCACGACAACCATCAATGTTCCAAAAGAAATCATTAGAACAAGCGATTCAAATACCGTCATTAGGCATCACCCCCTCCCTTCTTAGAGGTCAGGAGTGAGCCACCACCCATGAAAGCCTTATTGTACAATTCTCATTGTAACAATTATCAGTTATATTTAATAGAACATATTTTCCTATTTCGATTACTTTTCTTCTCCTCCCCCTAACTTATCAGCCATACTACTCTGTCCTTTAACACTGGAAAGCAATTTTCTATTTGCCAATTCTGTTTCTAAAATCCTTAGAAAATCTTTGTTTAAATTCATACCTAATGCCTTTTTATATGATTGAACTAAAAGGTCATCTGATAAATTTTCCATGTCACATCTCCTTTTTTAAATGTTTATGGCCAGCTATCAAGCCAATTTTAAGGCTAATTATCCTTCTTTGATAAATTTTCCTTTTTCATGAAGGTAAAATAGATTTTGAATGCCACCTTCTCCTGCCAATAACTCTTGATCAGTAGTTACACGTAGCGTCATGTCTTTTGCGTGAATAGCCAATGGCTGAATGTGCTGCAACGATTCAGTTAGGATGATCATGCGTTCCGTAAATGGACTACCTTTCCACTTTAAATACATGACTAAATCTTTGATATCTCCACGAGAAACATAGATATAAAAAAGTTTCCCTTGGGATTCAATAGCACCAACAAAAGGTTCTGGCGTCGGAGTAATTTTTGAATTAGGAAAGTAATAATATAACTCAAAAAACAAAACATGTTTTAATACATCTTTTGGTCGATATTCTACCCAATAATTGGGTTTATAGGTTGGAACATTTGTGATGATCGCCCCAGCTTGTCCTAGTGTATAAATGGGTATGATTTCTTTCCCTTTGTGTATTTCATGACGAACCAGTTTTTGTTCCCTTTCCATTCGCTTAAGACGTTTCTTATCCAAGTTAAATAATCGGAGGAGTTGTTTTCCCCCGATTACACCTACACTAGCGATCGCCTCTAATGCAATACATTCTTTAGATGATTCATCATTGATATAGTTAATCGTTTTTAGGTTGGACGGCAGACGCTTCCAATGTAATTTCCAATCATGCTGGATAGAAAATGGCTTTGCATGTTTTCTTCTCCCTTCTTATAAGACATGGGTAATGCGCGTCCGTATCTGTTGTTTATTCGGGTTAATGTTATCTACTCGTACCAGCACTTGATCATCTTTTTGGACATTCTGGAATTTTAAGTGACTGGATAAGGAATCTACACCGGCTTCCAAACGGACAAAGACCCCGTACTCCCTTACTCCAGAAACCTTCCCCACATATTCTCCATTTTTCTGATAACGTTTGATACAATCTGGCCATGGATTTTGCTGTAATGCTTTCGCGCTAACCTGTACCTCTTTCTTCTCCTGATCAATAGACAGGACTTTCACCTTGAGTGCATCGCCTTCCTTAAATTACTCATGTAAATCATCAATCCACCCATAGCGAATTTCTGCTATTGGGAGAAATACTTGAATGCCTCCAATGTCTCCCAGCATATAATCAGCTGCAACGTGACGAATGACTGCTGGAATGACATCTTCTTCCCCAATTTTGCGTAGGGTGATATCCGACATCTTTTCTAATGCCTTTGTGCGTGAAGCTGTAAACAATTCGTTTTCCTGATCATAGTTTAAAATCATGAAGGCGATATTCTGCCCCGTCATGGAACGTAGCTGACGAAGGTTTTCTGCCCCAGTGAATTCCAGGGGAATCAAACCACGAATCGATCCCACACGAACAACCGCACAGGCTTTCTTTTCTTCCCCGTCTGGTCCGACTTTTTCAATGCCTGAAATGGGAGCATATAGAATTTTATTGTTCTGATAGGCCCCGTAAATTTTCATCCAGTTTTCCATAGCGTGATCCTGTTCTTGGTCCACTATTTTGGCTGGATCAAACCCTTCAATCATTACACTATCGTTTAATTCTTTTGCCATCGTTCATCGCTCCTTTTAATTTTTTTAGTACCTTGACTGCTTTCGCTTTCAAATCTGCATAAAATTTAAATTCCTCATTAACTATTTCTTTTATTTAATGGCACTTATATTTTTGGTTTGTCGTTCTCATAGGTTCCCAGTATTTTCTCAATGACCGTGATGGCTTTTTGCAAAGCTTCTTCTTTTGTTTGGAATAAACCACTACCACATGGCGACACACCAAACTTCTCAAACACCTTCTTGTTGCTGCTGTTAAACTCGCGTATTTCCTGCGGCAAGTATATCCAGTGATTGTTATCTTCATAAATATGACATTGAAAATGATATTCTTCTCCTGGAACATGGAATAGACTGATTTCAGCTGCCGACACCCCCTTATACCGAAAGTGATAGTTTTCCTCTCTGTAAATTAGACTTCCATAAGCATGGTTGAATGGATATTTTTCCATTTTGATTTCCCCTTTCGTATGAATGTATATCTATATAAAAAAAACCTCCTATGCTTGGAGAGTTTTCTAATCCCAAAAGTCATCGCCCGACATTTTTGGTTTAGGATTTATTGGTTTTTTATTTTCTTTGGTTTCTTTATTACTTGCCTTCTCTTGCTTTGATTATTGTTTATGTGCATCGAATCTATTTTCCCTTTCTTGTTGAGGAGATGCTGTTGTTTCTGATTGGCTGTTAGGTTTTATTTCCGACTGTTCATCTGACTTAGAATCTAATTTTGAAGCCGTTTTTGTATGCTCCTGAAGGATACCGAGTTCTTTTGCCGTGTTTGTTATCGGTTGATTTAAAACAGCTTTTGTTTCTATAGGTTCTGTTTCGTTATGTGAATCCCTATCATGCTCCATTAAAACGTCTTTGGTTTGCTGACGTATATCCTGATGCTTCTGAGCATTTTTTCTATGATTAGAAATGCGTTTTATTTGCCCGATTGTGCCAGCCCCAGCTTTCTTCATAAAGTGATTGAACTGAACAGATAAACGATTATTTTCCCACTCTTTCTTCTCTTTCCAGTCAGATGGGACAAGATTCCCCCGTGCTAGCGATGGTTTTTGCATCGATGCTTCATACATGACTTTATGGACAAAACTAAATTTCGGCAGGTTATCCATGATATCGGTTGGGTCAAATCGATATTCTTCTGATTCCGTGTCTCGATACGAATCGGGAAAAAACGTTGGCAAGAATATACGATGTTTGTACGTTGAATGCCTGAGCATGATTTTGTCCTTTCCAAATTCATCTGCAAATTCCTGTGCATCACGGAAGCCAATTCCGTTAAAACATAATTTGTTTCGGCAATTGGTCATAATCGCCTGTTTCATCGCACGCGGACTTATATCCCTAGCGTCTACTTCGAGCTGTCCCAGTGACTGCGAAGCAAGAATACCGGAAACTTTATAACTTGCAGCAAGCGAAAGGAATATTTCCACTTGCGGGTTAATATAACGGTTATATTCATCAATAAACATGAAATGTGGGGTACGTGTATCCTCCGTTCCAGGTCTGCGGAAAGTTCCATTTTGTAAATGCATGATCAAAAATTGTCCAAACGCATCGCCAGCTTTTTTAAGCGTTCCGAGTGCTGTGTTGACAATGAGTACGCCATCATTAGCGAAATGCTCATCTATTTCTAGGTCACTTTTCCCTGACATGATATTTTTCAACAATTCGTTACTTGTGATGTTCTCCAACTGTGCCCGTAAACCAATGACAAATTGCTTATACTTTTCTGCCATGCTTCCATTTCATCACAAAATTCTTTTACCTTCTCAGCAAATTCACCCTTGGGTTCCACGACCGATAACCCCAGTTTTTTCCCCTGTTTCTTTTGCATTAAGAGTTGATAGATTATTGGTTCCAAGACAGAAGCTGTTTTCCTGGAACGCGTTGCTCCGACTACCAGTATGTGGGTAAATTAGTATGGACGGGAGAGGACGCGCAAAGGACAACGCTAGAACAGAGCGCTTTTTCCGAAGCTATAAATGGGAAAGACTCTATTTACTATATCCCGAAACAGTGTTGGAATTAAAACAAATGACGAAGCTTTACATGCATCACTACAACTAGAAAAGGCCCCACCAAGCATTGGAAGACGAGACACCGGCTACTGTACACTTTGGAAGGAATGCGTAACCACAGCGAAGCTGCTTGCCTTTGAACGTCGTGCCACTCCTTAGTGATCGCTGGAAGGGAGCGGAACTTAGGAAGTGATTGCCCATGGTACGCTGGCTGTGCGGATAGGAGCCACAAAAGGCTGAATTTCCCTCATCCGCCACAAGAAAACTACCATGGACACAAACAAGGTCAAGGGTGGTGGACTTTGGGGGAACTTTAAGACTTGGGAAAATACGGTCTTAAAATGCGGGATGATTAGACTTTTTTAGAGAGGAGGCTTTATCTTAAAAAATTAATTTTTGTGTCTTGACAAGCGGGCACATTACAATTCACATGTGTCCAAGAAAATGGAACAAAAAAATACCGCCCAGTTTGAATCATACCTGGACGATATTATAAAATAAGTCACTATATTTTTTGAAATATTCCGTGTGTGTTTCGGGGTGTCACCCACGAAACACACACGAGACAAACCCTATCACACCAAGCTTAGTAGTTAGTCAAATACTGCTCACGTTCCCACGGGTGTACAGTAGTTCGAAACATATCCCACTCAATTTCTTTCGCTTCGATAAAGTGTTCAAACAAATGTTCTCCTAGGGCATTGACAAGAATTTCATCTTTTTGGAATTCTTCCAACGCATTCATAAGTGTAGCTGGAAGGTCTTTAATTCCATTAGCTTCACGTTCTGCTTTGTTCATCACATAAATGTTACGATCAATCGCTTCTGGAGCTTCTAGTTTATTTTCAACACCATCAAGTCCCGCAGCCAATAAGACAGCTAATGCCATGTATGGATTTGCAGAAGGATCTACACTTCGAACTTCAATACGAGTACTTAATCCTCTTGAACTAGGTACACGAACCAATGGGCTACGGTTTGAACCGGACCAAGCAACATAACAAGGTGCTTCATAACCAGGTACAAGACGTTTATAAGAGTTTACTGTTGGATTTGTAACAGCAGTAAAGTTTGTTGCATGATCCAATATACCTGCCAAGAAATTATATGCTGTTTTACTTAATTGCATATCTCCATTTTCAGAGAAAAATTCATTCTTTCCATCTTTGAATAAAGACATATTTACATGCATTCCAGAACCATTTACACCAAATAACGGTTTCGGCATAAACGTAGCATGCAAGTTATGCTTTCTAGCAATTGTTTTTACAACCAATTTAAATGTTTGAATATCATCCGCATGTTTAACAGCATCGGAATATTTAAAATCAATTTCATGTTGTCCAGGAGCAACTTCATGGTGAGATGCTTCAATTTCAAA
Source organism: Oceanobacillus sp. CF4.6 (assembly GCF_051262635.1). Lineage (NCBI taxonomy): Bacteria > Bacillati > Bacillota > Bacilli > Caryophanales > Bacillaceae > Oceanobacillus > Oceanobacillus sp. CF4.6. The sequence continues at coordinate 147,637 of NZ_JBIMEX010000006.1, read as the reverse complement.
GCCCATTTCTTCAAGCTCTAATACGATATCTCTACGGCAGTTTTCCCCTAAATCAGTAGGTGCTAAATCGAAATAACCACCATGATCATTAAGTTCTAAAGTTGGGTCACCTTTTTCATCCAATTTGAATAAGAAAAATTCCGGTTCTGTACCAATATTGAAGGCATCAAATCCTAGCTCTTCCATTTTTTTCAAGTTGCGCTTCAGGTTATACCTTGGACAACCTTCAAACGGAGTACCATCAGGATTATAGACATCACAAATGAATCGTGCTACTTTACCTTTTTCTGATGTCCATGGGAATACTACGAAAGTATCCAAGTCAGGGTATAATTGCATATCCGATTCTTCAATGCGAACGAATCCTTCGATGGAAGAACCATCAAACATCATCTTATTGTCCAACGCTTTATCCAATTGACTTAATGGAATTTCCACGTTTTTAATATTTCCCAGCATATCCGTAAATTGCAAACGAATAAACCTTACATTTTCCTCTTTAATTTGTTGAATGATTGCGTCTCTCGTAAATTTCTTTCCCATTCAGTTTCCTCCTAAAATTTTTTAAGTATATAATCAGAAAAACGCAGCTCATTGAAGTATGTATGAAGCTTTATTTTTCTAATACTTTATCAATTGTTTACAAAAAATCTGGATAACTCACCCTGCCTTAAACTTGTTCTTCCTAATCTACCAGCTTCCTTTAGTTCATTCTGTAAAACTGTTCTAAGTTCTTTGTCAGATAAGTCGGGGTTTTGCTCTTTACTTTTCTCTACTTTTACTTCTTCAGAAAGCAAGAGTTTAATACCAGCCATATTCAGGCCTTTATCTAGCAAATTCTTAATTTCCAACAGCTTGTCAACATCATTGAATGAGAACAAACGTTGATTTCCAGATGTTCGTTCTGGTTTGATCAGTTTATTTTCTTCATAATATCTAATCTGTCTTGCCGTGAGTTCAGTCAACTTCATGACTGTACCGATTGAGAACAAGGGCATCGAACGACGATCTTTATCATTCAAAAAATAACCCCCTAACTGTTTATAAAACAAGTATAAATTATGTGAGTTTATATGTCAACCTCATGTTAGTGTATCTGACATCGAATTTATTGCAATTTCAGACTTTATTATTTTACCCTTTTTCTGATGGGATAAAACCTTTATCTATTAAAGATTTCACAGATTGCAATAATGCAATCTTAATATGAGCATAAGTAAGCCCGCCTTGCACAAAGGCAGTGTAAGGTTCTCTGATTGGACCATCAGCTGAAAGTTCGATACTCGCACCCTGTATGAACGTTCCTGCAGCCATGATTACTTTGTCCTCGTACCCAGGCATTTCACTTGGATACGGCGTAACATACGAGTTAATGGGTGAGTTCTTTTGTATTGCCTGACAAAAAGCAATCATTTGCTCCGGTTCTCCAAAGGTTACCGATTGGATTAAATCTGTCCGTTGTTCCGTATAACCCGGTGACGTACGGAATCCTGCCAACTCAAGAAATCTCGCTGTTAACACTGCACCCTTCAAAGCTTCTCCGACTATATGTGGAGCTAGGAAGAATCCTTGATACATCTCTTGAAGCATATTTAATGTAGCACCCGTCTCCTTGCCGAGCCCAGGGGCAGTTAATCGATTCGCACATTGTTCTATTAATGTATGGTGACCAACGATATATCCTCCAGCTCGTACAATTCCACCACCTGGATTTTTGATTAAAGAACCCGCGATGATGTCGGCACCTACATCTAGTGGTTCTTGTTCCTCAACAAACTCACCATAGCAATTATCAACGAAAATGATGATATCTTTGTTTATCTCTTTAACAAAGCGTACCATTTCGCCTATTTCTTCCACTGTAAATGATGGTCTACTGTCATACCCTTTTGAACGCTGAATTCCAATAACTTTGGTTTTCGTACTAATTGCATCCTTAACACCTGCATAATTGACACTACCATCATCATCTAGCATTACTTCATTGTACAAAATTTCAAAGTCACGCAAAGAACCCGCATTACTGCCACGCTTTCCGATTACCTCTTCCAACGTATCATATGGTTTTCCTGTTATGTAAAGCAGTTCGTCTCCTGGGCGCAACAGACCAAACAGTACCGTTGTTATGGCGTGTGTACCTGATACAATCTGTGGTCTAACAAGTGCATCCTCTCCTCCAAAAACAGCCGCATACACTGCTTCCAAAGCTTCTCTGCCTAAATCATCATAACCATAGCCGCTCGTAGAATGGAAATGGCTGTCACTAATTCTATTTTTAATAAATGCATCAAGCACGCGTTTCTGATTTGTTTCTACGATGGAATTAATTTTTCTATGCTGTTCATTGCAATCTGTTTCAGCCTGGTTTATCAATGTTTCAATCATGTACAATTATTGCTCCTTTAGTAAACTATTCAATGAATGTTCTTTTTTTATAAAACCATTTATTACGTAATTATTAGCTTTTTCATCAAAAGCTTTGTCTTTTATAATTGTTTCTGTTGTTAGTTTATTGATTAACTTCCCATTATCAGGTTCAAGCACAATATGATAACTTTCCCACTCGTTGATCAAAATTTCCTCAACCTTCTGTAATACTGCTTGAATATCCGTCTCGTCATAAGCACTCATCCTTATGTACGGATGGTTCATCGGTATAAAGTCTTCTTGTATTAAATCCTTTTTATTATATAACGTTAACATAGGCAAATTTTGCGCTTGCAATTCATCGAGCAAATTGTTAACCGTATCCTGTTGTTGTGCCTGATCTGGATGTGAACCGTCCACCACATGCAAGAGAAAATCAGATGCTGTCACTTCCTCCAATGTAGAACGAAAGGATGCAATTAATGACGTCGGCAGTTCCTGTAAAAAGCCAACCGTATCCGTTATAAGCACATCGAAACCGGAAGGCAGGCTTAGTTTTCTTGTTAAGGGGTCCAAAGTCGCAAATAAAAGGTCTTCCTCCAATGATTCACTTTCTGTTAACCGATTAAATAACGTTGATTTACCGGCATTCGTATATCCTACAATAGCTATTTGAAATACATCATTATTTTTTCTGCGTTTCCGGTATTGGTCCCTTTGTTTCACAACTAATTTCAGTCTCCGTTTTACATCAAAGATCCGACGGCTAATATGGCGTCTATCTGACTCTAACTTTGTTTCACCAGGACCTCTCGTACCGATTCCACCTCCAAGTCTTGACATAGCTACACCCTGCCCGTGAAGCCTTGGAAGCATGTATTCCAATTGCGCAAGTTCAACTTGCAGCTTTCCTTCTTTCGTTCTGGCTCGCATGGCAAAAATGTCCAATATGAGTTGACTTCTATCTATGATTCTTACACCTATTTGATCCGTCAAATTTCTCATCTGACTAGCTGAAAGTTCATCATTCGAAATGACAAGATCAATTTCATCTTCATCAATCATTTCTTTTATCTCAACGATTTTCCCTTCACCAATATAGGTAGCAGGATGGATCCGATTTCTTTTTTGAGTCACGACCTTTTCCACCGTACCTCCTGCTGTTTTACCAAGTGAAATCAATTCATCCAAAGAAGATTGAAATCGGTCTTCGGTTTGTTGATTGCGTTTTACAGCAATGATAAGTATTTTCTCCTGGGACATGAACAGACCTCTTTCTTTACATGTGTTGCTTGTAATTTACAGTTATTTTAACTCAATCATATCAAAAAATCCTTTTGAAACAAATAAAATTACTATCTGTAGCCTCGATCAAGCTGCAAATCGTTACCTGTCAGTAATATGAGATCTTTGGAAGTATAGCTATTTTGATTCAGTAACCTTACAGCATGCAAGCGTATTGCACGCTCAATAACATTTCTTACATATCTTGCATTGGAAAAATTCCTCGATTTCTCCTGCAACTTCTTATAAAGGTGATTCCGGAGTTCCCATTCGGCTTCCTTCGATAAATTATATTCACGCTCATCAGCCATTCTATTTGCGATTTCCATCAGCTGTCCCACTTCATAATCATCAAAATCCAATATAAATGGAAAACGAGACTCCAGGCCGGGATTAAACGTAAGAAAACGATCCATTTCATATGGATATCCAGCAAGAATAAGGACAAAATCTTGATGTTCATCCTCCATATGTTTTACAAGTGTGTCGATCGCTTCTTTCCCAAAATCCTTTTCTCCTCCACGTGCCAGAGAATAGGCTTCATCAATAAATAGTACTCCACCCATTGCTTTCTGGATAACAGCACGCGTTTTTTGAGCAGTCTGGCCAATATATTCTCCGACTAAGTCCGCTCTTTCCGCTTCAATAAAATGACCTTTGGAAAGGATATTCATATCTCGATATATTTTCGCAATCTTCCTCGCTACAGTCGTTTTTCCAGTACCGGGATTCCCTTTAAAAAGCATATGCAGTACTTGCTTGGAATCCTTTAATCCCATTTCTTTTCTTTTTTCGTTAATTAAAATGGACGCATAAATTTCCTTTATTGAGTTTTTCAGGTTTTTCATCCCTACAAATGAAGCGAATTCATGCTCTATATGCTTAAATGGACTATTTTCAGTGGATTGCACCTTGCCTGTTCGCTGAAATTCGCTTTTGTCCCGATCTTGTAAGATAATATTGATTTTGCCATTTTTGTAGCCTTGCACCTGTGCCATTTAATCACCCCTTACTCTCCTACAGTATACGCAAATGCCTATACGAGGGTGACAATAGCCTATTATTTTTATGTAATAGCTGTTTTATAAAGCAACAAACATTTCGAAAAGATTCAATATAATTTAAAAACGGACGCTATATTAGCGTCCGTTTATGTAGCTATTCTTTATCAAGTGTCACGTTTTTAACTGGAGCAAAGGTGGAAATAGCATGTTTAAAGATTAGTTGTTGTTTCCCGTCTGTTTCCAGTAAAACCGTAAAATTATCAAACGCTTTAACCATACCCCTTAATTGAAAACCATTTGTCAAAAATACAGTAACCGAAATATGGTTTTTTCTTAATTGATTTAGGTACTGATCCTGAATATTAACTGTTTGAGCCATGGAAGTCCCTCCTCTTTTCTATCTGTATTAAACTAATTCTACCATTATTTCAAAATTCCTGCTAATTCGTCTAAAATAATTGCAAATTTTTCATCAATCACAGCAGGTGTCATCGTATGCCAGGTTATATCCATCTTATTTCGAAACCAAGTAAGCTGCCTTTTTGCATATCTTCTGGAATTACGTTTTAATAAATCAATCGTTTCTTCAAGGCTTTGTTCTTCTTTGAAGTACGGAATAAATTCCTTGTAACCAATCGCCTTCATCGACTGACAGTTTTCATATCCTTTTTCATATAAACCTCTAACTTCATTCAAGAGACCTTCGTTTACCATGAGATCCACTCGCTCGTTTATCCGACGATAGAGTAGTTCTCTCTCCATATCAAGGCCAAGTAATATCGGCTCATAAGGTGATTCCATTGTCTGGGATTGCTGATATGCTGTCATCGTCATTCCGGTTGATTCATAGATTTCCAACGCCCTGATTACCCGTCTGTGATTATTCGGATGAATCTTCTCTGCCTGAACAGGATCTATTTCCACCAATCGGTTATACAGTGGCATAATCCCTTCTGACACAATCGTCTTTTCCATCTTTTTTGTAATGAAATCATCTCTTTTTATTTCGGAAAAATTATAGTTATATAATGCAGCCTGGATATATAGACCGCTCCCTCCAACAATGATCGGTAATTTATCACGCGATGTAATATCATTTATGTATTTTTGCACATTCTCTTTAAAATCAGCAACAGAGAATGCTTCATCAGGTTCTCTAATATCAAGCATATGATGTGCTATACCCTGCATTTCAGAACGTTTTACTTTTGCGGTGCCAATATCGAGTCCCTTATACACTTGCATGGAATCACCACTGATAATTTCACCATTGAATCGTTTTGCAAGCTCAATGCTCAGTTTTGTTTTCCCTACAGCGGTAGGCCCCATTATGGCAATTACATTTTTTTTCATAGTATTCCCCTAGATCATGTTTTTATTCATAAGCAGAATATGCTTTTAACATCCAGATATCCTTTTCCAATTTACTCTGTAGATCTGTTAGCATATCTACCGTTGGTTCATCATTTACTTTCTCTGCCAGCGGCTTACCCGATTGATTAATTTCAGTAATCATTTGGGAAAAATCCTGTATCATTTGTTCAATCATTTCCATTTCCTTATCATCAGCAGTCGCTTCTTCCAATGTCGACTCTTTCAAATATTTACTCATCGTTGCAAGTGGTTTGCCATCAATCATTAAAATTCTTTCCGCGATCTCATCCAATTCCACCGCAAAACGACTATACATTTCTTCAAATTTTTTGTGAAGGACAAAGAAATGCTTACCTTGTACATACCAATGATAGCGATGAAGTTTAACATACATAACAACATAATTTGAAAGCAATTGGTTTAAAAAATTTATTAGTTTCTGGTTCTCCAATTTCCACACCTCGAATTTTAAATGCTGAATGCTTATTGCCATTATTTTAGACATCAGCTTTTAATCTATCTTCGTCGGCATATGGAAATTTTATACATCTCTTACATAATCCGTTTAAACATTTTTTCCAATTCATACGTGGAGAAATGTACGATAATCGGTCTGCCGTGTGGACATGTAAATGGGTCAGTCGTTTTACGTAAATCTTCCAGTAATCGGAACATTTCATCCTGATTCAAATAATGATTTGCTTTAATCGAACGTTTACACGACATCAAGATTGCTGCTTTTTCGCGAATTGATTCTACATTTACCTTTTCTTCATTTATAATCTGATCAACCATTTCCCGGATTACTTCTTCTTCAAATCCGGTTGGAAACCAATTAGGATGGGAACGTATCACATATGTCTGATTACCAAATTCTTCAAAAAATAACCCGACCTTTTCAAAATCTTCTTTGTACTGATCAATAAAAATCGCTTCTTGTTTGGAAAACTCAAATGTCATTGGTAACAGGAGTTCTTGTGATTCATTAAATGGCCGACCAAGTTTTTCCTTAAAAAACTCATACTTTATTCGTTCCTGTGCAGCATGCTGATCGATCATATAAAGTCCATTTTCATTTTGAGCCATGATATAAGTACCTTGCAATTGTCCAATCGGGTAAAGCGTTGGCACGCGGGATTGATCCTTATTATTTGTAAATGAATCTGTTTTTGTCTGGCTATCTGCAGACACAGTATTATAACCCTTATTTGAAGGGAACGCATTGTTCGTCATTTCAGATTCTTTAGCAGGCAAGCTACTATGTTTCTCCTCTATAATCGTCGGAGTGGATTCATAAATTACTTCTTGATTCTGTTTCAATAAAACTTCTTCAGATGATTGTTTCTCTTCTTTATCAAAGTTCATCGTATCTTGAAAGGACTTTTTCTTTACGTTCGGCTTTTGTTCCATTTCTGGTATAAGCGTCATTTCACGGAACTTACTTTTAATTGTTTGTTCAATCGCATGATACAGTTCTCTATCTTTACTGAAACGTACCTCAAGCTTGGCGGGATGAACGTTTACATCGACTAGTATTGGATCCATTTCAATTACCAGGACTACAATAGGCGAACGCCCAATTGGCAATAAAGTATGATAGGCACGAATAATCGCTTGTGATAAAGCAACATTTCTAATATAACGGCCATTAATAATCGTGGACACATAAGCTCTTGAAGCCCTTGTAACCTCAGGCTTGGCAATATAGCCTTCCATAGAAAAGTCAAGTGTCTTATGTTTGATTGGAAGCATCTTTTTCGCTACATTCATCCCGTATATTTGAGAAATAACCTGAAGCAAATCTCCCGTTCCAGATGTTTTAAATAAGCCTTTTCCATTATGTGTAGCTTCAAATCGTATTTCAGGATGAGAAAGTGCTAGCCTATTCAATAGGTCCGTGACATGCCCTAATTCCGTGTGCAGGCTTTTCATATATTTAAGTCTGGCAGGTGTATTGAAGAAAAGATCTTTAACAATAATCTCCGAACCTTGCCGTGCGTCACTTTTTTTCTCTTCCAGTACTTTCCCACCTTCTAGGGATAAAAATGTGCCAGCTTTGTCACCCTGGGACGTCTTAATCTGTAATCTGCTAACAGATGCAATACTCGCTAAAGCTTCTCCACGAAATCCCAATGTTTTTACATGAAATAGATCTGTTTCATTTCTGATTTTACTAGTTGCATGTCTCAAGAAAGCTTTGTTTGTATCTTCCACAGACATTCCATCGCCGTTATCCGTTATCCTGATCTCCTGTAAACCGGCTTCTATAATATCAACTTTAATCCATGTACTGTTTGCATCAATACTGTTTTCCACTAGTTCCTTTACAACAGAGGCAGGCCGTTCAACTACTTCCCCTGCTGCTATTTTATTCGCCAGTGCTTCTGACATTTGAATAATACTCATGCAAACATCCTTTCGTTTTATAACGATTGCTTAATATCTTTTTGAAGTCGATATAACTCGTTCATTGCCTCCATGGGCGTCATTTCAAACAAATTCATTTCCTTCAAATCGTTAATCACTTTATCGCTATTAGCTGGTTGCTTTTCCTTTTTTATTTTTTTATTTTCATCCACAAAGAAGGACAGTTGACCTGAATCCATTTTTTCGGTAATTGGCTTAGGTCTGTCCTCCGCTTCCAATTGCTGCAGAATTGCCGTTGCTCTCTCAATCAAGGGATCTGGAAGTTCCGCAAGCTTAGCAACGTGAATCCCGTAGCTTTGATCTGCCGCTCCATCTTTAATCTGGTGTAAAAAGACAACATTTCCTTCGTGTTCTTCTGCGCGCACATGGATATTTTTTAAATTGGATAAAGAATCTTCAAGTGTAGTTAATTCATGATAGTGGGTTGAAAACAATGTCTTGGCATGAATGTTATTATGAATATACTCGACAATCGCTTGTGCCAGAGCCATTCCATCGTACGTACTTGTACCCCGTCCTATTTCATCCAATAAAATAAGACTCCGATCAGTCGCATTTGCGATGGCGTGATTTGCTTCCAACATTTCTACCATAAAGGTACTTTGACCAGACACAAGATCATCAGCTGCACCTATACGGGTAAAGATTTGGTCAAATATGATTAAATCTGCATCATCACACGGTACAAAGCAACCAATCTGACCCATAATCGCGGTTAATGCCAGTTGCCTCATATAGGTACTCTTACCTGACATATTTGGTCCGGTAATCAGTAATATATTTTTGCTCTCATCAAGAGTTATATCGTTAGGAACAAACGAACCGTCCTTCATAACTTGTTCGATAACCGGATGTCGCCCATTTTTTATATTCAGTTTGTTTGCTACAAATTGTGGACGCTTATAATTATTTGTTTCACTGACTGTAGCAAATCCCTGCAAGACATCGATTTTACTTACCACATCAGCCAGATGCTGTAGCTCAGGTATATGATTCTTTATCCTTTCCCTTATTTCTATAAAGAGCCTATATTCCAAGTCAATGCTTTTTTCTTCCGCCTCGAGAATAAGCTCTTCCTTTTCTTTTAATTCAGGAGTTATATAGCGTTCCGCATTGGTTAATGTCTGCTTGCGTTCATATCTTCCTTCAGGCAATAGATGCAGGTTTGCTTTTGTTACCTCAATATAGTAACCAAAGACTCGATTGTATCCTATTTTTAAAGATTTAATATTTGTTTCCTGCTTTTCCTTTTTCTCTAACTCAGCGATCCATTTTTTCCCGTTCTTGGTTGCATATCTGTATGTATCCAATTGCTCATTGTAACCATCTTTAATGATAGATCCTTCTTTTATCGATATTGGAGGATCATCTACAAGACTCCCATCAAGCAAGTTTACAATATGATCGGGTGAAATCAGATCATCTGCTAAACTTTTAATTTCTTTCATATTGAATTGATACAATGTATTTTTCAGTTCAGGTATGGTTTGTAACGATCGTTTTAATTGTATTAAATCCTTTGCATTTACATTACCAAATGCAATTCGACCGGCCAACCGCTCAAGATCATAAACCGATTTTAAAATGTCACGCAGGGAATCCCGCTCCATAAAACCACGATAAAATCCATCCACGATTTCCAGACGTTCTTCAATCTGATTCTCATTTAGCAATGGTCGCTCGAGCCATTTTTTTAGCATTCGCGATCCCATCGCGGTCACTGTTTTATCAAGGACCCATAGCAAGCTTCCATGCTTACCCTTTTTAATAATCGTTTCTGTGAGTTCCAAATTTCGTTTGGAGTACATATCCAGTGATAAATATTGCTTAAGCTTGATCACTTTTGCTTTCTGAAGATGGTCAAGTGCGCGCTTCTGTGTATGCTGAATATAATTCAAAAGTCTGCTGAATGCTTCCATTAATCGCTCATCATTCAGATTCTCAGTAAGGCTTCGATATTCCGCATTAAAAGTGACTTCATCCTGATAAGATAACGTAACATTTATCCGGTCCTGTAATTGTAACTGCATTTCATCCGGCAAATTGGAAGAAATGACGATCTCTTTTATCGGTTGATTGTATAGTTCATGGATAACAGCATCCCATCCATGTGTTATAAGTGCAACATGGTTTTCTCCGGTTGATAAGTCATTATAGACGATGACATAAGAACCGTCATTAAAATGGGATAGACTGGCAATATAGTTATTCTCGCCCTCTTTTAACATATTGCTTTCCATTACCGTCCCTGGAGTAATCAGTTGAACAACTTCCCGCTTAACTACACCCTTTGCAGTTTTTGGGTCCTCTACCTGCTCACAAATTGCTACTTTATAACCTTTCTCAATTAATGTTCTAATATAATTCTCAGCTGAGTGATAAGGTATACCACACATAGGGATAGGATCTTCTTTTCCACCGGCTCGTTTCGTTAAAGTTATCTCCAGTTCTCTTGATGCGTTAATTGCATCATCATAAAACATTTCATAAAAATCACCTAATCGGTAAAATAGAAATGCATCTTTATATTCTGCTTTTATTTTTATGTACTGTTCCATCATTGGTGTAAGCTTAGCCATCTTTTTTCCCCCAACTACCCGTAAATATTCTTCTGCAATTATAGCATAAAATAAGGGAGATAGCAGATATTTACGGTTCCCTGCTATCTCCAAAAAAGGAAAAACGAGAGTATATACCCTCGTTAATTATCTAATCTTTTTTGTGCATAAAATCTGGTTTAACATCCTTTACTTCTTCATCTGTTACTTCGTAGTCCCATGCTCCTTCATCGTCATCCTCATCTTTTTCCCAATTTGGATTAACTCTAACGAATACTTTCGTGTCACCGATAATTTGAACAATAAACTCCCGTTCAATTTCAACTGAAACTTTACTTCCGCTGCTTGCGATATTACATTCCAGACAGTTTGGCTGCTGAATAACTTTTGCAATCACATCATACTCGTCATTGATTGAGTTATCATCTTTTACAGACAATGGAATAATATCCGTGTAAGTCACTCTTTCGGTAACCACTTCCGTCTTCGTGTTGTCATTGTAGGAATACCAGATGTTTATATCATAGCTACCATTAATCTCGACCGTATCTTCGGATTTTTTCTTAGCATTATATAAATGATTGATCACCCAGCAACCTAAAATGCTTGACGGCCTATGTGACGGAGAGATGGAATGGGACTCCTTTGAAAACTTGCGCCCTTTGCCACAGACAGCTTTTGTAATGATTTCTCTATATTCTTTATCAAGAAAAGTCATGATTACTTTTACCTCCTCTTTTTTCATTGTCATTTTATGCAAGACAAATACCTAAAGTGCATAGCATTTTATGAAAAGCAAGAAGAGGGACGTTTATAACGGTCTTAAATCATTTTTTATCGATAAAAATAAAAAATCCGGGCAGTTTATTCTGCCCGGTCAAAACGTAGTATCAACATCCAGATTTATTTTTCGCTTTGGAACCAGTTTCACCGGCTAATAAGTCCCCACCAGTTGATTCAATTACCTGGTTTGTTACTTCACGTGCAATTGTTTTTGAAACTAACTGCAGTACATCATTTACGACGATTTGCGTTTCTTTGAATTCTTGTACGATTGGAATATCATCTATTTCCGCTTGAACACGGTCAATTTCTTCCTCCACATTTTTCAAAGCCTCTTTTTTCTCATAAGCCTGGAAATTAACTGCTTGTTTTTGCAGTGTTTTAATTTTCTGGATAAGTTTTTGTACTTTTTTACTTTCATTTATTTTGGCTTCAACTTGTTTGAATCGATCAATTTCTTCCGTACTTGCTAGCATATTTGCTAATTTTCTTGCTTCATCCATTACTTCTTGGCGCGTATATTCTGCCATATTAGTTCACCTCAACTGTACTTTCCACCATCACACCATTTAATGACCATGTTTTGGTTTCTGTTATTTTAACTTCTACAATTTTACCAATGGACGATTTAGGTCCTTTGAAATTTACGAGCTTGTTTTTATCCGTATATCCGGCAAGTACTTCCGGATCTTTTTTACTTTCTCCTTCAACAAGTACGTTGACAATTTTGTCTTTGTACGTTTGCATGGATTGTGCAGATTGTTTATTAACAAGATCATTTAAACGATATAATCGTTGTTTTTTCACATCATCTGGTACATCATCTTTCTTACGTGCTGCAGGTGTCCCCTCACGTGGTGAATAAATATACGTATACGCAGCTTCAAACCCAACTTCTTTCATTAGTGTCATCGTTTCCTCGAACTGTTCCTCTGTCTCATTCGGAAATCCAACTATAATATCTGTTGTTAATGTAACATTTGGCATTGCTTTCCGTATTTTTTGAACCAATACCAAATATTCTTCTCTTGTGTATTTCCTGTTCATCTTTTTAAGGATCTCACTGCTACCGGATTGTACTGGCAGATGGATATGGTCGAGTAAGTTTCCGCCCTGTGCTAGAACTTCAATTAGACGATCATCAAAATCCCTTGGATGTGAAGTTGTAAAGCGGACACGAGGAATGTCAATCTTATGAATATCATTCATTAAATCTCCTAGTCCATATTCAAGATCCTCAAAATCTTTTCCGTATGCATTTACATTCTGGCCTAGCAATGTAACTTCCTGATAGCCACTGGCAACGAGGTGACGAACTTCCTGGATGATATCCTCTGGACGACGGCTTCGCTCCTTACCACGGGTCATTGGCACGATACAATAGGTGCAGAACTTATCACAACCATACATAATGTTTACCCAAGCTTTGATTTTTCCTTTACGCACTTTAGGAAGATTTTCGATTACATCGCCCTCTTTGGACCAAACCTCTACAATCATTTCCTTACCAAACATTGCTTCCTTCACTAACTGTGGCAGACGATGTATATTATGTGTACCGAAAATGAGATCAATGTGTTGATGTTTTTTCAGAATACGGCCCACGACAGACTCTTCCTGAGACATACACCCACATACACCAATAATAAGATCTGGCTTTTCCAATTTAAGTGGCTTTAAGTGACCGATTTCACCAAACACTTTGTTCTCAGCATTTTCACGGATTGCACATGTATTCAATAATATGATATCTGCATCATCCGTAGTTGTCGTTGATTCATATCCCATTTCAGTTAATATTCCAGCCATTACTTCCGTATCATGTTCATTCATTTGGCAACCATAAGTACGAATCAGAAATTTTTTCCCTTTTCCAATCGTTGCAACATCTTCCGGAATGGAGAAATCATAGTGAAACTGAACATCTTCTTTACGGCGCTTTCTTGCTTGTTTTATATCAGGTGATTGCTGCTCATAGCTAGTTTGAAAATATTTAGAAATCATATCATCACTTGTCGTCTCTTTTATACGATCAAAATTATCAACTTGATTGATTTGTGCTTGCTGTTTTCGCTGTTCTTCGTTCATACGATACGAATCCCCTTTCAATATAAAACTAATTATAGAGGATGTTCAAAAAATCAGTCCTTTTATCCTCTTTTTCAAAAACGCAATTATATGTATAGGTGTACAATAGAATAGTATAATGCTTCTATTCAAATTTAACAATACTTGTACGCCTAGCGCAAATAAAAAACCTTCCTATCACTTGTAGGAAGGTTCCTTAAATTGTCATATTATCTAGGCTCAACGATTAATTTAATGGCTGTCCGTTCTTCATTATCAATTAAAATATCTGTGAATGCCGGAATGCAAATTAAATCCACCCCACTTGGTGCAACAAAACCTCTTGCTATTGCTACTGCTTTAACAGACTGATTTAATGCTCCCGCACCAATCGCCTGGATCTCTGCTGTCCCACGTTCTCTTAAAACGTTAGCAAGTGCACCTGCTACTGAATTCGGATTTGATTTTGCTGAAACTTTTAATACGTCCATTACTAGTACCTCCTCATGCGCTATTGTAGTTATATTGCTACTATATTCCTGGAGATGTTAGCTTATTCCCTATTATGCAACAAAGATTCAAACAATTCAAATAATCAACCGAAGAATGGATGGTCGTCATTTATCAAGATACGTTCTATTTTAGATGCTTTTCCCGTATTTGCCTCAATGGTAACCATTATTCCATTTAATTGTGTTCTACCCTGTTTAGTAGTTTCGAAACGTACTGGTAACGAAGTGAGGAAACGTTTTATTACCGCATCACGGTCAACACCAAGTATCCCATCATACGGACCGGTCATTCCGACATCGGAAATATATGCAGTACCATTCAATAAAATTCGTTCATCCGCAGTCTGTGTATGTGTATGCGTGCCAACGACAGCACTAACTCTACCATCAAGATACCATCCCATTGCCTGCTTCTCACTGGTTGCTTCCCCGTGAAAATCAACAAATATAATGTTGGTTCTTTTTTTGGCTTCCTCTATTAATTGATCTGCTTTCTGAAATGGATCATCCATAGCTGGAAGAAATGTTCTCCCTTGCAGATTAATAACAGCTACTTCTGTTCCATTTATGTTTATGTATACAATTCCTTTTCCAGGGTTATTTTCTGGAAAATTTGCTGGACGAATCATATATTTAGCATCATCAATAAATTCAAAGATTTCCTTCTTATCCCAAGTATGGTTTCCCATCGTTATTACCTGGGCACCCCATTCAAGAAATTGCTTATATATTTTTTCAGTAATCCCTTTTCCCGAAGCAGCATTTTCTCCATTAATAATTGTCATATTTGGTCGATATTTTTCCTTTAGTTTCGGCAAATAATCCTGTACCATCTCTCGTCCTGGAGACCCAACTACATCACCTATAAAAAGTATTTTCATTGTTCTATCACCCTATCGTTTAGTATAGTATCAGTTTTTCACATTGTATTTCGATTGTCAAAATTGTATTCGTATTGATGTTGGCCATTATACCTTAAATAAGAGAGCTGCATAGAAATTAAAAAACAAAAGCGATCGAATGACCGCTTTTGTTTTATTTCGCATATTCAACTGCTCTTGTTTCCCTGATTACTGTTACTTTAATATGACCAGGATAATCGAGCTCTCCTTCAATCCGTTTCCGTATATCACGAGCAATACGAACAGAATCTATATCATCGATTTCATCAGGTCTTACCATAATTCGAATCTCTCTTCCAGCCTGAATGGCGAATGATTTTTCTACTCCTTCAAATGACTCGGAAATTTCTTCAAGTTTTTCCAATCGTTTGATGTAGTTTTCCAACGTCTCACTTCTAGCGCCTGGTCTGGCAGCAGATAAAGCATCAGCTGCAGCTACAAGCACTGAGATAATGGAAGTAGCTTCTTCATCCCCGTGGTGGGAAGCAATCGAATTAATAACAACATCATGCTCCTTGTACTTCATTGCGAGCTCTTTACCGATTTCAACGTGACTTCCTTCTACTTCATGATCAATTGCTTTTCCGATATCATGAAGTAATCCGGCTCTTCTTGCTAATGTTACGTCTTCGCCAAGTTCAGCAGCAAGCAAACCTGACAAGTAAGCAACTTCAGTTGAGTGCTTCAATACATTTTGGCCATAGCTTGTACGATATTTTAGACGACCGAGTATTTTTACTAAATCCGGATGTAGTCCGTGTACACCAACTTCAAAAGTTGTTTCTTCTCCAACTTCCCGTATATATTCATCAACCTCACGTCTGGCTTTATCCACCATCTCTTCAATTCTTGCAGGGTGAATTCGCCCGTCTTGTACTAGTTTTTCTAATGCCATACGGGCAACTTCCCGTCTTATTGGATCAAAACCGGAGAGAATTACAGCTTCCGGTGTATCATCGATGATTAAATCAATACCTGTTAATGTTTCTAATGTCCGTATATTACGGCCTTCTCGACCAATTATACGACCTTTCATTTCATCATTAGGCAAGTTAACAACAGATACAGTTGTTTCAGCAACATGATCTGCAGCACATCGTTGCAATGCTAGAGACAAGAGATTCTTCGCTTTCTTATCAGACTCTTCTTTTGCACGATTTTCAGCTTCTTTAATCATTACAGCAGATTCATGTTTAATTTCTTTTTCGATTCGTTCTAAAATAATTTGTTTAGCCTGGTCAGATGTATATCCTGAAATGCGCTCAAGCTCCGTTTGCTGCTCTTCTTTCATAGCTTCCACTTTGCTTTTCATTTCTTCAATTTGTTGTTGTTTGTCTGTTAGCGTTTGTTCTTTCTTCTCTAACAGAGATTCACGTTTGTCTAATGTTTCACTTTTTCTGTCCAGATTTTCTTCTTTTTGCATCAGACGGTTTTCCTGTTTTTGAGCTTCCATGCGTCGCTCACGCACTTCATCTTCTGTCTGTTGACGAAGCTTATGATTCTCATCTTTTGCTTCAAGAAGCGCTTCTTTTTTAGCAGCATCTGCATTTCTATGTGCTTCTTCCACAATTTGTTTTGCCAAGGTTTCCGCACTGGAAATTTTAGCTTCTGCAATAGATTTACGTACTAAATATCCAACAACAATACCGACGATCAGAGCAAGCAAAATGGAGATGATTAAGAGTATAATGTCCATGATTTCACCTCCCATTGCTATAAAATTGTAAGATTCATTATTGTCGGCATGTAACATTTCTGAATGCGTAAAATACCAATTAATTTCATAATAAAAATTATAAAATTATACACCTTTAATATTAATTGCCAAAACCTGTAATGTCAAGGAAACGTCACAATTATTTATGTCTATTTACCGTTGTAAAAAGACCTTTACCGATATTCTAACCGGTAAAGGTCCCTTAAGTTAAGAAACTATTAAACATCCAGACTATCCTGAGTGTTTTTTCCCTTTTCTGTTGCTTTACTATTTTTTGGTGCTGTTTTATTATTTTTTGTTTCTGCCTTTTCTTTTTCCGCTTCTGCTTTTTCTTTTTCTATACCATCCAGATCATAATGGGTTCGTATAGCACTATGAATCTCGTCCGTGATAGCTTTGTTTTCATTTAGGAATATTTTTGAATTTTCACGGCCTTGTCCAAGTCTCTCACCTTTATAGGAGTACCATGCACCACTTTTTTCTACAATATCCAAGTCTGAAGCGATATCAAGTATTTCACCCTCTTTAGAAATCCCTAAACCATACATGATATCCACTTCTGCTTGTTTAAATGGTGGCGCAACTTTGTTTTTAACAACTTTAATTCTTGCTCTATTCCCTACCATTTCATTGCCTTGTTTTAATGTTTCAGCACGGCGTACTTCAAGTCTTACGGAAGCGTAGAACTTAAGGGCTCGTCCACCCGGGGTAGTCTCAGGGTTACCAAACATGACCCCAATTTTTTCACGGATTTGGTTGATGAAAATAGCAGTTGAGTTTGATTTATTAATAACTCCGGAAAGTTTTCTTAATGCCTGTGACATTAGACGAGCCTGTAAGCCCATATGGGAGTCACCCATTTCACCTTCAATTTCCGCCTTTGGCACTAATGCAGCAACTGAATCGACTACTAATATATCAACAGCGCCACTTCGAACAAGTGCTTCTGCAATTTCCAGTGCCTGCTCCCCTGTGTCCGGTTGGGATAAAAGTAACTCGTCCGTATCTACACCAAGTGCTTTTGCATAGGTCGGATCAAGTGCATGCTCCGCATCGATAAATGCTGCTTGCCCGCCCTTTTTCTGTGCTTCTGCAATTGCGTGAAGAGCTACAGTTGTTTTACCTGAGGATTCTGGACCATATATTTCAATTACTCTTCCACGTGGATAACCGCCAATACCTAATGCGACATCAAGTGCCAGTGAACCACTTGGAATTGTATCTAGTTTCCGCATTGGAGTTTCACCGAGTTTCATAACCGAACCTTTACCGAATTGCTTCTCTATTTGTCTCAAAGCTATATCTAAAGCTTGTTTTCTATCACTCAAAGAAACTACCTCCTTAAATTATCTATTCCTATCATACATTGTTTTGAGATATATAACAAGAAAAAATCGAATAGATGTTCTTATATTTTCACCATTGAAATTATCGAAAAATGAATAAATTAGTACTAACCATTTATGTAATAATTTATTTTCCACCATATAGACTACCACATATTATGATTTTAAGTAGTTATAAATTATTTCCAATCCTTTTAGTGATGCTCTTTTTCTGATCGAACTACGTGTACCTGTAAATAAGAACTCTTCCACCTTTTGATACCCATTCACATCACTAATTGAAATAAATACTTTTCCTACAGGTTTCCCCTCCGTTGGCGTTGGACCGGCAATACCGGTAAAACTGATTCCAATATCAGATTTAAGAAGCTGTCTTACGTTTTCAGACATTTCACGTGCACATTCCTCACTGACTGTACCTTTATTTTGAATGGTTTCTTCTGATACACCCAACAATTCTTGCTTTATCGCTGCATCATAACAAACGATTCCACCAGGACAGACGAAAGAAGCACCATTTACAGATACAATTTTTTCAGTAAATAAACCACCTGTCAGACTCTCAGCAGCCGCAATTCTCTTGTTCTGCTTCTTAAGTAATTCCACTACTACCTGTTCAATAACCTCATTATCTTCACCAAAATAGAATTCTCCTACTCTTGCAAGAATTTGCGTTTTGGTATGGTTTAATAATTCATCAAGTTTTTCTTCTGATTTCTCCTTTGCCGTTAATCGAATCACTACCCCATCTTCCTGGGCAAGTGGCGCAATTGTTGGATTGCTCTGAGCCTGTATAAGATCTTTTAATTCATGTTCCAATGAAGATTCACCAATACCAATAAATTTCAATACGAGTGATTTAATTATTTGTTCATTTTCTGTTATTTTATGAAGATAAGGGATAATTTCTTCCTTGGTAATTTGTTTCATCTCTCTAGGAACTCCCGGAAGAAAGAACCATGTCTTTTCACCAAATTCCACTCTCATTCCCGGTGCCATTCCAACACTGTTTTTCAAAACGGTCGAACCTTTGAAAACTCTTGCTTGTTTACGATTATTAGGAGTCATTTTAACATTGTGATTTCGGAAAAATAATTCTATCTTTTCCATTGATATTTTATCTTCAATCATTTCCATTCCACTGATCTGTTCAAAAGCTTCTCTTGTTAAGTCATCATCCGTGGGCCCAAGACCTCCTGTGACAATGATTATATCCGATCTTTTCTGAGCCATTTTAAAAGCTTCTTCCACACGCCCGAGATTATCTCCGACAACTGCATGATTGTATACATTGATTCCATATAAAGCCAGCTGTTGTGATAACCATTGTGCATTCGTATTCGCAATTTGACCAAGTAATAATTCTGTTCCAACAGCTACAATCTCCCCTTTATATTGTCTCATTACTTGGCATCCCTCATTACATGCCAGTTTTTCACAAAGTAATCAACGCCAGATACGACCGTAAAGAATAATGCAATGTACAGCATGATTGTACCAAATGGAAAGTCAATAAAGGAAAAAGGAAAATTATGCAATAACAGAACAGCAATTGCAACCATTTGAGTTGCAGTTTTAAGTTTACCCATTTGACCGGCAGCAAGTACGATTCCTTCACCTGCCGCAACAAGTCGCAGTCCAGTTACAGCGAATTCCCTGCTAATAATAATGATTACAACCCATGCTGGTGCAAGTCCCATTTCAATCAGCAAAATGAGTGCCGCGGATACAAGTAGTTTATCTGCCAATGGATCCATAAACTTACCTAGATTTGTTACTAGATTGTACTTTCTTGCATAGTATCCATCGACCCAATCCGTAGCTGCAGCAATAATAAAAATAATGGCTGCTATAAAATGGGCAACAGGTAACTGTGTTGATCCAATATCCCAGCTTCCCCATTCAAATGGTACAGACAAAAGGACAATAAAAACAGGAATCATAAAAATTCGTGATAATGTAAGTTTATTTGGTAAATTCATTCTTTATTTCCTCCTATGTATTGTTTTATTTTAGAATGAGATAAACCCTTCCAAAAAGGTAAAGGGAAGGGTCTATCATAAAAGGCCGTCTTATTCAGCCTTATTAATATTTAAATACAATTTCTGATGCACTTTAGAAGTTTCAACTGGATATTCCAGTTCTACTCCATTAATCAAGATTTTAAGTGCCTGGACATTCCCGATATTAAAGTAAATGGTTTCCAAATCACTGGCATCCATTTCGAATGGAGAGTTATCCTCATTAAAATTAGCATTATAAAATACCTCATTGCTATTTTCGTCTCTGACTTCGAGCCAAGTATCATTCGTATTAGCTGACTCCAGCGTAATCGTTATTTCATCCCCAGCATTGTTTATTTCTAACGTAGAGGTAGGTGTTGAACCTGTTCCTTCTTCAACTACAGTGATTTCTGCTTCTGATGGTTCTTCTTCAGAATCATCTGAAGAATCATCTGAAGCATCATCTTCCTCCGTTATAGCTTCATCTGTTCCATCTTCATTTGCATTATCATCTTCTGCTTCTTCATCCTGATTATCAGCCGATGATCCTGAACCCGTATTATCGGGGTTCGTTATAATAACATTATCCTGTGGTTCTTCAATAGGGGCTGCACCGTCTTCTGCCATATTCTCCCGTATAAACCACCAAGCAACAAAAACAATACCAATTATAAGTAAAACCACAATAATCGCTGGTATGAGAGAAGAAAAGCCAGACCCCTTTTCTGAATTATTTGACTTCCTTGTCCGTTGAATCCTTGTATACTGTACATTTTCTTCTTCTGTAGTGGGGATTTCTTCTTTATACTCTTCCACTAATTCACTTGAATCTAATCCAACTGCGTTTGCATATTCTTTTATAAATGCGCGCGCATAAAATTTACCTGGTAATATATGCAAATTTCCCTCTTCAATAGCTACTAAATATCTCTTTTGTATTTTTGTTGTTTCTTGAAGTGTGTCTAATGACAACCCACTCGCAAGACGTGCTTCTTTCAGCTTAGCCCCTACATCCATAGATAACACCTTCCATTTTAAAAATCAAACATAGAAAATCCACTTTGCCCACTAAGTTGCTGCATTTCTACTGATTCATATGTTATTTCTTGTTCTTCATCTGTTCTGAGTTCAATAATATAATCAAAATCATCCATACTATATTCTGTGGACTGTACAAAAATATCCGGATGCTCCACTACCTTTATGGCGGGGAGTTGCATAATTTCTCGAATCAATTGCCAATGCTGTTCATTCGCTTTTCTCTTGGATACGACACCATCAATGATATAAATATTATCTGGATTATATTCGCCTTCGATAAGCTGACTTCTTACTGTTTGCTTTATCATCGTACTCGAGACAAACAACCAACGTTTATTAGCACAAACACTGGCGGCAACAACCGATTCTGTCTTACCAACCCGTGGCATACCACGGATACCTATTAATTTATGTCCTTCTTGCTTATAAAGCTCTGCCATAAAGTCGACAAGTAGACCCAATTCATCACGAACAAAACGAATTGTTTTTCGATCGTCACTATCTGTGTGTATATATTTTCCATGTCGGACAGCCATTCTATCCCTTAGCTTAGGCTTACGTAATTTAAATAATTTAATTGTATCCATGGTTTGCAAAATTGACTTTAATCTTGTTATGTTCTCATCATATTTTGAAAGAAGCAGCATTCCCCTTCTGGAATTCTCTACTCCATTTATAGTGATTATATTAATTGAAAGCATACCTAATAAAGAAGAGATATCACCTAATAAACCAGGACGGTTCATTTGAATCTCATATTCAAGATACCATTCGGTTCTTTCCATAATAAGCTCCTTTATTTTACATACTAAATTCGCATTAAGCAATCAAAACCGGTACTTACTAAGTATATATATCATACTCACTTTTTATGTTCTATTAGTAATATAACATTATTTTCAATTTTTCTAAACAAATTACCGTATGATTCCATGTAAATTCAATTTCCCATGAAAAAAAGCTGTATAGATTCGTCTATACAGCTTTTTAACAATGTAATTATCAATTGCTTTTACTGTTCTTTTACAAGCTTTATCATAACGTTGGCCAGTGCCTGCTGTTCCTGTTCAGACGCTGCATTCCATAATTCTTTTAACGCCGCTTCTTCTCCGGTTTTTGCATTAACACTTTGAGCCAGGTAGTCGCCTACTTCAGCAGCAACACTAGAAATTGTTTGTTGATCCATTCCCTGCTGCTGTGCCTGTTCAAGCCTATCTGCCAAGAAACCTTTCCACGATTCAAAATTATCAAGAACTGACATTTGGCATGCCTCCTCTATTCATTTTATCCTGTATAGTATTTGAGATTATCCATTATTTATACAGGAAAAATAAGAGTTTCCTACCAACCACCGGTAATATTAATAATTTCCCCTTGGATATAACTTGCTCTTTCATCAAATAAAAAGCTCACAAAATGAGCAATTTCGCTTGGCAACCCAGCTCGATTAAGAGGTATATCTGCAATGATTGACATTTTTTCATCGTCTGTTAAATGGCTATTCATTTTCGTTTCAATATACCCTGGGCTTATTGCATTTACCATAATCCCTGAAGGTGCAACTTCCTTTGCCAATGCTTTGACAAAGCTGTTTTGAGCACCTTTTACCGAAGAGTATATGACTTCATAACTTGCTCCGGTATTGCCCCAAATTGATGTAATGAAAATGATTTTTCCTTTTTTATTTTGTATCATTTGAGGTAATAAATGTTTCGTAATCATCCACGGTGCTTTAACATGCAACGAGAGCATATCGTCCATTACTTTTTCCGATGTATCCTGAAGTAATCCGAAATGCGCATTGCCACTAGCAAACACAACATAGTCTACAGGCAAAACCAGCTCGGTAAGAAATCGTTTCATTTCTTCATTGTTGCTTAGATCTGCTTGAAGAACAGTGAGTATTGCTTCCGTGTTTAATTCTTTTCTCAATGCATCTATGTTTTCTCTATTCTTATTGTAGTGGAGCAATACGTTATAGCCATCTTTCACAAGTCGTTCCGAGATAGCTTTACCAATGTCTCCGCTTGCCCCAATAATCAGTACATTTTCCCCCATCTTATCTCCTTACTCCGCAGCAATCGTACAGACAGCTAATCGATTCTCACTAATCCAGTTTTTCATAAAATTATTTGCATCGATCAGTGTCAATTCTTGTATTGCAGGAATAATTTCAAATAAATTAATCCCCATCGAATGATAGGAAGTATAGTTATTCGCAATAAACTCAAGTGAATTCATCGCCCGTAACAACTGACCAATTTTCTTTTTCTTCATTCGTTCAAATACTTCTTCCGTAAGTTGGACTTCATTTGTAGAAAGTAGTAACTCAATGACCTTCTTAGAGAATTGTTCAGGCTCATGTGTATTGCTTCCAATCATTGAATAGCCAAAGTTCTTTTCAAGACTCGTCTCAAAATAAAAGCTGCCATCGATCAGATTCGCTTTATAAAGTTCCTGATAGAATTCTCCCCCCGTGGAAAAGAAATGACTCAACACCATACCGCCAAGCAAATCTTTACGAAGGAATACTTCTTTACTGAGTTCGGTATTAGACTCTTTTATCCCAATCGTACATTTAGAAATGGAAACAGGCATGATAATTTTATTTTCCTTCATTGCAACTTCTTCTGGCTCTTCTGGAAAGTTACGCTTAAGTTCTTCCATCTCTTTAAAAGACTTTTTACTTTGGTTGGATTCAATCATTTTCATCATCTTCTCGGGGTCAAAATTGCCTGCAACGAATAAAGACATATTTTCTGGATGATAAAACGTGTTATAACACGTGTATAAATCATCTTTCGTAATGGAAGTAATGGATTCAACCGTTCCTGCAATATCTTTGTTAACCGGATGATTCTTAAACATGCTCTTTATTATACCCATAAACGATTGCCAATCAGGCTGATCGTCATACATTTTAATCTCCTGAGAAATAATCCCTTTTTCCTTTTCAACGGACTTCTCAGAAAAATAAGGATCTTGTACAAAGTCGACCAATGTTTCCACATTTTTTTCAATGTTATCTGTAGCAGAAAATAAATAGGCTGTCTTCGTAAATGATGTAAATGCATTTGGTGAGGCACCTTGTTTTCCGAAATCAGCGAAAACATCACGGTCCTCTTTTTCGAAAAGTTTGTGTTCCAGGAAGTGGGCTACTCCCTCCGGTACATTCATTTCCTCTGATTCACCGATGGGAACAAAGGTTTGATCAATCGACCCATAATTTGTTGAAAAGATACCAAAGGCCTTTGCCATTTGCGGCTTTGGCAGTAAAAAAACGGTGAGCCCATTATCTAGTTTTTCCGAATATAATGTTTCATTTATATCCTGGTATGTTTGTTTATTCATCTTTTGATCCTCCTTCACTTGTTAACAGGTATACAGTATCTTCCTCAATTTTCCCAGCAGCCTGGATAACTTCTTCTTTAGTTACCTGTCGTATTCCTTCAATTAATTCATCGGGAGTGAGGGATCTATTGCCTATTACTTGCTGATATAGCATTTCGATGAGGCCTTGTGGATGATCCATCGTTTCTTTATATTGATTGATAATTAAATCCTTTGTTTCACTTAACGCTTCTTCTGTAAAGTCTCCGTCTTTCATTGCTGTTACCTGAAGACGAATAATATCCCTTGCTTTTTCGAAATCTTCCGGTGCAATTCCACTAAATACAAACAGTAACCCTTTATGACTTTCCACACGGGAAGATGCATAATAAGCCAGACTGTTTTTTTCTCTAACATTGATAAACAACTTGGAACTTGGGAATCCCCCAAATAATCCGTTAAAAACTTGCAGAGGAAAGTATTCTTTATCCTGAAATAAGGTATTGGTACGATAACCAATATGAAGCTTTGCCTGTTGGACATTCTGCTTCTCAATAACTTCACTAGGTTCTTTAACCGACTTTATTGCCTTAGAAGGATTAAATTCAAGAACATTTTGTTGATTAATTTTCATTTCATTCGTGATTTTCTCTTTTATCTTATCCTCATCGAAATCTCCAAGAACGTAAACATCCAATTCGTTAGTCTCAAACAAAGTTTTGTAATAATCATACAGGTCTTCATTCGTCATGGTACCCAGATCTTCCTCATACCCATGAACATGAAGTTGATACGCTTCATCTTCACACATTTCATCAATGAGTCGCATATTGGCATAACTCATTTTATCATCTTGAATGGCATTTATTTTTTGTTTCAACGTCTCCTTTTCACGCTTAAATACAGATTCATCGAAACCATTTCCTTTAACATTGGGTTGAAATAAGATTTCACTGAACAAACTGATTGCATCATCAATAATAGACGATTCTTCAGGAATGAATTTCTCATTGGCGAATTCCATACGAACGGTAATAATATGGTTTTCACCTTTTTTTCCGCCGTCAACAGATAGAACGGCACCATATAATTCATCCAATTTTAATTGAAGCTCACTTCTGCTCGGATAGTTTTTTGTTCCCTGTTTTAGTATATAAGGCAGTAAAGCTCTTTTAGTAATCGTTTCCTTCTCAAGATTTGCTCTTAACTTTGCAACGATATTAATCGTTTTGTATTTTTTACTTTGTATAAAATGAAGTTTGAGACCGTTTTCACGATGTTGCTTTTCTTGAATAGTATTCATAAATATCCTCCGATGCTATGTAATATTATTTCTCCACATGTATTCTGCACAATTTTACCAGTTGGCATCCATTATACGTCAAAAAAAACTGACTTGCTAATATTAGCAAGTCAGTTAAAAGTTATTTTAAATCCATTATGTCTCTATCTACTTCCTTTAATATAAGGAACGCCATTTGCTTTTGGCGCTTCAGCACGTCCGATAAACCCTGCAAGTGCCAAAATGGTTAACACGTATGGCGCAATTAAAAGGAATATCTGCGGTACATTCTCAAACAAGGGAATACTTGATCCAATAACACTTAAACTTTGGGCAAAACCGAAAAATAATGCTGCACCCATTGCACCAATAGGATGCCATTTTCCAAAAATAACGGCGGCCAATGCCATAAACCCCTGTCCAACAATGGTTGAATGCGAGAAATTCGAAGCAATCGTAAGAGCGAATACCGATCCACCAATTCCTCCGAGTGCTCCGGACAAGATTACAGCAATATAGCGCATCTTGGGTACATTGATACCATTTGTATCAGCTGCCATCGGATGTTCACCTACTGCACGTAAACGCAAGCCAAATGGCGTTCTGTACAATACAAACCAAGCAATAAAGGCAAAAGCAATTGCTATATAAGAAGTAATATAAATACCTTCAAAAAAGATAGAACCTATAATTGGAATATCAGATAAAATGGGAATATTGGTTGTATAAAAAGGCTGATCTACCATATCTGTCTGACCTTTTCCGTACCATTGCTTCGTTAAATATACACCGATACCTAACGCCAGCATGTTGATTGCCACACCACTTACAACCTGACTCGCATGGAACGAAACCGATGCAACAGCATGAATAATCGAAAAGATCGCAGACACTACCATCGCAACTATTATGGAAACCCACGGCGTCCAAACACCAAGCACATCTGAAAAAGTTAAATTGAACACTATTCCGACAAATGCTCCCATTACCATTAATCCTTCCAGACCAATGTTTACAACCCCAGCCCGTTCACTGAATACACCACCTAATGCAGTAAAAATCAAAGGTGCAGAGTAAAATAATGCTGTAGGGATAACAGACTGCAATATATCTAACATTTATTTACCCTCCTTTTTAAAGCGCAGTAATATCCAGCGAATAATATAGCTAGATGCTACAAAGAAAATAATTAAAGCAATAATGATATCTACAAGTTCAGTTGGCACGCCAGCACCAGTAGGCATTTCACCAGCGCCCTCTTTTAATGCCCCAAACAGAAATGCTGCAAGTACAACACCTAGAGCGGTATTTGCGCCAAGTAAGGCAACAGCTATACCATCAAAGCCCATATTCGGAAAACCGGACATAACAGAAATGGTTCCATAGGTTCCCAAACCTTCCATGGCACCTGCCAAACCTGCAAATGTCCCCGCTATAACCATCGAGAGCACTATATTTTTACTTACATTCATTCCGGCATATCGAGAAGCATGCCCGTTATAGCCGACCGATTTCAGCTCATAGCCAATCGTTGTTCTCTGGATAATAAACCACATCATTACAGCAGCAAATAAAGCGATTAGTATTCCATAGTGAACACGGGAGTATAATGTAATACTTTGCAACCAGTCAGATGCCAATGAAGCTGAAGCAGGAATTGCTTCCGTTGTGGTTTGGCGATCTGTTAATACATTTCTTATAATGTCATTTGTTACAAATAATGCAATATAGTTCATCATAATCGTTACAATAACTTCATGCACTCCAAGTTTTGCCTTCAGTATACCCGGGATAAATGCCCAAAGTGCTCCCGCTACTCCTGCTGCGATAATAGCAAGCGGTAAATGAATATACATTGGAGCATCGACTGCAAGCCCTACCCATACTGCTGCAAGCCAACCAACTATTACCTGACCTTCAGCACCAATATTAAATAAACCGGTACGGAATGCAAATGCAATGGATAAACCTGTCAAAATATATGGTGTCGATCTTCTTATCGTTTCACCAAGGGTATAAGAATCCCCGAATGCTCCATTCCATAAGGCGGTGTATCCTTCAATTGGATTAAATCCGGAAACGAGCATGATAATTGCACCTGCTAGCAAGCCAAGAAAAACGGAAATAATAGGCACTAGAACGGTAAATAATTTATTCTGTAACATTGGATTCACCCGCCTTTACCTTACTGCCAGCCATCAACAGGCCAAGCTCTTGTTCATTTGTTTCTTCCGGTTTAACCTCAGCTACAATACTACCGTCAAACATTACTGCTATTCGGTCACTTACGTCAATAATTTCATCCAGTTCAAAAGAGACAAGAAGGATTGCCTTTCCTTTATCCCGCTCCTCAATTAACTTTTTATGAATAAATTCGATTGCACCAACATCAAGACCTCTAGTAGGCTGCGCAGCAATCAGTAAGTCCGGTGAACGATCCACTTCCCGACCAATGATTGCCTTTTGCTGATTACCACCTGATAACGCTCTTGCTGGCGTATGTACACTTGGTGTACGCACATCATATTCTTGGATTAATTTCTCTGCCTTATTTAGAATTTCTTTATAATTCAATACTTTCGCTTTGGAATACGGCTTTTTATAATAGGTTTGGAGGACCATATTTTCACCAATTGAATAGTCCAGAACGAGTCCAAATCGATGCCTATCCTGAGGAATATGCCCAATACCACTTTCAGTGACTTTTCTTGGGCTTTTATTCGTGATATTTTTAGATTTCAGTTCTATTTTCCCTGATACGGATTTGGTTAACCCTGTAATAGCTTCAATTAACTCTGATTGTCCATTGCCATCTACCCCTGCAATACCAACAATTTCACCAGCACGAATTTCAAGATTAAGCCCTTTGACAAGATCTACTTTTCTAGAATCTTTCACTACCAGATTTTCTACTTTAAGTACCGTTTCCTTTGGATGGGATTTAGTTTTTATAGTATTGAAATTAACTTCCCTGCCAACCATTAAGGAAGCAAGTTCATTTACATTTGTAGTGGAAGTATCTGTCGTACCAATGCCTTTTCCTTTTCGGATTACGGTACAACTGTCACAGACTTCCATAATTTCTTTTAATTTGTGGGTAATTAAAATGATGGATTTTCCTTCTTTAACAAGCGAACGCATGATATCCATTAACTCATGTATTTCCTGAGGCGTCAGTACTGCAGTAGGTTCATCAAATATAAGAACTTCAGCACCTCGATAAAGCGTTTTTAAAATTTCGACACGTTGTTGCATTCCAACAGAAATATCACTGATTTTGGCATCGGGGTCTACTTTCAAACCATACCTATCGGAAATCTCTTTAATTTCTTTTCTTGCCCTTTCTATATCAATAACTCCACTCTTTTTGGTAGGTTCACTACCAAGCACAATATTTTGAGTTACTGTAAATGGTTCAACAAGCATAAAATGCTGATGCACCATTCCTATTCCTAATTCGTTCGCAATATTAGGGTTTGTAATATTAACTTTTTTACCTTTAACCCTTATCTCTCCTTGCTCTGGCTGGTACAAACCGAATAAAACATTCATTAAAGTGGACTTCCCTGCACCATTTTCACCTAAAAGAGCATGGATTTCACCTTTTTTAAGCTGAACCGTAATGTTGTCGTTCGCAACGATACCTGGAAATTCTTTTCGTATGTTCAACATTTCAATCACATACTCCACCATGTTCACCCCTTTATCATCTAATATATCTTTTAATGGTATTATTTTAATAAAATCACCAAACAAAAAGGATCTTTATACAGATCCTCTTTAGTTGAAGATTTTATGCAACATGATAGAAGAAGGCTGTAATCAGCCTTCTTCCTCATTTATTAAAGCGAGCTTTCGAATGTCTCTAATTCTTCACGTGTTTGGGGTACTTCTACTTCTCCGCTAAGAATCTTTTCTTGCCATTCGTTTACTGTATTAACAATTTCTTCTGTCATTGCTTCTGTATTTGTTTCAGCAATAGCAATTCCTTCTTCTTCAATACCGAATTCGATAAGTTCTCCACCTGGAAATTGATCGTTTGCTAGCATGTTAGCGACTTCCTGCACTGCAACGTCCACACGCTTGATCATAGAAGTCAATGTAACATTTTGATCATTTATTTCACCGTCTTCATGTTGGTCACGGTCAACACCGATAACCCAAATTTCACGTTCTGGATCGTTTTGCTTTATATCTTTCGCTTGGTTGAATACACCATTTCCAGTTCCACCAGAAGCATGGAAGATAATGTCAATATCATTGCTGTACATATTGGAAGCAATTAACTTACCTTTTGATGGATCATCAAATGTTTCAGCATACTGTACGTCTACTTCAATCGCTGGATTCACAGATTTTGCTCCTGCAATAAATCCTGCTTCAAATTTGTTGATTAAAGGGGAATCAATTCCGCCGACAAAACCAAGTTTGTCTGTAGTTGTCTTGCTAGCTGCAGCAACACCAGCCAAGAATGATCCTTCATGTTCTTTGAAAGTAACACTTACTGCATTTGGTGCTTCTACAATAGCGTCAACTAATGCAAATTTAGTATCTGGAAATTGTTCTGCAGCTTTTTGAAGATCCTCTTGTAAAAGAAAACCAGTACCAAAGATAAGACTATATTCATCACGAACAAGGCGTGTAATATTTGGCATAAAGTCTGCTTTTGATCCTGATTGTGCATAAGCAAAGCCATTCCCTTTTGATAAACCATGTTCTTCTCCCCATGCTTGCATACCTTCCCATGCGGATTGGTTAAAGGATTTGTCATCTACTCCACCTTGATCGGTTACCATAGCAATACTATATTCTGTAGAATCCTCATCTTCAGTAGCAGCACCATCTCCGCTGTCCGTTGAATCTGTAGTTTCTTCTTCATCGGAACCCCCGCCACATGCAGCTAATACAAGTCCGAGACTAAGTAGTAAAGCAAATAACAAAATAAATTTACGATTTATCATATTTAAAAGCTCCTTTATATAATTTAATTTTGACTATTCTAGCATTGAATCACTCTTTTAAACTTGCTCCTTTATTTTCGCTCATCACCCCCTATGATATAGCCCGGTTTTTATACACGTTTTCTTAAAACATGAAAACTAAATACATCCGAACGGAAATAATTAGCTGAATAAAGAACCGCTTCATCTTCACTTGTGTAATGTACCTGCTTTAGCAAGAGAAGAGATAGATCTGGTGCACAATTCAATATACTGAATATACGGTCATGATAACTGATTGGTTCAATATATGTAACAGCATAAGAGATCCGTTTATTCGCATATTCTTCCAGTAGTTCAAAGATTGAATCTTCTTCATGCACACGGTGGAGCGGTATCAATTTTGCAGGAACCTTATCAATGCAAAATACAACCGGATTATTATCAGCAGTCCGTACTCTCTCAATTTTTGCAAGGGTATCAACATTTTGTGAGGAGAACTTTGCTTTTTCTTCATCAGTGGCTTCTACTAGTTCTGTAGATAAATATTGAGAACCAGCTATTTTTCCTGACTGCTCAATCATTTGTGTTACACTTTTCAGTTCTTCAATTCCTGATGAAAAAATTGGTTTCGAATTTACAAAGGTACCAACCCCATGCCTTCTTGTTACAATATTATCTTCTTCAAGAATGCGCAAAGCCTCTCTTAATGTAGCTCTGGAAACACCTAATCGTTTAGACAACTGATACTCGGATGGCAGTTTTTCATTTTCACTATAGGTGCCATTCCCAATATCTCTTGTAATTTCATCAATGACTTGTAAATAAAGGTGCCTTGAATCTGTTCTAATCGACACAAAATCCCCTCTTCCCTTCAGCTGCTATTAAAGAGATCTGACCTCAGACGTTTGACTCTTTGTCCGTCATTAATATTACCACCATTAATAAAATAAATAAATAGAATTAGGATAAATTTCTTAAATAAATCATCATCTTTTGACAATTATAGACATAAAGAGGCAGGCTAATCATACTATGTCTGATTAGCCTGCCTCTTATTCTCTTAATACCTCTATTAGGATGTTTTTTCCTCCGTTGATTGCGAAATCAATACGGTACGGGGTTTACTGCCTTCATACGGTCCAACGATTCCTCTGGCTTCCATGGCATCAATCAGCCGAGCTGCCCGTGTATAACCAATTCGGAATCTCCGCTGTAGCATGGAAACACTGGCACTCTGCAATTCCGTAATCATTTGCACAGCATCATCATATAGATCATCATCCACTTGTTCAACAACTTCACTTGTTTCTTCGGGAATCATCTCTTCCTGATAAGATGCTTTTTGCTGATCTATGCAATGATCAACAATTCGTTCCACCTCTTCATCTGACAAGAATGCTCCTTGCACTCGGGTTGGCTTAGAAGAGCCAACTGGCATAAACAACATATCTCCCCTACCAAGTAACTTCTCTGCTCCGCCTGAGTCAAGGATTGTTCTGGAATCAATCTGAGAAGATACACTGAAAGCTATTCTGGATGGAATATTCGCCTTAATTACACCAGTGATGACATCCACGGACGGTCTCTGTGTAGCAATAATTAAGTGTATCCCTGCAGCCCTTGCCATTTGGGCTAACCTCGTAATCGAGTCTTCTACGTCATTGGAAGCTACCATCATTAAATCTGCCAACTCATCTACCAGAACAACAATATATGGTAGATTCGGCTGTGTTTCTTCTGTGCTTAAATTATATTTTCGAATATACTCGTTATAGCCTTCAATGTTGCGGGTACCTGTATCGGAAAATAAATCATATCTTCTTTCCATTTCAGATACTACTTTTTTTAATGCTCTTGATGCTTTCTTCGGATCGGTGACGACCGGTGCCAGTAAATGTGGGATTCCATTATAAACATTCAATTCTACTTTTTTCGGGTCGATCATCATCATTTTTACTTCATGGGGCTTTGCACGCATTAAAATACTCGTAATTATCCCATTCACACATACACTTTTACCACTACCTGTTGCGCCTGCAATCAGAAGATGTGGCATTTTATTTAATTCTCCTACCACAGCTTCCCCGGAAATATCTCTTCCTAATGCATATAATAGTTTGGAAGTTTTATTACTCCACGTTTTATCCAGTACTTCCCGAAGCGAAACCATCGCAATTTCCTTGTTAGGTACTTCAATACCAACAGCTGATTTACCTGGAATTGGTGCTTCAATCCGAATATCCTTTGCAGCCAGTGCCAGTGCAATGTCATCATGCAAACCTACAATCTTACTTACTTTAACACCAGCTTCTGGTGATATTTCATATTTTGTTACTGCTGGCCCAACATGAACCTTTGTAATTCTCGCTTTAACTCCAAAACTTTGGAAGGTTCTTTCAAGTTTGCGTACTGTAGCTTTGATTTGTGACTTTTCCTGCTGCTGTGAATTATGCGCAGGTTCAGCCAGTAATTCAGGTGATGGCAGCACATAGTCATAGTTTTCCGTAGCGGTCATTGGCATCGGTTGCTCTACCTCATTTTCCACTACCGATTCCTCTTTCGTAGATTCATTTACTTCTGCTTTTACCATATTAGAATTCGTTTCTTGTGCGGAATAAGCAATGTCCGTAAAATCATTTATAAAAGGTTCTTCCTGCTGCACGTCTTCTTGTACAACCGTCTCCTCCTGAAGTATTTGTTTCTCATCCTTATGCTGTTTTTTTTCAGCTCTAGCATCTTTCCACTTTGTAGCCTGCTTCGTCATCATTAATTTTATCTTAGCAAATAGTTTGGAAAACAGATCGCCTACAGATAATTCTGTAATAAATATAACGCCTATCAACATGGAGAAGACAGCAACAATTTTTGAACCGGCCAAAGAGAATAAATAATAACAGAATGTAAAAATGACTGCCCCTAACATTCCGCCACCAATTTGTACAGCAGTACCTGTCCCATTAATATATGCCAGAAAATTACTCCAAGTAGTTCCGATGATGGAGATGTTTTCTGCTGATACTAGTAAACTTTCAATTGTCTGAATATGTGTAAACAGCAATATACCCGCAAACAAAATATAGAAGCCTACCATCTTTCTATTCCAGTAATTCGGATACTTTCTTTTAATAAGTAAAAATAATCCAGTAATAAACAAGAATACGGAAGCAACAAAATACCAGATTCCCAAGAAGAATTGGAAGAAATATTCGAGCCAGCCCGGTATCGCACCATCACTAATCGCACTTGCTCCACTTCCAAATATGGATAGAAAAATAAATAATAGTCCAAGTAGTTCCAATTTCAATAGTTTCGTTTGTTTTACACTTTTTCTTTTTCTTTTTTTAGCCATTCTCTCACCTCTGTCTATACGAACATATACGAATAGTAAACCCTTGCCTTCAAATTGGCAAGGGTATTCTTACATGCAATTATATCATAAATCTTGGTAATAATTGGTTTCAGTTTAAGATTCTACCTGGTGAAAATTCCGAGTTTAAAAAATCCTGGGGGTCAGTTGAAATTAATTGCTGTATCTGATAGGATCCATTCTGCATTCTTTCTGCATATACTGTCCTCCCTTTATAAGAGACACTCTCGATACTGGTATATGCATCCATCTCTGTTGGGAATATATCGTTGTGTGCTAGAGGTGTATATAATATCATTGTACAACACTACTTTCCTCTGATGTACTTGTACCAATAAATTCATTTAATTTACTCATTGCATCTTTAACGCCACCTACTGCATCAATCAATCCATAGTCAACTGCATCTTTTCCAATAACATTTGTTCCAATATCTCTTGTCAGATTCCCCTTTTCAAACATAAGATGCTTGAATTTTTCTTCTTTAATATTTGAATGTTCCACGACAAAATGAATTACTCGATCCTGCATTTTATCGAGATATTCGAATGTCTGAGGCACTCCAATTACTAATCCTGTCAACCTTACAGGATGAATTGTCATTGTTGCCGACGGTACAATAAATGAATAGTCCGTTGCAACTGCAATTGGCACTCCAATAGAATGGCCACCTCCAAGAACAATGGAAACTGTTGGTTTAGAAATCGATGCTATCATTTCAGCAAGCGCCAGCCCAGCTTCGACATCTCCTCCAACTGTGTTCAACAGGATAATCAATCCTTCAATTTTTGGATTCTGTTCAATTGCTATAAGCTGCGGAAGCAAATGCTCATATTTAGTTGTCTTATTTTGAGGTGGTAATTGCAAATGTCCTTCGACTTGACCAATAATAGAAAGAACGTGAATATTTGATTCAGGTGCCTGGGGAATATTGGATTGACCCAATTGCTGAATCTTTTCAACTAACGACGATGAATTTGGCTGATTATCTTGTTGTGGATTTTCTTTTTGATCTTTATTATTATTCATTTACGGACACTCCCTTTATATCTAGTTATACGGTTAGTATGAACGTAAATATACAAAAAATACCGGCTGCTTTCAGCCGGTATTTTCATCCTTCAATAAGAATCTTTAATTTAGCCATTTCTTCATCTGTAAGACGGATTAATGGTAATCGTACACTTCCTGTTTCAATCCCCTTCATTTGAAGTGCTGCTTTAACGGGTGATGGGTTAGGCGCCATGAAAAGCCCGTTCATAATTGGTAGTAGCATACGGTGCATGGATGCAGCTTCGTTTATCCTGCCGTCCAAGAAGTGATTAACCATCGTATTCATTTCATTCCCTATTACGTGAGATGCGACAGAAATCACGCCGTCAGCACCTACTGCCAGCATAGGTAATGTTGAGCTATCGTCTCCACTATATACACTGAAATCATCTCCCGTGTGTTCAATGATTTCTGAAACTTGATCAAGATCACCACTTGCTTCTTTTACGGAAACAATATTGTCAATCGCACTCAAATTAATAATCGTTTCCGCAGTCATATTAACTACAGAGCGCCCTGGAATATTATAGAGCATCACTGGTAAATCCGTTTCCTTAGCAATGGCTGCAAAATGCTCGAACATCCCGTGTTGACTCGGTTTATTATAATATGGTGTAACAAGCATAATAGCATCTACACCACATGCTTCCGCTTCTTTTGTCAATTTTATTGAAGCAGATGTATGATTATTACCTGTACCAGCAATTACGGGTACCCTTTTGTTCACAACCTTTACGACATGCTTAAACAGTTGGTTTTTTTCGTCCGTTGTCATAGTCGGAGATTCGCCAGTAGTTCCAGCAACCACTAAACCCTCTGTTCCATTACCAAGTAAATATTCAATTAAAACACTTGTTTGCTTAAGATCTAATTTTCCATTGTTATCGAATGGAGTGACCATGGCAGTCAGTACTCGCCCAAACTTCATTCATAATCACCTTTCTTCTATACGTGTGTTCAGGAAGGTTTTCCCATTTTGAACATTCTCGTTAAGGCTTTAATTAAACTGTTTCATTTAAGTTACTAAGGCCAAAAACTTCATGTAATGCATTTACTGCTGTAATTAAATCATTATTATGCACCAAAACCCAGATTGTTGTGTGACTATCCGCTGATTGCAATATTTGCACCCCTGCATTTGTCAATGCTTGAACAATTTTTGAGGCGACTCCAGGTACACCACTCATTCCCGCACCTACTGCCGAAACTTTAGCACATCCTTCTGTAATCTCCGGGTGAAAGCCTAGAACTTCAAGAATATTAACCGCTCTTTCCGTATGGGATTCAGGTACAGTATAGACGACACCTTTAGGAGAAATATTGATAAAATCAACCGATATTCCTGCTTCTGCCATCGCCTTAAATACTTCAGATTGTAATCGATAGACTGATTCTTTCGTCTGTACTTTAATTTGTGTGATTGACGATATATGTGCAATACCAGTAATCATTCTATCTGGAATATCAGTCCCCAGTTCAGCAACTCTTGATGAAGTAACCAACGTTCCCAACTCCTCAGAATAGGTTGACCTTATACGCATCGGTATCTTACCTTGCATCGCAATTTCTACTGCACGTGGATGAATGACTTTCGCACCTTGGTATGCTAAATTACAGATTTCATTGTATGTGACGATATCCAGTGGACGAGCGGTTTTTACCACTCTTGGATCAGCAGTCATAATTCCATTAACATCTGTAAATATCTCAATCCGTTCTGCCGATAATGCTACTCCAAGCGCAGCAGCACTCGTGTCACTTCCACCCCGTCCAATCGTCGTAACCTCACCTGTTTCGCTCTGACCTTGAAATCCGGCAACAACGACGACATCATTTTTTTCAAATTCTTTAAGAATACGGGCTGGATTTACTTCTTTTATTTTCGCCTTGTTGAAGTCCTCTGTAGTCAAAAAACCAGCCTGTGCTCCGGTTAAAGCAACTGCAGATATATGATTTTTTTGAAGTTCATTGGAAAGAACCACCGAAGAGATAATTTCTCCACACGACATTAATAAATCCAGTTCACGTACAGAGGTCCCAGTAGCAGGATAATCAACTAAGCCTAATAGAGTATCCGTTGCATATGGGTCTGGTTTTCTTCCCAATGCAGATACGACGACTACGAGCTTATAGTCTTTTACTAAAGCATCTTTAATATGTTTTATGACGTGTTCCCTGTTATCTTCTGATTGTACAGAAGTTCCCCCAAATTTTTGAACTAATACTTGCATACTAACACCTCTATTATTACCGGATACCGTATGTTCAAGCCGTCACTGTTATTGTCACTTTTTAAACATCCTATTATAGCCAATTATTTTTAATTAATGATTGTGCAATTTGCACTGTATTCCATGCTGCACCTTTAAGAAGGTTATCTGAAACTACCCATAAATGAAAACCCTTGGGATTATCAAGATCTTTGCGGACACGGCCAACAAAAACATCTTCTTTATCTGCTGCGCTTAATGGTGTTGGATATTCTTGAGCATCTGGATTATCTTGAAGTACAATACCATCAGCAGCTTCCAATACCTTCCATAAATCGGCAACTTCTACGCCATCTTTATCCACTTCAATATAAACACTTTCAGCATGGGAAGTAAAGAAAGGCAAACGAACACAAGTCGCCGCAACAGAGATAGCTTCATCATGCATAATTTTTTTTGTTTCATTGATCATTTTCATTTCTTCAAATGTATATCCATTATCTCCAAAAACATCAATTTGTGGAAGTGCATTAAATGCAATCGGATAATGCTTCTCATCGCCACTAACAGGAAGGAGATTTGCTTCCATCTCTTCTTCATTTAAAAATTGTTGTGCCTGGACTTTTAATTCTTCTGTTGCCTTTGCACCTGCACCTGATACAGCCTGATAGGTTGAAACAATAATCCGATTCATTCCAAATGATTTTTTAATAGGATGTAATGCTGCAACCATCTGAATGGTGGAGCAATTCGGGTTTGCAATAATTCCTTTATGGTTTGCAATATCCTCATTATTTACCTCTGGTACAACGAGGGGAACATTCTCATCCATACGGTATGCACTTGTATTATCAACTACAACAGCACCATGTTTTACGGCTTCAGGCGCAAGTTCTTTGGAAATAGAACCTCCTGCGGAAAACAGTGCAATATCCACACCCTTAAAACTGTCTGGTGTTGCTTCCTCTACCGTTATTTCTTTATTGCCAAATCGTAGCTTCTTTCCTGCAGACCTCTTTGATGAGAGCAATTTCAATTCATTTATTGGGAAATTCTTATTTTCTAATAGTTGCATTATTTTTTGACCAACTGCTCCTGTTGCTCCAACAACTGCAACATTGTATGCTTTTTTCTCTGTCATTTGTAATGACTCCCTTCAAAATGGTAAATAATTAACTTATAGTTCTTTATTTTAACATATTTTTAGGGAGATAAGGAATAATAATAGGCTGAAGTTGTTTTCCATTCAAAGCGTATTCTACGCTTTTCTGTAAATAATCCAAGTTTGCGGTCATTGAATTTGGCTTATGATATGGATCATCTTGACCAAAAGGGATAAAATAAATATTTTTACTGTTCATTAATTTTATTAAGTTCGAGCCATTTAAACCTAAAGCATCATTGGTAGTTACACCAAGTAATACGGGATTCTGATTTCTCATCGTCGATTTGGATGCCATAAGTACCGGATTGTCAGTAAGTGCATTAGCTAACTTACTTAATGAATTCCCAGTAAGAGGAGCAATAACCATGATATCCAATGGATATTTTGGTCCAAGTGGTTCAGCATCCTGAATTGTACGAATCACCTTTCTCCCTGTAATACTTTCTAGTTTTTCGATATGTTCTGAAGCTTTACCGAACTTTGAATCTGTGTTTTGGACCGTATAGGATACGATGGGAATCACTTCGGCCTGTTCCATCACAAGTTTTTCAATTTGCGGGAATACTTGACTATGTGTGTGATGGGATCCTGTTAAACCAAACCCAATTCGCTTATCCTTCAGACTCATGATGATTCCCTCTTTTCCTCTAAAATTTGAGTGATGACATCAGCCAGTATCTTACCAGCCGTTCTAGGAGCTACAATACCAGGAAGGCTCCTTGCCAAGATTGCTTTTATCCCTCGCTTTTTAGCATAAGCAAAATCAGTTCCACCAGGTTTGGATGCTAAATCGATAATGATTCCATTTGTTGGGAGATTTTGAATTGCTTCCTTTGTAATAATTGGAGCAGGTATCGTATTAATTAACACATCACAGTTATACGTATACTCAGATAGCTTTTCCAATGGGATAGCATGCAGCCCCATTTCTGTAATCCTGGCCAAGTCTCTTATACTTCTTGCACATACGGATACATTTGCACCTAAGGCCGAAAACTTATTTGCTACAGTGTTACCAACGCGACCGAATCCTGTAACAATTACCTGTGAAGAGTGAATCGTATGATCTGTTTGTTCAAAAGCCATCATAATAGTACCTTCTGCAGTAGGGATTGAATTATAAATGGCCACATCATCTCTATCCAGTAGCGAAATTAAACGAGTACCCGCTTCGCTGGCAGCTGAGGATAGATAATCATTGGTTATACCCGTAAATATCATGGCTGATTTTTTTAATTTTTTGAACCATTCTTTATTCAGATTGGCCATCTTATCTGAAAATACGGTCTCGATATTCCCATCCATATCGGTACCTGTAATTGGCAGAATGATTACATCTAATTTCGATTGATCCAACTCTTCCAAATCCACTTGATTCAGCTCTGTAAAACCCTGTTCCAGTTTGTCAAACCCAACAAGAATAATCGTCGTATTAGATAGATTTTTCAATTGCCTGATTAGCTCCAAATAACGTGCATCTCCACCAATCACAGCTATTAATTGATTCATATTTATTTATACCTCCAGACATCCAATTCCTATAATAGGGTGTTCAATATGTCCCTTAAAAACGACACATCGCATATCGAATTTCTCGGTTCTTTTTGAACACGATTCAATCATTTTCTTTATAGCTTATGTGATAGCGCACTAGGAGTGATTGTCTGATTAAAAAAAACACGAAAAAGACTAATATCATTCATATGATATTAGCCTTTTTCTCGTTAGAACATATAAAATTCAAGTAGCAATTCGTTTACTTCTAGGCTTCGCTGTGGATTGCAGTCCTTGTATCTAACCGGGCTCCCTTTACTTATCGAAATGATTCGTTTCAATCATTATCATATCTTCGCCTATTTTCTTGATGGAGTTCCAGCGTATTTTCGTTTCTTCTCCCTCTTTCACTAATCCAAACCACTTATAATTTGGTATGATAAATGATTCTATCTGTCCAGTTACTTCATCGATTTCTAGGTCTGTCTGTCCTAGAATCCCCATCCGCGTACCCTCATTTACATTTATAATTTCCTTGTCACTCATTTCTCTAAATCGCATTTGTCCGGCCTCCTGCATTTGTTTATATTTCATATATATGTAGGGGTAAAAAAACCTATGTATAAAATGTGGGACGATTATTTTTTGAAGCCTCCGAAAATGAGCAAAAACGGCTTCAGACCATAACTGGTTTGAAACCGTTTTTTTTAATTATTATTAGCTGGCGCAATTAGCGCACTTGATGCCTGATTATTAAATACTTGCTTTATGACTTGCTCAACGGAATCATGACTGACTGCGTCTATTTCTCGAATCATTTCGTCCAACGTACGATGACGCTGAAGCAGTAGCTCATTTCTGCCGTTTCTTGACATCCTACTATTTGTGCTTTCCAAACTAAGCATTAAACTTCCTTTTAGCTGCTCCTTGCTATTTCGCAGTTCCTTATCTGAAAGACCGTCTTTGATCATGATATCCACTGTCTTTTTAATGGTATCTCTTAGCAGCGATAACTGATCTTTCCCGGTACCAGCATAGATCGTAAGTAATCCATTATCCAAAAATGTCGAATGATAGGAGAAGACTGAATATGCAAGTCCTTGCTTTTCCCGAATATCTTGGAAAAGTCTGGAACTCATACTTCCACCAAGTACATTATTCATAATCACAAGACTGTAAATATTTTCTTCACCTTGAGGAAGTCCTTCAAAACCTAGACATAGATGTGCCTGCTCTGTATCTTTATTACGCTCAATCGAATCAGCAAGAAAAGATGGTTTTAAAATCACATTGGTATCTTTAGGATATTCATAATTGCCAAAGTAACTTTCAACGGTATGGATAAAAGAATCCTCCACATTCCCAGCAATGGAAACAACTACATTATCAGGTGTGTATCGTTGCTCAACATATTTCCTAAGCAGACTAGGATCAAAGGTTTTTAATTGTTTTTCAGTGCCTAAAATCGGATAACCCAATGGATGGTCCCCGTAGGATGCTTTTGCCAGTAAATCATGTACAATATCATCGGGCGTATCATCATACATTTTTATTTCCTCATATACTACTTTCTTTTCTCGTTCCATTTCTTCTTCGTCAAAAGTAGAATTAAAGAACATATCAGCAAGTATTTCCAAAGCATATTCTTTATGGGTATCTAATACTTTCGCATAATAACACGTATATTCTTTTGATGTGAATGCGTTAATTTGCCCACCGATAGAATCAAATGCTTCGGCTATATCTTGTGCAGATCGGGTCTTTGTTCCCTTAAAAAACATATGCTCCAAAAAATGAGAAATTCCATTATTTTCAATGGTTTCATTTCTAGAACCAGTAAGTACCCATATACCGATTGTCACAGAACGGACTGCCGGTATCCTTTCCAATACAATACGTAAGCCATTTTTGCTTATATGCTTATCTATCAATACTTTCCCTCCTAATATTTCTGAAACAGGTCTTTGGATACACTACCTGTCTTCACTGAGAAGTAAATCAATCGTTCCTATTTTGTATCCGTTATCTTTAATTAATTTTATAAGTTGATGCATTCCATTTGCAGTTGAAGATGTCGGATGCATCAGCAACGTGGCACCAGGATGTAGTTTTTCTTGTAC
Source organism: Oceanobacillus sp. CF4.6 (assembly GCF_051262635.1). Lineage (NCBI taxonomy): Bacteria > Bacillati > Bacillota > Bacilli > Caryophanales > Bacillaceae > Oceanobacillus > Oceanobacillus sp. CF4.6. The sequence goes on along the minus strand of NZ_JBIMEX010000006.1, from coordinate 105,288 downwards.
GCGATTAATCATAACAGAAACAGAGGGATTCTTCCAATCAATCGTATCAACGGTCCAAAGAATGGTTTCCATATTTAAATTATAAGCAGACTGGATTACTTGATCATTGTAACTGCCACTCGGAGGGGCAAACCATTTTGGTTTTTTACCTGTAATTGCTTTCAATATTTGATTTGTCTGATCGATTTGATTAATGTTTTGTTGAGCAGACAACTTTGCCATATCTGGATGGTTGTAAGCATGGTTACCAATTACATGTCCCTGTTCGTCGATCATCTTTACAAGCTCTGCATTTGCTTTTCCCCATTTACCTTCAACAAAAAAAGTTGCTTTCACTTTATTTTCCTTTAGGATACTTAAAATCTCTGGAATATATTCCTCTCCCCAAGAAACATTGATCAATAATGCTACCATCTTTTTTTCTGGATGGCCACGGTAAATTGGTGAAGCAGGTAAATCGTTCAATGTAATTTCAGGAGTTATTTGTTCATACACGAGTAAAGATTCATCATAGATACCATTTGATTTCATTTTTTCATATGATTTTTCCACATTTACTTTCAAACCGTTTCTACCAGCTGTTTTTTTCCATACCTCATCAATATAAGCATTTTGAGGTTTCTGAAAAAGGCTTTTACTATTTTCTTCGATTTCCATATATAACGTATCACTTTGAACTGTAGTCTGTGTATCCAATATTGGCGGATTAAACGCAAATGGATTATATTCAATATCAAACACTGTCACCACGAGAATTAAAAATACAAATAAGTTTACATACTTTCTGTAATTACCCATACATACCCCTCCCCTTACATTCCTATGCACAAGAAGGACAAGTATGAATGAATATTAAAAGCGAGGCGACTGGGTAGAAGCAAAAAAAGAAACTGGATTATTCAGCTTCTTTTTTCATTCCGATAATTTTATTGTTGCTTAGCATTTTCAGTTCTTTCTTTTTCTTCCAGAATAACAGCTTTACGAGAGAGATTAACTCGTCCTTGACGGTCTACCTCTTTAACCTTAACCATAATCTGATCACCAATAGAAACAGCATCTTCTACTTTACTTGTTCGCTCTTCAGCCAATTCGGAAATGTGTACCAAACCATCTTTTCCTTTAAATAATTCAACAAACGCGCCAAACTTTTCAATACGTTTAACCGTTCCTAAATACATCTGACCGACTTCAACTTCGCGTACAAGATCTTCAATGATTTTCTTCGCTTGATCATTCATGGAAGAATCAGTTGATGAAATAAATACACCTCCATCTTGTTCGATGTCAATCTTAACACCTGTTTCCTCAATGATTTTGTTAATTTGTTTACCGCTCGGCCCAATAACATCACGGATTTTGTTTGGATTAATGGACATTGTAAGGATTTTTGGTGCAAACTCAGAGAGCTCTGTCTTAGGCTCATTAATTGTAGCGAGCATAGATTCAAGAATCTGCATCCGTCCTTTTTTAGCTTGTGTTAACGCTTCTTCAAGAATTTCTCTTGACAAGCCATCTATTTTAATATCCATTTGCAGTGCTGTTACACCCTCAGCTGTTCCTGCAACTTTAAAGTCCATGTCACCTAAAGCATCTTCCATACCTTGAATATCTGTTAGGATTGTATAATCTTCACCGGATTTCACAAGCCCCATTGCTATTCCAGCTACAGGTGCTTTAATCGGTACGCCAGCATCCATCATAGCTAATGTACTAGCACAAATACTTGCCTGAGAGGTCGAACCATTGGACTCTAATACTTCTGAAACCAAACGAATTGTATAAGGGAAATCTTTATCATTTGGAATGACCTTTTCAAGTGCTCGTTCACCTAATGCACCGTGACCAATTTCACGACGTCCTGGCCCTCTAATTGGTCCTGTTTCACCAACACTATACTGCGGGAAATTATAATGATGCATGAAACGTTTAGACTCTTCCAGATCCAAGCCATCCAGAATTTGAACATCACCTAATGCACCTAATGTACATACACTTAAAGCTTGTGTTTGTCCACGTGTGAACAATCCTGAACCATGTGTCCTTGGTAGAACGTGAATACGGGAAGATAATGGACGAATCTCTGCTGGTTTACGACCATCAGGGCGAATTTTCTCTTTTGTGACCAATCTGCGAACTTCTTCCTTAACCATTTTATCCAAAATGGATTTAACTTGCTTAACTATATCAGCTTCTTCTTCTTCATATGCTTGTAGTACTTCTTCTTTTGTATGTGAAATGGCTTCTTCTCTAGCATGCTTTTCTTGTACTTGAATTGCTTCAATTAATTTATCTTTTGCTTCAGCTTCCACTTTAGCAGTTAATTCTTCATCCAATTCAAATAATTTAATATCCGATTTCTCCACTCCAACAGCTTTTACAATCTCCTCCTGGAATGAAACAAGACGTTTAATTTCATTATGTCCAAACATGATTGCTTCAAGCATGACCTCTTCCGGTACTTCATCTGCTCCAGCTTCTACCATGTTAATTGCATCTTTTGTTCCAGCAACAGTTAATTCAATATCACTTTTTGCTTCTTGTTCAATAGTCGGATTGATAATAAACTCACCATCAACTCGTCCAACATTAACACCAGCAATTGGTTCTGCAAACGGAATATTGGAAGTTGAGAGGGCAATTGATGAACCAATCATTGCTGCAATTACAGAAGGACAATCTTGGTCTACACTCATAACAGTGCTAATAACTTGAACTTCATTCCGGAAACCATCTGGAAATAAAGGTCGAATAGGACGGTCAATTAAACGGGAAGACAATATCGCTTTCTCACTTGGGCGCCCTTCACGTTTAATAAATCCTCCAGGAATTTTCCCTACCGCATATAATCGTTCTTCATAGTTAACTGTTAAAGGGAAAAATGGTAAATCTTTAGGATTTTTCGATGCAGTAGCAACAGATAATACGGATGTATCCCCGTAATGAATCATACATGCACCATTTGCTTGTTTCGCAAGTTCTCCAGTCTCAACGGTAAATTTCATTCCTGCGATTTCTGTGGAGAATATTTGTTTTTCTTCTGCCATTAGTAATAGTGCTCCTTTCAATACAACTTTCTATTGTCATTTTGTAGTTTATAAAACTAAATGTAAATTTTATCCTAATTTCTTGCATACGCTTGCGTTTCTCTTTATAGAATAAACTATAGAAGTACAGGAATCAAACCGCAACTATATAACTGATATTTAATTGAAAGATAAAATTTAAATCAAGCATTTATGTAGTAAAGAATTAATAGTAATAAGAGGGAAGCCCAATGTGCTTGGAGCTTGAGCTATATGTGGTTATATATGGCGTCTACAGCATACCACTTTCACTTTGATCATTTCCTAAGTAATAATAGAAAAAGCAGGATTTCTCCTGCTTTTCAAGTAAATTATCGGCGTAAACCGAGTTTTTTAATTAATTCACGGTAACGAGTAACGTCATTATTACGTAGGTAAGTAAGTAAGTTACGACGTTTACCAACCATTTTCAAAAGACCACGGCGTGAATGATGATCTTTCTTATGAAAACGTAAATGTTCGTTCAAAGAATTGATATCCTCAGTAAGTACAGCGATTTGTACTTCTGGAGAACCAGTGTCAGTATCATGAACTTTGTATTCATTAATGATTTCATTTTTACGTTCTTGTGTAATAGCCATCTGGTGCACCTCCTAGTATTATTATATCCCCAGTCTCCCAGCAAACGTCGGAGTTACGATATGCCAAGGGACGGTTTTACATAAACAAGCATAACGCTTCTCAAGAAAAAAATCAAGTCCCCGTGTTGCAATCCTTTTATTGTAATTCACTATAAAAGTAAGCTCTAATATTTCTTTCATCCAGTGCCATTTGCGTAATTAAAGAATCCACACTGTCATATTTTTCTTCTTCCCTGATGTATTTATGCCATTCCACCAGTAACTCTTCCCCATATAAGTCATTATTGTAATCAAAGATATTTACTTCGGTAGATAGGTCTTCTCTATCTGCAGTAAAAGTGGGATTTGTACCGATATTTGCCATACCTTCATAAATCTCATTTTTATAAATAACTCTAACGGCATAAATTCCTGGCTTTGGCAGCAACACATCTTCATGTAAGTCAAGATTGGCAGTCGGATAACCCAATTCCTTACCACGTTGGTCTCCTTTAACCACGATACCACTAAAGGTCAATGGTCTACCAAGTAGATTATTTGCGGCATCCACCTTACCATTTTTCATTAGCTCACGAACCTTTGTAGAACTAACTTTATCATTTTCCACTGTAACTTTATCAATTGCTGTATAACTGAATTTATCACGCGTATATTCTTTTAAATTTTCCATATTACCTTTTCCCTTATGGCCAAAAGAATAATCAAATCCTGCTGTAAGATGCTTTATATTTAAACCAATAATAAAATGATCAATAAATTCCTGTGGCGATAAATTTGAAAGTTCCTCGTTAAATTTAATAATATATAGACGATCAACATGAAGTTTCTTCAATAATTCCTGTTTCTGTTTCAGTGGGGTAATATAGTTCACATGCTGTACACCTTTTTTTAAAACAACGGATGGATGTGGATGAAATGTAATGACGGCACTATCCATCTTTCTTGTTTCAGCTTCTTTAACAGCTGTCTTTATAACCTCTTGATGCCCTTTATGTATGCCATCAAAGAAACCAATAGCACAGACTGTCTCTGGCAGTTCATCCAATACGAATGTGTGTGGATAAGTCAACTCGATGGTTCTCATATTCTTTCACCTGCACTTTATAATCATTCACTGAAAACGCGAACTGGTTTTATTTGTTCTGGTTTTTCAGGGTGTTGTTGATAGATTGCTAATAATTTTTCATTATACATAACAACAAATGGATCTGTGTCAAGGTTCTCCACCGGTTTTGGCAGCTTCTGTCCATTCATTACTTTATTTTTAGTCTCTTCGTCGACTTGAAGTATATCCAGATGGTTAACTCCTTCTATAATGGGACGAAGTAATTGATTTTGCTCACTATTTTCAACCGCTTCTTCTATAGTATCAAATGTTACTGTATTTTTCTCGGAAAATGAACCAGTTTCTGTCCGTACTAGTTCAGACATATGAGCTGGATAACCTAATTCTTTTCCAATATCCACACATAATGTTCGAATATATGTACCTTTTGAACAAACAATCTTCATACGGATTGTATAATTCGATGGATCATACGATAATTTATCAAGTTCATAAATCATTACTTCTCTTTTTGGTCGCTCCACGGATTCATTTGCTCTTGCATATTCATAAAGTTTTTTTCCATTGACTTTAACTGCAGAATACATTGGTGGAATTTGCACAATTTTACCTCTAAACAATTGTATCACGGAATTAATCTCAACTTCAGAAGGCATATCATTGATTTCCCTTTGCTCGACAACATTTCCATGTGCATCTTCTGTATCTGTTGCGGAACCCAGTTTCAATTCAGCAATATACGTTTTTCGCGTATCTGTGAGAAAAGGAACAATTTTTGTTGCCTGTCCGATACAAATTGGTAAAACACCTTCCACTTCTGGATCAAGTGTACCGGTATGCCCAACCTTTTTTGTTTTAAAATATTTGCGACATTTCATAACACAATCATGCGATGTAAAACCTTTTGGCTTCCATAATGGCAAAATACCATCCATCTTACCAACCTCCATTAGGTAGTAATTATATAATTCGGGTATGGAAAAAATCTGACCCGCTACATTTGCTATGAACAGGTCAGATTACATCATTTTATTTATTTAAATCTCTCAGAATCGTTTCAATTCTGTTTCCATATTCGAAAGCTTCATCAAACTCAAAAGTCAATTCCGGCGTTTTCCGCAGTCGGATACGGCTGCCAATTTCTGACCGGATAAATCCTTTAGCTTTAGCAAGCCCTAAAAGTGTATCTTGTTTTTTCTTTTCATCACCCAGAACAGAAATGAAGATTTTTGCCTGTTGGAGATCTCCAGTGACTTCTACATCTGTCACTGTAACAAATCCAACTCGCGGGTCCTTTATTTTACGAACCAAAATATCACTTAATTCTTTTTTCATTTGTTCAGCTACTCGGTTTGCTCTTAATTCAGCCAATTCATTCACCTCAGTTAAAATGAGACTAATTATAATCTCTCCACATTTGTTATGGTGCGTTCAAGCTCTGTATAGCCATCAATCGTTCCTAGTGCATGGTTTATTATTTTTTCCGCATGGATGTAGTCCGTTGAAATTGCCACTATTCCAATTTTAGTCCGCTGCCACAAGTCATGATATTCAAGCTCAGTGACAGCAACATTAAAATTATTATGCAATTTCGCAAATATCTTTTTCATTACAGAGCGTTTTGCCTTCAGTGAATGTCCTTCATACATGATACACTCTACTTCAGCATATACGATCATTTGCGTTTAATTTCTTCCATGACAAAGGCTTCAATAATGTCGCCCTCTTTAATATCGTTGAAATTGGCAATTGTTATACCACATTCATAGTTTTTCGCAACTTCCTTAACATCATCCTTAAATCGTTTAAGTGCCAATAATTCCCCTTCATAAAGAACAACACCATCACGGATAAGTCTAACACCTGCATTGCGCGTAATTTTACCTTCAGTTACATAGCTTCCTGCAATTGTACCAATTTTAGACACCTTAAATATTTCACGAACTTCAGCTTGCCCAATTACTTTCTCTTCAAATTCAGGATCCAGTAATCCTTTCATAGCTGACTCTATTTCTTCAATAGCACTGTATATTACTCTGTGTAGACGGAGATCCACTTTTTCTGATTCAGCTGCATTTTTTGCATTTACATCCGGTCGTACATTAAAACCGATAACAATTGCACTGGATGCTGAAGCAAGAATAATATCGGATTCTGTAATTGCACCTACTCCAGTGTGAATGATTTTAATGTTGACGCCTTCCACTTCTATCTTACGTAAAGACGCTGCCAAAGCTTCAACGGAACCTTGAACATCTCCCTTAACGATGATATTCAATTCTTTCATTTCACCTTGCTTTATTTTCTCAAATAAATCATCCAAGCTAACTTTCGTCTGCTCGCCACGATTTGCTACAATATGTTTCTGCTGACGAGCTTCACCGATTTGACGAGCTTTCTTTTCATCTTCAAATACTAGGAATTGATCTCCCGCCTGGGGAACATCATGTAGTCCTGTGATTTCCACCGGTGTGGAAGGTCCAACTTCAGTTACGCGTTTACCAATATCATTTACCATTGCACGGACACGACCATACGTATTACCGACTACGACCGTGTCTCCTACGTGCAATGTTCCATTTTGGACGAGTAATGTTGAAACAGATCCTCTTCCTTTGTCCAATCTTGCATCAATTACCGTTCCAGATGATGATGCATTCGGATTTGCTTTTAATTCCTCAATTTCTGCAACAAGCAAAATCATCTCAAGTAAATTATCGATTCCTTCATTATTTAATGCAGAAAGGTTTACAAAAATTGTGCTTCCGCCCCAATCTTCAGGTATTAACTCGTACTCTGTTAATTCCTGCTTAACGCGGTCCGGATTTGCACCTTCTTTATCGATTTTATTTACTGCAACAATGATTGGTACACCAGCTGCTTTAGAGTGGTTAATCGCTTCAACAGTTTGCGGCATAACACCATCATCAGCCGCAACTACCAAAATAGCAATATCTGTTACTTGTGCACCACGGGAACGCATGCTTGTGAATGCTGCGTGACCAGGAGTATCTAGGAAAGTTACTTTTTTGCCTTCATTTTCAACCTGATAGGCACCAATATGCTGAGTAATACCGCCTGCTTCCCCAGCAGTTACTTTCGTATGGCGAATGGAATCAAGCAGCGTTGTTTTACCATGATCAACGTGACCCATAATTGTAACAACAGCTGGTCTTTCAATTAGATTTTCTTCTTTATCTTCTTTGATATATTTATCAAAATCAGTATCTTCCAATATGATTACTTTTTCTACTTCAACTTCGTATTCACCACAGATCAATTCAATAGCCTCATCGTCTAAATCCTGGTTTTTAGTAGCCATGACACCCATAAACATTAATTTTTTAATTAACTCAGCAGCCTCTTTATTTAATTTAGATGCCAAGTCATTTACAGTTAATGTATCGCTGTACGTAATTTTTTTCGGTGTTTCTTTTACAATCTTTTGAACTGCTTGCTGATTTCCTTTTTTAGGACCATTTTGTTTCTTATTTTTGTTGTTGTGATTTGGTCTGTTTTGCTGACCATTGTTTCTAAATCCGGCGTTTTGGTTACCGCTTTTTACAGTCTGATTTGGATTCTGCTTTTTTTGACTATTGGACGTATTTTGACTTGAATTGCTTTTCACTGCCGGTTTGACAGCTTCTGGTTTTGATTGCTTTGCTTTAGGATTAAATTTTTCATCCAATTTTTTCACCATATCATCTGAAATTGTTGACATATGGTTGGAAACTTCTACTTTTAAAGTAGTTAAATAATTGATTACATCTTTACTAGTTGTATTGTTTTGTTTTGCATATTCATATACACGCATTTTACTCATACGTTCACCCCCGAATTTGATTACCCGAGTAACGACTTTATCTTAGTAGCAAAACCTGCGTCCAAGATAGCAATAGCTACTCTATGGGATTTTCCAATTGCATTTGATAATGTTTCCCTATCATCTGCAATGATAAAAGGTACTTCATAATACTTACATTTGTTTGTTAGTTTTTTCTTCGTCTGTGGCCCGATATCACTTGCCAATAGAACCAGTTTCGCCCTGTTTGAGCGGATATCTTTTAAAATTGTCTCTTCACCGAGGGAGAGTTTACCCGCACGTTGAGCGAGACCAATCAGGTTTAAGTAATTATTTTTCATGGTGATTACCACTAATAAGTTGCTTTAGTTCTTCATAAATGGAAGCGTCCACTTCTGCATTCAGTGTTCGATTCAGCACATTTGATTTTTCCGCTTTTAGAATAACATCAAGATCACGCGATAAATATGCGCCTCTTCCATTTTTTTTACCAGTTGGATCGACAAAGACTTCTCCTTCTTTATTACGCACAACGCGTATTAGATCCTTTTTTGGTTTCATTTCATTTGTTACAACGCATTTTCTTTCAGGTATCTTTCTTTTTTGAACCACTTTTAAGCCCTCCCTTATTCAAACAAGTCCTTGTCATTGTCAGAATAGGAATCTTCGTTATCGGATACTGTTAACAGACCTTCTTCTCTTGCTTCTGTTTCACTCTTGATGTCTATTTTCCACCCTGTAAGCTTAGCAGCAAGCCTAGCATTCTGACCACGTTTCCCTATAGCAAGTGACAATTGATAATCAGGTACAATAACTGTGGTAGCTTTTTGCTCTTCGTTTACTAAGACATCAACTACTTTAGAAGGGCTTAAGGCATTTGAAACGTAAACGACAGGGTCATCTGACCATTCAACGATATCGATTTTTTCGCCCTTTAGTTCATTGACGATTGCTTGTACACGCTGCCCTCTTTGACCAACACATGAACCAACCGGGTCCACTTCCGGATCTTGTGCAAAAACAGAGATTTTTGAGCGGTCGCCAGCCTCTCTTGCAACTGATTTAATTTCCACAGTTCCATCAAAGATCTCAGGGACTTCCATTTCAAATAAACGCTTCAATAGACCAGGATGTGATCTAGAAATATAGATTTGCGGTCCTTTACTTGTGTTTTCCACTTTAGTAACAAACACTTTTAAGCGATCATGAACATGATATTCCTCTGTCGGCATCTGTTCGGCTTCAGCTAGCTTAGCTTCAATTTTCCCAAGATTAACATATACAAAACGTGGATCCATTCGCTGTATGATACCTGTCATGACATCTTCCTCACGATCAATATATTCAGAGAATATAACGCCACGTTCAGCTTCCCGGACTCGCTGTGTAACAACCTGTTTTGCTGCCTGTGCAGCAATACGTCCGAAATCTTTAGGTGTCACTTCCACTTCTATAATGTCTTCCAGTGAATAATTCGGGTCTACTTTTTTTGCCTCTTCCAGTGAAATTTCAAGTTGAGCATCCTCAATTTCTTCTACTACTGCTTTTCTAGAATACACGCTCATCTTACCGGTTGTTTCATTAAGTTCGATCCTAACGTTGGTTGCAGATTTGAAATTTTTCTTATAAGCTGAAATCAGGGCGGCTTCCAATGCTTCCATTAGAATAGATTTATCAATCCCTTTTTCCTTTGCCAAATTATCAATCGCATCAAACAACTGACTGCTCACTATTGTTTTCCCCCTTCAATTAAAACATAACAGCAAGTCTTGCTTTCGCTATCTTGTCGTATGGTATTTCTACCTGCTTTTTCCTTGTTTTAATTTTGTATTCAATTGTCACAGTGTCATCTTTAAACGCTTTTAAAATTCCTTCAAATTCTTTTTCGCCATCGATCTGTTCGTAAAGCTTTATGAAAACATTGTTATTTATATTTTTCACAAAGTCCTCTTTTGATTTTAAAGGTCGTTCCACTCCGGGTGAGGAAACTTCCAGAAAATAAGCTTCTGTTATTGGATCGGTTTCATCCAATTTTTCACTTAGTTGCTCAGATACTTCTCCACATTCTACAATATCGACTCCGCCTTCTTTATCAATATAAACCCTTAAGAACCAATTCTTTCCTTCTTTAACATACTCAATATCTGCAAGTTGCAAATTTTTTTCTTTTAAAATGGGATTCAATAATTCTTCAGTAATTTTAATTACTTGGGAGCTCAACTTACGTCCTCCTTAATATAGCTGTATTTATGCTTATTATAAACCATTCTGGACAATTTCATCTGGAAACTTCCAAAATCAATATAAAACCCCTGCCGGTTGTTATGGCTAGGGGAAGCTTTTCTAAAATCGAAAACAGTATGAAGAAAGAGCGGGCTAAAAACCCACTCTTTCAAACCGTCCGTATCGTTACTTTCCAGATTATAGTATAGCATAAGAGATTTTTCAGTGCAAGATTTGTACCTGCTCCACTACTTTACTTCGAGGAATTCTCCTAATGCTTGTTGAAGTGTTGCTTTCGTTTCAATATTATTACCATAGTTCAAGTCCCTATTAATAAAATGCGAAACTACTTCTGGCCTCATTCCAGTAATGATCCCTTTACAACCCATCATGGTAATACCATCAATCAACTTTATGAATAAATGGATAGCGTTACTATCCATTTTAGCGAGACCTGAAAGATCAATTATTAAAGTTTGTACACCTTTTTGGCTAATATCGTTTAAGACCTTTTCTTCAATAATATTACCGCGGAATTCATCTAGCATACCAATTAGTGGTAAAATACTTACTTTTCCTGTAACAGGAATAATTGGTGCGGAAAGACTCTCAACCAACTCATTTTTTGATTCAATTAATTGATCCTTGTATGCAGAGTAACTTAAAAAGAAAGAACGGAAAAATTCATCAACCAAACTATTAATATTAATTTGTAAATTATAATAATCTTCTTTTTGATTTAACTTTTCCCCAACACGATCATACTCATAAAGAAATCCCCAAAGTGTTTTTCGTATAGCCTGAATCCACTCCAGTTTAAAAGCAAGGGTTAGGCTGTGTCCCGCCCATGCAACTCCTTCTCTTTTTGCTAGCGCCGTTACTGCTTCAGGCTTATTATCCACCACACTTAGAACCAGATTATATGCATTCTCCAATAAATTTATATTACCGATCAAGTTAATCTCTTCTACTTTGTCTCGAACCTGTTCAGCTTCCTCCAATAACATTTCCTCAAACTCTGCCCTGTTCTCTATAAAAAAATCCATTATCTCCTGATCTCCATCGTAATTTAAATTCATATAATCATCCCCTAGAAAAGTATAAAAATAAGCATTGTTGTAATTTATTAATAAATTCTTTCATTATTATAGCATAATAGGTAATAGGAGCATAACATGCACCTACACAACAACTTAGTCTTATTTATCCATTTTACGCTGCGAAGGTTGAGTCACTAAAATAATGATAATTGATTCTTATCCGCCATACCTTCCATACAACCTTGATTGTCTAAAGTTTCCAAAACAGTTTTTGAAATCTTACTTCTTTCACGCAGGTCTTCTTTAGAAAGGAATTCCCCATCTTCACGAGCCTTTACAATGTTGAGGGCTGCATTCGTTCCCAATCCATCAACTGCATTGAATGGTGGGAGCAAACTATCGCCATCCACGATAAAGTCTGTCGCACTGGATTTATACAAATCCACTTTTTTAAAGGAGAAACCTCGTTCACACATTTCAAGAGAAAGTTCCAAAACAGTCAGCAAGCTTTTTTCTTTTGGTGTAGCATCGTTTCCTTTTACTGTGATGCTTTCCATTCGACTGCGAAGTGCAGGTGGACCTTTTACCATAGAATCTAATTCAAAGTCATCAGCTCTTACTGTAAAATAAGCTGCATAAAAGAGAATAGGATGATGAACTTTAAAATAGGCAATACGTACAGCCATTAATACATACGCTGCTGCATGGGCCTTTGGAAACATATATTTAATCTTTTTACAGGATTCAATGTACCAGTCAGGAACATTGTTTTTTCTCATTTCTACAATCCATTCATCCTGTAGGCCTTTCCCCTTACGTACAAATTCCATAATTTTAAATGCTAGTGACGGTTCGAGTCCTTTATGCATTAAATAAACCATAATGTCATCACGGCAACCAATAACATCAGGCAGTTCACATATCCCATCGTTAATTAAGTCTTGGGCATTCCCCAACCAAACATCCGTTCCGTGGGAGAGACCAGAAATAATTAATAGTTCTGCAAAACTATTTGGTTTTGTATCTTCAAGCATCTGCCTAACAAATTTCGTTCCAAACTCTGGCACTCCCAATGTGCCAGTTTTACAATTAATTTGTTCAGGAGTAACACCAAGCGCCTCTGGTCCCGAGAAAATTTTCATTACTTCTCCATCATCTGTCGGGATTGTTTTCGGATCAATTCCACTAAGATCCTGTAACATTCGAATAACGGTGGGATCATCGTGTCCGAGTATATCCAGTTTCAACAAATTATCATGTATCGAATGGAAATCAAAGTGGGTTGTTCGCCAATCACTATTTCGATCATCTGCAGGAAATTGTATTGGTGTAAAATCATAAATATCCATATTTTCCGGTACAACAATAATTCCGCCTGGATGCTGCCCAGTTGTTCGTTTTACTCCTGTACATCCCTGAACAAGGCGATCTACTTCAGCATTTTTATATACTAACTGCTTATCTGATGCGTATCCTTTAACGTAACCATAGGCTGTCTTTTCTGCGATGGTACCAATTGTTCCCGCACGATATACATTATCAACTCCAAATAATTCCTTTGTATAATTATGTGCTCTTGGTTGATAAGCTCCAGAAAAGTTCAAATCAATATCAGGAACTTTATCCCCTTTAAATCCAAGGAATGTTTCAAACGGAATATCCTGTCCATCTTTTGTTAATTCCGCATCACATTCAGGACATTTTTTATCAGGCAAGTCAAATCCGCTTGCAACTGAACCATCTGTTAAAAATTCATTGTAATGGCATTTCTCACAAACATAATGCGGCACTAATGGATTTACTTCTGTTATTTCAGTCATCGTCGCAACAAAGGATGACCCCACAGAACCCCTTGAACCAACTAAATAACCATCATCAAGTGACTTTTTAACCAGTTTATGTGAGATAAGATAAATTACAGCGAATCCATTTCCTATAATACTGTCTAGTTCTTTCTCAAGTCGATCGACTACAATCTGTGGTACAGGCTTTCCATAAATTTTCTCAGCCCTTGTATAGCAGAGATCACGTATATCTTGCTCTGCGCCCTCGATTGTTGGGGTATATAGCCCGTCTCTTACTGGAGAGAGTTCTTCCATTTGATCTGCAATAGCATTGGAATTCTTGACTACAATCTCATATGCAACATCATCACCAAGAAATTTGAAACATTCCAGCATTTCATTTGTCGTACGGAATGGTGTGTCAGGAAGCGTTTGCCTGTTTAATGGGTTTCCAGCCTGTGCTCCTATTAATATTTGACGATACTGTTTATCATGATCATCTATATAATGGACGTTTCCAGTCGCAACCACAGGTTTATTCATTCGTTTACCCAGTTCAACTAATTTTTTTATAATATCCAAGATTTGCGATTCGTTTTGGACTAAGTCTTTTTCAATTAAATGCGCATAATTAGCAGGTGGCTGAACTTCGATATAATCGTAAAATTCTGCTGCCTGTTCAGCTTCTTCAGCCGATTTTTGCATCATGGTCTCGAAAACTTCACCCTTATCGCAAGCAGTACCGACGACTAGTCCAGCGCGTAGTTTTTTCAAAAGTGACCTAGGAATCCGTGGTACACGGTAGAAATAATCGATATGAGCACTGGAGACAAGCTTGTACAGATTCTTTAAACCTTCCTGTGTTTGCGCGAGTATTGTACAGTGATGTGGACGAGAGCGTTGATATGCATCCCCTTCCCCCATATGATTGTTTAATTCATGATGATTGGTAATATCTCTATCTAATAATTTTTGAACAAGCTTCCATAACAAATAACCGGTAGCTTCAGCATCATAGATTGCTCGGTGGTGCTGTGTCAGTTCAATATCCAAATGTTTACAAAGCGTATTTAAGCGGTGATTTCTTAATTCAGGAATTAGAAATCTGGCAAGTTCTAATGTATCGATCACCGGGTTTTTTGCCTTTTCTTGATCAAAGCGTTTTAAGCCTTGATTTAGAAATCCCATATCAAAACTTGCATTATGCGCTACGAGAATGCCGTCCCCCATCCATTCATTGAAGTCCTTTAAAACATCCTCCACTTCGGGTGCACTTTTAACCATATCATCCGTAATACCTGTTAAATTAATAGTGGTTTCCGATAATGGGTGATGAGGGTTAGCGAATGATTCAAAGCGATCCGTAATCTCACCTTTTTGAATTTTAACCGCTGCAAGTTCAATTATCGTATCATAAACGGCCGACAAACCTGTTGTTTCCACATCAAATACGACAAACGTTTCGTACTCAAGGTCCCGATCAGACTCGTTATAAGCAATTGGTACACCATCATCAACCAAGTTTGCCTCCACCCCGTAGAGTATTTTAATATTATGCTTTTGCCCGGCAGCATGGGCATCTGGAAAACCCTGTACCCCGGCATGGTCTGTAATAGCAACTGCTTTATGTCCCCATTTTGCGGCTTGAGTAACAAGTACGTCGGGTGACACGACGGCATCCATCTGACTCATCGTCGTATGCGCATGGAGTTCCACCCGTTTATCATCTTCAGGTGCTTTATCAATACGTGTAGCTACTTTTATTTCATGAATATCATTAGCCATCATTGCGAGTTCATTGGTGTACATATCGGTTTGAATGCTACCTCTCGCTTTAATCCACATTCCCTTTTTCACATTTGCAAACATTGCAGCATCTTCGTCACCTTTAGAGAACATTTTTATCTGTAAGGAATCTGTATAATCTGTTGCTTTAATAATAAGCAGGCTTCTTCCAGAACGTAATTCTCTCACTTCTGAGGCAAAGATGTAGCCTTGGACCGTCACGCGACGTTCTTCCTCAAGAATTTGGTCCATTGTAATTGCCTCATCTTTTATTTTATAACCGATGGCGAGCGGTCTATTCTCATGATTTTCTTTTTCTTTATCCCGTTTTTCTTTTTCCTGGACCGTTTTTAATACTAACTGTTGGTCTTCAATAGCTTTTTGATCTCTGAACTTTTGAATATCAGCTGCATCGGTTTTAACATTAATGTCAAGCGCATAGGCCAGAACTCCGATTTTACTGCAGTAATTTCTAAAATCAGCTTCCAACCTTTTCTTTAGAGCGCTCGCTTCTGCACCATTTCTTGCTGTTAACATAAGCTTATTGTTGTTGACCTCAGGAATTTGATTTTGTACTAAGTCTCTATAAGCAGGAGATAGTTGTGTTAGTGATGTAATAAAGTGCTTCCAGTAACCGCGGATGGTTACATCATTACAGTTTTTATTTTCAGCTTCAATGGTTAGCTCCACTTTTGCAATTTGCTGAAAAGCATTCTGCAACTTTGACATAAACAACTGATACACTTCTATAGGTAGGACATAATCAATATGAATATGAAAATGCCATATTTTAGTACTTTTATACACTTCCAGTTTTTCCAGGTAACTGTCTTTAAAATATTTTGTAATGTAATCATTGGACATTTCTAGCTGTTTCAATAGTAGTTCCATTTTTTCTTTTTTGGATATGTCCATTATTACACCTCCTACAACTTAAAAATTTCAAGCGATAATAGCTTATGCCCTTGTCAGAGAAGACAAGGGCATAGCTTACATTGAAACGTATAATACTTATAAGAATAATCGTTGAATATCATTCCATGTAACTACAAGCATTAGAAGCATTAAAAATGCAAATCCAACGAAATGGAAGATACCTTCTTTTTCAGGAGCAATTGGTTTTCCACGAACTGTTTCTATTCCAACAAATAATAGTCTTCCACCATCAAGTGCCGGGAGTGGTACTAAATTAATTATCCCTAAGTTAATGCTTAACATGGCTGTCCAGAGCATTAAATTCATAAATCCTGTTTGCACTACTTGATCTGTAGCGTCATAAATACCAACTGGACCCGACAACATTTCAATCGAGACTTGACCAGTAACAAGCATCATTAAATTCGTTAAGATCATTTTAGTTGTTTCATATGTTTGTTCGAATCCATATGAGAAAGTCCCCAGAATTGATTTCTCAAACCCTTGATATACACCGATTTGTCCAATCGAGACAGGTTCACCTGTTTGATCTACAGCTTCTGCTTCATTAGGAACCACCGTTATAGATTCTTCTGCATCATTTCGTAAAATTACCATATCTAATTCTTGTCCGGGATTTTCTCTAACAATGGAAGTAAATTCTTCCCATGTCGAAACGGAATTATCTTCAATTTGCACAATGACGTCATCTGGTTGGAACCCAGCTTCTTCTGCAGGCGTATCCGGTAATATTTCTCCCAATTTCGCTTCTTCCACAGGTACTCCTTGAACCAATCCAATGATGATAAAGATGAATATTGCCAATATGAAGTTCATCATCGGCCCTGCAAATAACTGCATTGCTCGTTGTCCGACAGTTTTAGAGGCGAATTGACGATCATAAGGTGCAATTTGGGTTTCCCGCTCATCCATTATGAAAAATGCTTTACGATCTATTTCAAACCGCAGTCTTGTATCCTCATCATCGATTTCATACCCATCGATAATAAGCTTGTGATCAAGATCAGCATGTTCTACTTCAATGACTCTGGCATTTGGATGTTTGGATTTATTATTAACAATAATTTTGGAAACTTTACCCTCATCGTTGAATTCAAGACCGATATGATGTCCCGGTTTTAATTCAATAATCTCAGGGTCTTCACCCGCAACACGAACATATCCACCTGCTGGAATAAGACGTATCGTGTATAATGTTTCGTTTCTTGTAAATGAGAAAATTTTCGGTCCAAATCCAATTGCAAACTCGCGTACAAGCATGCCCGCACGTTTGGCAAATATCATATGGCCCCATTCATGAATAAAAACCAGCAATCCAAACATGAAAATAAATGCTATTACAGTGGTCAATAGAAGCACCTTCCTTTTATTGGAGCAGGGTATTATTTTTTATCTAAAAACGTAAACAGGTACTCCTAAAAAATATTCTAGCTTTAGATAATTTTAACCTGTTTATGTTGATATGTTCAAGTTTTATTTATATATTGGTAAATGAACAATTACTACACTTATATGAAATGGATAAAATGGAGTAAAGGAAGAACGAATAATAAACTATCAAACCTATCCAATATTCCACCATGACCCGGTAAAAGTTTCCCTGAATCCTTCACACCATAATTACGTTTCAAAGCAGATTCTACAAGGTCACCAACTTGTCCAAAAATGGACGCAACAATAGTAACACCAATAACAATAATATAGGAGTGTGGAAATGGAGTTACCCAGTGAAAAATCACCGCAACTACGCATGCAAGCACAATTCCACCGATTGCACCCTCAACTGTTTTATTAGGACTGATTGTAGGCCATAATTTTCTTTTCCCATATGCACGCCCAAAAAGATATGCTCCTGTATCTGTTGCCCATATGATGAAAAATGCATAAAGGATGTTACTTAATGCATTGGTTCCATCCCGGGTCTCAATCAGGTAAAAAAATCCAAGGCCAACATAGAAGGCTGACAAAAGGATAAACCCTACATGGTCAAAAGTAAATTTATTTTTGACCAGTACTGTATATGCCAACAACAGAAGAGTAATGAGGGCTATCATTTCGAATTTGGTAAACCAGCTAGTAGACAAAATTGGAGAAGAACTTGGGATCAAAATCAACCATAATAAAATTAGAACCAAAATATTTGGTGTCACATACTTCCCTAAATTTCTCATTTTAATTAATTCCAATAGCCCTATGGTAGCAATTACATAAACCAAGAGGGTAAATGGAAGGCCACCCATAATAACGAAGGGCAAGAGTACAATTAATGCAAGGAGTGCTGTTATCGTTCGTTGTTTCATATGCCATTCATCACCTTAAATACCTCCATACCTTCTTTTCCGCTGTTTATAATCTTCAAGTGCATTTTTAAAGTTAGTTTCATTGAAGTCAGGCCACAACACATCCGAGAAACAAAACTCTGTATACGCCAGCTGCCACAACATAAAATTACTTAACCTTTGTTCACCACCGGTTCGAATAAGCAGATCGGGATCAGATAAACCATTTGTAAATAAATATTTAGAAAACTGGTTACCGTCCAACGAATCAATTGATAGTTTTGATTCATCGATATCATTTATAATTTGCTTAACAGCATGAACGATTTCCAGTCTGCTGCCATAGTTTAAAGCAAAGTTCAATAAAAGACCGTCATTATTTTTTGTTTTATCAACGGCATACTGAACTGCTTCTTTCGTGTAATCCGGAAGCGCATCAAAATCACCAATTGTATCTATTCTTACATTATTGGAAATCAGTTCCGGCAAATAAATATGTAGAAATTCTTTAGGTAATCTCATTATAAAATCGATTTCAGGCTTCGGTCTTTTCCAATTTTCAGTGGAAAAGGTATACAGAGTAAGAATTTTTACGTTGGATTTCACCGCCGCTTTGACAATTTTATTTACAGCAGTAACACCTTCCTTATGCCCTGCAATTCGTGGCAGACCACGCTTTTGTGCCCAACGTCCATTTCCATCCATAATAATTGCTACGTGTTTTGGAGCAATACCCTCTGTTTCCGTTTCAATTTCTTTAGTTTTTTTTGTATTAAAAAAAGGAATTTTCCTCGACATAGTCTGTCCCCCGAAATGTTGTTGACCTAAAATCTTTTAAACGCAATTCTTTGATTGCAAGGAATTGATAGCTTATTCCCACAGGTTAATTTATACTACACTTTTCCATTATAACGATTATTACATCAGAATACAAAAGCCCCCTTTAATAAGAGGACTTTTGCATCTTACTCTGCAATATATGAACCACGGATACAAATAATGTATAAAGCAATGTAAAAAGTCTTTAAATGGTCAAATTTTATACTTATACTTCTAATATTTCTTTTTCTTTATTTTTCGCAATTTCGTCAATCTGTGAAATATGATCATTGGTTGATTTTTGTACGTCATCCTGGAAACCACGTAAATCATCTTCTGTGATATCGCCACTTTTTTCCAATTTTTTTAAATTGTCATTCGTATCCCGACGAATATTACGAACTTGGATGCGAGCTTCTTCAGAATATTTCCCTACTACTTTAACTAGATCCTTACGTCTTTCCTCCGTTAAAGCAGGAATATTGAGTCGGATGATATTGCCATCATTCGATGGTGACACTCCAAGATTAGCAATTTGGATAGCTCTTTCAATATCTGAAAGTACCGTTTTATCGTAAGGTGTAATCGTTAGTAGCCTAGCTTCCGGAGCACCAATAGTTGCCAATTGGTTTAATGGAGTAGATGCACCATAATAATCGACGTAGATGCTATTCAAAAGACTTGGATTTGCTCTGCCTGCTCTTACAGATGCTAAACTTTTTGAAAATGCCTGTATTGCTTGTTCCATTTTTTCTTCCAACTGCTTCATAATCGCTTCTGACATCTTTATTTCCCCCTTATTGTTGTGCCGATTGTTTCCCCTTCGACAACTCTTTTAATATTGCCTTCTTCTGTAATCGAAAATACAATTAATGGGATATCATTATCCATGCATAAAGAAGATGCAGTTGAATCCATCACCCCAAGATCTTCGTTAAGCATTTCCATGTAAGTCAGGGTCTCATACTTCTTCGCGTCTTTGTTTAACTTTGGATCATCCGTATACACACCATCAACATTATTTTTAGCCATCAAAATGACTTCCGCTTCAATTTCTGCAGCTCTTAATGCTGCTGTAGTATCCGTTGAAAAATAAGGATTCCCTGTACCGGCTGCGAAAATGACAACACGCTTTTTCTCTAAATGACGAATTGCTTTTCTCCTTATGTATGGTTCAGCAACCTGACGCATTTCGATTGATGTCTGCACTCTAGTTTGTATTCCAACTGTCTCCAGACCATCTTGTAGTGCAAGTGAATTCATAATCGTAGCAAGCATACCCATGTAGTCTGCTGATGCACGATCCATTCCCATTTCACTTCCGACTTTTCCTCGCCATATATTTCCTCCACCAACAACGATAGCTACTTCAACACCTAATTCGGCTACTTCTTTTACTTGTTGGGCGATGGAGTGAATTACTTTAGGGTCTATACCATAACCTTGATCACCACTTAAAGCTTCTCCACTTAATTTTAACACAATTCTACGGTACCGTGCTGTTGTCATATTAACCTCCATAGAAATTTAATATTTTTTGTCATTTGCTGTATACAGAGATTTAGATTTTATTAAAATCGTTATAAAATAGGGAACAAGTAAATGTTCCCTATTCCAGGTTGAATACCTTATTTTTTAATTTGACTCATAACTTCTTCAGCAAAGTTTTCTTCACGTTTTTCCATTCCTTCGCCTACTTCATAACGTACAAATGCTTTAACAGAAGCACCTTTATCAGCCACATATTTTTTAACTTTTTGATCTGGGTCTTTAACAAAGCTCTGTTCTAAAAGAACGATTTCTTCGAAGAATTTCCCTAAACGGCCTTCAACCATTTTTTCAACAATTTTCTCAGGTTTCCCTTCATTTAGAGCTTGTGACTTCAATACTTCACGTTCATGATTTACTTCTTCTTCAGATACTGCATCACGAGATACATAACGAGGGTTTACAGCTGCAACGTGCATGGAAATGTCTTTCCCTATTTGCTCGTCCGTAGTTCCTTCAAGTAATGATAATACACCAATACGACCACCCATGTGCAGATAAGCACCGAATGAATCATTATCGCCTTTTTCCATTGTAGCGAAACGACGAAGTGAGATTTTCTCTCCAATTGTTGATACAACTGAATTGATAACTGTTTCAACAGTCTCTCCTTCACCATTCATTTTTTGTTGTAAAGCTTCTTCAACACTTTCTGACTGTTGCGTAACAACATGTTGACCTAAGTCCGTTAATAATTTTTTGAATTGGTCATTTTTTGTAACGAAGTCAGTTTCACAGTTCACTTCAATAATTGCTGCTTTATTACCAACAATTTCTACGTGCGTTAAACCCTCAGCTGCAATTCGGTCTGCTTTTTTAGCAGCATTAGCAATCCCTTTTTCACGAAGAAAGTCAATAGCAGCATCGATGTTACCATCCGTTTCCTGAAGTGCTTTTTTACAATCCATCATCCCAGCACCAGTTTTTTCACGTAATTCTTTAACCATTTGAGCAGTAATAGCCATGAGAGATCCTCCTTTTAATAGTTAAGCAATATATTTTTTTCTTTAAAAAAGGTGATAAAAGGTTCATATCCTCTTATCACCCTCCTTTTTTAAAATTATTCTTGAGTTGATTCCGTAGTAGCTTCCGTAGTAGTTTCTTCAGAAGATTCTTCTGCTTGTACTTCTACTTCTTCCGTTTCTTCTTCCTGTTTCACTTCTAAAATAGCATCTGCCATTTTTGAAGTCAAAAGTTTAACAGCACGAATAGCATCGTCGTTTGCAGGGATAACATAGTCGATCTCATCAGGATCACAGTTTGTATCTACAATACCGATGATAGGAATATTTAATTTGTGTGCTTCAGCAATTGCGATACGCTCTTTACGAGGGTCTACAACAAATAAAGCATCTGGAATTTTAGTCATTTCTTTAATTCCACCAAGGAATTTAACTAAACGATCTTTTTCTTTGTTTAAATTAACAACTTCTTTTTTAGGTAATACTTCAAATGTACCATCTTCTTCCATTTTTTCAATGGATTTTAATCGATTGATACGTTTGCGGATTGTTTGGAAATTAGTAAGTGTACCACCCAACCAACGTTGGTTTACATAGTACATACCTGAACGAATCGCTTCGTCACGTACTGAATCCTGTGCTTGTTTTTTAGTACCTACGAAAAGAACTGTACCGCCGTTTGCTGCGATTTCTTTTACATAGTTGTATGCTTCATCAACCTTCTTAACCGTTTTTTGTAGGTCGATGATATAAATACCATTACGTTCCGTAAAGATGTACTTTTTCATCTTCGGGTTCCAACGGCGTGTCTGATGTCCAAAATGTACACCAGCTTCTAGCAATTGCTTCATTGATATAGCTCCCATAATAAATTCCTCCTAGTGGTTTTTATTCCTCCGTTCAGGTCATTTTCGTATAAAGACTGGTCTATTTAGACAGCACCGAATATACAAATCACTAAACGTGTGTATTTTTATTAACTTGTTCAATCCATAAGATAAACAGAGTAATTACACCAAAAGTTACTATACCATAACGTTACCTTGTAATCAAGCATTTCAATTATTTTTTTTATGTAATTTAAGTATTATTTCTACTTCTGTTTTTCCACAGTCCAAATTGCGTGCGATATCTCCAATAGCCAAACCTTCGCTATGCATCTGAAGAACTTTAGATTCTAACGAAGCTTCAAGTGTATCCGCTTCAACTGGAGAAAGTAGCTGTTCCATATCACCTTCCAACCAATGAGCTGGTTGTGATTCTTGCTCAGGCCCTTGCTGCTTCTTAGCGGTTATACTGGATTTATTCTTCTGATTCGCTTTCAACTGTGCCTGTAAACGACTATTTTCTTCCTTGATTTCCTGTAAGTAAGCCTCAAATAAACCTTCTATTTCTTTCGTATCCTGCGACTTTAAAGTTTGAATCTGCTGAAACAATTTATATATTGCTCCTAGTGCAGCCAAATGCAATAAGAAGCTGATTATTAATAGGAAAGACACCATCGTAATTCTCCTTTTCCGTTTATCTAACAGGCATGTAAGGATCCGTCCTTCACCCTCTTTATATTTTAGTCAAATAAAGGGTGAATCATTATCTCGTTATGCACTAAATTTATTTTCACATAGTGATAATTGGTATTTATGTTCTTTTTATACTTGGCAAAAGCGATAATGGTATTTGGGTGAATGAAATTTCGAACAATCAAATATGCATCTTGTTCACTATCTATTTTTGAATTAATTCTTAGTAACATATCCTCAATGGTTCTTAATTGCTCCTCTGTCTTTTTTACCGAATTTTTTTGGCGAAGGATGGATATTCGCAGTTTTGGGTTAGAAGTATCGTGTTCATGAAGTTTACTGCCAATAAGCTTGATTTTTTGCAGTTTATCTGTCAGTTCGTTTTGTCTTGCAATTAATTCATCTTCTTTATCCGAGAAAGTTTTATTCATACCAAATATAATTTCTGTTTTTGTGCTTAAGCGATTACCAATATCTTTTGCCTCAATCGATTTACCGACAGATAAAGTTCCACCAATGATATTTCCTTTTTGGCAATAAACATGTCCCTCCGCCACACATTCACTATGTAAAATCGAATTCTCTACATATAAATCATTCTCTGCATGCACGATCCCTTGGTTAATATATCCTATCGTAATATTCTCCCTGGCTTTTATGAATCCACTGCCTTGTCCGGACATTCCCTCCGAAACATAGACCGATCCACCGGCAGTTATTACTCCCGCTTCAACCATACCATATATTTTTATATCACCTTCCGCTTGAACTTGAAACCCAGTTGGTACGTCTCCATGAATAATAATTGTACCTACAAAGTTCAAATTACCAGTTTTCATTGATAAAGTTTCTTTAACCTCATAAACTGGGTAAACATGAATATACCTTCCTATTATACTAATTTGACCATTTACAGCAGCATAAAATGACATGTTTTCTTCATTATAAACAACATTGTTACCAGCTTTAACGCTAATTGGATTCCCAGGTTTTGGCAATACGACGGCACCGCTTACATTGATTCCTTCTACGCCAATAGTTGGATTGTACAATGTAGCCAGTTTCTCTCCTTTGATTACATTTGGTATTCGCATTACATCCCGAAAATCCCAATCCTCAGTTCTCTCGTATTTCGTATCCAAATTTAGCTCATACTTAATTTGACCATCTTCTCCGTTTATTACAGGCAGACCTTTCGCAATTTGTATTGGAAAGCTTGCCTCAGAGACACCGGAAATAATTTGATTAACAGACGCCTGGTCAATACCATACAAAATATGATTGGCATCCAAAAAACGACGGATTGATGATTCGTCTATTTCCAGTTCTTGATTTATATAGTTATCGTTACAAAGTAGTTGAGCAGACATTTTATCGGATGATACTTGAATATGAAAATAATCCGCTAGCTGAATCATACTATTTCCCCTTTGGGATTAATCTATTTCTATCCCCAATATTTAGTATAAAACCTGCATTTTACTTAATGATTTTCTTAATTTAAAAAGCGATCTCTTGTGTATTTGAGAAATTCTTGAAGTGGTTAAACCAATAATTTGTCCAATTTCTGTAAATGTTAACTCTTCATTATAGAAAAGACTGATTACGAGCTGCTCTTTTTCGTTTAATGACTTTATTCCCTCCATAAGCTCTCCTTTTATTTCATTCTGCAAGATATTCCTGTCCGGCATGACAGCTGAATCATCTGGAATGGAATAACCAATTCCTTCTTTCAGTTCATTCCTACTCCCATTGGGTTTTTCCTCGATGGAGAGAATATTTCCAAAAAGGGAATCCTTAATGGTTGTTTCCACTTCCTCTGCTGTCATGCCTGTTATTGCAGCAATGTCACCAGCAGTTGCTGCCCTTTGATTCATTTGTTCAAAGCTTTCTGCTGCCTGTTCTACTTTCTTCGTCTTTTCTCTGATTGATCTAGGAAGCCAATCTTCTTTACGAAGTCCATCAATGATGGATCCTTTTATTCGAAAGGATGCATACGTATCAAATTTCAGATCGCGGCTAGGATCAAATTTCTTTAAAGCATCATAAAGTCCTAAAAGGCCGAAACTTTTAATATCATCCCTACTGACATTACTTGGAAGATGACTTGAAATCCGCTCGGTATGAAAATTGACAAGATACATATAATTTGAGATTAGTTCATTTGCAGCTTCTCCACTTTTGTTTGTTATCCAATCATTCCATAACTCTTGTTCAAGAGGAGAATTCTTTGAATTCATTTAGTTGTACTCCCCCTCCATTTTAATAATATAGTAGATTAGATTAAAAACGTTTCTTTATTTATTTTCCGTATACTTAACTTACACGTAACTGGATCAAATTCAATCGTCCTTCCAACATTCCCACCTATATCCGTTGCAATTATAGGCACTTGAAGTTCATGCAATTTTTGTTTAACTGCTTCTGCATTTCTTTGACCAATTCGCATAATATCAGAAGCAGAGGTGAATTGGAACATCTGGGCACCCCCAGCAATTTTGGCTTTTAATGTATATTTCCTCGCACCATTCTCAAGTAGTAATCTTATGAGACAAGGGATTGCAGTGTCTGCATATTTATGCTCGTTTATCTTTACCTGCTTGGCAGCTTTTGAATCAGGTAGTAATACATGTGATAATCCTGCAATTTTTTTTGAAGAATCATAGATGACAACACCTACACATGAACCAAGGCCAGAGGTTCGAATGGTATCTGGAGCTTTGACTATATTTAAATCTGCAATACCTACTTTAACAACCATACTCGTCTCATTCATCGTAATTGATTCCTAGCGCTGTAAAAATTTTAGTTACTGAATCCGGGTCTGGTAATAAAAAGAAATTCCCTTTAATGCCTTCGTTTGATTCATTATTTGGATTGATTTCTGTGTCAATAATAATTGCATAATCGGTTACTTGTGATAATTCCAATAGTCCAACAGTTAGAATAGCACCAACCATATCTATACCCAAATACGGAATAGACGGTTGCATATTTATATTAGTGAAGTCAGATAAAGCAGTTAAATAGGATCCGGTTACAATATTACCTATCTCATGCAAAGCAGAGATAGCCATTTCATTATTCTGTTCATTATTTAACAATGAAAACTCCGGATCTCTGGTAAGTTCTCTTACCAGGTATTCTGCTTCTTCCACTTTTAATAATAAATAAACGGTTCCTGGTGCTTCCCCCTTAATTCGGAACATTAATCCGACAATTGTTTCCTCAGGTCCTCCGATTAACTCCATTAATTCATCATAACTCACGATACTTACAGAAGGGACTTTCATTTCAATTTTTTTATTAAGTAACATTGAAAGAGAGGTTGCTGCATTCCCTGCCCCTATATTGCCAATCTCCCTGAGTACATCCTTTTGCGCACTGCTTAAATTAATAAATTCCATCTATTAAACTTCCAATAACTTTATTTTATCCAGCTCTTCGAAAGAGAGAACGGTAAGTAGATTGAGAAGTATGAACAAACGGTTGTCTATTTTAGCGATACCATCTATATAGTCTGCATCAATAGTGCCAATAACCGCTGGTGGAGATTCAATCTGGTCTTCTCGAATATCGATCACATCATTTGCCGAATCCACAATTAATCCTACTTCCATTTCGTTTATCAATGCAATAATGATTCGTTTATTGTCATTAAGTACAGCCTCTTTCATCTGAAATCTTAATCGAAGGTCAATAACAGGAATGACGACACCACGCAGATTAATAACTCCCTTTACAAATGGGGCAGTCTGAGGAACCCGGGTAATTGGCAGTAGTCTTTCAATGGATCCAATATGATTTACCGGTATTGCATATTCCTCGTCTTCGAGTTGAAATATAATCATTTTTCTAGTCACTGATGTTCCGTTTTCCATGTTAATCTCCTCCTTATTCTTCGTTGCTTATGTATCCTTAAAGTACGTTTCATTTTTTTGTCAACGTAATAAGTAAATTTGGAATTTCATTTAGGGGCAGATGATAATCCACAAATCCTGTCTGAACTGCCGATTTTGGCATCCCGTATACGATAGAAGTTGCTTCATTCTCAGCAATAGTGATGGTTTTAGAATTTAACCCTTTTAATTCTACAATTCCTTCCGTGCCGTCATTTCCCATACCTGTAAGAACAACAGCAATTTTATTAATTTGCTTTAGTTGTGCAATGGAATGAAACAAGACATTAACAGCAGGTCGATGTCCCTTAACCGGCGCATCTTTCGTTAAATAGATTGCAATCGTTGTTCCTATCTTCCTAACTGTCATATGATGATCACCAGGTGCTATATATGCAGTTCCATTTTCGATTATTTCACCATGAACAGCTTCTTTAACATAGATGGGACTTAGTCTGTTCAATCGTTCCGCCAATGATTTTGTAAAACCGGCTGGCATATGCTGGACAATTAAAATCGGTGCGGTAAAAATTTCCGGTAAATTTTTCAGAACCTGTTGAAGCGCTCTTGGGCCTCCGGTAGACGTTCCAATCGTTATGACCGTTTTATCAAAACATTTTCTATCTAGTGACACTCGCTTTTGAGATGACTTGTTGCTTCGTGTATTCCTATCTAAATTTACATGAGAAGCCGCAAACACCTTTGAGCGAATTTCTTCCTCAATCGTTCGAATATCTAATGAAATTGCCCCCGAGGGTTTCGGAATAAAGTCAACCGCACCATTCGATATTGCCTCCATTGTTTTGATTGTTCCATCTTTCGTGACACTTGAAAGCAGCACAACTGGTACAGGATGACTTTTCATAATTTCCTGCAGAGCGTTCATACCATCCATTACCGGCATATGAACATCTAACGTTACTACGTCCGGGCACAGTTGCTTTATCTGCTTGATTCCTTCTTCTCCATTTCGAGCGGTGGATATTACTTGAATCCTTGGATCACTATTCAGGATGTCGGTAATCATCTTTCTCATAAAAGCTGAATCATCGATAACTATAGCCCGAACCGGTTGCATTTCATTCACCTCTCGATCAATCGTTTTAATTTCTCTATAAATGTAGAAGAGGATGATGGTCTGTTAATTTCATTTGAATTCTTCAGGTAATTGGATGTGATTTCCTGGATTGCCTGTGCTGCTTTTGATTTATTATTGAATAGCGTATATGGCACTTGTTTGATTACGGCCTGTGTCACTGTTTTATCATCTGGTATGATTCCCATTGAACTGATTTGAACATGTAGAAACTTTGCGACTACCTCTTTAAAGTGATGGAGTGCACGGAGACCCTCCTGATGACCGAGTGAACGATTCATTACGATATAAATTGGCATGCTGCTCTGATTGTTAATAACATGTTTTATCATTCCATAGGCATCGGTAATTGAAGTTGGTTCAGGTGTCGTTATAACGATACATTCATCCGAAGCTAAAATAAAAAACAAAGCCTCTTTCGTTACCCCTGCACCCATATCAAAAAGAATATAATCATATTTCTGAACTAATTCCTTATATTGTTCATAAAAATAAGATTTATCTGCTTCTTCCATCTTAAAAAAATGGCTTAAACCGGAACCAGCTGCGATATAGGACAAACCATTTGGCCCTGTCTCAATAATATCATGAACCTGCAATTGGCTTTCAAACAAATCAATAATCGTTTTTTGGGGTCGTACTCCCATGAGTATATCAATATTGCCCATGCCTACATCTAGATCAAAAAGCAATACCTTCTTCTCGTTACTTATCAATTGAAGGGAAAAATTTAAAGCGAAATTGGATTTACCGACACCGCCTTTTCCGCTTATAACGGATATCGTTTTCGCCTGCTTTGGTGTCTTTTTATAGTCTAGCTTCTGTCTGAGACCCTCTGCCTGATCAAATTTCACTTTGTTCACCCACTACAAGTCTACTAATCTTTTCAGGTTTAGCTTCCATCAAATCTTCCGGTACATCTTGACCATTTGTCATACAAGCAATTCCAATTTGGTTTCCTAAAGAAATATTTAGGATACTCCCATATTGCGTGGTTTCATCCAACTTTGTTAAGATTACATTTTGAATGGAAAGATGCTGAAACTGATTAAAGATTTCCGTGATATCTTTTTGCTTCGTCGTCAAAGACAATACAAGATACGTATTCATCATTTCCGTATCAATTGTCGTTTTTAGTTCATTTATATACTTCTGATCCCGATAATTCCTGCCCGCAGTATCAACCAGAATGAAATCAAAAGAAGCGAATTTCTCAATTGCACTATAGTAGTCTTCGATTGTATAAGCTACTTCCAATGGAACATCTAGTATACGGGCATAGGTTTTTAATTGTTCTACCGCACCAATCCGGTATGTATCCGCAGTAATAAAAGCAATCCTTTTTTGATCTTCAAGCATCATTTTTGCTGCTATTTTAGCAATCGTAGTTGTTTTACCAACACCTGTTGGCCCTACGAATTGGATTACTTTCTTGTCATATTCTAGACCATGAAATCCAATCGCATTTAATTTATTTTCTATAATTGTCGTCATACCGTTCATGATACGACCCATGTCTTGTTCTTCCTTTGAATTCTCAAACTGATTAATAACGGATTGGATAATATCCTCGGCAAGCTCAACTTCTACTTCTTGATCGAGTAGATGCTCATACGCTACCTGAAATTCTGGCAGAAACTTTTGATCTCTCTGTTTCGTTTGAACTGCCATTAATTTCTTTAAATTTTTAATTTCCTCAAGTACTTCCCGATTCCCACTTGGTTGCATTTGCCGACTAATCTTTGAACCTACTGGAGGTTTTGGGCTCATTTTTGTTTCCAATGGCTGTGGGTCAAGTGCAGCTACAACTTCTATGTTTTTTTTCTTAAAAAAACCAAGAAAGCCACCTTGCAAAATTTCCTTCGAATTAAGAATAACCGCATCTGAGCCAAGCTCTTTACGAATCTGATTCATAGCTTCCGGCATTGATGGAGCAATATATTTTTTAATTTTCACGCTACATTCACCACCCCAACACTTTGTACTTGTACATTTGGCTCAAGCTCATTATAGGATAAAACAATTACTTGTGGTAGAAAACGATCCAGCAATTGTTTCAAATACATTCTAACAGCCGGCGAGCAAAGTAAAACCGTAGATTCCTCTTGAAGTGCAAGTTTTTCAGCTTCTGTATGAATCGTTTTAATAATTTCCTGCTGTGATTCAGGGTCAAGAGAAAGATAATTCCCATGTTCTGTTTGCTGAATATTTTCAGCAATTAATTTCTCCACTTTTCCTGAAACTGTGATTACTTTAAGTGACATATCTTCATTAGCATACTGTTTGGTTATTTGAGATGACAGGGCTTGTCTCACGTATTCCCCAAGTAGCTCTGTATCATTCGTCATTTTTGAAAAGTCTGCTAATGTTTCAAAAATAACAGGAAGATTTCTAATTGATATACTCTCTCTTAATAGCTTTGCTAGTACTTTCTGAATATCTCCTATTGCCAACGGTTCCGGTGTTACTTCTTCTATCAAAATAGGATAACTTTCCTTCACATGGTCAATCAGTTGTTTTGTTTCCTGTCTGCCCAACAATATATGTGCACTCTTCTTAATTATCTCCGTAATATGCGTGGAAACAACTGAAGGTGGGTCTACTACTGTATATCCGGATAGTTCAGCCTCGTCTTTATTTTCCTCATTGATCCATTTTGCTGGTAATCCGAAAGCAGGCTCCTTTGTATCGATGCCTTCAATCTCATCGTCACTGAAATCAGGTGCCATTGCTAAATAATGATCCAGCATTAGCTCTCCTGATGCGACTTCATTCCCTTTAATTTTCAAACGGTATGCATTTGGGTTAAGTTGGATATTATCTCTTATTCGGACAACTGGAATGACAATACCTAATTCAATAGCCAGCTGTCTCCGAATCATAATAATTCTATCCAATAAATCCCCGCCCTGACTTGTGTCTGCTAACGGAATAAGTGCATATCCGAATTCAAATTCAATAGGGTCCATATTTAATAAACCGACAACATTTTCTGACGATTTCATTGCTGAACTTTCCGTTTGATCTTCTTCCTCTATATCCGGAATTTCCGGTTCTTTAGATTTTCTCTGTATAAAATATGCACTAAAACCCAATATGGACGCAAGTAATGTCGTTAAAAAGAAATTAATTGGTGTAAATCCAAGTAAAAATATTGTCCCAGCAGCTATATACAGAAGTTTTGGAAACTGCAAAAGTTGATCTGTCACTTCTGAACTTAAATTGCCTGAACCAGCTGACCTTGTGACTACAATTCCTGTAGCTGTTGAAATCAGGAGTGCCGGAATCTGACTTACAAGTCCATCACCCACAGTAAGTCGCATAAACGTATTGATTGCTTCTTCAAATGACAAGCCCATTTGTACCATACCAATAATAAGTCCAAAAATAATATTTATCAGTACAATAATAATGCCAGCAATTGCATCTCCTTTTACAAACTTACTTGCACCATCCATAGAACCATGAAAATCAGCTTCTCTTTCGACTTTTTCTCTTCTCTCTTTTGCTTGCTTTTCAGAAATCAGCCCTGCATTTAAATCTGCATCCACACTCATTTGTTTCCCTGGCATTGCATCAAGAGAAAAGCGTGCAGCAACCTCGGATACACGTTCGGAGCCCTTTGTAATAACTAGAAAGTTAATAATAACCAGAATAATAAATACTACAAATCCGACAAGCGGGTTTCCGCCTATTACAAAAGTTCCAAACGTATCTACAACGCCACCTGCATCCGCTTCCGATAAGATGGATCTTGTAGTCGAAACATTCAGCGCGAGTCGAAATAAAGTTAATAGTAATATTAATGTTGGAAAAACTGAAAATTGTAATGGTTCTGTCGTGTTCATAGAAACCAATATAACAATCAACCCTAAAATAATATTAATTAAAATCAAAAAACTTAATAGCCATCCGGGCAGTGGAATGACCAACATGATGATTACTAGAATTACTGCTAAAAGAACTGATAGATCCCGCGCTTTCATTAATGTCTCTCCTTATTGCTCAAACTTTTTTCTCTAATCGGTACACATATGCAAGCACCTCGGCAACAGCTTTAAAGAACTCCTCTGGAATCACATCACCGATTTCGGCGGCGCTATGTAGCCCTCTAGCTAGTGGTCTGTTTTCCATCGTTATCACATTATTTGCTTTTGCTATCTCTTTAATCTTCAATGCTGTCTTATCTGTTCCTTTTGCTAAAATGTATGGTGCGCTTGCTTTTGCTTCATCATATTTAATAGCGACAGCATAATGTGTAGGGTTTGTTATTACAACATCAGCATTTGGGACTTCACTCATCATTCTTCTCGTTGCCATTTGTCTCTGCTTTTCTTTAATTTTGGATTTTATTAAAGGATCACCTTCAACATTTTTATATTCATCTTTTATATCCTGCTTTGACATTTTCATGTTTTTCTCAAAATCGTACCGTTGATATGAATAATCAAAAACAGAAAGAAACAACAGGGCAATGATTGCTGAGATTCCCATGATACCGGTAACCCTACCGAAAAAACCTAACGCATTTTCTGCATTGGTAAAAGCTGTCATCAACATGTCGTCTTTGAATATCCATATTACTGTAAAAGTTATTGCTCCAATAAACACTATTTTAAACAATGATTTCAAAAGCTCTACAAGTGCACGTATAGAGAATATTCTTTTTGCTCCTTGTATCGGATCAATTTTCTTCAAGTCGAACTTTAAAGGTTCGGTTGTAAATAGAAATCCGATTTGCATTAAATTAGAAGCAACTCCTGCTACGACTGCTATTAACATAATTGGAGCGAGCATTTTTATTGCTTCAATTGTTGCACTTGTAAAGACCTGTTGAACAGATACTTCAGTTACGTTCCAATGAATAAACTCAGTGAAAGACTTTTGGTAGAATCCAGTCATATGTTCCAGCATGTATCCTCCGAAAACAAATAACCCGATAAAACAAAACAATAATAGAATAGCAGTATTAATATCCTGACTTTTAGCAACTTTTCCTTTTTTACGTTCATCCAATCGCTTCTTTGGAGTGGCTTTTTCCGTTTTCTCGCCTGCAAAGAATTGTAAGTCCAGTTTCAATTGCAAGTTAAGCACCTCCAAACAGCTGCATGAGACCACGCATAGCTTCAAACATCGAACTGAAAAGACTTTGCACCAGGGTTATGTATAATGGCAAAAATACCAAAATTGCAACAAAGCTGACTAATATTTTCAAAGGCAAACCCACAACAAAAACATTCATTTGCGGTACTGTTCTAGCAATAATTCCCAACGCTACATCCACGAGAAACAAACAACCAACAATCGGAATAGAAATCTGAAAAGCTATTAAAAACATATTATTAAATGTTGTTATAACAAAATCAGCAATAGAAGTATTCCCAAACGGAATAAAGGAGTCGAGTGGAATAAAATGGTAACTATTGAAAATCCCATCGATGATTAAATGGTGCCCATCCACAGCTAATAGAAATAGTAAGGCAATAATATTAAAATATTGTCCTGTTAACGGACTTTGTGCGCCTGTTTGAGGATCCATTACGTTTGCTATGGCAAAACCCATTTGGAAATCTATAAAACCACCAGCAATCTGAAGTGCAGAAACAATAATAAATGCAATAAGGCCAATCAACATCCCAACGAGAGCTTCTTTTACAATTAAGAATATAAACATCTCATCAATAATTATTCCAGAAGAATCGACTGTATAAAACATAATCATTGCCAAAAAGAAACTGAAACCTATTTTAAACTGAAGCGGAACTGTACGATAAGAAAATAATGGCATGGTAACAAAAAACGCCAGTACGCGAACCATAATGAGCAAAAACACTGGAAGACTGTTTATATTAACTAATTCAAGCATGTTTTACCCTACAAACTGATTTATATTTTGTAATATATTTTCTGTGAACTCTACCATCGTCGTAAGCATCCACGGTCCGAAGAAAATAAGCCCAACCAAGACTGCTACTATTTTCGGTATAAATGCTAAGGTCTGCTCCTGAATTTGAGTTGTTGCCTGAAATATACTCACCAGCAAACCAACTGAAAGAGCAAGTAGCAGTAATGGGCCAGTAACAAGTAAAATAGTATAAATACCCTGCTCAGCCAATGTTAATACGAATTCACTGCTCAATTGAACAAGCCCCTTTCACTACATGATCCGTGTACTTCCTCTAAAAACCACTTAGTAATGATTGTGTAATTAAATACCATCCATCTACTAAAACAAATAGTAGTATTTTAAATGGCAATGAAATCATCACAGGCGGCAGCATCATCATACCCATTGACATAAGTACACTTGCAACAGCCATATCTATAATTAAAAATGGTATAAATATCATGAAACCCATTTGAAATGCTGTTTTCAGCTCACTGATAGCAAATGCCGGCACTAATGTTGTTAGCGGGATATCCTGAACCGTTTCCGGTGTTTCGGCCTGCGTATAATTCAAGAACAGAGCCAGATCTTTTTGTCTTGTATGCTGCGCCATAAAATCCTTCATAGGTGCACTGGCGCTTTCATAAGCTTCTTCCAACGTGATTTCTTCATCAAAAAGCGGTTGTAAACCTTGTTCATAAACCTCACTGAATGTAGGAGCCATGATAAAAAAGGTTAAGAACAACGCCAAACCAATCAATACCTGGTTTGGTGGCATTTGCTGGGTAGCCAATGCACTTCTGACAAATGAAAGTACAATAATAATCCTGGCAAAACTTGTCATTAGAATCAATATTCCTGGAGCCAGTGATAAAATGGTCAGCAGTAAAATTAATTTAACAGAGGTTGATACACTCGCTGGATCTGAACCGGAAAATATATCTATAAACTCATTCATGGGTATCTTCCTTATGTTTGTTAATCATTTTAGTTCTATTTTGTTTCAGATTCTCCAGCTCTTTTGAAAACAACATTTTAAAATTACTTTCAGATGAATCATTACTCGCATCTTTCTTATTTGGCATCAAGGACGTTAATAATGCTCCACCGGGAAATTCAGCATTTTTACGTTCACTGCTTTGCATGATATCCTTTTTGACCTCTTCATTCGTTATCTCTTGCAACAATTCAACATTATCTCCAACACCAACCAGGTAAAGTTGGTTGCCGATTCGGATAATTTGAATCGACTTGTGTTGTCCTACTGAAATACCGCCTAGATTATCCAAGGCTTTTACCTGATTAAAAAGTTTATTTCTCTTATTTAAAAACTTGATCAAAATATATATTAGGGCAAGTACGAGCACTAAAGCAAAGAACATTTTAACTAATTCAAAAGCCAAGGAACCGATACTTTCCGTATCCGTAAGTAAATCATTATTATTTTCCTCATTAGAAATGTCAGCCGATTCTCCGCAGTCAACTTCTCCATCCAAACAGTCAGTAACATTTGGTGCTGCTTCTGTTGGGACCGTGAAACAAACTACAAGCGAAAAGAGGCTTATACAAAAACTGTAACGTATTTTTCTCAAACTACTCACTCGTTTCTTAACTTAAAGCTTTTTGGATTGCCTCAATTACTCTGTCTCCCTGGAATGGTTTAACGATGAAGTCTTTAGCTCCCGCTTGAATTGCATCAATAACCATTGCTTGTTGTCCCATTGCAGAACACATAATGATTTTAGCTTCTGGATTAATTTTCTTGATTTCTTTCAAAGAAGTAATTCCATCCATTTCAGGCATTGTAATATCCATCGTTACCAAATCAGGTGTCAATTCATTGTATTTTTCAATTGCCTGTGCCCCGTCCTGTGCTTCTCCTACAACCTCAAACCCATTTTTAGTCAGAATATCCTTAATCATCATTCGCATAAATGCTGCATCATCTACAATTAAAATTCTATGTGCCATTGTTAATCCCCCTACAATCTACTATTTTAGTTTCATAATACGGTCTGATAAGCTAATAATATCTGTAACACGCACACCGAAGTTTTCTTCGATTACAACTACTTCACCTTCAGCAACCAATTTTTCGTTTACTAGTATATCAACCGGTTCTCCTGCAAGCTTGTCCAACTCTATAATGGAACCAGATGACAAATCCAATATATCTTTGATCGATTTCTTCGTGCGGCCAAGTTCAACGGTTACTTTTAAAGGAATATCAAGAAGCATATCCAGATTTCGATGTTCATTTCTATTCAACTCTACTTTTTCAAATTGGGAGAAAGTCGCCTGTTGAACCGGTGCCGACTTAGTGATGTTCTCATTTCCAATATGTTGTTGCTTTGGTATTTCCTTGTTTGCTTCTGTGTATGACGGTTCACGATGTGAAATGGGTTCCTGCATCTTATTGGACTGTTTCTGACTTACAACAGGATCCTCTAATTCTATTGCTGCAGCTGCCTCTTTATCATCAGTATTCAGTAATTGATCTACTAATTGTTTTGCGAATTGTAAAGGAATCAGTTGCATCATATTGGAATCTATTAAATCTCCCACTGTCAATTTAAAGAATACTTTCACATATACATCTTCATCAAAAATAGCTGCAGTACCATTACTACCATCACTGTCCAATATAGAAGGCGGGGAAATATCCACGCGCTTATTGAAAACAGTAGACATACTTGTCGCAGCCGCTCCCATCATTTGGTTCATTGATTCCTGTACAGCACTTATATGAATGTCGTTCAATTCATTATCTGGATTTTTCCCATCACCACCAAGCATGATATCGGCAATAATCGCTGCATCGGTCGCTTTAATTACAAATACATTTTTCCCAATAAATCCTTCTATGTAATTCACCTGGACACTTACCGGTTCGAATGTAAATTCTTTATTCAGCATATCTTTTTCAATTATATCTACTACTGGAGTGGTAATCTCCACTTTCTGATTTAAAAGTGTCGACAAAGTTGTTGCTGAACTGCCGAAGGAAATGTTTCCTATCTCACCTAAAGTATCTATTTCTATATCGGAGAGATAATTCTGCTCTGCCGGTTTTGACATTTCATTGTCATCCGATAGATTAAGTAGAGCATCTATTTCATCCTGTGAAAGCATACCATCATTCATCATCTTCGTTCACCCCATTTATTTCTTCTAAAATTTGTACCGACATTCTGTTTTTGAACTTGCCTGGCTGAACATAAAATTTCGGTTCGTTATTAACTGCCAATTTAAGCGGCAAATCAATCTTCTGATCCAAAGCGATGACATTATCTGTATTAAACCTCAAAAAATCATTGATTGAAATGGTCGTTTCGCCGAGTATCGTTTTCAATTCCACTT
Source organism: Oceanobacillus sp. CF4.6 (assembly GCF_051262635.1). Taxonomy (NCBI): domain Bacteria; kingdom Bacillati; phylum Bacillota; class Bacilli; order Caryophanales; family Bacillaceae; genus Oceanobacillus; species Oceanobacillus sp. CF4.6. The sequence continues at coordinate 67,618 of NZ_JBIMEX010000006.1, read as the reverse complement.
CTGCTTGGATGAGATTTTTTGACATTTTCGTATATGCTTTATTATCTCTAGTAGTCTTTGTTGTTTGCATCCAATAATGTGCAGATAGCTTTGGAATAATAGGTTCCAAAAGGATATGCGGTATGCAAATATTAATCATACCAGTTGTCTCACCTATAGCTGTCGTAAGCGATACAACAACAACTGTTTCATTGGGGGCAACCATTCGCAGAAATTGCGGGTTCTCTTCAAACTCTTCCAAAACTGGATCTATTTCGATAATAGAGCTCCATGCTTCCTGTAAAGTCCCAACGGCTTTTTCAAAGATCTGACTTAAAAGCAACTTTTCTATTTCCGTTAAACTATTACTCTTGTTAATCGTATTACCCTTACCACCCAAAATTCGATCGAGTAACGCATATGCAATGTTCGGATTAACCTCCATAATCAGATTTCCATCCAATGGTGCAACACTATAAACGTTTAAAACCGTCATCTTTGGAATAGAACGAATGAATTCCTCATATGGTACTTGGTCAACCGATGTCACTGTAATATTTACAAAACTTCTTAGCTGTGATGAGAAAAAGGTTGTCAGCATTCTGGCATAATTCTCATGAATCCGCGATATACTTCTAATTTGATCTTTGGAAAAACGTAAAGCACGTTTAAAATCGTAGACGCGTACTTTTTTCTCCTGCTCTTCTTTCTTTAACTGCTCAGCATTCATTTCTCCTGAAGTAATTGCAGATAACAAGGCATCTATTTCATTTTGTGAAAGAACTTCATCCATTAACCATACTCACCTCCCGGTAGGAGTCTAAATCCTATTGAAGTATCTTATTTATTGTATATACTTCAGTAATTTGTCCTTCAGTCATTAATTCATTAAGCTTTGTCAAAACTACTTGCTCCAATTCAGCTAGTCCTGATTTGAAGTCTTCTTCTGTTTTTGTCGCCAGTTCTTTGATCAGAATATTTTTCAGTTGGAAGTCACGCTTAGCAATTTCCTCTTTTGCCTTTTTCCCATCTGTGACAATTTGAAACTGTATTCTAACAAAGGTTCCATCTTCCAAGTCGGTAGTTATTTCAGGTGATTCATAGGAATATTCCACAATGTCATCAATGGTTTGTGTGTCGCCTTCTTCACTTTGGCCGGTTACGTTGAGAACAACTACCAAAGCTGCAATAGCACCTATTAATAATATCACTAAAGATGTAATCATTGTTTTTACTAACCTACTCATTCTCTTCACCCGCCTCTTTTAGTACTCGCTGCAACCCTATCAGCTGATAATATTCCGCTATCATTCCGGTAACCTCGGGTGCCTCGTTCTTCACTACTATCTTTTTACCGTTGATTAAGGAAATCGTCGTATCCGGTAAGGACTGCACCTGTTCAATTAAAACTGCATTAAGCGTAAAAGAGTCACCATTCAGCCTTTTTAAATTAATCATATATATTTGGCGGGAGTATGCTGTGTTCATATACCATACTCCCTACCTCCCTATTATCGTTTTAAGTTAACTAGCTCTTGAAGAATCTCATCGGATGTTGTGATGATTCTTGTATTAGCCTGGAATGCACGCTGTGCAGTAATCATCTCCGTGAATTCTTCAGCTAGGTCGACATTGGACATTTCCAATGAGCCACTAACAATAGACGCAGCACCGTCTGCTTCAGGGGTGACGAGTCCGGGAACTAATCCAGCATTAGGTGAGTCTAAATATAAATTGCTTCCATCTTTTTGTAAACCGGCTGGATTCGAAAAACTGGCAAGACCAATTTGTCCGGCTTCTTCTGTTGTACCGTCTGGATTAATATAGTTTACTATCCCGTCTGTTTGAATACTGAAGCTTTGAGCATTTGCAGGAATAGTAATATTCCCTTGTAAACCTTGTAAATATAGTCCATTTGCATTTACAACAGAACCTTCATCATCCAGATAGAAATTTCCTGATCTAGTATAGTAAGTGGCTCCATCTGCCTCTACTACAAACATTCCGTCTCCTTCTATAGCAAGGTCAAGAGGGTTATTTGTGGTTTGCTGAAACCCCTGTGTATGAATATTGCTGATTGTTCCTAGCTTTGAACCTAAACCTACTTGAGAGGCGTTAATCCCGCCACGTGCATCTGTTGCTCCTTGGGCTCCAGTTGTTGTTTGACTCATTAAATCCTGAAAAGATACAGTAGCCTTTTTATAACCTGACGTATTTACATTTGCAATATTGTTCCCGATAACATCTAATTTTGTTTGAAAGTTCTTCATTCCTGAAATTCCTGCATACATTGAGCGTAACATGTTTGTTATCCCCTTTATTTTTTAGTAACAGCTGTATCTGTCAGTCAACAGCCGATAGTGGCTTCCCATAAGGGTCCAGCCTAATCATTGATTAAAATCGTACCATTAATATTTGTAAAAATTCTACTTGTTGCTTCCTCACGGTCCATTGCAGTTACTACTGTATGATTTTTAGCGTTTACGAGCAATGCTGCTTTGTTCGTCACAATCAGTGAATCGGTAATACCTTTTTCCTTTGCTTCCTGCACTTTTTCTCCTATCATCTGCCACTGTTTATCATCAATATGAATATTTCGTTCTGTTAAACGCTGTGAAGCATGTTTACTGATTTTTAATGGTTGCTGCTGTTGTGTTAAAATTTCTTGAAAACTGCTTGTTGCATCAGATTGCTTTGTCTTGGTGACAGCTGGATATTGTAATGCATTTTGTGGGACTTGATGAATCCGATGATCCATTTCCATTCCCTCCCTTTACGCATCTACATCTTGTTCGGGTTTATCTTTCAAGTCCGGTTCACTGACCTGTGTAACTGCATCTGCATAGATTTTTTCGCCGTTTTCCAGTTCAAGTACAGCCCATCCTTCAGATTGACTAACAGCCACTACTTTACTGGAAGTGCTTCCTGATTCTTTACCTGTATCATGATCGATTGCCTGGTAGGTTACTTCTTTCCCAATCATATGGCTATATTTGATCACGGGTGAAATGAGCTGACTTTGTACCAATGTATCCATTGATTTCGTCATGTTCATCGTCTGCTCCAGTGAAGAAAATTGGGCCATTTGTGAGATAAACTGTGTGTCATCCATTGGACTCGTAGGATCTTGATTTTGCAATTGCGTCATCAATATTTTTAAAAATTCATCTTTTCCAAGGTCAGCACTGGGTGTTCTTGTCTTTGGCTGATTGCTTAGGTATAACGAAGTGTCAATTGTTGTCATTACCTCCACCTACACTTTCTCATTCATTAGCAGTTCTTCAAATTGAAGTTCAAAACTTGTATCTCCGCTCTGATTATCCTTTTGATCTGATTGGCCAGACGATTGCTCTCCCTGATCTTTCAACTGTTCATCTTCCTGTTCCTTTTGGGTATTGGCTGATTGAGCGTTTAACTCCTGCTTCTCAACCACCACCTGATGTGGAGAGAACATACTTTTGAGCTGATGAATATTGGATTCGAGCATTTCTTTGGCAGCTGCTGAAGTAACAAGTATTTTCACTGTCATTTCTCCGTTAATTTGAGTAAAACGAACCATCATCTCTCCTAAATTATCAGGTCGCAATGTGATCGATAATTGATTCATTCCATTCGGCGCGGAAGGCAACTTACTTGAATTTATAATTTTAGTAAACTGTTCCATCAATTGGTCATCTGCAGATTTTGTGGTTTGCGACTGATTAATATAGATCGCATATTGTTCCAATTTAGAAATCGGCATCGAAACATTCCCTGAAACTTGTTGGGTGCTTATTTTATCGGTTTCCAATGCTTTACTGATCCATTTGGATATATCAGCAACAGTTACTTTCGAATCTGTATTGTATAGGTGTTTACCCGCAAAGTGCTCTCTTTTTTGAAAAGTTTCTAGTACATTTTTCAATACACCAAGACTACTCGATTCATCATTATTGGTAAGTAATGGTTGATGGATCATGTCCTTATTACCTGTACTTTTGCTCAAATTATGCCATTGTTGCAGCAATTCCAAAATTTTTGGAGATGCTTTCATGATATCTTCTTTGGTGTTTAGTTTCGAAATCAATTCCAATGCTTGAGAAATTAATGATACAAACTGTTTCTCTAAATTAGGATTATCTGTACTCATTTTATTAGTAACTTGATTTAATTCTGAAAGGAAAGGGTTATTTTCAATCAAACTATTAAATATAGGTTTCTCATTAATGGTTGCTTCCATCGAATTTTCTACCTTCATATCTCCTTGAGATACTATGATTTGACTCATGTATTCAAGAACTTCTTCTGTTGGAGCAGAATCAAATGATGCGATTAAATCCTCACTAGAAATAACCTGATCGATCAATTCCAGATGCATGCTTCCTGTTAATTCATGACCCATTTGCAAATCCTGCAATTCTTTAGGTAACTCCTCCATATCAAATAATAATGGAATTTCAATCATTTTGTTTACAGAATCTGTATTTTCGGTTTCTGTCATGTAGCTATTGGAGCTTTGATGAAGTTGCTTTTGAAAATGCTCTGTTTGTTCTCCCATAGCTGTTTTTGGTTTACCATTCAAAGCCTGTCCAGACTGTACTTGATGAATAATCATTCCGACGCTTTTCAAATTTTCACCTCCTTTCAGATGATATCTTTAGTTTTCATTTGAGATAAGAAGCTGCGTAAATTCAGCAGCGGTTTCTGGGTCCATCGTTTCAAGAATATCGCCACGTGCTTCATCTGAAACTTCCTGTAAAATCAGTAATGCCGGTTCCGTTTCCATATTTTGAAGAATGGATGCTGCTTGTTTACTTTTCATTTCTTCATAGGAACTTATAACCGTATCAACTCCCTGTTCCCCTGTACCTTCCTCAATTGACTCTTCTTCTTCTTCAACCACAGCTACTGACTGGTTATTTTCCAGTTTTAGAATCTCCTGTTCCAGTAGATTGATTGTAGCTTCAAGGTCAGTGATATTCTGATTTAATTCTAGTATTTCATTGTCTTTATCGTCGTTGACAGCTTGTGCTTCTTTTTCCTGAAGTTGTATTACCTTTTCTTCTTCTGTCGTCACCACATCTGAAATGACCGGAATCGTATTCCCTTTTTCTTTTGCCCAATCAATGACATTTATACCGGCTACTCCCATCACTACGATTACGAGTGTAATGGTAATTATAAGAGGAAACACGATTGCAAATATAAACCATAGAAAGGGATTCATCTTTTTCTTTTTATCTGCTGTTTTACCAACCATTTGCTTCACCTATTTTTGTGGTTTAAATATTGTGTAATGGATATTTCATCCATAAAATTACTTTCCACTCGTTTTTTTAATTTCTCATCCGCGTCATTTCGAATCTCAATAATCTTTTCAAATTTTTTCACTTCTACATGTGCATCTGTTAGTGATACTTGTTTGGATTCCATATCATTTCTTGCTCTCTGAACAAGCTGTTGCAATTCATTAATCTGCCTGTTCAATTTCTCTATATATAATGCCTGTTCTTTTATTTGTTCAATCGGGGTCGGTGATTGAATATAAATGCCATAAGATTCTTCCGCATTTTCTTTTTTCTTTAATAAGGTATAAAGTTCTGATGCTATTTTTTCAAAGGAATCCATCGAATGATAGTATGCTTTCTGGGCTATGCTTTTTTCATTTTCACATAAATTCAATATCTTGGTAAATGCTAGCGTTTCTGCCATTAACTCATTCCTCCGTTAAGCAGGTTTTTCATCAATTGAACAGTTTCTTGCAAGGAATTCCGATCAAAAACGTCTTGCTTTAAAAAATCTTGTATTTTAGGATAATAGGAAATTGCTCGATCAATTTCCTGATTCGTACCTCGCTTATATGCACCAATGTTAATTAATTCACTATTCTCTTCATAAATAGCTATCAAACTACGAATCTGTTGAGCTGTTTCCTTATGTTCCTGATCTGCAACCATATTCATCACACGACTAATCGATCGTTGAACATTAATTGCAGGAAACTGCCCTATTTCCGCAAGCTTCCGATCCATGATAAAATGACCGTCTAAGATACCACGAACTGCATCTGCGATAGGCTCATTCATATCGTCGCCATCGACAAGTACTGTATAAAAAGCAGTAATGGTCCCGAACGTATTTGTCCCGGTTCTTTCCAGCAGTTTGGGCAGGATGGAAAAAACGGATGGTGTATATCCTTTTGTTGTAGGAGGTTCACCAATTGCCAATCCAATTTCCCTTTGTGCCATTGCTACCCGTGTTACAGAATCCATCATAAGGTTTACCTTATAGCCAAGATCCCGAAAATACTCACTAATCGCTGTTGCTGTATATGCCCCTTTAATACGCATTAAAGCTGGCTGATCCGACGTTGCTACAACTACAATAGACTTCTTCAATCCATCTTCACCTAAATCTTGTTCGATAAATTCCCTCACTTCACGACCACGTTCACCAATTAGTGCAATAACATTGATATCAGCACTACTATTTCTCGCAATCATTCCAAGTAAAGTGCTTTTCCCTACGCCACTTCCAGCAAATATCCCGACCCTCTGTCCTTCACCCATTGTTAATAAAGAATCGATTGCTTTGACACCAACTTGGATTGGTTTTCTAATTGGTGGTCGGGTCATCGGATTTGGCGGTGACTGATTTGTTAAATAATTGCTTAATCCTTTTGGTAAAGATGATTCGTTATCGAGCGGTTTGCCCAATGAGTTTACGACCGTGCCTAAAAGTGATCTTCCTACTTTTACAGATAACGGCTTACCTGTCGATTCAACCAAACAACCAGGCCCTATTTCGGTAACCTCTGAGTATGGCATGAGAATAATTTTCTCATTATTGAAGCCGACTACTTCTGCTACGATTAGATAATCTTCACTTGAAGATGCATGAATATAACAAACTTCACCAATATTTGCTGCTGGCCCCTCCGATTCAATCATTAGACCAACTACGCGGAGTACTTTACCATACCGTTTATAGGTATCAACTTTTTCAATTACTGATAAATATTCAGTACGATTCATGATTTTTTCTCCATTAAGTAATCCTGCAATGCTTCCTGAATTTTTATTAATTGTGTATCAACACTTGCATCAATTTGTCCAAATGGATGTTCAATTAAACAAGCGTTTTCCGCAAGACTCTCATCGATATATATAGAAAGTTTCGTATCTTTTTCAAGGCTTCGCCGTAGCTCTTCTTTATGCTGCATAACAAAGTCAAAATTTGTTGGATGCAAATTAATGGTTACAACGGATTGATCTTTAATTTCCTTAATTGCTCCTTTAACAATCTCCATAAAGGAAGAACTCGTCGCGGAAATTTGATGATTCAAAATTTTAGCGGCTACACTAACAGCAAGTTGTAAGATGGCTTCATCACTTTTTTCAATGGTAGCGTGGTAATCATTTGTTGTAGCATCAATAATGAGATTTGCTTGTTGCAGCTTGTCTCGGTATTCTGAATGCCCATCTACTTTTCCCTGGTCAAAGCCTGCAGCGTAACCTTCCTGCTTTGCATCTTGAATTAGTTGTTGTTTCTCTTCCTGCCAATTCTCTTTCTCTTGCAATATCATTTGATTCGTTTGGTCAATTAATTGTTGTTTCTTTTGTGCCAATTCAAGGAGTTCCTGTTTCAGCGATTCGATTCTTTGCTGAATAACTTCCCTATTCTTTTCCAACTCGATTGGTTCATGCTCCGGAACATTTCTTCGCAGTTCTACTGGTTTAATCTTTATTAACTTCTGATTCGAATACTTGTTGTTTCTTGATTCAGACAATGATATCGTCTCCCCCGCCTCTGGCGATGACTATTTCCCCGATATCTTCCAGGCTACGAATGGCAGCTACGATTCTCATTTGAGCTTCTTCCACATCCCTCAGTCTTACGGGGCCCATATACTCCATTTCTTCTTTAAATGTTTCAGCCATACGTTGAGACATATTTTGGAATACGACACCTTTAACCTCATCGCTTGCAACCTTAAGTGATAATCTAAGATCCTCATTTTCAACTTCTCGGATAACACGCTGAATTGCCCGATTATCAAGAATCACAATATCTTCAAATACAAACATGCGTTTTTTAATTTCATCTGCCAATTCTGGATCCTGAATTTCCAACGCATCTAGTATCGTTCGTTCCGTACTTCGGTCAACACCATTCAATACCTCAACTACTGCCTGAATTCCGCCTGTTTGTGTATAATCTGCTGTTGCGGATGCAGAAATATTTCTTTCTAAAACCTGTTCCACCTGACTAATAATTTCAGGTGATGTCGAATCCATTGTAGCAATTCTCTTGGCCACATCCGCCTGCATTTCCTGCGGTAAGGAAGACAAGATTTGCCCCCCTTGCTCGGGATCCAAATAGGATAGCACCAATGCGATTGTTTGTGGATGCTCACCCTGTATAAAATTTAGAACTTGTTGAGGATCGGCTTTTCTGGCAAAGTCAAACGGCCTAACTTGTAATGAAGAAGTCAGCCTGTTAATGATGTTGGATGCTTCCTGTTTTCCGAAAGCTTTTTCCAATACATTCTTGGCATAACCAATCCCGCCCTGGGTTATATAATCCTGTGCTAAAGCAATTTGATGAAATTGTTCAATTACATCTTCTTTTAATCCGGAATCCACTTTCTTTACAGAAGATATTTCCAAACTTAACTTTTCAATTTCTTCTTCTGACAAATACTTATAAACTTGTGCTGAAACGTCTGGACCTAAGGAGATTAAAAGAATTGCTGCCTTTTGCTTTCCGGTTAATGTAGCTTTTTGTCTTGCCATCAAGTATTCCCCCTACTCTTCTCCGATCCAGCTTCTCAATAATTTCGCAAAGTCTTCCGGATTATCTTTCGCGATCTTTTCCAATTGTTTTCTTCTTACTACTGATTCTGATTCTTCCTCCTGTGGCATATCAGGAACTTCCATCATCACCGGCTCTGTTACTGTCTCTTCTATTATTTCCTCTTCTTTGTTTCTGTTTCGCATTAATAGAACAATAAGTAGTATGATAACCATCAGTAAAACCGCACCAACAATGTACATCCATACTGGAATCACAGCAGGTGCTGTTTCCATAACAGTTGGATTTTCCGAGAATTCCTGAAATACAATTGAGATTTTTTCTTCTGGAACTACTTCTCCATAATCTGCATCTATCGTTGTCCCCACTATGGAATCAAGGATAGAATAGAAACCTTCCTCAACCGCTGCTTGCTCTGGTTGGGATAAATATTCAATATTATTTCCGTTAGCATCCGTTACATTATCAACAGCAACCTGGATTCCAAGATCTCTGACTTTATAGGGACTTTCAACAATGTCTTTCCGTATACGGTTAAATTCATAATTGATTGTCTCTTTATCCAGTTCATAGTCTCCATCGCCGTTTTCACCTGCTGGATAGTTGGTAACATCTTCTTCCCCGGTACCTACTACGCCACCAGCCGCATTACCACTATAAGATTCCTGGATTGTTTCCAAACTCACTGGTAAACCTTCCACATTTTCTATATCAACTGGCTCCACAAGTTCTTCTGTTCGGTTTTCTTGTGTGAAATCAATGTCCGCAGTAACGGAAACGAGTACATTCTCCGCACCGACCATTGTACCCAGCATTTGCTGGAGTCTTCTTTGAATGTCACGTTCAATATCCTTTTTTACTGTTTGCTGGTATGTATAAGTATCCTGAGAACCTGAGGCTGTTTGATTATTCCGGTCAAAGTACTCAAAATATTGATTCATAATCACAATATTATCTGCTGATAGATTAGGTACTGCTTTTGAAACTAAATGATAGAGTGATTCTACTTGATTACCTTGAAATTGATAACCTGGTTGTGTGTTCAATACGATGGAAGCACTTGCTTCACCAACCGCTTCGCTGACAAAGACAGGATCCTCAGGCATATTAATCATGACCTGTGCATCTTCAATTCCATCTATGCTTTGTATCAAATTAGCAAGTTCGGACTGCATTGCATCAAGTTTCATGATATTAAATTCATTGTCTGTAATGCCCCATGAAGTATTTTCACTAAAGAAGGAATAATCAATATTACCGCTGTTTGGCAAACCCATTCCTGCTAGATCAACAAGTAATGTTTCAACTTGTTCTTCTGGAACAGTTATTGTTGTACCACCATCGCTTAGCTCATATGGAACTCCTCTAACATCCAGCTCTGCTTTAATTTGTCCTACTTCCTGTAGGGACAAATTATTATATAACGGTACATTTTTCGTATTTGTACTAGCAAGAGACATCACCGCAATGAATAACACCGCTACAATAAAAACGCCCAGAAACATTCCCTTCTGGCCCTTTGTACGGCTCGTCCAAAAAGTAGTTACCGTCTCTTTCCATTTTAAAAGATTTTCCTTCATATTTTCCCCCACCAAAGTGCAATAAATTATCGATATTGAATTAGAGAATTTATATTAACTTGAATTTTAGTCCTACGTTTTTATTTATACTTGCATCCTCATAATTTCATTGTAGGCATCGATAACTTTCTTTTGTACTTGCACTGTTGTCTCGAGTGTAATACTTGCTTTTTGGGCAGTGATCATTACATCATGTAAATCGTCTATATTGCCATTTGCTAGTCCTTCTGTCTTGCTATCTGACTCCATTTGAATCGTATTCAGATTTTCAACTGCACCCTTTAGGGAGTCTGCAAATGAAGCTTGAGCTTCCCCAGGCGTTACAGATGGTTTGGAGTTCTGTTGAGTAGCATTTAAAACTTGTGAAACATCATTTATTGAAATTGTCATCGTTGATACTCCTTATTTTCTATTTGCCGATTTCCAATGCTTTCATCAACATACTTTTGCTTGCATTGAGTGCAGTAATATTAGCTTCATAGGATCTTGTCGAACTCATCATATCAACCATTTCCTGCAACGGATCAACATTAGGCATTTCCACATAACCCGCTTCGTTTGCATCCGGATGATCTGGGTTATATACAAGTTTGAAAGGTTCGTCATCTTCCACAATTTCTGAAACTTTCACACCCGTTGCTCTACTCGTATTCGAGGCATTTTGCAGCATGGATTTAAAATCACTTCCCTCGGATTGCATAACTACCATTTTTCTTCGGTACGGTTCATATTCTCCATTTTCATTTAAAACGGCTCTCGTGGATTGTGCATTAGCAATATTAGACGAGACGACATCCATGCGAAGTCTTTGCGCAGTCAAAGCACTGGCACTCGTATTCATAGAAGTAAAGATTGACATGTTTTAACTACCTCCTCTTATCACTGTTTGCAAGCTGCCAAACTTACCATTAATCCGATCAACTACACCATTATAGTAAATCTGATTTTTTGCAAGCTCCGTCATTTCTTTATCAATATCAACGTTATTTCCATTATGGTTATAGGTTGTATTTGAATTTGTAGCTGTACGGTATGGCAAATTTTGGGTTGAGTTGAAGGGGATGTGTTTTTCATTGGTTCGTTTAGCTTGTAGAGAAGATGATAGTGCATCATTTAAAGCATTCTTAAAAGTTACTTCCTGTGCTTTATAGCCCGGTGTATCTGCATTGGAGATATTATTTGATATCGCATTATTTTTGGCAGTTGCATAATCAAGTGATTGTTCCAACTTGTTGATTGTTCCTCCAAATAAATTCATCCTTGGTACCTCCTTCATCTATTTTTAATTAGACAGTCATAATTTCAGTACCTTCTACGAATATTGTAGATTATTACCTAGTCAAAGTCTATTACTTTTCGACAAATTCCTCCATATAAAGCTAAAATAGTTAAAATTAACTAGTCTTATGTCATCATCAGTTAACCTTTTTATGGAAATAATATCTATAAGAATCCTAAAATGATGTATCAAGTCATTATTTTTATCATTATTTATTTTGAGAAATTGTTTTTTTACCTATTTGACTTTTAATAACAATTTTATATAATAAGTATAAATTCCTACATAATAAAAAAAGCTAGCATCTGCTAGCTTTTTTATTATTTTTATATCCAATTTTAAATCAATTTATCTCGAGCGAAGTTTTTCCAATTCCATTAGGAACTTACTGTTTAGTACTTTAATATAAGTACCTTTCATTCCAAGGGAACGAGATTCAATAACTCCAGCACTTTCTAGTTTTCTTAGTGCATTAACGATTACAGAACGTGTAATTCCAACTCTGTCAGCAATTTTACTCGCTACTAATAAACCTTCATTACCATTTAATTCTTCAAAGATATGATCAATTGCTTCCAACTCACTGTATGAAAGTGAACTGATTGCCATTTGTACAACTGCTTTACTTCTTGCTTCCATTTCAATTTCTTCTGTTTTCTCATGCAGAATTTCCATACCTACTACGGTTGCACCATATTCTGCAAGTAAAAGATCATCATCATTAAAACTGTCATCGACTCTTCCTAAGATTAAAGTACCAAGACGTTCTCCGCCACCAATGATTGGTACAATGGTAGTTAAACCGTCCTTAAACAATTCCTTATTTTCAACAGGAAAAACGGTATGTGTGCTATTTATATCCAAGTTAGCTGTCGTTTCACGAATATCATGAAGCCCCTCTGTATATTCTTGAGGAAACTGTCTTTCTTCAAGCATTGATCGCATACGTTCATTTTCTATTTCTTGATTGACAGCGAATCCAAGTAATTTCCCACGTCTGCTTACAATATAAACATTCCCTTTGATTACATCTCTTAGTGATGCAGACATTTCGTTAAAGTTAACTGACTTTCCTGTTGCTTTTTGTAACATTGCGTTGATTTTTCTTGCGCGATTTAATAGATCCATGATGATCCTCCATTTCAATTATAAAAATTATAGTATAAATTGACTTAAGTCCTTGTTCTGTACAATAGAATTTAATTTCTGATCTACATAGTTTTGTGTGATTTCAATTTTTTCCATCGTTATATCAGATGCCTCAAAAGATAAGTCTTCCAGTAATTTTTCAAGGATCGTATGCAATCTTCTTGCTCCGATATTATCCGTATCCTGATTCACCTGAAAGGCAATTTCTGCCAGTCTATCTATAGCTTCGTCTGTAAAAACTACATTTATACCTTCCGTTTTTATCAGAGCCTGATATTGTTTGATTAAAGCATTGGACGGCTCGGTAAGTATCTGCTTAAAGTCGTCAACCGACAATTTCTCAAGTTCAACCCTAATTGGAAATCTCCCTTGAAGTTCCGGAATCAAATCAGACGGTTTAGACATATGAAAAGCACCTGCAGCAATAAATAGCATATGGTCCGTTTTAACAGGTCCGTGTTTTGTTACAACTGTTGATCCTTCTACAATTGGCAACACATCACGTTGTACACCTTCCCTGGACACATTGGCAGTGGAATCTTGCTTTCCTGCAACTTTGTCTATCTCGTCAATAAAGAGTATACCCGTTTCCTCTGCCCGCTTAACGGCATCTTGAGTAACTTCATCCATATCAACGAACTTATGAGCTTCTTGCTGTGTTATCACTTTCCTAGCTTCAGAAACTGGCAATTTGCGCTTTTTCTTTTTCGAAGGCATGAATTGTCCAAACGCATCTTGCATGTTCATTCCCATATGTTCCATGCCTGAACCCTGCAGCATGTCAAACATAGATGGAGGAACTTCCTCTATTTCTACTGTTACCATATGATCTTCTAACTCACCTAAAGCTAATTGTTGTTCAATTCGTTGCCGTTTATTCCTGATTTCCTCATCTTTATCCTCTTCTTGTGAAGGGTTGTCATTATCTGAATTCTGATTAGGAAAAAGCATTTCAAAAGGATTTTTAACACCAGATTGTTTTTTCGCCCCTGGAACGAGCAGTTTCACAAGCTTTTTATTTGCCTCCTGTTCTGCTGTTCCCATGACGTCCTTCATCTTTTCTTCCTTTACCATTCGAACAGACATTTCGACAAGATCACGAACCATTGATTCCACATCACGGCCAACATAACCAACTTCAGTAAATTTAGTGGCCTCCACTTTCACAAATGGTGCCCCTACTAGTTTTGCAAGTCTCCTTGCAATTTCTGTTTTACCAACACCAGTAGGTCCAATCATTAAGATGTTCTTTGGTACAATTTCCTCTTTTAAATGATCATCCAGTTGCATACGTCTGTATCGATTTCTTAGGGCAACTGCTACTGACTTTTTCGCCTGCTGTTGACCGATAATATATTTATCCAATTGATCCACAATTTGTTTTGGAGTATAATTTATTCCCATCCTAAGGAAAAACCTCCTTTATTAATCAAGTACTTCCAACGTAATATGATCATTTGTGTAAACACAGATTTCACCGGCAACTTCCAATGCTGTTTGGGCTATATCTTTTGCCGTTAAATCACTTGAATGTCTAACAAGTGCTCTGCCTGCACTAAGGGCATAATTCCCGCCAGAACCAATAGCCAAAATACCATCATCCGGTTCAATTACTTCCCCTGTACCTGAGACCAAATACATATTATCCCTGTTCATGACGATAAGCATTGCTTCCAACTTGCGTAGTACTTTGTCCGTACGCCATTCCTGCGCAAGCTCAACAGATGCTCTGGTTAAATTTCCATTGAATGCCTGAAGTTTACTCTCGAATTTCTCAAATAACGTAAAGGCATCAGCTACAGAACCAGCGAAACCCGCTAAGACTTTTCCATCATACAGAGTACGAACTTTCTTCGCTTTGTGTTTCATCACAACAGCATTTCCCAGAGTAACCTGCCCATCACCACTCATTGCACACTGTCCGTTGTGCTGAATTGCGAAGATGGTAGTTGCATGCATTTCATTCGTCATCCATTTCACCTCACTAATCTCTGTTTTCACCATTTGCCCGTGGATGACTTTTCATATAGACCTCACGGAGATGATCTTTTGTAACATGAGTGTAAATCTGTGTTGAGGATAAACTTTCATGACCAAGCAATTCCTGTACAGTACGAAGATCTGCGCCTTCATTCAGCATATGAGTTGCAAACGTATGTCGTAACTTATGCGGATGGACATGAACGGTCAACGCGGCTCTTTCAACTATTTTATTTAGTATTGTACGTATCCCTCTGGTTGTAAGCGGCTTACCTCGAGCATTTAAGAAGACAATATCGGATGACGTATCGGTTTTTTCCAGTAACTTTTGCCTGCCCTCATGTATGTACGTCTCCAAAGCAATTTCCGCGAATCGTCCAAAGGGAACATAACGTTCTTTTCGACCCTTACCTTTAACTAAAATCGTGCCGATCGAAAAATCGATATCCATTAGTTTAAGCCCCTGGCATTCACTCACCCGTATTCCAGTACCATATAACACTTCAAGTAGTGCCTGGTCTCGTTGGCCTGCTGGTTTGGTCATATCATTTACTTCAAACAGTTTTTCCAGTTCTTCCATATATAAAAACCCCGGAACCGACTTACTGGTCCTAGGTAAATATATGTGAACAAACGGATTGGTATTAACCAGTTCTTCCCGTTCCAAAAATTTGTAAAAACTCCTCAAACAAGAAATTTTCCTAGATACGGATCTTCTGCTAAGTTGCTGATCATATAAAGTAGTTAGAAATAACCGGACATCTCGTTGCTCGATTTCATTCAGATTATGAATTCCTTCTTGATTTAAGAAGTTAAAGAAAATTTCCAGATCATTCCGATAATACTTCACGGTATAGGGTGATGCATTTTTCTCAATCTGCAAGTACTCTACAAATGCTTCACTGTGTTTCTTAAAATTAGCCAATACTTTCACCTCATCGAACAGCGGATAAATCATAGCATATTCCATAAGATAAAGCAATGAATTTAACTAAATTGCAACAAAATTCTGAATCGAATTATAATTTGCGTAGCCTAACAAGTACCATATATCTCTAGATCGTTCATCCAATTGATTAAAACAGCTGTAAAGTAATTTGACTTACCAATGCGTAATTATATCGACTTGAATAAAGATAGTCAATAAATCGGTACACTATTACAGCTAAAAATGGAATACAGTGAAATTTTTGTGAACACCTTAATACCCTTTATAACCAACTTACTACTTAATTATTCCCAATTCTTTAATTTTTTCTTTTGTTTCATCCATACCAAGCTCATACAATTTATTTCTTTTGTATCTATGGTTACAAAAGAACGTTTAAGAACTAGCATTTAAATTGCCTCCTTTAATACAGTAGACAATTCCCATCTTACGAACAATTTAAACTATCTACTCAAGCACATAAATGAACAAAAACAAAAGCTGTTCAATAATGAACAGCTAATTTTGCACTACTTCTTTGTATTCACAATCCGTACACTGAACCTGTGTCTCTTTTTTGGTTTTCTTTTCGACTAAGAGAGATTCACATTTTGGACAGGGTCTTGCGATTGGTTTATCCCATGAAACAAAGTCACATTCTGGAAACTGATCACAACCATAGAACGTTCTTCGTTTCTTTGATTTTCTTTCTACCACATTACCTTCTTTACATTTCGGGCACTTTAAACCAATCTCTTTTAAAATTGGTTTTGTATTTCGGCATTCTGGAAAGTTGGAGCATGCAAGAAATTTACCATATCTCCCCATTTTATATACCATTTCATTACCACAGTTTTCACAATCAATACCTGCTGGCTCATCTTTAATTTCAATCTTTTCCATCTCTTTTTCAGCTACATCCAATCGCTTACTAAAGTTTCCATAGAATCCATCGATAATTTTCACCCATTCGATTTGTCCTTCTTCGATGGAATCCAAATCCGTTTCCATTCTTGCCGTAAAATCAGCATCGATAATTTCAGGGAAAAATTCCTCTACTAATTCACATACAATCGTCCCAAGCTCCGTCGGGACAAAACGTTTGTTGTCCATTGTCACATAGCCTCTACGTTGAATGGTATCCAATGTTGGTGCATAAGTGGAAGGACGCCCAAGACCTCGCTCTTCCATTGTACGTACCAATCTGGCATCGGTATACCTCGGAGGTGGCTGTGTAAAATGTTGATTCGGTATGATTTCTTTGGAATCTACAGTCATTCCTTCAACCATATCCGGAAGCAATTTATCTTCTACTTTTTTGTTATCATCTGTTCCCTCAACATACACCCTCATAAATCCTTTGAATTTTATCTTGGAACCGGTAGCACGAAACTCAACATCATTATTCAATAAGTGTACCGTCATTGTATCCATGACAGCTGGGGACATTTGACTTGCAACGAACCGTTCCCAAATCAGTTTGTATAACCGCAGTTGTTCTCGGGAAAGAACATCTTTTATCGTTTTTGGATCTCTTAGCGTAGATGTAGGGCGAATTGCTTCGTGGGCGTCCTGGGCACCTTCTTTATTTTTTACAGCTTTCGAAACCCCAAGAAATTCTTTACCGTAATTTTCTTCGATATAGGATTTAGCCTCTTGTTTAGCTGTTTCTGAAATACGAGTTGAATCTGTACGCATATACGTAATCAGCCCTGTAATGCCTCCTGCTTTTCTGCCCAAATCAATTCCTTCATATAACTGTTGGGCAATCATCATTGTCTTCTTTGCACGGAAATTTAACTTTCTGGCTGCTTCCTGTTGTAGGGACGATGTGATAAAGGGCTGAGCTGGATTTCTTTTTCGTTCCCGTTTGTTCACTTTATCTATTGTAAATTTGTTTCCATCTAATCTTGATTTAATTTCTTCTACGTCTTTTTCTGTTTTCAAATCCGCTTTCTTACCATCAGTTCCATAAAAGGAACCTTCGAATATTTCCTGATCCTTTTGAAACTGTGCATCAATGGACCAATATTCTTCTGGTTCAAAGCGTTCAATTTCTTTTTCACGGTCCAAAACCATTTTAAGTGCAACAGACTGAACCCGCCCTGCACTTAGCCCCTTTTTAACTTTTTTCCAAAGTAATGGGCTGATATTGTAACCTACAAGTCTATCCAGAATCCTTCTGGCTTGTTGAGCATCAACTAAATCCAAATCAATTGCACGCGGATGTTTGAATGACTCTTTGATCGCATCTTTTGTAATTTCATTAAATACCACTCGGCAATCTGAGGTCTCATCTACGTTTAAAATATGAGCCAAATGCCAGGCAATCGCTTCTCCCTCTCTGTCTGGATCGGCTGCGAGATATATTTTCTTCGCTTTTTTAGCTGACTTTCTTAATTCTTTAAGTACATCGCCTTTCCCGCGGATGGTGATATACTTTGGTTTATAGTTATCTTCAACATCAACACCCATTTGACTTTTGGGCAAGTCACGAATGTGACCCATTGATGCTTTCACCGTATATTTTTTTCCTAAATAGCGTTCAATCGTTTTTGCTTTCGCTGGCGATTCAACGATTACCAGATAATCTGACATGATAGTGCCTCCTATAGTGAGGTTGACAATTTACGATTGGAAATCTTTCCTAATACTAAATTTATAATTTAAATTTGTCAATCTTGCAAGTATTGTTCTTTCTGTTTTCATGTGAAGAATTAATATGTTGTTAATTTGCTGATTCCATCCCATTCTTCTAAAATGTCCACTGCTTCATGAACCAGTTTTGCACCATCCTGTATCATTTGATGGCAACCCTTTGTTTGGGGCTGCAATGGAGAACCTGGAACAGCAAATACCTCCCTACCCTGATCAAGAGCTTGTTCAACCGTTATCAATGTACCACTTCTTTCGGTAGCTTCAATAACAAGGGTTCCGAACCCTAATCCACTAAGTATACGATTTCTTTCGGGAAAATGATACCTAGCCGGTGGAATGTCTGGAGGATATTCCGACAATACAAGTCCATGTTTTGCAATTTGATGAAAAAGAGATATATTTTGCTTTGGATAGATATGATGAAACCCTCCACCCAAAACAGCAATTGTTTTACCATTATGACCAAGCGTAATTTTATGCGCTAAACTATCAATGCCCATTGCCATTCCACTAACAATTACCCATTTCTCTTTGACAAGCGGTTTCACGAAAAGCTCCATTTTTTGTGAAGCTTCCATTGTTGGTTTTCTTGTACCAATTACACTTAAAGCCGGGGAATAGGATAATAATGTAGTGTCACCAATTGCATATAATACAAGTGGGGCGTCTTTTATTGTATTTAACATAGGTGGATAACTTTCGTCAACTATTGTGATGATTTTAAATTTTTCCATATCGCGGAAAATCTTTTGTCTTAAGGCTAGATTATGAAGATCGGAAAATAATAATGTGGCATTTTTTCCCGGGAGGGAGTATCGTCTCACCATTTCTGGTTGGGTCAAACGGTAGATTTCGTTTAATGTGGGATCATAATGAAGGAGTTTGCGAATAAATCTTCGGGTTATACCACGACATCGATGCAAATGTATTAATTTATTTCGTAAAGATTCCAATAGACAACATTCCTTTCGAAAAAATATAGAAACGGAACCTAGAAGAAAAATCCAGGTTCCGAAGTAAAGTCTGACTAACAGATGCTTCCGCTTTTGTTAATGCGTTTTACATTTTTCGTCCAAGCCTTTTTCTTTAAGTACTTTAATCATTGTTTCTCCCATTACTGCAGGGGTTTCTGCTACTGCAATCCCACATGATTCCATCACGCGTATTTTCTCTGCAGCAGTACCTTTACCGCCAGAGATAATTGCGCCGGCATGTCCCATACGCTTTCCAGGAGGTGCAGTTGCTCCTCCAATAAAGCCAACAACAGGTTTAGTCATATTCGCTTTCACCCATTCAGCAGCCTCTTCTTCAGCTGTTCCGCCGATTTCGCCAATCATTACGACAGCTTCCGTTTCCGGATCTTCATTGAATGCTTTTAAAACATCAATAAAGTTTGTACCATTTACCGGATCTCCACCAATTCCAACTGCAGATGTTTGACCATAACCTGCTTCTGTTAATTGATGTACCGCTTCATAGGTTAACGTACCAGATCTTGATACAACACCGATATGGCCTTTTTTATGAATATACCCCGGCATAATACCAATTTTAGTTTCATCAGCTGTGATTACCCCCGGACAATTCGGTCCAACTAAACGTGTTTTCTTACCTTCCATATAACGTTTAACTTTCACCATATCCAACACTGGTATATGCTCGGTAATACAAATAACCAAATCCAATTCTGCATCTGTTGCTTCTATAATTGCATCCGCAGCAAATGGTGCAGGTACGTAAATTACAGAGGCAGTTGCACCAGTAGCATCTACAGCATCTTTAACCGTATTAAATACTGGCACTCCTTCCACTTCTGAACCAGCTTTTTTAGGTGTTACTCCACCTACGATTTTTGTGCCATACTCAAGCATTTGTTTTGTATGGAATTTAGCTGTTCCGCCTGTTATTCCCTGGACAATTACTTTCGTATCTTTATTAACATAAACACCCATTTTCGTCCGTCCTTTCTATAGTAAGAATAAAGGTTTTCTTACACTGATGGGAAAGTATAACCTTTATAGGAAATCAGTATAAGTGCAACTAAGGATTTCACCATTAGAACTTGGCGATAAGCCAAATTCTCTAAAACTAGCTGACCATGGATACAATTTTCTCTGCACCATCAGCCATTGATGTTGCTGAAGTGATGTTTAATCCTGATTCTTCAAGAATTTGTTTACCCTTATCAACATTCGTACCTTCCAAACGCACGACAAGCGGTAATTCCAATCCGACTTGTTTTGTTGCCTCTACAACACCTTCAGCAATTACGTCACACTTCATGATTCCGCCAAAAATATTAACGAAAATACCTTTAACATTTGAATCGGACAAAATAATTTTAAACGCTTCTGTTACTTTTTCTGCTGTCGCGCCGCCCCCAACATCAAGGAAGTTAGCGGGGTCTCCGCCATAATGGTTAATAATATCCATCGTAGACATCGCAAGTCCGGCACCATTTACCATACAACCAATATTTCCATTCAATGAAACATAGCTTAAATCATATTTGGATGCTTCAATTTCTTTTACGTCTTCTTCTTCAAGATCACGAAGTTCCATGATATTTTTTTGACGATATAACGCATTATCATCAAAGTTTAATTTCGCATCCAACGCAATAACCTGTCCATCACCTGTTGTAACGAGTGGATTGATTTCTGCAATGGAACAGTCTTTTTCAACGAATGCATTATATAATGCTGTCATAAACTGAACCGTTTTTCCTATCAGGTCATCAGGAATATTGATGTTAAATGCTAATCTTCTAGCTTGGTAGGGAGATAGACCGACAACTGGATCGATAACCTCTTTGAAGATTTTTTCAGGAGTAGCTTCTGCAACTTCTTCGATCTCTGTACCGCCTTCTTCAGATGCCATGAACACAACGCGTGAAGTAGCACGGTCAAGCACGACACCTACGTAATATTCTTTTTTAATGTCACAGCCTTCTTCAATAAGTAAACGTTTAACTTCTTTACCTTCAGGACCTGTCTGATGGGTTACAAGTGTCTTTCCAAGAATTTCATCCGCATATGTACGAACTTCTTCTAAGCTCTTTGCAACTTTAACTCCACCGGCTTTCCCACGGCCACCGGCATGAATCTGCGCCTTGACAACGGTTACAGAAGTGCCGAGCTTCTCTGCAGCCTGAACTGCCTCATCAACAGTATAGGCTACATAGCCATTAGGAACTTTCACACCAAATTGGCGTAAAACTTCTTTACCTTGATACTCGTGAATGTTCATATTCCATCCTCCTATCAATTTCATTGCAATACCATTGTATTAAAAAAAAACAAATTTCACAAGAAATAGACAAATTTGTTTTTTTTAATTATTTAGCTTTGACTTCTAATCTCCCAATTTCATTTGCTTATCAGCATGATATATAAATGAAAACACTTCTGCAACAGCCTGATATAATTCTTCTGGAATCGTTTCGTTTATATTGAGTTCCGCTAACAGTTCGACAAGGGAAGCGTCTTCCAAAATAGGAACTTCATTTTCCTTAGCCTTCTTAATAATTTCATCAGCAACCAGACCTTTTCCTTTAGCCGTAACCATTGGTGCAGAATTTTTCTTTTGATCATACTTGAGTGCGGTAGCCTTATTACGTTTTTCCGTCATACCCGATAATCAACTCCCTGATAAGAAGAATGATAGAATTTGGTTGTTTCTCTGTTTGTTATTTTCTGTTCCTGCAATGGTTTAAAATGAACAGAAGACAGTTGGTAATTTAGTGACTTCAATCCTTGTATTAATACAGGCTGAAAAGGCAATGTATTATTTTTTAATTTGGAATAATCATCATTGTATATTGTAACTGAAACAGATCGCTTTTGAATATTCATATCAATGACCGTTTGTTTCAAATGTTCGAGGTCCAAATAAAAAAGTATCCGACAATAATCCGGATCAATTTTTCCATCTGCTGTTTTTCTGCTCTCAAACGCAAGCTCCATATCTTTATTTAACCCCAATTTTTCAGCCGGAATTTGAAGGGAAGCCTGAATAAAGTTTGCCGATTCATTTACCGAATTTAATTGCATCCCATTAATAAAATGGATCAGCTGTCCAGCCTTTTCCTGTAAGGGTCCTTCACTCTGCTGTGTAAGCTGCATCAACATCGATTTAATGCTCTGATTTTCTTCCTTTAAATTAGTTGATAGTTGATTTTCATAAGACAGCCCCGTAAATTTCAGTACTTGATTAATCTGTTGTAAAAACTGTTCTTTTGGAGAAGCGTTGCTAAATAGACTGTCTATTTTAATCGCCTCTAAGGTAGTACTTAAATGAGTAAAAGTCCGTTGATCATTAAATGTCTGCAACAAAGTTAACACACGTTCCAGCTGCACCGGATGATTTGAAAAAGCCTTCATGAATTGTCCTTGTTCAACTGACAATAGTGGTGCGATCTTTTGTGTTAATTTCTCTTTCAGACTGGAAAAATCCTCCTGTATTAGTACAGAACCAGTTAAAATAGATTGTCTTAATTGACCTCCCATTTGATTCAATATTTCCTTAGATTCTGCAAATAGAACTTGTTTATTAGCATCTACTTGTTTCATAACTTGTACAACTGTATTTGTATTTAATTGAAAGGGCATTCTCATATCTGTTTTAGTCAAAGGTGCACCGTTCTGTCTTAATAAGTCTTCCAATTGTTTCCATTCCGATTTCCAAGACGTAAAATCTATAGTTGGGCTCAAGATCCCAACTGATTTTAAGACTTGGAATACATGCTGTTTGTTACTATTATTATCTGCAATAATTTGTCTAATCATTGATTCCTTTTGATTCCTAGAAGGCTCTGTCATTTGTTCCATTTTAATCGAGAGGTCCATATTTATCGAGCCTTTTTTCAGTTGCTGACCCATTTCTCTCATTTGAGTTGTCAGGTCTGTACGCTTTGTTGCTTCTAACGCGTTAAATACATTTTCTGTGATTGGTAACTTACGAGCAATCATCTCCATTAAAACTTGCTGTGCTTGCACCTTTTGTTTTGCTGTATCTAATATTTGTAAAGCATTATTCACCTGTGCTCGATCAAAGGGGATATTCTCACGAACCATTTTCTGCATGAATGAAATGTTGCTTTTTGTTGCTTTCAAACCAAGCTGCTCCATAAGATTCGAGGCAATATTTCTTGACTGCGACTGCAATTGACCACCAAGCACTTTCAGGTGAATCATTTCATCTGAAGCTTGTACTTGAAAGTGATACTTTCCTTCAATGGAAAGGGATGCTTCCAATTGAGCAATCATTTTTTGACTGCCAAGCTGAATCTGTGCCTTATTGTCCGGATAAATTTTAAGAATTTTACCTTGAATTATTTGACCAGTCCTCAAGTTTTGCTGCGCATGATGGATTTTAGACATTCTTTCCCCAATCACTTTATGAATACTCAATTGACTCCCCCTCAACCCTCAAGTACTGTTAACCTAGTACATTCCTAACTGGTGCATAGGACCTTCTATGATACGGTGATGCCCCGGCCTCTTGCAGTTTTTCCATATGGTGCTTTGTACCATACCCCATATTTGATGCGAAATCATATACCGGATATTCATTATGTATTTCTTTCATTAAATTGTCTCTGGTTACTTTTGCCAAAATGCTTGCCGCTGCAATTGTAACGCTCTTCGTATCGCCTTTTATTAGCGATTCAGATGTACATGGCAAATGATCTAGTTTGACCGCGTCCAACAGCAAATGATTCGGAACCGGTGTTAGCTGGTCAAATGCTTCACGCATTGCAAGTTTAGTTGCTTCAAAGATGTTGATATCATCTATTTTTTTATTGTCGATAATTGAAATCCCATAACTTACTGCTTGTTCTTTAATGATAGCAAAAAATGTATCTCTTGTTCTTTCATTTAATTGTTTGGAATCATTTAAGCCCAATAATTTGAAATCCGTCGGAAGAATGACGGCTGCAGCAACAACAGGACCCGCCAAAGGACCTCTACCAGCTTCATCAATTCCCGCTATATAGTTATTCCCCTTGGAAAATGCCATTCTTTCAAAACTTGTCATCGTATAATAATTCGCTTCAAGCTGCTTGACTTTCATTTTCTGTTTTTCATAACTATTCAATAGTGACTGGACACCTTTGCGTTCATCCATTTTAAGTTCGGTAATACTCGCTTCACTTAGTTCGCCGTTTTTCATTAACTTTTTTATAACAGTAATCGATTGTTTTTCCATTATTGCACCTTACTCTCTATCTTATATCGGCTTGTAGTAGATTAGAAAACTTGGCCGCCAAGCCTTTAGGCGAATGCCTTAGTTGCACTTATGCAAGTAAGAAAGTTATACTTCTTACTTGTAAAAAATAAAACACACATCCTAAAAGATGCATGTCTTATTTATTTATTGGTGTTTCTAACGTAACATTTCCCAATTTCCCTGTGCGAAGATCTCTTATAACGATATCAGAAACCTTTTTAAAATCGACATGTCCACCATTTTCCAGTGCACCTCTTTGCTCTCCGATAGCATTAAATATTTCCATCATATCATCCATCGTGCGGTCGATATTATATCTTTCTTCCAGCTGCTGCGGGTAATGTTCTCTCATATAATTAATAATAAACGCAGTAATGTCCTGCAAGGAAAGAAGCTGATCTTTGATTGTTCCAATTGCTGCTAGTCGGTAGCCAACTATTTCATCTTCGAATTTGGGCCATAAAATACCAGGCGTATCGAGGAGTTCAAAATCTTTTTTGATTTTTATCCATAACTGTTGCTTTGTAATCCCAGGAATATCACCAGTTTTAGCTGCTTTTCGCTTCGCAAGTCGATTGATGAGTGTAGATTTCCCAACATTTGGTATGCCTATAATCATTGCTCTTGCCGCTCTGGGTTGGATACCCTTTTTCATAAGTTTCTCCATCTTGACCTGACCAAGCTCTTTAGCCATTTGGATGACACGATTAATATCTGATTTATTATTAACATCCACTGCTATTGCTGGAATCTCCAACTCTTTAAAATGGTTGATCCACCTCTCTGTTTCACGTTGATCAGCCAAGTCCTTCTTCATAAGAACAATCATCTTTGATTTGTTTTGCATCACTTGTTGAAGCATCGGATTTTGTGAGGATAAAGGTGCTCTAGCATCCACTAATTCCATAACAAAATCAACGAGCTTTAATTTCTCTTCCACTTGCCTTCTAGCCTTTGCCATATGTCCAGGAAACCACTGTATTGGCATAATTAATCCTCCTTCCCTACGATTTGTATACGATTAAATGGCCAATAGATAAGGTTTGTCTTGCCTACAATCTGTTCTATTGGAATAACACCGAGCATCCTGCTATCAGTTGAATTCCCTCTATTATCACCCAGTACAAATACGTGACCTTCCGGAATTACTTCATGACCACCAGGCAGTGCCTCAAGCGTAAAATCATTTGTTAACGTCTGATAGGATTTCATGTTATCTTTTTGTTCATTCAAAAAAGGTTCTTCTACTTCTTCCCCGTCTATATACAAGACATTATCTTCTACTGCCACATGCTCTCCAGGAAGGCCAATTACTCGTTTAATAAAGTCTTTTTGGGCAGAAGCATGGAAGACAACGATATCATACCTTTTTGGCTCCTGAAAATGAGACGAAACTTTATTTACAATCATTTGATCCCTGTCATGCAACGTTGGCAGCATGGAAGGCCCATCCACCACAATTGGTGCAAAAAGGAACATACGGACTATAAATGCCAACCCAAACGCAAGCAGTAACGCTTTTATCCAGTCAAACCATTCATTTTTTTCCCTTTTCGCCATGTATTCCCCTCCGAGCCATTCGATGTATTATTTTATTGTAAGCCAGTATCATATATTCATACAACCTTTTAAGTTATATCATAAAAACAAAAAGGAGCTTGTGCAATTTTGCCAAGCTCCTTTCCAATAACGTTTTTATTCAGCTCGTTCTGATTAACGACGTTCTTTAATACGAGCTGCTTTTCCGCGTAGATTACGAAGATAATATAGTTTCGCACGACGTACAATACCACGACGAGTAACTTCGATTTTTTCGACTCTTGGTGAATGTACTGGGAAAGTACGTTCAACACCTACACCGTAAGAAATTTTTCTTACTGTAAATGTTTCACTGATTCCACCATTTTGACGTTTGATTACAACACCTTCGAATACCTGAATACGCTCACGAGTTCCCTCTACTACTTTAACGTGAACTTTTAACGTATCACCAGCACGAAAATCGGGGTGATCTGTACGAAGTTGATCTTTTGTGATGTCTGCAATAAGTTGTTGCATTCTACTTCACTCCTTCCAAACCAATGTTCATTATTCTGATTCGAACAGCGGAACATCGTTTATATGTGCTTAATCGAATATAAGCACAATATCTAATATATCATATTGAAAATAATAGTTCAACTCTATTTATAAAAGAAAAGTGAACTATTTACCTTCACTTTCCTTTATTCTTTCCAATACTGTTTGATCTTCTACACTTAGCGAGTAATTTTCCAAAAGATCACGACGGCGCTTGTAGGTTCGTTTTAGTGATTCTTCCTTGCGCCAATCTCTTATTTTCGCATGGTCTCCGGACATTAGTATGTCAGGAACCTTCATTCCACGAAAGTCTGCTGGCCTTGTATAATGAGGATGCTCAAGTAAACCTGTGGAAAAGGAATCTTCCGGTGCGGACGCTTTATTACCCAGTACCTCCGGAAGTAAACGAACAACACTGTCTACAACCGCCATGGCTCCCAGTTCTCCTCCAGTGAGTACGTAGTCACCAATTGAAAGTTCATCTGTTACCAGATGCTCTCTAATTCTTTCATCATAGCCTTCATAATGACCACAGATAAAGATAAGATGCTCTTCTTTGGCCAATTCTTCGGCTTTCTGTTGCGTGAACGTTTCCCCCTGAGGACACATCAGAATTACGCGAGGATCTGTCTTTCCATCTTTCTTCACATCCGAAACTGCATCAAAAACGGGTTGTGGCGTGAGCACCATGCCTGCACCGCCACCATATGGATAATCATCCACTTTCATATGTTTATTCTCTGTGTATTCTCTGAAATTTACGAGATTGTAACTGAATTTTTCTCTTTCTCTAGCCTTTTTTAGTATAGAAGAATTAAGCACACCCGGAAACATTTCTGGAAAAAGGGTTAATATATCAATATGCATCAATCCAGCAGTCCTTCCATTGGTTCTATGACTACTTTTTCAGCATCAATATCTATCTCTTTGACAACATCGTCAATATAAGGAATGAGAATGTCTTTCCCCTTCTCCTGTTTAATAACCCATACATCATTCGCTCCAGGTGACAGTATTTCCTTAATTTCACCTAATTTCCTATCATCAGTTGTATAGACTTTGCAACCAATAATTTCATGGTAATAATACTCATTTTCATTCAAATCGGTCAATTGCTCTTCCCTTATTTTTAATTCACAGCCTTTTAATGACTCCACAAGGTTAATATTTTCATATCCTTTGAATTGAACAAGGTCAAAGCTTTTATGCAAACGATGTGTAGCAATTGTTAATTTGATTGGCTTATCATCCTTCATGATGTACACAGATTCTCCCGGTTCGAACCGCTCCTCAAAGTCACTGATACGGTATATCTTCACTTCTCCTTTGATCCCATGTGTATTGACTATTTTCCCAACGTTAAACATTTTATGTTCCATATAATCACCTGCTATTTCTCAATTCTTATAACGACATCATCTTTAATAATAATCGCCTGGTTCTCCATTAAATCATTCCAGTTGGAACCAACTTCCACTTCAACAAGAGCTTCAACTTCCGTTTCGACAATTTCACTTCCAATTTCCAGTGTTTCCAATTGTTCTATCTTAAAATCAATTAGCTTGATCTTTTCTTTTCGATTATTAATTTCTTGCTGGAAACGTTCCTCGATATCATGCTTGGATACTCCTGATTTATTTTGCAATTTCCTTTTTTCAAATAGGAGTTGTTGACACTCTTGTTCAAGTCGCAATTTATGATTATAGAAATTGCTGTATATTTTCTCTTTACTTTTCTCGGTAACAACTTGCTTGATTAGAACTTTTTTAACGATATTCACTGGATTTCCTCGCTCCCGCAAAAAATCTTTTTAACGTACATGATCATTCATTATCAGCATGAACAAGTATTTTACAAATTTTGATGTGTAAAAAGGGAAAGAAGAACCCATCAGCGGGTCCGCTTTCCCTTTACATAATATCCAAATAAATACGTTTATTACCATCTATCTTAGCTGCATAGACAACCGTACGTATTGCCTTTGCAATACGTCCATTTTTTCCAATTACTTTTCCAACATCCTCCTGGTTAACAGTAAGATGATAAACAATTTTAGCATCTTCTTCTGTTTCCGTTACGACGATATCTTCCGGGTAATCAACTAATGAGGCAACAATCGATTCTATCAGGGCTTTCATGATATCACACTACTTATTTCGTATTTTTATTATCGTGGAATTTTTTCATGATGCCTTCATTTGAGAAAAGATTACGAACTGTATCACTTGGTTTTGCACCTTTTGTCATCCAATCAAGTGCTTTTTCTTCATCTATTTTAACTTCAACTGGATTAACTACTGGATTGTATGTTCCAATTTGTTCAATAGAACGTCCATCACGAGGAGAACGTGAATCAGCTACAACGATACGATAAAATGGGTTTCTTTTAGATCCCATACGTCTTAAACGAATTTTTACTGCCATTATTTGCACCTCCAATAAAATGTTTATCTCAAGTCTAGATTCTAACAGAAATATTTATGCCTGTAAAGGGTTTTTACATTACAAGGCAATATCTTTTACATTTCTTCTGATTATCATCATGATTTGACTACTAGCAACGATGCTAGAACCCACATTTCCACTGATTTAATCTGTACTAGAATGGTAATTTAAAGCCACCCTTGCCTTTTTTTCCTTTTTGCATGTTGGTCATTTGTTTCATCATTTTTTTCATTTCACTAAATTGCTTGATCAGGCGGTTTACTTGAGATACGGATGTGCCGGAACCTTTTGCAATACGTTTTCTGCGGCTTCCATTGATAATGCTTGGGTCTTGTCTTTCTTTTTTGGTCATTGACTGAATAATCGCTTCCACCTGAGATAGTTGCTTATCATCCAACTGCGCATTTTTCAGACCTTTCATCTTGTTGGCACCTGGTATCATTGCCATTAGATCGTCCAACGGTCCCATTTGCTTAACCTGACCCATTTGTTCAAGAAAGTCATCAAATGTAAAGGACATCGTACGCATTTTTTCTTCCAGTTCTTTAACCTGCTTTTCATCTACATTTGATTGTGCTTTTTCAATTAATGAGAGGACATCGCCCATTCCGAGAATTCTTGATGCCATACGTTCAGGATGGAATGCCTCCAACTCATCAAGTTTTTCACCCATACCCGCAAATTTAATCGGCTTGCCAGTAACAGCCTTAATGGATAGAGCCGCTCCACCACGTGTATCGCCATCCAACTTCGTCAGTACAACTCCTGTTATATCAAGCTGTTCATTGAAACTTTCAGCAACATTTACAGCGTCCTGACCAGTCATCGCGTCAACAACGAGAAAGATTTCATCCGGTTTTACAGCTGTTTTAATTTGCTGTAATTCTTCCATTAGATTTGTATCTACATGCAATCGACCAGCTGTATCGATAATGACATAATCATTGTGATCCTCTTTCGCTTTTTCGATAGCTTTTGATGCTATATCAACCGGGTTTGCTTCAGTTCCCATTGAGAAAACAGGCATTTCCAATTGTTCGCCAAGTGTTTCCAATTGCTTAATTGCAGCTGGACGATAAATATCACAGGCTGCCAGTAATGGTGCACGATTGTGCTTCTTCCGTAGCAGGTTGGCCAATTTTCCGGAAGTCGTTGTTTTACCTGCACCTTGAAGACCTACCATCATTATGACGGTTGGGGAACGGTCAGCAACAGCAATTTTACTTTGTTCGCCACCCATTAATGTGGTTAGCTCCTCTTTTACCACCTTGATAACCTGTTGGCCAGGTGTTAAACTCTCCATAACTTCCTGCCCGATTGCCCGCTCTTTGATTCGTGCAATAAGATCTTTAACTACTTTAAAATTAACATCAGCTTCCAGTAATGCCAGACGTACTTCTCGAGTCATTTCTTTAACGTCCTGTTCAGAAACCTTCCCTTTACCGGTAATTTTTTTTATTGTACTTTGTAAACGGTCGGCCAATCCTTCAAATGCCATAGAAGGTGTCCCCCTAATCCAATTCTTTTATTTTTTTGATCATTTCCAATAACGATTCATCTGCAATTGTTCTTTCCAATTGATCAATGAGTGATGCACGTTGATCGAATTTACTATATAAATGCAACTTCTCCTCGTAGGTTTCGAGCATTGCTTCGGTACGTTTGATATTATCATACACAGCTTGACGTGACACATGAAACAACTCGGCAATCTCACCTAATGAGTAGTCTTCCAAATAGTACATTTCCATATAATTGCGCTGTTTAGGTGTTAATAATGCTTGATAAAAGTCGAATAAATAATTGACACGTGTAGTCTTTTCCAGCAATTTATACACCCCTTGTTAAGTGAATTACCTTTACAACATCATAGCTAAACTTCTGATTTCTTGTCAAGGTATTCTATTCTTCTACTGCTACATCCTCAAATAGCCCATATACAAACGCATTTGCATCAAACTCCTGCAAATCCTCGATTTGTTCTCCTAGGCCCACATATTTTACAGGAATCTTTAATTCATTTCGTATTGCAAGCACAATTCCGCCCTTTGCAGTTCCGTCGAGTTTCGTCAATACGATACCGGAAACATCTGTTGCTTCAGAAAATGTTTTTGCCTGGCTAAGTGCATTTTGCCCAGTAGTAGCATCAAGAACAAGCAACACCTCATGCGGAGCACCCGGAATTTCTTTTTCAATAACACGGTTTACCTTTGAAAGTTCATTCATCAAGTTTACTTTGTTTTGGAGTCTGCCTGCTGTATCACAAATAAGTACATCAGCGTTACGTGATTTTGCTGCCTTGATCCCATCAAATATCACTGCAGCAGGATCACTTCCCGCATTTTGTTTAATAACAGATACATCCGCTCTTTCTCCCCATATCTCAAGTTGTTCGATAGCTCCTGCACGAAAGGTATCTCCTGCAGCCAATACAACACTTTTCCCTTGTTGCTTTAACTGGTGTGCAAGTTTTCCGATACTGGTTGTTTTACCAACACCATTTACTCCAACAACCAGTATAACGGAAAGCCCCTCATCCTGTATATTTAACTTCTCGATTTCTTCGTTTTCGTCTCCATAGTAAATCTCCACTAACTTCTCGGAAATGACATCTTTAACACCATTCGTATCTTTAATGTTTTGCCGCTTTACTTCCATTCTGAGTTCTTCAACCAGATCCATAACGGTTGTAACACCGACATCAGCAGTAATTAATACCTCCTCCAGCTCTTCGAAGAAATCTTCATCCACTTTTCGATAGCGGGCAATGAGGTCATTAAGCTTACCTGAAAATGAATTACGCGTCTTTTTCATTCCTTCTTGATATTTCTTGGAAACCTCTTTCGTTTCCTCATTTTGTTTAAACTTATTTTTTAATTTATCCATGAAACCCATTTTTGTTAACCTCCTAGGACTTTATTAATTCTTTCGTATCCTCAAGCCTTACAGAAACAAGTCTTGATACTCCCGATTCCTGCATGGTAACACCGTAAAGGACATCCGCTTCTTCCATCGTCCCTTTCCGGTGTGTAATTACAATAAATTGTGTGTTATCACTGTATAACTTAACATATTTTGCAAACCTAGCAACATTCGCCTCATCCAATGCTGCTTCTACTTCATCTAATATACAGAACGGAACAGGACGTACTCTAAGGATTGCAAAGAGTAATGCGATAGCTGTCAAGGCACGTTCCCCACCTGAAAGCAAACCTAAATGTTGGAGTTTCTTTCCAGGTGGCTGGGCAATAATATCTACTCCAGTATCCAAAAGATTTTTAGGATCTGTCAACTTCAGTTCTGCATGTCCACCACCAAATAATTGTGTGAATACAACTCCAAATTCGTCTTTTATTTTGGTAAAAGTTTCATCGAAAAGATGCTTCATTTCCTCATCCATTTCACTAATCACTTTATATAGGATATCTTTCGCTTCCACTAAATCGTTTCTTTGTTCTGTTAGGAACGTATATCGCTCGGAGATCCGCTCATATTCATCAATTGCCCCAAGATTGACATGCCCAAGACGTTCCACATCCAGCTTCAACTGCTGCACGATAGATTTTGCCTCTTCCATATTTTCTACCTTTTCATATTCCTGCCTGGCCTTCTCGTAAGTAATTATATACTCTGTTTGTAAATGATTTAAACGATTTTCAAGATCAACGTCCAAGCGATTTACCCTCACTTCTTTTTGCTGAATCACTTGTAAATACTGTTGATGATCTTGATTCTCTTCTTTCAATTCACGTTCCATATCTCCGACGAGTTGTGTTTGTCTGGATCTACTATCTCGTATTTCCTGAAGTTTCAAACTGGAGGATTCCTTCTCTTCTTTTGCAGACTGAATCATTTGATCAATATCAGATTCTGTCTCTCCGGAGGTCTCCAGTTCAACAAAATTCATTAATTCTTTTTCAAACTTTTCATGTTGTGCCTTCAAACTGCTTAATTGCTGCTTTACAGAATTCGTTTTTTCACGTTGGTTTTTCACTCGTTCATCTTGCTCAGCGAGTGTAACCTGCAACTGATGCAAGTCACTTTGCATCTGTTCCTTGTTTTCTTTAAGCTTCGCATTCTGATCGGTTAACATCTCAATTTCTTTCTGAATCGATTCCAGTTTTTTCTTGGTTTCTTCCAATTCATCGGTCAAGGTCGCATCACGGATAATTAAATCATTACTATCCTGAACGAATTGGTTTTTATCCATATCATAAATGGAAAGATTATCATTGATGGAAGAAAGCTTCATTTCTACTTGTTTTAAATCTGTACGTAATTCCTGTAACTCATTTTGGACATTGGATATGTCATTTTCTGAAGTAGACAGTTTGCTTTCTAAATCCTGAACATTATTTTTTCTCCGTTTCACCGTTGCTTCAAATTGCAATGCTTTTTCCTGATACGCATGTAACCGTTCTGTCATTTCCTGTAAATCTTTTTCTCTCGTAAAAAGTGATTGATTGGTTTTCTTTTGGGCACCACCAGACATGGAACCACCTGGATTTACAACATCTCCATCTAAGGTAACAACACGGAACCGCCTGTTTACAAGTGCAGCAATTTCATTAGCATCCTTTAATGAACGTGCTAAAATGACGTGCCCCATCAAGTGATTGATAGCTTTTTGATATCGATTACTGGTTTTGACCAGTTCCGATGCAACCCCTATGTACCCTGAGTGATTCTCCATTTTGCGAAGGATATCTTTTGGTATAAATCGCTCCTGTATCGACCCAAGAGGTAGAAATGTAGCTCTTCCATTATTTGTCTTCTTAAGCCAGGCTATGGCGTCTCTTGCCGCTTTATCATCTTTTACGACAATATGTTGTGCTTGTCCACCAAGAACGGTCTCAATTCCTGTAATATAATCGTTAGGCACTTCAATTAACTCAATAACTGCTCCATAAATATTCTCCAGTCTTTTTTCTTCACGAGCTTTTAAGATAGCTTTAACACCATGGAAAAAACCCTGAAAATCCTCCTTCATTTCTTCCAGCATTTCTTTTTTGGATTTCATTTTTTCGATATACTGATATCCCTGATAAAGTTTTGCCTGAGCGTCCTGGAAGTGGCCACGTTCGGACTGTAGATCGCTTTTCAAGTTTTTAATTAAATTTTCTTTTTCAAAGAAATGTTTTTCCTTATCCTTAGAAGCAATTTCCAATTCTTCTTGCTTTGCCAATAATTGCTTACGTAATGTAATGTAGTCCTGAAATTTTTCAGCTTGTTTATCTTTCTTACCGTCTATTTGTTGTAATTGCTGTGCAATGGATTGTTTTTCATTGCGTTTTGCCGCCTGCTTATTAAGTAATTCGATATAATCGGACTTTAGTTCTTCAATCTGTTCGGATATGCTCTCTTTACTCATCGTGAGTTGCATTTCCAAAAGACTGGCATTTTCTTTCGCCTTTTTTCTCTTTTCCTGCAACTCAGCTAGTTCTTTTCCTTCTTTTTTCAACAGATCTTGCAATTTACTTATTTCTTCTGTAGTTTCCTTTTTTTGCAGTTCCAGTTTATCTCTATTTTCTCCAAAATGCTTCGAACGTTCTTCCAATAATTGTTTTTTACCTTCATACTTTTCAAGTTGTTCCGTCGCTGTCAACAAACTGGCCTGTAATGCTTCAATTTCATTATCAAGTTGCTGTGAACGCAACTTTAATTTTTCTAAGTCAGCCTCTTTCCGTTTTATGGCTGTATTTTGATTAGCTTCTGTCATTTTGTCATTTTCGAGTTCCTTTAAAAGCAACTGCCATTCACCGTGAATTTGTTCAATTTCGGTGACTAGAAAAGAGATTTCCTTCTCTTTTAATGTATTTTTTAATTCCATATACGTTGTTGCAGTTTTGGCCTGCTCTTCTAATGGATTAATCTGTTGTTCAATTTCATGGACAATATCTTCAACTCTGTTAAGATTTTCCTGTGTTTCAGCTAATTTATATTCGGATTTCTTTTTCCTTTGTTTATATTTTAGAACACCGGCAGCTTCTTCAAAGATCGTTCTTCGTTCTTCCGCTTTGGAACTGAGAATTTCCTCTACTTTCCCTTGACTTATAATCGAAAAGGCTTCCCGCCCCAGTCCGGAGTCCATGAAAAGATCAATAATATCTTTTAACCGGCAGGACTGTTTATTGATATAGAACTCACTATCACCGGAACGATAAACACGGCGAGTTACACTGACTTCATCATAATCAAGTGATACTCGCTTATCTTCGTTGTCGAGCACAAGTGTCACTTCTGCTATATTCAATGCTTTCCTCGTATCACTGCCTTGGAATATGATATCTTCCATTTTAGAGCCACGTAATGATTTAGCCGATTGTTCACCAAGTACCCATCGTATTGCATCGGTTATATTACTTTTCCCACTACCATTAGGACCTACAACCGCCGTCATTCCAGGTACAAATTCTACATTTATCCGCTCCGCAAATGATTTGAAGCCCACACTTTCCAATCGTTTTAAATACATATACATTCTCCTATTTCAAAAGAAACCTTATCCCTGTGTTCCTTATCATTAATATTCTAAAAAAACTTGGCTTTTTAACTTATTTATTTTATCATAAAGTGAGTAACAAAAGAAGAGCAGTGCCATTCAGACATCATATATTACAGTGGTCAGGAGATCGGGGGGGATAAATATGAATTTAGAAATTGCAAATGAGGAAAACTTGAAAATATTATTGGATGAATTAGCGGATCGGTTAAATGTCGTTAATCGTTCCATCATGGATCCGGAAGATTATAATTTGAATAAATACGAAGATTTGAAATTCATGTATGACATGGTTGTACAAAAAGGTCAACTAAGCGCTTCAGAAACACAAGCTTTTATTACAGAACTAGCTAGCATTAGAAAATAAATTCATTCAAAGTTAGAGGCTGTACCCTATAAAGTGTACAGCCTCTTTATTTTACAGTTTCGAATGATCAAGTGCGTATTTTGCGGCCCGCTGCTCTGCTTCCTTCTTCGTTCTGCCAGTACCTTCACCAGCTATACTACCCTTTATAACTGCTTGAGCAACAAATTCCCTGTTATGAGAAGGTCCTTTTTCTTCTACAATTTTATACTCAATTGACTGATCTTTGCTCTGTTGGACCAATTCCTGTAGTTGACTTTTATAATCCATCGCATGCGAAAAAGCACCTGTATTGATTTTCGGAAAAACATGGACCTTGAGAAATTTCAATGCTATATCAAATCCTTGGTCTAAATAAAGAGCTCCAAGGAAAGCTTCAAACACATCTGCCAAGATTGCAGGCCTTTGCCTACCACCCGTTTGTTCTTCGCCTTTACCTAGCAGAAGATATTCTCCGAAGTTCAGCTCAAGGGCAAAATTCATTAGCGATGGTTCACAAACAATAGCAGCTCTTAATTTAGTCATTTCACCTTCAGGCATATCTTTATTTTTCCTGAAAAGATACTGAGATACACCTAATTCCAAGACTGCATCACCAAGAAATTCAAGACGTTCGTTATCCGAAAACACCGTATTCCGATGCTCATTCACATACGATGAATGTGTAAATGCCTGCTCTATCAGGTTGTGATCTTTAAAGTTAATTTCCAATTGCTTTTCTAATTGGCCCACATCCATGGCTGTCGCCTCCAATTACAATATAGCGAAAGCCCCGCATCAGCGAGACTTTCTGTATGAGGATGTTCAAGAAATTTTGAACATCTTCTATTAGCAAACTAGCGGGATTCCGCAATATAGTTAAGCTTTGCTGTTTATGTAATTCACAGCATCACCTACTGTATTTATGTTTTCAGCATCTTCGTCTGCGATTTCCATGTCAAATTCATCTTCTAATTCCATTACAAGCTCCACTACATCCAATGAATCTGCTTCCAGATCATCTTTAAAAGAGGCTTCCATTGCAATTTTTGATTCATCAACATCAAGACGATCTATGATAATAGCTTTTACACGATCAAATACATCTGCCATCATACTTCACCTCCCTTCAAGTAGTATAAAAGATTTTAGTATGAATTTCTAGTTGGAACAGGTTCGGCCAGTTTCAGCTCTTAAACGGCCTCATGCGCTTTTGGTTTTCACATCACCATTCCTCCATCGATATGTATCGTTTGGCCGGTGATGTAGTTGGCGTCTTCGGATGCCAGGAAGCGAACTACTTTTGCTACGTCTTCGGGCGTTCCTAGTTTTGCGAGCGGGATTAGGCTTAGCATACTTTCTCTTTGTTCTTCATTCAGTTCATTTGTCATATCTGTAGAAATAAATCCAGGTGCCACTGCATTTACCAGAATGTTTCGTGATGCAAGCTCTTTAGCTGTTGTCTTTGTCAGTCCGATGACACCAGCTTTTGCAGCTACATAATTTGCCTGGCCTGGATTCCCACTAACTCCTACAATTGATGCAACGTTAATGATTCTTCCTGCTTTTTGCTTCATCATTTGTCGGGTCACTGACTTCGTACAAATAAAGACACCTTTTAAATTCGTATTAATAACCTGATCAAATTCTTCTTCCTTCATGCGCATCAGCAAATTATCTCTCGTTACTCCAGCATTATTTACTAAAATATCCAAGCTTCCAAATTCACCAATGACATCTTTTACCATTGATTTCACATTCGCTTCATTGGCAACATCCGCTTGAATTTTAAAAGCTTTCACACCAATCTGTTCGATTTCTTCGACTACATCCTGCGCTTTTGCTTCACTGCCTGCATAATTGACTGCAACGTTTGCACCCTGTCTAGCTAGTTCAAGTGCGATTGCTTTTCCTATGCCGCGTGATGCTCCTGTTACGAGTGCATTTTTCCCCTTTAGCATTACGATTCCTCCCTGTACCATGAAATGAAATCACTCATTGATTTAATGTCCTGTACTGCAAAAGTAGGTACTTCTTTGTTTATTTTTCGTAATAAACCAGAAAGAACTTTCCCATTACCTAATTCAACAAAAGCATCGATTCCTTCATCAATCATCTGATTAATTGACTCTTCAAAGCGTACAGGGGAGTATAGCTGTTTGAGGAGCAAATCCTTTATTTCTTCACTTGCGGTGACAGCCTCAGCGGATACATTGGCATATACCGGAATTGTTGCATCTTTGATTGACGTTTTATCTAAATAGCTTGCAAATTCTTCATTTGCAGGCTTCATTAATCTGGAATGAAATGGTCCACTAACATTCAAGGGTAGGACGCGCTTTGCTCCATTTTCCTTCAATAAAGATGAAGCTTTGTCAATTCCCTCTTTCGATCCGGAAATAACGATTTGACCAGGACAGTTCAAGTTTGCAAGATCAACCACTTCATCTGTGATTGTTTGCAAGATTCCAGAAACTTCTTGTTCTGATAGTCCGAGAACAGCAGCCATCGTACCTTGACCTTTCGGGAATGCCTCTTCCATTAACTTCCCACGAACAGCTACAAGTGGTAAGGCATCTTCCAATGTCAACGCATCCGCAGCGACAAGTGCACTGTACTCACCCAGACTATGACCTACAGTCATCGTAGCCTCGACTTTTTCCTGCTGTAATAATTTATGTATAGCGATACTAGTCAAAAGTAGTGCAGGCTGTGCATTTTCGGTTTCTGTCAAGACTTCTTTCGGTCCATCAAACATAATTCCCATTATATCTTTACCTAATACTTCATTTGCTTTTTGAAAAAGTTCCTGTACGAACGGATATTCATCATAAAGTTCTTTCCCCATTCCAACAGTCTGCGAACCTTGGCCCGGAAACATAAAAGCAACACGTTTCATACCATCACTCCTTATCTAATTGTATTGATTCAACCGTTGTTTTAATCGTATTCGTAACATCATGTTCAACCATATGGTTTGCCTGTTTAATAGCACTTACAATCGCCCTGCTTTTGGAAGAACCATGCGCTTTAATAACAGGAGCAGCTAGTCCAAATAAACCAGCACCACCATATTCCGAGTAATCCAGTTTATTTTTTAGTCCTCGCAAATCATTTTTCATAAGTCCAGCTGCAAGCTTTGTTTTTGTTGAGGACATAAACGTTTCCTTCAATAACGTGAAAACAGTTTGTGCCGTACCCTCGATTGTTTTCAGTGCGATATTTCCGCTGAAGCCATCTGTAACGACAACATCTGCTGCACGATTAAATATATCTCTTGCTTCCACATTTCCGATAAAATTAATCGGAGCTTTTTTCAACTGTTCAAATGCTTTTTTTGTGAGCTCATTTCCTTTTCCTTCTTCAGTACCTATGTTAAGCAGTCCTACAGTAGGATTTGGGATTCCACGGACTTTCTCTGTGTATATGGAACCCATGATTGCATATTGAACTAAATGGTTTGCTTTCGCATCCACATTTGCACCGACATCAAGCATGAGAAAACCTTTTCCATCAACCGTTGGTAAAGTAGGACTCAATGCTGGTCTGTCTATTCCGGGAATTCTTCCAACTACAAATAACCCAGCACTCATTAATGCCCCAGTATTTCCAGCTGAGATACATGCATCAGCTCGTCCTTCTTTAACAGCTTGTGCCATTAATACCAAGGACGCATTTTTCTTACGACGCACTGCTCGTACAGGTTCATCATCACTTGTTATTACTTCATCGGTATGTACGATCTCGATATTGTTATCATTTGTTAATAACGGTTTGATCTGATTTTCATCACCAAACAGGGTAATGGTCAAATTATCGATTTCTGATACTGCGTTCATAGCACCTAGAACAATTTCTTTTGGCGCATTGTCGCCACCCATCGCATCAATTGCTAATTTCATTTCCATATTCCCCTTTATTATCGTTTGATTGATACATATAGAATAGACCAGTAAAGACTTTCTCATTATCTACAAAACTATTTACCTGTACAATGGTGCGGTCTTTTTCATCTTTACCTTGTATGATTGCCTTTGCAATCACACGCTCTCCTTCAATAACCTGGCGTGTAAATTTCACTTCAGATTTTGCAGTAAGAGCCAGTTCATCGTTAATAACAGCAACAGCCAATGAATTGGCCTGGGCAAACAAATGATGACCCCTTGCTATTTTATTTCTGGAAAACACGAGGTCAAGGGTGATATCTAAAATTGATATTGCACGCTTGTCCAATTCCAAATCTATAATTTCACCAATCACTTCATCAAGTGGCAAAGCTTTTACTGTCTCATTCCATTGATTTGTCGCAACATACTTTATACGCTCTCTCAATTCTGGAATGCTCAACTCCATACGATCTAATCGTATCGTTTGAATACTTACATTGTACTCTTTTGCAAGTTGCTCATCCGTAATGAAGGGACTTTGTTCAATTTTTTCTTTTAGTAGTTGTTGACGTTCAGTTTTTGTTTTTTTCATAGGGGCACCATCCACAATCATTTAATTCACTGCTTTTATGACTTGGTACTAATAGTAATATATAATACCGTCTTTAATTATGCAAGTTAACCATCAATCCAATTTATCCGTGAAGGAAAATTGGTTTTCAATGTAATGTCTTAATGGATAATAATCTTCATCGTTCTCTAGCAGGTTTTCCTCAATAATTTCCTGTGCGTCCTTCCGTGCAGTTTCCAATGCTCGATAGTCATGAATCATATCTGCGACTTTAAATTCAGGAACACCACTTTGCTTTTTCCCAAAGAAATCGCCGGGTCCGCGTAATTTTAAATCCTGTTCAGAAAGTTCAAATCCATCTGTTGTTTCTGTCATAATACGCATGCGCTCTTTTCCTACTTCACCTTTTGGTTCGGAAATAAGGATACAATAACTTTGCTTTTTACCCCTTCCAACCCTTCCTCTTAATTGGTGGAGTTGCGATAAACCGAACCTATCAGCATCATAGATGACCATAATCGTTGCATTTGGAACATTCACACCAACTTCAACTACGGTCGTTGAAACGAGTACTTGTAAGTCATTCGCAGCAAACTGTTTCATAACCCCGTCTTTTTCTGCGGCAGGAAGTCTTCCGTGCATTAATCCGACTTTCACTTCTTTCGGGAAATATTCCTGAAGCTGGTGAAACAAATCAACCGCATTCTGTATATCCAGCTTATCCGATTCCTCAATTAATGGACTGACTACATACGCTTGTTCCCCTTCGGCAACACGTTGCTCGATGAAGGTTAAAATTCTTTCAAATGTATTTTCCTTTGCCCAAAGCGTTTCAATTTCTTTCCGTCCAGCAGGCATTTCATCAATAACGGAAACATCCATATCACCAAAAGCAGTAATCGCAAGCGTCCGTGGTATGGGTGTTGCAGTCATAAACAGTACATCAGGATTTAACCCCTTATCTCTAAGAATCCGTCTTTGTTCCACGCCAAATCGGTGCTGCTCATCTACAATCGCAAAGCCCAAGTCATTAAATATTACTTCATCCTGAATCAGTGCATGTGTACCAACTACTATATCCGCTTCATGATTTAGGACCTTTGCTAAAATCTCTTTTCTTTTCTTGCCTTTAATAGAGCCCGTAAGCAAAACGATTTTAGCCCGTTCTCCAAATAGTTCTGTAAGCGACTGGTAATGTTGTTCAGCAAGAATTTCAGTTGGAACCATTAATGCCCCCTGTTTTCCAGCAGTGATGGAAGCATAGAGACTAATTGCAGCTACCGCTGTTTTACCTGATCCAACATCCCCTTGCAGCAATCGATTCATGCGATATGGCGATTTTAAATCAGCCAATATTTGATTAAGCGATTTCTCTTGGGCGCTAGTTAATGAAAAAGGAAAGCTACCTATAAATTCCTGGACTAGTATTGGATCGTAGTGTTGTGCATTACCTTGGGTTGACTCCCGTTTTAACTTACGCAACAGCTGCATTTTGAGCTGAAAAAGCAGGAATTCCTCATATGTAAATCGGCGTCGTGCATGTTTTAAAGCTACTCTATCTTTTGGAAAATGCATCGTGAATAATGCATCTTTACGATTTGGTATTTTATAGGACTGAAGATATCTCTCCGGTAAAATTTCATGTATTCCAGTTCCGTAATCAGTTAATGCCTTCTGAATTACTTTTTTCAATTTTATATTCGTAAAATCTCCTTTAACGGAATAAATCGGATTAATCTTCTCCTGATCCTCAGCGGGACCAACTTTGTAATTGCTGACTGTTATTTGTAATCTATGGGCATCCCATTTACCTGTTAACGTGATTATATTTTCGGCTTGAATTTGCTTTTTAGCAAAGGCCCGGTTAAACATAACCGCTTTAATCGCTACACCTTCAACTTCTACAGTAAATGACAGTCTTGATTTCTTCCTTCCAAAAAAAGTGAGGGAAGGATCATTTAATACCCTTCCCTCAATTGTTACTTTATCTTCATGTATCAATTCACTAAGTGGTCTAATTTCATATACATCATAACGATATGGGAAATAGTAAATCAGATCGACAATCGTGTGTATGTGCATCAACGATAAGTCTTCTGCAGCTTTAGCTCCAACGCCTTTGATTTCAGTTACAAGTTCACTTATCACAGCAAATCACTCTTTCTACATCGTAGTTCCATAGATTTTTTCTTTAAGC
Organism: Oceanobacillus sp. CF4.6; assembly: GCF_051262635.1. Lineage (NCBI taxonomy): Bacteria > Bacillati > Bacillota > Bacilli > Caryophanales > Bacillaceae > Oceanobacillus > Oceanobacillus sp. CF4.6. Next base: position 25,017 of record NZ_JBIMEX010000006.1, on the reverse strand, counting down.
AATCTGCCTGTTGGTGTATCTGCCAATCCACCTTCACCAGTTTCACGTAAACTGGATGGCATTTGTCTTCCAATACGGTACATTGCCCCAATAACTTCATCACATGGGATTTTGCTCGTTACGCCTGCAAGCGCCATGTCAGCAGATACAATTGCTAAGGAAGACCCTGCGGCATTTCGTTTAACACAAGGTACTTCCACAAGGCCGGCAACGGGATCACAGACAAGTCCAAGCATATTTTTCAATGTCATTGCAAATGCCTCTGAAGATTGCTGTGGTGTACCACCGGCCATCTCAACAATCGCTGCTGCAGCCATTGCGCCGGCAGATCCGATTTCAGCCTGACATCCGCCTGCTGCCCCTGAAATAAATGCGTTATTTGCAACGACAAATCCAAACGCTCCCGCAGTAAATAAATACCGAATCATTTGTTCACGTGTTGGATGAAGTTGTTCTTTTACAGCAAATAATGTTCCTGGAACACAGCCGGCACTTCCTGCAGTCGGAGTGGCACAGATAATGCCCATTGCTGCATTTACTTCATTCGTTCCCATTGCTTTACTCACGGCATCCATCATCAGATGGCCAGATAACGGAGTTTTTTCTTTCATATACTTTTGAATACGTACAGCATCACCACCAGTTAGTCCAGTTACCGACTGGACACCTTGCATCGCATCATCGATTGCCCTTTCCATAACTTGCAGATTCTTTTCCATTTCTTCATAAACTTCTTCTCGTGTTCTTTCCTTAACATCCATTTCCTGACGTATCATCACTTCAGAAATTAATATATTTTCCTTCTCTGCTATTTCAACCAATTCGGCGACTGTTCGAAACATCATAAAACTCCTCTCCTTAATCAGCTGACAATTTTAGAAATCTGGATGATATGGTCGGCTCCCTCCAACTCTTTTAAAATGGTATCCTCGACATTTTGATCGACTTCAATGACCATTAATGCTTCTTTACCAACATCTTTACGATTTACTTCCATATGCCCAATGTTAACTTCATACTTGGCGAGAATTCTTGTTACAGATGCAATCGCACCGAACCGATCGTTATGCATTATTAGAATGGCAGGATGATTACCTGATAAACGGAGTTCGAAGCCATTAAGTTCCGTGATTTCAACTTTCCCCCCACCAATCGATATTCCGATAAGCTCGAGCTGGTCAGAATCATTCCCAATGATTAAACGAGCAGTATTAGGATGATCTACGGCAGCACTATCTTCAATAAATTCAATTTCAAGACCTTTTTCCTTAGCAATATCCAGTGCCTTACTCATTTGTAGATCATCTGTTTCAAAACCTAATAATCCACCTGCCAAAGCAAAGTCTGTTCCATGTCCTTTATATGTTTTAGCAAAGGATTCATATAAATGAATTTTTGCCCATTTCGGTTGCTTTCCAAATAAGTTACGGGCAGCTTTACCTATACGTGCAGCTCCTGCCGTATGTGAGCTTGATGGGCCAACCATGACTGGACCGATAATATCAAATACTGAATTATATTTCACATGTATGCACCACCTATTTTATTTGTATAAATCTAGTTCTATTGTAAAGTATAACAAAAAAGACTATAATAATCATTTGTGGATTATAGAATTAGTGTATGTCTTGAAAATCTGTCCTATTTGATATTTAATTTATTAATGTGATAGATATAGGCTGCACGATGTCCGGTAATCGGGTGGGAGAGGGACGTAAGACATATGAGGAATTTTTATGAACCAATCAAGTACTAAACAAACAGCACCTTTAAGAAATGAAATCATTGCTGGTATCATTGGCTATTTTACGACTGTGTATATCGTAATTGTCAATGGATCCATTTTAAGTGAAGCTGGAATTACCCTGGAAACTGGAATGATTGCTACTATTATAGCCAGTTTTGTTGGCACAATGGTAATGGGGATTTTCGGAAAGCTTCCATTGATCCTAATCCCAGGAATGGGGATCAATGCATTATTTGCATATTCGATAATTGGGAATAATGGTTTTACATTTCAGGAAGGCTTGGCTGTCGTTCTTGTCGCAGGACTTATTTTCCTAATTACTGCATTCAGTAAGCTCGGCGTAATATTGAAAGATGCCATTCCAAATTCACTTAAACACGGAATCACCGTGGGACTCGGTTTTTTCTTGATTCTATTAGGACTTGAAAATAGTGGCCTTATTATAAGCGGGGAAAGTACAATAATTGAAATTGGTGACTTTACATCAACAACAGTGATCGTAAGTCTGATAACTCTATTCATCGCCATCTTTTTATTTGTAAAGAATATCCCTGCAAACTTCTTACTTACAATGGTCGTCGGAACAATTCTTGCAGCGCTCTTCGGTTTACCAAACACAGAAGTTAGTACTGTCAGCGTCAATATGAGCGAGCTTTTATTTATGCCCTCGTTCACGGCAGCTGGACAATTTTCTTTCTGGCTTGCTGTATTTCCATTAGCCTTGATTCTCATTTTTGAAAATATGGGGATTCTCAGCGGTCAGCTCGAAATGCTACATCGAGAAAAAAGCTATAAGAAAGCATTTCGAATTACAGCATTCTCGGCAACAGCTTCCGCATTTTTCGGCACTTCACCAACAGTTTCGGGAGCTGAAAATGCAGCCGTAATTGCTTCAGGTGGTAAAACAGGCAAAGCAGCAATCACAGCAGGACTTTTATTCCTGGCTACCATTTTTATTATTCCATGGATCTCCATGGTTCCTAATTCTGCGATCAGTCCGATATTAATCATCGTTGGATTTTTAATGGCTCAAAACATCCGCCATTTGCCTTTAGATAACGTTGCAGAGAGTATTCCCGCAATGCTGATTGTAGTTATGATTCCATTCACATACAGCATCGGTGATGGGATGGCTTTTGGTTTTATTGCATACCCAATTGTTAAAGCTGCTTTAGGTAAACAGCAAGAACTAAGTAAGCCATTACTTGCCATATCGATATTATTTTCATTAAGTTTTATAATGAAAATCGTTGGTCTTTAAACGAATCGCCTTCAGTTCCGTTTGAACTGGAGGCGATTTGTTTCAATCATTTCATTCGCCAACCCTTTTGGCGAGTACCCTGCCATCCTATCTGCCAAAAAAGGACTATACATTTATTTGTATAGTCCTTTTAAACTTCATTTATTCCACGGAGAAAATATAGGAATATATAGGTTGATTACCGTTATGAACTTCAATTTCAACATCTTCATATGTTTCTTCAATGTAAGATACAAGTTCCTTTACTTCTATATCATCTACATCCTCACCATATAAGATAGTTAGGATTTCATCATCATCCGAAATCATTTCCTTCAGTAATAATTTCACTGCTTCTGATTTTTCTTTGTGTGTTGCAACGATTTTCCCTTCATCAATTCCCATGAAATTACCGTTTTCAATTGTAATACCCTCAATTTTGGTATCTCTGACCGCATATGTGATTTGGCCGGTTTTCACATGCTTGCGGGCTTCATCCATTGCGTCCCTATTTTCATTAATATCCGATTCCGGGTGAAATGCAAGCATTGCACTAATCCCTTGTGGAATCGTTTTAGTAGGAACTACCTTCACATTCTCTTTTGCCAGTTCAGCAGCCTGATCGGCAGCCATAAGTATATTTTTGTTATTTGGCAAAATAAGTATGCTTTTAGCTTTCGCTTTTTTGATGGCATCGGTAATGTCCTGCGTACTCGGATTCATCGTTTGTCCACCTTCAATTACGACAGATGCACCAAGACTTTCAAACAATGCTTTAAGTCCGCTTCCTATTGCAACTGTAATAATCGCATATTCACTCTTTTCTTTAGGAGTGGATCTTTTTTCCTGATCTCCTACAAGAGCTGTATGTTGTTCACGCATATTTTCTATTTTTATATTGATTAGACTACCAAACTGCTGCCCCAATGTCATACATGTTCCAGGAGTCTCGGAATGTACATGGACTTTTATAATATCTTCATCCGAAACAACCAATAGAGAATCACCCAGTTCACTAAGTTCATTACGGAATTCCTCTTCACTGAATGGATTTTCTGCCAGCTTTTCATCTTCAAATTTCACCATGAATTCTGTGCAGTATCCAAATACGATATCTGAAGTGTTCATAAAATCCTGTGTCACTTTATGATGTTCTGCATTAACCATTTCTTCCATTTTAACTTCTGTTGTACCCTCTGGAAGTTCTTCACCCTTTAAGGCAGCTAAAAATCCTTCATAAATTGTCACAAGGCCTTGTCCACCTGAATCCACTACACCGACTTCTTTTAAAACCGGTAGTAAATCAGGAGTTCTTTGAAGGGAAGCTTTAGCTTCAGCCAAAACTTTTTCCATAAATACAATAATGTCTGTTTCTTTTTCAGACTCACTAACTGCTTTCTTTCCAGCATCTTTTGCTACTGTTAAAATTGTACCTTCCACAGGCTTCATTACAGCTTTATATGCTGTTACAACACCCGCATCAAAGGCCGCGGCAAGATCTGGTACTGTTAGTTCTTCTTTTTTCCCCATTCCTCTTGCAAAACCACGGAATATTTGAGACAAAATTACACCTGAGTTTCCTCTGGCTCCCATTAATAAACCCTTTGCGAAAGCATTTGCTACTTCAGAAACGTTGTTAGTGTTCAGTTTTTTGACTTCATTCGCTCCTGATGTCATCGATAAATTCATATTTGTACCAGTATCACCATCTGGTACCGGAAATACATTTAATGCATCAATTTTATTGGCATTGTTCGTTAAATGGTGTGCTCCAGAGAGTACCATTTGTGTTAAAGTAACGCCATCTAACTTTTCAACCGTCACTATGCTTCCTCCTCCAAACTGCAGCAATTTAATCTTTTGCTACACGCACTCCTTGAATATATATATTTACTGAGTCAATTGCTAAACCTAATGATTGACTTAATGTATATTTCACTTGTGATTGCACATTATTAGCCACTTCAGAAATTTTTGTACCATAGCTTACGATAATATACATATCAATATGAAGTTTCTCCTCTTCCTGGCGAACTACAATCCCACGGGAGTAATTCTCTTTTCTCAGGATTTCGGCAATACCGTCTCTTATTTGGCTTTTAGATGCCATTCCTACAATACCATAACATTCTACTGCTGTCCCACCTGCAATGGTAGCAATAACTTCATTTGTAATTGTTACCTGACCATCATTTGTATTAAGTTCAATGGACATAAGAATCCTCCTTAAAAGTACATGTCAAAAAAATAGCTGCATATGAGCTATCATTCCTTTTACTACTAAAACACCAAAACATATTATATAGCAAATTATACTATAGCCTGTATGTATTTAAAAGCAACTACTAATATAAAGTAATAAAATTCTACACAAAAAAATCCTCTTTTCACAATGGATGATTTCACATTATCTGTCAAGTGTTTTATCTTTATCCTCTATTTAAAGAGAAAATGCCTGTATATCAGTGCATAGACCTCGATGATCAATTCGTTAAAATGTATGATTGATAAAAGATTGATTGCATTATCAGCTTACTTATGATAAATTATATAAGTATTAAATGACACATGATAGAGTAAGGAGGGATTAACATGGCTAGAAAATGTGTTGTAACTGGACGTCAAACTCGCAGTGGAAACCAACGCTCTCACGCTATGAATTCCAGCAAGCGTAATTGGAAAGCTAATGTGCAAAAAGTACGTATTATGGTAGACGGAAAACCTAAAAAAGTTTACGTTTCTGCACGTGCCCTGAAATCAGGTAAAGTAGAGCGCGTATAACATACTGTAACTACATTAGTTGATAAAACAAAAAACACCCGATGTGCATGCATTAGGTGTTTTTTTATGTGTTTTTTTATGCCTTTTTTTATTCGGACTCTTTTTCCCCATTTCTCTATTGCGATGTCTGACAGGTCATGGAGTTTCGTAATGTTTTTTCTTATAACCTTTTTTTATTAAAAAAAGAAAGCTTTTATCAAACAAATTGACAAAAGCTGGCCCTTCCGTTATTTTTCTTTCTTGAACATCCCAATAACAATCTTGACAAATCCACCAACAAACCTTGGAAGTTTAATTGTATAAAATTTCATAAGCAAGGACCCCTCCTGTTCTACAATCCAAACTGCTGCTAAATTGTATCACAACTCTTTACTAGTAATAGTATGCCTTTTTCAAAAGAAAAAGTACCACTTTTTGAAAGAAGCTTGTTCGAGATACAGAGAGTCGATCCCCAAGAGATCGTTGTATTTGTTAGCGGATAGTAAAATCCAGAAAGATGAAGACCTTCCACTACTTTGGTATAGGGAACAAAAGAAATATACGGATACGTCACATCCTGGCTGACCGTATACTTCCCCGGAAAGGCCATTTCAAGACAGTTTGACTTATCCACGATATAACCGTTGATCCCTTTATTTCTAATTTGATAAAGCAACTGGATGTTTATTAGCTCATGATCGAGTCTCCCACCTGTTACTCCAAATAGATGTATATGACCGGGATTCAGTTCGAAACTTTTCTTTAAAGCAATTTCAATATCTGTTTCATCTTTTTCCGATGGGTACTGTTCCATGTATTTTGTATGTTGCTTTATAAATGCTTTTTCACGGGCATTGATTGAGTCAAAATCACCAACCGCGTATTCCACTGGGATATCATGTTCAGCCAGAGTATATGCCCCACGATCAGCGCCTATCCAAATGTCTATTTTATCCTTGTAAAGGTAAAGATCTGGAAGCAAGTCTACTGGACCATTCCCCACAATTCCTACTGCTACCATACATATTACCCTTTTGCCGCTTGCAGAATATCTTTTATTGCTTGATGACGATCTGATTGATTAAAAACAGCACTACCAGCAACAAGTACATCTGCTCCTGCATCAGTACAAAGTTTTGCAGTTTCAGTATTGACTCCGCCATCGACTTCAATTTCAAATGTCAGATTTAATTCTTTTCTCCATGTAAAAATCTGTTCAATCTTCTTCAATGTCTCATGGATAAATGACTGTCCACCGAATCCAGGATTGACGGTCATAATTAAAACAAGATCTACCTCAGACAAAATTGGCTTGATCATTTCAACTGGTGTTGCAGGATTTATAACAACTCCTGCTTTCGTTCCGTTTGCCTTAATCAGCTGAATCGTACGATGTAAATGCGGAGATGCTTCTTGATGGACTGTAATGATAGATGCCCCAGCTTTAGCAAAATCCGCAATATACGTGTCCGGATTTTCGATCATTAAATGCACATCTAAAGGTAGCGATGTTACTGGTTTTATTGCTTCTACAATCAAAGATCCAATCGTAATGTTTGGTACAAAATGTCCATCCATGACATCTACATGAATATAATCTGCACCTCCATTTTCTACATCCTTTATCTCTTCTCCCAATTTCGAGAAATCTGCTGATAATATTGATGGTGCTATTTTTGTCATCATTTAATACCTCGGCTTTCTTGTTTTTATTTCTTCCAGGAAGCTCAAATAATGCTCATACCGGAATCTTGAAATTTCCTCATTGTCTACAGCTGCCTTAACGGCGCATTTCGGTTCTTTATGATGCATACAGCCACGGAATTTACAATTTTTTCTTCTCTCTCTCATCTCAGGAAAACAATTTGTTAGCTCTTCCGCTTCGATTTCATTAAATTCAAGAATACTAAAACCTGGTGTGTCTGCGACAAGCCCGCGATTAACCTGCATAAGCTCCACATGTCTTGTCGTATGCTTTCCTCTTCCAAGACTCTTGGATATTTCAGCTGTCTTAAGTAGTAGGGATGGCTTTAACACATTTAAAAGCGTTGACTTCCCTACCCCGGACTGGCCAGCAAATACAGATACTTTATCTGCAAAATAATGCTCCAGTACCGGGACATTATCCGGTTGCTTCGATGATAACATTTCTACGGAATAGCCAATTTTCTCATATATATCTTTATAAGAATCGATGTTCATTCGCTCTTTATCAGATATTAAATCAATTTTAGTAATAAAAATTAAAGGATTAATATTTTTTGATTCAATCAACACAAGAAAACGGTCTAGCAATAACGTGCTGAAATCAGGAGAAACAGCAGAACTAACGATAACGGCTTGATTGATATTTACTATAGGCGGCCGGACAAGTTCATTTGATCTTTTCTCTATTTCCATGATATATCCTTCTCCCGGATTACTTTCCTCAAATTGAACAAAATCCCCCACTAGAGGGGTTATATTTCTGTTGCGAAAAACACCCCTACCTTTACATGAGTAGATTTTATCCCCTGATTGTACGTAATAAAATCCGCTTAAAGCTTTTACAATTCTGCCTTCTGCCATTTTAGTCACCCTCTTGTCCTTCATAAGTTACTGTTTTACTTCTAATGACTTCATCATCTCTTTTTATTATATACTCCGCTTCGCCACCTGGAGGAATGGTTAAAGTAAAAGTAAACTCTTTGTCTTCTGTAATTGCTTGCTCATCATAGACATTGGTTATTTCATTCTCAAAATCACCAATATAAATACTGACATTTTGTTCGACTGGTTCCTGTTGTTCCCCTTCTCCTTCCTGCACCTCTTCTTCAGTGCCTTCGTCGGGTACGGGATCAGGACTATATGGTACCAAATACGTTATGGTATGCGAGCGAGGAGGTAAGGCTTCTGGTCCTGAAGATATATAAACATTTACCGTAGAACCTTCTTGCAATTCAGTACCAGAACTTGGTTCCTGCCTAATAACTACACCTTCCGGAACGGTTTCTGAAGTCGCTTCAACTCTATTCATTACTAAGTTATTACTTTCCAAATAAGATCTTGCATCCTGTTCGCTCATATCCGAAAGACTGTTTAAACTGACTAATTCGGGCCCCATACTAATTTCAAAGATTACCCTCTCTTCACTTGGCACTACTTCACTGCCCGGTGTTGGTTGAATTTGAGTGATAATTTCCTCTACAGGACGGTCTGAATGTTCTTCATAGGTTTTTATATCTGTAAAGCCTGCTTCTTCAAGAAGTCTTTCCACTTGTCCTATATCGCGTCCGACATAATCACTGAATTCTACTTTTTCTTTACCTTGACTAACGAATAGCGTAATGGTTGAATCTTCTTTTGCAGTTCTTCCTGCTCTTGGGTCAGATCTTACAACCAGACCTTCCTCTAATTCCTCGGAAAAAACATCTTCCTGCTCAACAACTAAATGATATGATTCCAGAAGTTCCCTCGCTTCATCAAATTCCATCTCTGTAACATCTGGTATGTTAACATCTTTCGGTTGCATGTAGAAAAAGGCAGCTACTCCTCCAGCAAGTAATAAAAATAGAACAATTAGTGTAATTAGCCATTTTTTCTTACCCTTTTTTTCTTTAACTGGTTTTGTCGTGTTCTTTTTTTTATTTTGATTCTTTTTGGTCTTTTTTGATGTCGTTTTCTTTACTCCCTTTTCCTCAGGGAAATTTTTAGTACCCTCATTCACTTGATGGACCAATGTAGACTGTTCCATATTCTCTTCTATTTGTTGGTCGGTTATTATCGGAATTGCCTTTGTTTCTTCTCCTGCTTCAATCGGTGGAGCGAAAGGTACCTCATTAAGTTTATCCGGGTGTAGTGCTGTTTCAATAACCTCTTCCAAGTCATATATGTTTTCGTACCTGTGAAATGGATCTTTAGCTGTCGCTTTTAATACAATATTTTCAACACTCTGGGGAATCGCTTGATTAAATCTCCTTACAGAAGGTGTATTACTTTGCAAATGCTTTAAAGCAATGGAAACCGGCGACTGTCCGGAGAAAGGAAGACGCCCTGTAAGCAGCTCAAACAGCACAATACCCATTGAATAAATATCCGATTTTTTAGTGGCCATTCCACCTCTTGCCTGTTCAGGAGACAAATAATGAACGGATCCTAGGATAGAGTTCGTCTGTGTCAATGAAGTTGCACTCAATGCAATCGCTATACCGAAGTCAGTTACTTTTACATGTCCGAAATTGTTAACGAGTATATTTTGAGGCTTAATATCACGATGTACAATATCATTTGCATGTGCATGAGCAATCGCGGAACTGATTTGTTTCATAATATCCAATGATTCTTGGACATCAATCGGCCCATAATGCTGTATGTATTCTTTTAATGTCATCCCTTCGACATATTCCATAACCATATAAAGTACTTCATCTTCTTCGCCTACATCATATATACTCACAACATTAGGGTGGGATAAACTTGAAGCCGACTGCGCTTCTCTGTCAAAGCGTGCGATAAATTCCTGATCATTGATATATTCCATTCGCAAAGCTTTTACAGCAACATCACGCTCGAGAATAATATCTCTGGCCAGATACACATTGGCCATCCCGCCCCCACCAATTTTTTCTTTGATTTTATAGCGTTCGTTTAGAAGGTGACCTCCGTTCATCCGGTTTCACCTTCTCCCGAAGAAGATTCATACTGTATAAGAATGAGGGTAATATTGTCTTCTCCACCCCGATCATTTGCAAGATTTATCATTTCTAAGCCGTTCTCTTTCAAGTGATTCGGTTTCTGAGTATATGAAGCAAGTTCGGTATCATCCAATTTATTTGATAACCCATCCGAACATAGGAGTAGCCTGTTTCCCTCTCCCCATTCAACAGTCAATATATCTTCAGTTACCTGTTGTTCCGTACCAATAGCCTTCAACAATATATTCTTTCTTGGATGCTGTTCCGCATCATCTTTAGAAATCTGTCCTGAGCGTACCAGCTCATTAACAAGTGAATGATCTTGGGTAATTTGTTTAAAGCCCGAATCATTCAGAAGATAACACCTGCTATCACCAACATGCGCTATCGTAATAAACTCTGCTGTGCATACGGCAACAACAATAGTTGTCCCCATACCCTCATATTCCTTATTACCCAACGAATGTTTATATATGGATTGGTTAATATCCGTAACAGTCGCTGACAACCATGCTTCTACTTCCCCTGGCGTTTTTAATTCAGAGGTTGACTTCCATTTATCCCGGACCAGTTCCGTTGCAAGCTTACTAGCTACATCACCAGCCTGATGGCCACCCATACCATCAGCAATGACAGCTATTAATTGTTGATCCGTATTAAAAAATATTCCACCGGCATCTTCGTTATGGCTTCTAACTTGACCACGGTCAGTCAGAAAATGACCTTCCATGTTTCTCCCCCCTCACTCCTGAGCAAGTTTTACTAAATTAAATTAGTACTATGAATAAAGTATTGCACAATTTTCCCAATAAAAGAACTAAATTATCCAATTTTTTTAAGACGTGTTAGAAAGAAACCATCTGTCTGATAATCCTGAGGGAACAATTGAAGTCCATTTTCCGTTATGCCTCGGGAATCTTTTAAATCTGAAGGTAACGTCTCAAAAAATTCCTCATCTACTTGAAAATCAAGATGATTAGCTAAGAATCGTTTTACGACATTTTCGTTTTCTTCGACATCCACCGTACAAGTACTATAGATCAATAATCCATTACTTTTTAATAATGGTGCAACATTTTCAAGGATATCCAATTGGATTACGGAAAGTCGTTGTATATCTTCTTCTTTTTTGTCGTATTTAATTTCAGGTTTCCCTCTAATTACACCTAAGCCGGAACATGGCGCATCGATTAATATCCGATCAAAACTTTCCTTTTCATGCAGTTTACCTAGTTCTCTTGCATCGCCAGGATTAGCATCAATAATGGACAGGTTAAGCAATGCTGCCTTATCATCGACTTGTTTTATTTTCTTTGAATGAAGGTCATAGGCGTGAATCATTCCTTCATTCTGCATTTTTTCAGCTATATGCGTGACTTTCCCACCAGGGGCACTGCAGCCATCGAGAATATGCATTCCTGGTTTTGCATCAAGCATTTCTCCCACAAGCATCGAGCTTTGATCCTGAATGGTTACATATCCGTCACGAAACAACGCTGTATTTAAAATATTCCCTTTATCAACAATTATTCCTTGTAACGAAAATGCGGATTTACTTACTTCAAAACCTTGTTCAGTTAATAATTGAATTGCCTTTTCACGTGTGATTTTCATTGGTTGAACCCTGATGGAACTAAGTTTTCTCGTTATGTTCGCTTCACACATTGCTTTTGCAGTTTCATAGCCATAGTTGGCAATCCAACGATCCACAAGCCATTCCGGGTGACTTGTTTCAACAGAAAGCCGCTTTGCCGGGTTTTCGATGGTCGCTGTGTCTGGAACGCCACTCCGTTGCGCACTCCGAAGAACACCATTAACAAGTGATGATATTCCTTTATGACCACGTTGTTTTGCTATTTCAACTGCTTCATGAATAATCGCATGATCTGGTACTTTATCGAGGTATACCATCTGATATAGAGACATCCTTAAAAGCATTCTTACCCATTGATCCATTTTTTTATTATTTTTCACGAAACGATCCAAATAATAATCCAGTGTAATTTTTCGTTGTAATGTTCCGTAAACGATTTCAGTCATTAAGCCCTCATCTTTTTCGGGAATTCGCTTTGACTTTATCTCGTTATTTATTAATAAATGACTGAATCCACTATCCTTTTCTATGCGTAGTAGCATATCAAGAATGGTATTACGTAGTTGATATTTCATATTATTCACCTAATATTTTCCCAGTTTTTATTCGAAGCTGTGATCCTTGCAAGTATTCTTTTACTGTCATCCGCTTTTTTCCAGCAGGTTGAATTTCTGTTACTTTTATACCTTTTTGATTTCCGCAGACAACAATGAATGCGTGATTATCTTCAATTTGTACAATTTCACCTGGAGATTTACCAGCGTATTCCGTATCATCCGGTTCACCCCACCAAATTTTCATCACCGTTTCTTCATACGTAGTGAAAGCAACCGGCCATGGATGCAACCCGCGAATTTTATTATAAATCTCAGTATTGCTTTTATTCCAGTCTATCTTTTCCTGTTCTCTTTTTATATTGGAAGCAAAGGTTGCTTTTGAATCATCCTGTTTTTCTGAAGTCAATTCATTAGAAAACAGCTTTGGCAATGTTTTTGTTAATAGATCCGCTCCTGCTTCAGAAAGTTTCTCATGCATCGTTCCCACATGGTCCTTTGCATCAATTGGCACAGACTGTTGGGTTAAAATATCTCCAGCATCCAATTTTTCGACCATATACATAATCGTAATTCCTGTTTCCTTTTTCCCTTCCATGATGGCGTAATGAATTGGTGCTCCTCCACGCAATTCTGGAAGGAGTGATGCATGTACATTAATACATCCGAATTCAGGTGTTTCAAGGATTTCATTTGGAAGCAGTTGTCCATATGCTGCGGTAACAATTAAATCCGGTTCATACGATAATATTTCCATGTAATCATTCTTTAGTTTTTCTGGTTGGAATACAGGTATATTATTTTTTTCCGCTTCTACTTTGACTGGTGGAGGCGTGATCACTCGTTTTCTTCCTTTTGGTCGATCCGGCTGTGTTACCACAAGTACTACTTCATATTCCGAATTAACTAACCGTTGTAAAACAGGTACTGAAAATTCTGGTGTCCCCATAAAAACAATTCTTTTCATTTGTTTAACCCTCTTTCACTACTGCCAACATCATCCAGCTACATCATATGATATGGCTGCATATCAACTGTAATCAGTAAATCATTTTTCCGTACTTCATCCGCAAAGACACTTTTTATTTTATTAATATATTTTCGCAAATGAGGCTCATCTCTGTATTTTATCATGCATTGATAGCGATATCTATCTTTGATACGTGGTATAGGCGATGGTGTAGGTCCTAACACCACTGTATTTCCCCCAACAGCTTTCAATAGCATCTGTGCAATCTGTTGGGTAGATTGGATTACTTTTACATTATTCTCATGGGAAACCGTAATAAGTGCTAAGTAAAAATAAGGAGGATATTGAAAAGCTTTGCGCATGCTCATTTCATGTTTATAAAATTCATTAAAATTGTACTGGCTTGCCAGTTCAATACTGTAATGATCCGGTGTATATGTTTGTACAACAACTTCACCTGGAAGTTCATGTCTTCCAGCACGTCCACTAACCTGAGTCAATAATTGAAACGTCCTTTCGGATGAACGGAAATCAGGGAGATGCAACATGGAATCTGCTGTCAGTACACCAACAAGGGTAACATTTTCAAAATCCAAACCTTTTGCAATCATCTGTGTGCCCAACAGAATATCCGCTTTACCTTCTGCAAATTGGCTTAACAACTTCTCATGAGAACCTTTTCTCCTTGTCGTGTCAACATCCATTCGAATAACTCTCGCCTCTGGAATAAGTTTAGTCAGTGATTCTTCCACTTTCTGAGTTCCAGTACCGAAATAACGGATTAAATCACTTTCACACTCCGGACACACTTCCGGTACGCTTTCTTCATAGGAACAATAATGACATTTCAGCTGATTACTGTTTTTATGAAAGGTCAAAGCTATGTCACAATGCGGACATTCTTTAACATGTCCACAATCTCTGCACATAACAAAAGTAGAGTAGCCTCTTCTGTTTAACATAAGTACAATCTGCTCGCCTTTATCAAGGCATTGATCAATTTTATCCTTCAATGCTCTTGAAAACATCGTACGATTACCAGCATGCAGTTCATTTCTCATATCTATTATTTCCACTTCAGGCATCGCTTTTTTATTTGTACGTTCACTCAAAGTTAAAAGCTTATAAACACCTTTACTTGCACGTGCGTAGGATTCCAATGCTGGTGTAGCACTACCTAAGATTACAGGGCAGTGATTACTTTCCCCTCTGTGAATCGCAACATCCCGCGCATGGTAACGCGGCTGGTCTTCCTGTTTATAAGTAGTCTCATGTTCCTCATCGACAATAATAATGCCCAGGTTTTCAAAGGGGGCAAATACTGCAGACCTTGCGCCTACAACCACCTTCACTTCTTTTCGGAGGATTCTTCGCCATTCATCATATTTTTCTCCAGCAGAAAGAGCACTGTGCATGACAGCAACATTTGATCCAAATCTTCCTTTAAAACGTTTTACCATTTGAGGTGTCAGTGAAATTTCCGGTACGAGGACGATTGCTTCTTTACCTTTATTTAATACATTTTGGATTGCCTGCAGATATATTTCTGTTTTACCACTACCGGTGACCCCATGGATTAGAAAAACATCATGTTTATTCGCTTCAATCGTTTCGTTGATTGGTTGAATAGCTTCACTTTGTTGTGTAGTTAGTTCCAATGGAGTTGTTCGGACAAAGTCATCATCATTATAAGGGTTTCGCAACACTTCTTTTTGATACGTCTCCAAAAGGCCTTTTTCTACCAATGCCTTTACGGTACCTGTTGTAGTTTGGATTTTTTTAAGCAAAACTTGCTGCTCCATCTCGTTCATATATTCAATAAAGAATAATAACAGTTGCTTCTGTTTCTTTGCTGATTTAGATAAATCCTCCACTGCCTCTTCCATTTGGAAAATTTCCTTTGCGGGTTTAACCATTGTTACTTGTTTCTTTGTAATTCTGGATTTAACCAGATAATCAATCGAGATATCACCTGTCTCAATCAGTTTCTGAAGCTGATAGTAACTTATGGAGGATGATTCAAATTCTTCAAACGGTATGTAACCTCTTCCAGCAAACAGATGTTCAATATCCCCTGGAAGCTCCTCATCTGTCATTCTCACTAACTCTTTTTTATACTGTGATTTTAAAACCTGTGGCAGCATTGCCTGCAGCGCTGTAATAGATAAACTTAATGTCTCATTGGCAACCCATTTCCCCAGTTCAAGCAGTTCTGCAGTTAATACAGGCGTCAGATCCAACACATTTATTATATCTTTTAATTTATTAAAGCTTGATTCAGAAGTAAAATCCACTACAAACCCCATAATTTTCCTTGGACCAAATGGAACAATGACACGCATGCCGACTGTAAGCATGTCCCTGAATTTTTCTGGAACAAAGTAATCAAATGTTTGATTGGTGGAACTTGCCGGTACATCAACAATTACTTTAGCTATTTTCAACGTACTTCATCCTTCATATCCTGATCGATAAATTTCAGAATTTTTTCTGCTACTTCTCTCTTTGATGCTAACGCTACTTCTTCCTGTTTCATTAATTTGTTTACGTACGTTACCATGTTTGTATCGCCCCCAAAGCCTGCTCCTTCAGAAGATACATCATTAATCACGATCGCATCCAAATTCTTTTTCACGAGCTTTTGCTTACCGTATTCAAGCGGTTTTACAGTTTCAGCTGCAAATCCCACTAGATACTGGGTCGATTTAACCTCACCTAGTGATTGAAGAATATCTTTTGTTCGCTCCATTTCAATATGCCATTCTCCGTCTTGCTTTTTCATTTTTTCTTCATATACTAGTTTCGGTCTGTAATCCGCAACTGCAGCAGACTTTATAACAATATCCTGTTCCTCGAAGTGGAAGTGCATGGCCTCATACATTTCCTCGGCTGTCATTACATCAATACGTTGAATTCGGGGGTGCGTCGTTTTCTCTGCTACTGGACCACAAACAAGTGTTACATCTGCTCCAAATTCTGCAGCTGCCTCTGCAAGTGCAAAGCCCATTTTCCCTGTTGAATGATTCGTGAAGAATCGTATTGGATCAATTTTTTCCCTTGTTGGTCCAGCTGAAATCAGCACCTTTCTACCAGTTAAAAAAGGTTCCTGGTGTTGATGTGTTTCAATTGCTTCTATAATACTTTCTGGCTCTTCCAAACGTCCCTTACCTACATAACCACAAGCCAGATAACCTGCACCAGGTTCGATGAAATGATATCCCCATTCTTCTAACTGTTTCATATTCTTAATTACTGCCGGATGAGCATACATATGCACATTCATTGCCGGAGCTACATAAATATCGGCCTGTGTTGCAAGTAGGGTAGTTGAAAGCATATCGTCTGCAATACCATTTGCAAGCTTTCCAATTATATTTGCTGTAGCTGGCGCAATGATTGCAATATCTGCCCAATCTGCCAAATCAATGTGTGCAATTTTTTCTGGATGTTTTTCGTCAAACGTATCTATATAAACGGGGTTTCTCGATAATGCCTGAAAAGTTAGAGGTGTAACAAATTCAGCAGCACTTTCCGTCATCATGACTTTAACATTGGCGCCTTTTTGCGTTAATTTACTTGCAAGTGCACATGCTTTGTATACTGCTATTCCACCAGAGACTCCCAAGAGTATATTCTTTTGATTAACCATTTTTCTAACCCCTTTCCAAACCGTTTCGAAATTTCATTAAGTTATTTATAACATATAAATAGCACATATATCTTCTAAAAAGGTTGCAACTATAGCATATTGGCTTTACACCTTATTCAGTAAAAATAAACCCCCCGCTTTATTTTGCGGAGGGTTTTTAGTTTATAATGTGTTAATCTTCTATATATAATTTTCCAGCTTCAATTTCTTCCAGGGCCATACCTACATATTTTACTGATTTTGGATTATCAACCATTACATTCTTTGTATCACTTAATTGTCTCGCACGTCTTGAAGATAGCGTTACAAGTGTATATTTAGATTTAATTTTCTCCTGCAAAGCATCAATTGATGGTTCTAACATCATTATAGTTCATCCTCCAATATTTTTTTGTATTGTTTCGCGACCCGTTCACGTTTTAGATGTTCACTTTGAATAATGGATTTCACCTTGTCCACAGCATGTTCAACCTGATCGTTTACAACTACATAATCATAGGCATCCATCATTTCAATCTCTTTGCGGGCTTCTTTTAAACGGTTAAGCACCAATTCCTGTGATTCCGTACCACGATTAACAATGCGGTTTTTCAATTCTTCCAGGCTTGGTGGGAAAAGAAAAATAAATACTCCTTCAGGGAAGTTCTCTTTTACTTGTAAAGCGCCCTGTACTTCTATCTCCAAAAAGACATCCTGCCCTTTTTCCAATGTCTCTTCAACATAAGTGCGGGGTGTCCCGTAATAATTACTGACATATTTCGCATATTCAAGTAGTTGATTTTGTTCAATCAGATTTTCAAATTCTTCCACCGATTTGTAAAAATAATCAACTCCATCCATTTCACCCGGCCGCATATTTCTCGTCGTCATCGAAATGGAATATTGCAGTTCAGTTGCTTCTTCAAAAAGCTTTTTTCTTACTGTGCCTTTTCCAACACCGGACGGTCCAGAAAGAATAAATAAAATACCTTTCTCTTCAATCAACATATTTCCTCCTAAAGCTCCACTATTATGATTTATTCGTCTGAAATCTCTTCGTGACTGATTACCCGTTGTCCGACAGTTTCAGGCTGAACAGCAGATAGAACGACATGGTCACTGTCTGTTATAATCACAGCTCGTGTACGTCTCCCATATGTAGCATCCACCAATTTATTATTTTCTCTGGCTACTGTTATAATTCGTTTTATTGGTGCTGATTCCGGTGAAACAATCGAAATAATACGATTAGCGGAAACAACATTTCCAAAACCGATATTTATCAAACTTAGACTCAACTTACTTCCCCCTTGAACGAACTAAACCGATATTCAGTCTTATATTTATGTAATAGTATCATTATACTTTATTTAAGCAAAAATTTATACCATTAAGTACAACTTCGCGTAAGAGATACTTTTAACTACTCGATATTCTTCGCTTTTTCAATCTCACTCTTAAGTAGAATGATCCACTCACTGAATACATCCATCTTCATTATACGTTATTTACACCTATTCTAAACCTATTATACCAATCGTAACCTAACAGAAAAATAATCTAGGAACATATATAATCTTTAAACAAAAACCGAAAACGCTCATTGCAAAGCATTTTCGGTTTTGGATCATGTATTATTTTTTAGTGAAACCGAATAAAACAGTTGGGATAGCTGCTAAGGCAACAATCAGCATCCAGTCTCTAAAGGCAAGACTAACAGTGTGAAAAATTGGCTGCAACGGTGGCCAGTAAACGACAACGAGTAGGAGCAACAAAGAAGAAAGCACTGCAAATACCAGATAGATATTTTCAAATGGGTTTCTGGAGAAGATAGAATGCTCGCTTCTGCAGTCAAACACATGGATTAATTGAGCCAGTACAAGGGTTGTGAAAGCTGTTGTTTGGGCGAAAATTAAATTATCGGGATTATTTTGGTACGTGACTACAAAACCTATTAATGTAACCAAACCAATTAAAATCCCTCTGCTGATAATCTTATAGCCCAATCCTCTCGAAAAAATGCCTTCACGAGGATTCCTTGGAGACCGTTTCATTACATCCCCCTCCGCTTGATCAAGCCCAAGTGCCATAGCAGGGAGTCCATCCGTAACAAGATTTACCCACAAGATCTGCACCGGTATAAGTGGAAGAGGCAAAGCTAGTAGCATAGCAAAAAGCATGACAAGTATTTCACCTACATTGGAAGCAAGCAAATATCTAATAAATTTACGAATATTTTCATAGATATTTCTTCCTTCCTGAATGGCTGATTTTATCGTAGCGAAATTATCATCCATTAATATTAAGGAAGAGGCTTCCTTTGTTACATCTGTACCGCTTATTCCCATACTAATCCCAATATCACTTGCTTTAATTGCGGGGGCATCATTTACTCCATCACCTGTCATTGCTACAATGTGACCTTTTTCCTGAAATGCCTTTACGATCTTCAGTTTATGTTCTGGTGTTACACGAGCGAAAACGTACGTATCATCGATAACATTACTCAGGTCCTCGGATGTCATTTTGTTCAATTGATGACCTTCAAGTACAAGACCATTTTCAGGAAGTAAATTCAGGTTTTTAGCAATTGCACGTGCCGTGTTTACATGATCACCTGTAATCATGACCGTTTTTATTCCAGCTTCCCTGCATTCTCTAATAGCAGTTTTCACTTCTTTTCTTGGAGGATCCATTAATCCATACAAACCGATAAATGTCAGTTCATCTTCCAGCAATGCCGAATCAAGTGATGCGTTAGCAGAAATTGATTTCATACTGATGGCAATGGTTCGTAATGCTTTGCCTGCCATTTCATTGATGGCATTTTCAATTTGAACTTTATTTTGATTTTTCAGCAGTTTCCTGCCATCCTTGTCCAAGTAAAAGGATGACCGTGGCAACAGCACATCAGGAGCACCTTTCGTAATCAGAAAACGCATTTTATTTTTATCTTCCACAACCACACTCATGCGTTTTCTGTCTGAATCAAATGGAAATTCTTTGACAATACGGTACGCATCACCAAAATCGACTGTTAACCCCATTTTCCTTGCAGCAACAAGTAATGCGCCATCGGTCGGGTCACCATCAATATAATTCTTCCCTTTTTTTACATTTAAACTTGCATTATTACATAACATGCCATTTAAAAGCAT
Source organism: Oceanobacillus sp. CF4.6 (assembly GCF_051262635.1). Taxonomy (NCBI): domain Bacteria; kingdom Bacillati; phylum Bacillota; class Bacilli; order Caryophanales; family Bacillaceae; genus Oceanobacillus; species Oceanobacillus sp. CF4.6. The sequence continues at coordinate 4,693 of NZ_JBIMEX010000006.1, read as the reverse complement.
ATTTTCAAGGTTAGGATAAGACCGATCGACTTTTTTCCGGTCGAGGAAGTAATCACCTTGAATCTGGTACCCATCACCTGAAACATACAGATAATCACCGTTGAGAAAGATTTCTTTGACTGTCATTTGATTTTCAGTCATTGTTCCCGTTTTGTCGGAACATATGACGGAAGCGCACCCTAGTGTTTCAACAGCGGAAAGCTTTCGAACGATTGCTTTCTTCCTGATCATTCGTTGCACACCAAGCGAAAGAGCTACGGTTACAATTGCGGGCAGACCTTCTGGAATGGCAGCAACAGCTAAAGAGACACCAGCAAGAAACATCTCATACATTGGATGGCCTTGAATGATACCAAGTCCTGCGACCAATACGGTCAGTAGTAACGCGACAACAATTAAAATTTTTCCAAGTTCAGCCAGCTTCATTTCAAGAGGTGTAACCATCTTTTTCGTATTGGCCATTAGTGAAGCTATTTGTCCCATGACTGTATTCATACCCGTTCCCACTACAATACCAACACCGGATCCTCTCGTTACAAGCGTGCCCATAAATCCCATATTTGTCTGATCCTGCACATCGAGGTTGTCCTTTTTGATTCCTGTAGCATGCTTACTTACTGGCAATGATTCACCTGTAAGTGCTGATTCTTCAGTCTCCATACTATTTGATTTTACAATTCGAATATCAGCGGGGATACGATCACCACTATTTATTTTAACAATATCCCCTACTACAACATCTCGGGAGGAAATTTTCTCCCATCTCTCATTCCTAAGGACATTTGCTATCGGTGCAGACAGTTCCTTTAATTTTTCCAAAGAATTTTCTGCTTTTTGTTCCTGAAAAAACCCAATAAATCCATTGATAAATACAATAATCATGATTGCAATGGCATCAATAAATTCTCCAAGCAATCCTGCTATCAATGTAGCAGCCAACAATACAAGAACCATGAAATCCTGGAACTGTTTTAGAAAAATCAGCCATTTGGAAGTATTCTTCTTAGCCTCCAGGATATTTTCACCATATTGTTTCCGCCGCTCCTCTGCCTGTTTAGCGGTCAGCCCCCTATTTGCTGTGACATGCAACTTCTGTTCAACTTTTTCTGCATCCAACTGATACCATTTCATCTGCATTCCTCCGGGCATTTAGATAGTACAAGCTATTAGTCCATATCTATGCATAACCCTCTAAAAAAATGCTATAATTGCGCATGAGGTGATTTTATGCCATTCGATGGTATCGTAACAAGAGCAGTTACAAAGGAATTAAAAGATAAATTGATTTCCGGTAAAATTAATAAAATATATCAACCTACTTCCACCGAACTTGTTTTTACAATCAGAAACCAAGGAAAGAACCATACCTTGCTGTTTTCCGTCCATCCGACCTATGCCAGGTTTCATTTAACGGAAGATACATATACAAATCCAAAGGAACCACCAATGTTTTGTATGGTTTTAAGAAAACATCTATCTGGGGCTATTTTGGAAGATATTGAGCAATATGGAATGGAACGTATTGTTACATTTTCCATCAAGACAAGGAATGAGCTTGGTGATATTAGCCATAAATTACTTGTTGCAGAATTAATGGGAAAACATAGTAATGTGATGATCGTTGACAAGGAAAAGGGTCATATTATTGACAGCATTAAACATATCTCAATGGCACAAAACCGACACCGGACCATCTTACCTGGTCAGGAATATATACTGCCACCTTCACAAAATAAACTTAATCCCTTAGAGATAGACGGGGAACAGCTAGTTCGCAAATTGGATTTCAACGCTGGTAAAATCGATAAACAAATGGTCGGCATCCTGGATGGCTTTTCTCCCTTTATTACAAGCGAAATCATCAGCCGTGCCAATTTTGGTTCAAATGAAGTGTATATGGACAAGTTTACAGAAGTTCAGCAGCAGCTTATCCATCATACATATACTCCTGCAGTTTACACAGGTAGTAAAGAAGATTTTCATGTATTGCCCATCACTTCTTATAAAGGTGAAAAGGCAGAATTTGAAAGCGCCAATACAATGCTGGATACATTTTATTCTGGGAAAGCAGAACGTGACCGCGTCAAACAAAAAGCGAAAGATTTATATCGCTTTATAAAAAATGAAAAGAATAAAAATGAACGGAAATTAAAAAAACATCTTCAGACAATTAAAAAAGCGGAAAAAGCCGATTTCTACCAGAAAATGGGTGAATTGCTCACTGCGCATATGCATCTAGTAAAACAGGGTGCCACTAAGCTAACTGTTACCGATTATTACGATCCGAATCAGTCAGAAATAACTATTGAATTAAATCCAAACAAAACACCAAGCGAAAATGCACAGAGCTTCTTTAAAACCTATCAGAAACTTAAAACATCAAAAAAGGTTGTAGAAACCGAAATACTTCGTACAAACGAGGAAATAGACTATCTTAATCTGTTATTGCAACAGATAGACGTTGCCGCTGTAGAAGATATTGATGAAATTCGTGAAGAACTAAGTGAAGAAGGTTATATGAAAAAGCAAAAAACAAAAGGAAAGAAGAAAAACAAACCTGTAAAGCCTGCTCCTGAAGAATATGTTGCTACTGATGGCACAATGATTCTTGTAGGAAAAAATAATAAACAAAATGAATATGCAACAACAAAACTGGCTCATCGAGATGATACGTGGTTGCATACAAAAGATATTCCTGGTTCACATGTCATCATCCGTTCAAGGGAAGTCAGTGATCAAACACTTTTGGAAGCAGCTGAGCTTGCAGCATATTTCAGTAAATCACAAAATTCATCCTCGGTTCCCGTTGATTATACAACGATCCGGAATGTCAAAAAGCCAAATGGCGCAAAGCCTGGGTATGTCACGTATGATAATCAAAAAACACTTTATGTAACTCCAATAAAAGAAACTGTAGATAAGCTCAAAAAAAAGGGATGATTCCACTAATGGAATCATCCTTCTTTTCATTTTAAACTGCCTGTGGATTCAATTTTACGTCAATATTTCCTCTTGTCGCTTTTGAATATGGGCATGCCTGATGGGCTGCATCAGCTAACTCTTTTGCCTCTTCGGGGTTTACCCCTTCTATTTTTATATTTAACGTTACACCAATCTTATACCCACCATTTTCTGCATCTTTCATAAAACTTACATCTGCCGTTGTTTCAGAATCAATCTTCTTCTTTTGCATTGAAGCAACCGAATTTAATGCACCATCATAACAAGCAGCATAACCCGCAGCAAATAATTGTTCCGGATTGGAACCTTTTTTATCTGAATTACCTTTTGCCGGGTTTACTAAATCTAAATCTATCAGTCCATCATTCGATTTTACATGACCGTCCCTACCATTTTTTGCTGTTGCACTTGATGTGAAAATTATATCGCTCATCTCATCCACTCCTTATTAAGTACTTATAAGTAGTGTTCCTTTAATAAGGATATGTTAAACATCTTGTAAAAAAGGAGCCAACTTTTAATAAAATTTGCTGTTTTATTGTGGGAGAAACTGTGTACTCGTAAGTGTCTTTATGAAGTGGTCCACTTGCGGCAATTTACGGATTCCCTCCTGATAGCAAACCCATGTATCTCTTGTCACACTTTTCCCTTCCACTTCAAGCGCAATATGCGGGTAGCTATCCATCATTGAATCTGAAACACTTTCTGGCAATACTGCCATACCTATTCCTTGCTTCATAAATTGTTTACAAGTTTCAATCTGATCGACTGTCATTGTTTTCAATGGTTTTATTTTATCTTGATGATGGTAAAGCCAGTTATCTACAAGTTCATGCATACTATCATCACTTTTAAAGGAAATCAACGGTCGCTCTTTCAATCTATCATCTGGAAAGGCTTCGGTATCAAATATATATAAAGGATCCTCAAATAAGCGGATGGATGTAGTCTCTTTCAATTTTTCTCCTCTTATGATGCAAACATGGTATTTTTTATGGTCTCTCTTTATATCCTCACTGATCCCTGTAACGAGATCGATTGCAACTTTTGGATAAGCGGCAGTGAATTCCCCAAGTATTGCAGGCAGAAATCGTTGACTTATTAAGGAAGAGCAGGCTATCGATAGTGTCCCTTGTATCTCTTTTCCGGATTGTGCAAGTCTATTTTTCAGCTCCCGCTCATGATCAATCACACGTTTTGCATGCTCAATAATTATTTCCCCGCTCGGTGTAGGTATTAATCTTTTTGGTGTTCGAATAAATATAACCTCACTAAAATATTCTTCAATATATTTCAGTCGCTGTGTCACTGCTGGCTGTGAAATCAAAATAACCTTTGCCGTACCTCTAATAGTTCCGACTTCATTAAGCTTGATGAGGAGTACATAATCTTCAATTTTCATGTAAAACTCCCTTCTGATAATAATTACTTATTACTTTTAATTATATATTAGTATTTTACTTATTACATTATAAATCATATGATAAATAAATGTAAATGTCATTAAATTTAGCTCCATTCTAAAAAAGTGGGACTATGGTTACTCGTCCCACCGAAAAGAATTGTTATTAATTGCCACAAAATCTATAAACTACGAAGTAACTTCTTGTTGATTTCTATCTGGATGTAGAAACTTCGGCGACCGCTCTGGGAAATATACTTCGCTTTCCGCGGGCGGCTGGTGAGCCTCCTCGTGCTACCGCACTGTGGGGTCTCACCTATGCCTTTCCTC
>NZ_JBIMEX010000005.1:0-241120 GCF_051262635.1 Oceanobacillus sp. CF4.6 | reverse complement strand
GAAGAGAGGCATAGGTGAGACACTGAAATGCGTCAGCATGAAGGGGCTCACCAGCCGCCCGTGGAAAGCGCAGTGTATTTCCCAGAGCGGTCGCCGAAGTTACTTATACTACTTCGCATTTTATCTCAACTCTGCAATGCTTAAAAAGCAATAAACATTATGAAAACAGCCTTATTTCTACCCAGGTTAGATTACATTAAGAAGTTTTCTTAGCATTAACCAATGGAATGTCACTATTTAAACGATCAGCTAACGGAATACTTCTTGAAGTTGTCATGTCGTCACTATCCAATAGGCTATCTTTGAAGTTGTATGCATTTGATCCATGCTCTGCAAAGTCCAAACCTGAAATTTCTTCTTCTTCAGATACACGTATCGGAGAGACTTTATTAAGTAGGTAAGTGAAACTTCCGATAGTAAGAGAAACCCACGCAATTATTGCAATTACCCCTGTAGCCTGTATACCTAATTGGGATAAACCATTACCATAAAACAATCCTGTTGAAGTAGAGAATAATCCAACCGCTAATGTTCCCCAAATACCACAAATTCCGTGTACTGCGATAGCACCTACTGGATCATCAATTCTTAATTTTGTGTCTAAGAAACGAATGCCTTCAACCAACACGACACCAGAAATAAGTCCGACTATAATTGATCCCCCAAGTGAGATTTCTGCACATCCTGCGGTAATACCGACGAGTCCACCTAGAACACCGTTCATGGATAAAGAAGCATCAACTTTTTTAAAACGCAGCTTTGTATACAAGGCTGAAGAAATTAGTGCAGCTGATGTGGAAAGTAAAGTTGTTCCGATAACCATCGGTACAAGTGAAGGATTAGCAGCAAGTGTACTACCACCATTAAACCCGAACCAACCTAACCATAGAATGAATACACCAAGTGCACCTAGTGGAATGTTATGCCCTTGGATAACGTTAACTTTTTTGCCGTTGTACTTACCAAGGCGAGGTCCAAGAATTAGAACGACCATAACTGCTCCAATAGCACCAGTTAAATGCACGACAGTTGATCCTGCAAAGTCACTGAAACCGATAGCGGTTAACCAACCATCGCCTTGCCAAATCCAATGTCCAACGAATGGATAAATAACAGCAGTCATTGCTGCAACAATTAGTACGTAGCTGCCTAATTTAATTCTCTCTGCAACAGCACCAGAGATAATTGTCGCACAAGTAGCTACAAACATTGCCTGAAAGACAAAGAATCCGATGTCCTCCACTCCGCTAAGAAGGAAACCATCAACACCGACAAATGAGCCAGCAGAAGTTCCGAACATAATTCCATACCCAACAATAAAGAAGAGCAATGCTGCCAGACTAATTGTTATAAAATTTTTCATTAAAATATTAAGTGTATTTTTCGACCTTGTGAAACCTGATTCTACCATAGCAAATCCAGCATGCATAAAGAATACGAGCACTGCTCCAAGCATCACCCATACCATATTAATGGATAGTTCCAACGATTCTACTGTCGGTGCAGCAGCATAAACAGGTGTCGCAATAAGGGACATAACGAAGAATATCAATAAACTTTTCTTTAACATAAAAATTTCCCCCTCAATTTTTTATAAAACTGCTTCCATTCCACGTTCTCCAGTTCGAATACGAATTGTTTCTTCAATAGGATAAACAAATATTTTTCCATCCCCGATATTACCTGTTTTACAACTTTCGATGATGATATCGATAATTTCATCCAACCTCGTATCTTCCACGACCATTTCTACTTTTAGCTTAGGAAGTAGTTGGATATGGAATTCGGTGGATCGGTAAACACCTGTTTGTCCTTTTTGCTTTCCTGTACCAGCTACTTCAGTTACTGTTAGACCGCCAATTCCGATTGCAGAAAGATTATTTCTTAATGTCTGGAATTTCTCCGGTCGGATAATTGCCTCAATCTTTTTCATTAATATTCCACCCTTTCATTCATGTTAGTTTTCCTAACATCTTTAGTTATGTTAATTATCATAATAGTTAATTTAATTATTTGCAAGCTTTTTTTGCATATTTTTAGAAAATTCAGAAGTAAACGTTTACAAAGGTGGACGATTTTTTCTTCGGATTTTTTTCATTTAGAAGGTTTAATTGAAATTAAAGTGGGGTATCTTACATAGTAAATGGTGATAAGATATATAAAAAATTATTAAATTACCTTATTATTCTAGAATATCCTCTACCTTTTGATTGACAAATGTAGTATAATTATACATATGGGTAATTTAAACTTATTTTAATTTAATAAGCTAAATGAGGTGCTCTAAAATCAACATAACACACTTAAAAAATGAGGAGTGAAGTTCCATGGTAACACTTTATACCTCACCTAGTTGTACTTCTTGCAGGAAGGCAAAAGCATGGTTGGAAGAACACGACATTCCGTTTACAGAGCGTAATATTTTCTCGGAACCATTGACACTTGACGAAATTAAAGAAATATTGCGTATGACTGAAGATGGTACGGATGAGATCATTTCAACAAGATCAAAGGTTTTCCAAAAACTGGATGTCAATATTGAACAATTACCGATGAAAGATCTGTTCAGTCTGATTCAAAAGAATCCAGGGTTACTTAGACGTCCAATTATTTTGGATGAGAAACGTCTGCAAGTTGGTTATAACGAAGATGAGATTCGCAGATTTCTACCTAGAACTGTACGTACTTTTCAGTTGCGCGAAGCTCAAAGGATGGTTAACTAACCGTTTCTTTGAAAACGTATCTAAAATTAACATAATAAGACGCATGTTCCTAATGGAACTGCGTCTTTTCCTTTTTTTGTAAATAGATTTCCATTTATTATATTAGATTTTTAGGGTGACAAATCCGTGGGAATGGTTTACAATATCTTACTAACTCTTCCTATATATTCGTAAGAAAAAAAAGGTGATTTTTTAATCCACTTTTATAGGCATATTAATTTCCAAGGTGCAGTACACTATCATACAATAGTGGTAAGAAGATAAGTAGAGATGGTTAGAGTTATATGATTAAGGGTAAGAAATAACTATAAAGAGATACTGTTTTTAACAGATAATAATGGTGAAGTTGTCTCTTCCATCTAAACTGTTTTTCCTTAAAAATAACGTCAAGAGATGCTTGGAAGGACGAAACAGCTATTTTTTAATTTGAAGGGAGAGAATTAAAAATGGAAATAGAAAGAATTAATGAAAATACAATTAAATTTTATATTTCGTATATGGATATAGAAGATCTCGGTTTTGAACGTGAAGAAATCTGGTATAATCGTGAACGCAGTGAACAACTTTTCTGGCAAATGATGGACGAAGTTAATTATAAAGAAGATTTTAATCCGGATGGCCCTTTATGGATTCAGGTTCAGGCAATGGATAAGGGGCTGGAAATAGTAGTTACAAAAGCGAAGGTATCGAAAAACGGAGAAAATCTTGAACTGGATACAGAGGACGGTAATAGTCTTGAACTCCCAGTTGATGAGAAAATCGAAAGTTTACTCGAAGACAAATTTGGTAAAAATGTTGCTGCTGAGAGTGATGATAATGAAATGTTAGATGATGATAACTTGTGGGTTATTGTTGAATTCCAAGACTTTGAAGATGTGATTCAACTAAGTCACTATTTCCACGAACTATCTGACTATGGAGAAGAGACGCTATACCATTATAAGGAAACGTACTATTTGTATATGGAATTTTCTCACGATGTGCTTGATGATCATAAGCAGGAAGATGTAATCAGCCAGGTGCTTGAATTTGCTAATGATTCTGATGTATCGGTTCATCTGTTAGAAGAATACGGCAAGAAAATCTTCGAAACAGATACATTTTCACAAGTGAGAACCTATTTTCCGGTTGAAGTGTAGACATTCTAGAAAAGAATGTCTATTTTTTTTGCAGGATTTTATATATTTCTGTCGAATAACTTATGTAGACGGAGGTGGTTATTATGCTGCAAGCAGTAAATAAAAATGGAAGGTATATCACGCTTGCCACAATGAAACGTGAAGTTGTTCAGAATCTTAGAAAGGGAGGAGAAAGATTTTATTGTCCTGTATGTAAAAGTCCTGTAATTATAAAGGCAGGAAATCAAATGATTGCGCATTTTGCTCATCAATCAAGCTTAGATTGCCTCTCACGTGAAGGAGGAGAAGGCATAGAACATGAGCATGGGAAATTGCAGCTATATGAATGGCTCAGAAGACATAACATGGACGTCAGACTTGAAGCATATTTACGGGAAATTCAGCAACGGCCAGATATCCTGTTATCTGTAAATAACAAGCAAATTGCTATCGAATATCAATGTGCACGAATAGCGACGGAAGAAATACAAAAACGGAACAGAGGGTATAAAGCCGCCGGGATTTTTCCGATTTGGATTGTCGGTGCGAATCACTTTAGACGTTACAGTGCAAATAGCTTCAAATTGGATCAATTCACAAGGCAATTCATCCACCAGCACACTTCAGAAACTCCATCGGTATTATATTACTTTCACCCCTACACTTCGCAGTTTTCAACGATTCAAGATATTTTTATAGTCAAAAATACGACGGCTGTTGGCAAGATAACTGTCACAGCACTTCATAAAATGAAATTTCCTGATTTATTTCACTTGAATATATTCTCGGCTAAGGAAAAATTAAAGTTATGGTTGAAAGAGAAGCGACAATTCAGGTTGAGACCAAGAAATAAGTTATATGGTGATGAACTCACCTGGAGTAAATGGTTATATTATAAAGGGCTCCATCCTCAGATTATACCATCTGCAATTCATCTTCCAGTTCACTCTCAACATCTCATGAAATCCCCATTATGGAATTGGCAGAGTAAAATCGTTCTAGAAATCATTGTTCCTTTGCCTATTGATGCAACATTTAGTATCGATCTGTGCATACATTTATTAAAAAATCAGATCATTAGCAATGCTGCATTCCCGCTGATTGCTACAAGTACAAATCCCATAGAACAATATTTGAATCTATTGGAACAACTAAATTACGTACAAAGCGTCTCTACTGGCATCTATCAAAAAAAGCGACAATTCCATTTTTATAAAAATGTTGAAGATGCAATAAAAGGTGATGAACAGCTTCTTGGAAAATTAACTTTCCAAAACTTGGGCAAAATACAAGCATGAATCCAAAGTATTTCGTTATACTAAATATATACGCTGTATTTTAAAGGAATTTTTACAGAAATCTAGAAATAATAGTATATAGAGATAAAGGAGGAATTTTTCATGACAAAATCAACAAAGGAATTACCTAAACGAAGTGAGGTACCATTGTATTCCACTTGGAGATTGGAAGATATCTTCACAACAGATGAAGCATGGGTAGAGGAATTAAAGAAATTACAACAGGATATTCCAAAAGTAGAACAATACAAAGGGAAGTTATCCGAATCCGCCGATAGCTTATATGAATTGCTAAAGCTTCAGGATGAGCTTTCGGAACGTCTCGGTAGGTTATATACATATTCACATATGCGATATGATCAGGATACAACGAATTCCCATTACCAAGGGTTAAACTCACAAGCTGAAATGGTTCTAACATCGGCGGGTAGTTCAATGAGCTATATTGTGCCGGAAGTACTTCGTATGGATGAAGACAAAATCAAAAGCTTTTTGAAAGAAAAAGAAGCGTTGCAAATGTATAAAAAAGTTTTGGATGAAATCAATCGCCAGCGTCCACATGTGTTGAGCGAAAAAGAAGAATCCCTGCTTGCTGAAGCTTCTGAACCAATGGGAAGTTCTGCACAAACATTCGGTATGCTGAATAATGCAGACTTGACTTTCCCGTCCGTTAAGAATGAAGATGGAGAAGAAGTGGATTTGACACATGGAAGATACTCCACGTTCCTAGAATCAAAAGACCGTCGTGTGAGGGAAGATGCTTTCAAAGCTATGTATGAAACATATGGTAAATTTAAAAATACATTTGCTTCGACATTGACAGGTAATGTAAAAGCACATAATTTCGATGCAAAAATCCGCAATTATGAATCTGCCCGCCAATCTGCATTGGATAATAATAATATTCCTGAACAGGTTTACGATAATTTGGTGGAAGCAGTAAATGAAAAATTACCGTTACTTCACAGATATACAGAGTTGCGCAAAAAAGTGTTGGGTGTTGATGAACTTCATATGTATGACCTTTACACGCCGCTTGTAAAAGACGTTGAAATGAAGGTAACTTATGAAGAAGCTAAAGAGCATGTTACAAAAGGTTTAGCACCATTGGGAAGTGACTATGCAGAAATTCTTCAAGAAGGCTTTGAAAACCGCTGGATTGATGTGGAAGAAAACAAAGGGAAGCGCAGTGGAGCTTATTCATCTGGTGCATACGGCACAAACCCATATATCCTTATGAACTGGCAAGATAATGTTAATAATACATTTACATTGGCACATGAATTAGGGCACTCTGTTCACAGTTATTATACAAGAAAACATCAGCCTTACCGATATGGGAATTACTCGATCTTTGTAGCAGAAGTTGCTTCAACTACAAATGAAGCATTGTTAAATGATTACCTGCTGAAAAATCTGGATGATGAGAAACAGAAACTTTATATCTTAAATCATTTTCTGGAAGGTTTCCGTGGAACGGTCTTCCGTCAAACAATGTTTGCTGAATTTGAACATGATATTCATGTTAGAGCTCAAAATGGCGAAGCATTGACAGCGGATAAGCTGACAGAAGTTTATTACGAGCTGAACAAAAAATATTTCGGAGATGCTGTTGTTTCAGATGAAGAGATTGGACTGGAGTGGGCAAGAATCCCTCATTTCTACTACAATTACTATGTGTATCAGTATGCAACCGGATATTCGGCTGCAACTGCACTTGCAAATAACATTCTTGAAGACAACGAAGGATCGATAGAAAGTTATCTTGACTTCCTGAAATCTGGAAGCAGTGACTATCCGATAGAAGTCCTGAAAAAAGCTGGCGTCGACATGACATCCAAACAACCGATTCTAGATGCACTCGATGTATTTGAAGAAAAGTTAAATGAAATGGAAAAATTATTATTAGGATAAATAAAAGCAGTGCTAATAAAAGATAGGGGAGCCGGAGTAATCCGGTTCCCCTATCTTGATCTTCTGTAGACCTTTCGGTTTGTCATGGAGTATAAGGTTAGATAGATGGATACAAAAAACAATGGCAACGTAATATAAAGCGGAATGAGTTTCATTAATCCAAGTATATTTAGGAAAAATGCAACAAAAGTCAGTATCAGAAAAAATACAGGATAAAAATCACGCATTGAAATCACTCCAGTATAAGATAATAAACTCTAGAATCACGGTTAAATAAAGAAAACCACTTGAATTCGCAGAAATATAATAATATCCGCGGGAAAAACAGCCTGGAACTACGGAATCCCAATCCTTAAGCAGTTGCCTCTTATCCGAGCAGTAACAAATCAATCGCCTGCCTTCAATCCACCACCCAACTCCAACCTCTAGACTATCATCACCGCTATTAATAGCTAATATATGTTAATAAACTGCGTATTAGAAGTGAACTTTTTGTGAATGTATGCACATAACTCTTGAAAAGATAAGATATTCTTGCTATTATAATAGTGTAAGTTAAATACAAACAAAAACCCCTTTTGTTTGATCATGAAACTTTCTCCCATCCCCCTTTGTATATATACAAAGACGGAATAAGGATATACGCTGCCCCGTATATCCTTTCTTTTTGTCTTTTTTATACTCTTTGATATAAGTATTCTTACTTATAATCACCAACCAATCTTTAGAAAACCGGCTCGATTCTCACCACATAGTGAAGTGAATCCAAAAATTCAAAAAAAATAAGCCCTCCTGAAGGCTTTAATTAACTTATATATTTCCAGAATGATCCATATTTTGCTGGGATCCTTTCGACGATTTGCTGGAATTGAAGTTTTTTCATCTCTTTTTCTGTTTTTGTAAGTGACCAGTCATATACGACTGAAATTTCCTTTGTCGCCACAATTTCATAATGCTCCAGGAATTGTTCTAATGGTGGTTTTACAGAAGGGATTGGTGTGCGCTGCAACATCTCTTTTAAAACAAGTTCATATATATCGTACGGATAAAGTCCGGAAATTTTAATTCCTTCTTCTTCAATAATTTGATTAAAAAAGACAATAGTTGGGATATAGTCAACATCCATTTCCCTGGTCAATTTTAGATCACATTGGAGAGCCTTTTGGGCAGATGGTGAGAAAAGATCTTTTTCAAATTCTTCAATATCCAGTTTAGCTTCCTGTGCACATTGAGTGAGTACCTCTTCTGTAGAGATATCCTGTTTTTTTAGGAATAAATTTTCCTGTAGTTTACGATAAAATAATTTTCCAGCCTTTTTACCCTGCAGTTCCGCAGCTTTGATTGCAAGTGATGCGATCCATGGATAGGTGACAGGATTATCTACCCATAAATCTCCGTCACAGCTCATTCCTGTGCGTTTTGCTGTCTTTTCCCAAATTTCTTTCAATTTTCTCGGTTTATCAAATGCATCTGTATTTAATGAAGTTAAGTGTCCGCTGACAATTTGACGTATGGTGAAAAATCGCCCATATTCAACAGACAGCTTTTTCAAATAAGGTTCAAGTGACCAGCACTCTGCGCAAAGTGGGTCAATAAATACATAAATCTCTATCGGTTTTTGTACATAATCAATATAGCTATAATTGGCCGATGTGTTTGTGTGATTTGAGCTTGTCAGCCCAGTTTGATTCCAACTCACATCGAATTCTCCTTTCTCCTATTCCGGCGTGTTCATCATGTGGTTTGCAGTAAGGGTCAATTTTTCAAATATAGCTGTGCGATAGGGTTCTTCAATTTCGGCTTCAATTAATGCTTCTGCCATACATGCAAGCCAGGCATCTCTTCTTGATGGCGTAATTTCAAACGGCAAATGTCGCCTTCTCATCATTGGGTGACCACGTTCTTCTTCATAGAGTCTTGGACCACCCAAAAATTGGGTTAAAAACAGGCTCTGTTTACGAGCCGTTTCTGTAAGATCTTCTGGGAAAATAGGGATTAATTTTGGGTGATTTCCAACTCGTTTATAAAATGCATGTACGAGTTTGTCTATTGTATCGAATCCGCCAATGGCTTCGTAAATTGTTCCATGTGTAATCTGTTCCATAACAACTCTCCTTCATTATATTGTAGCAACGGATGGATGCTAGGGCAACAAATCTGATTTAGGAAGGTATAGTTAATTATACCTAATCTTTCATGGAATAGAAAAATCTCTCAATTTTATTTGGTGTTTCTCTATTTTGTATATGATGTTCCGATAATATATGTTGAAACATTTGGAGTCCGGTTTCCCTAGTTTTTGCTTCCAGTTCAAATTCAAAATCTTCTTGATCGTGATAGGTGCTGTTATCCAACACAAGTAATACATCCAGGTACTGTATTTCTCTACGTACGGTAGTTAGCTGTCCACAATAAACAAGTTTTTTTAAGGCAATGCCTTTTTCTAGCAGCTGTTTTTCTGTATTTTCTTTTGGGATGATATGACCGTCGAGCCAGCTGTTTGCCTCTTGATCTGTTAGCCAATCATGTGTTTCCAACAGCCCTTCCGGATGTGGTTCTTTTAGAGTTAATTGATATTTTCCTTCCTTTTCCCTTATTCTTAATGCACAGCCATTTTCTTTGAGTAAGAAATCTTTCGTTTCAAAGTAATGGTTTGTTTGTTTTATTCCGGAAAGTGGAAAGGGAAGACTATAAAGCAATCGTTCAAATTCAGCTTTCGTTAATAAGTTCTTATATTCAATTTCTATTTCTTGTGTCATTTTTTATGTCCCCCAAGTTGAAAAAATAGGTTATTATTTATTATGGCTAAATAATAACGTCAATGCAAAGATTAGCCATTTTCATCCTATATGGTAAAATAGGGATGGTTACTATTTGAAAAATATAAGGATGATTTAAATGAATTGGGAAGCTATCCTTGCACCTTATAAACAAGCTGTTGAGGAATTAAAAGTAAAACTGAGGGGAATGCGATTGCAATTTGAATTCGAGTCCAGTCATTCGCCAATTGAATTTGTTACTGGACGTGTAAAGCCGATTCAAAGCATTATTGAAAAAGCAGAATTAAGAAATATTGCAACGGATGCAATTGAGTCGGAAATACAAGATCTTGCAGGGGTTCGCGTTGTTTGTCAATTCGTTGATGATATTTATACCATCGTGGACATGTTGCATAGTCGCAGTGATTTTTCCATTATTGAAGAAAAAGACTACATTGCAAATAAAAAAGACAGTGGATACCGTTCTTATCATATGATCATAGAATACCCGGTAGAAACGATACACGGTAAAAAGATTATTTTGGCAGAGATACAGATACGTACATTGGCCATGAACTTCTGGGCAACGAATGAGCACTCATTAAATTATAAATACGAAGGCAAATTACCAGTACAAGTTCAATCTAGACTTCAGCGAGCATCTGAAGCGGCTTTTAAGCTGGACGAGGAGATGTCCAAAATAAGAAGTGAAATACAGGAAGCACAACGAATTTTTCGTCGGAAATAGAATTGTATTGTTAGGGGAGAGATCATAGATGAAGTTTAAAATTGTTTCAAAAGGTGATGAACGTTCAAATAAGATTAAAGCAACGATGAAGCATTATTTATCCGATTTCGATCTAATATACGATCGAGAGGAACCTGATCTTGTTATCTCTGTAGGCGGTGACGGGACTTTTCTTGAAGCATTCCACCGATATGTTCATCGCTTGGAATCAACTGCCTTTATCGGTGTACATACGGGGCATTTAGGATTCTATACAGATTGGACACCGGATGAAGTGGAGAAATTAATCATCGAAATCGCAAAAACACCTTTCCAAACGGTGGAATATCCTTTGCTAGAAGTTATTATCCGCGCAAAAACAGGCGGAAAAGAAGATCGTTATCTTGCTTTGAATGAAGCGATGATAAAGACTGCTGATGGGTCTTCTGTGGTTTTTGATGTAGAGATCAAGGGAGAGCATTTTGAAACGTTCCGTGGAGATGGTATCTGTATCTCGACACCGTCTGGTAGTACAGCGTATAACAAAGCTCTAGGCGGGGCGATTCTCCATCCATCACTGGAGGCAATCCAAATAACGGAAAATGCATCGATTAATAATCGGGTATTCCGTACAATTGGTTCCCCATTAATTTTGCCAAAGCATCATACGTGTTTTCTTAAGCCAATGGTGGATAGTAGTTTTCTAATTCAAATTGATCATTTTACGAAAAATTATCAAAATGTAAAATCAATCCAATGCCGTGTGGCACAAGAAAGGGTTCGTTTTGCCCGATTCCGTCAGTTTCCTTTCTGGAACAGGGTACGTGATTCCTTCGTAGCAGAAGAAGACAGGTAGAATGTAAGGAGTTATCATGATGAAATGGGTAATCGATAAGCAGCATACAGGAATGATTATCCGGGAATATCTGCAAAATGTTCACGGTTTTTCGAGACGAATCATTATCGCAGTAAAACATGATGGTGGAAGTATTCAAGTGAATGGAATCAAACAGAATGTCCGCTATGAATTGGTTGAGGGCGATGTACTAGAGATTGAGTTTCCGAAAGAGAAGGTTAGTGGGGCGCTAAAGCGTGAGAAAATGAATTTGAATATTGTATATGAAGATGATGCCGTTATTGTTCTGGATAAACCTGCAGGAATGGCGACGATGCCTTCTCAAAATCATTTATCCGGCACAATGGCCAATGGGTTGCTTGCTCATTATGAGCATCATCATAACGAATCTAATACCGTTCATGTAGTTACGAGACTAGATGCGGATACTTCCGGATTGGTCTTAATTGCGAAAGACAGATACAGTCATTCACTACTTGCTGTTTCTCAGAAATCCGGAAAAGTAAAACGTACGTATACGGCGATCGTGGAAGGTATGTTGAATACGGAATCCGGGACGATCAATGAGCCCATCGCCAGGAAACCAGGGTCGATAATTGAACGGGAAGTAAATGAAACGGGTAAACAAGCCGTAACCCATTACTCGAAACAAAAAGGTATTGGCGACCATACCGTAGTTGCTATTGAATTGGAAACAGGTAGAACCCATCAGATTCGGGTGCATTTTTCCTATTTGGGGCATCCATTGGTAGGGGATGACCTGTATGGAGGTTCTTTAACGTTAATGACAAGACAAGCCTTGCATTGCTGTGAGCTCAGCTTCGAGCATCCGATAACAAAGCAAAGAATCCAACTCCAAACAGATCTACCAAAAGATATGCAAGACGCGGTATCACGTGTTAAGTTTAGGGGAAATCATTAAATTTCTCTTCCAGAAGTGGCTGTTTCGATGGAACGGTCACTGTTTTCTCCTCTGGTAGACGGAATGCTGTCAATTGATTTCCAAATACACAACCTGTATCAATATTAATGGTTTTATTGACCATTCTTGGCTCTTTTACTGGGGTATGTCCATATACAATCCAAGTTTCTCCATGATAGTGCTTTGCCCAGTCTCCCCGAATCGGTCGCCCATCAGTATCAAACTCTCCTGAAATATCTCCATACAATACGAACGTTTTTACTTTTTTGTCCGTACGTCCAATCAGATTTTCTTTAATTCCAGCATGTGCTACAATAACATTCAGTTCGGGAACATGCTGGTAAAGGGGAGCCTGTTCGTACAATGTGATAAACTGTTTACTAATAAACTTCTGATCCCGCGTATTCAATGCACGGTATTCGGCAGCGGTTGTTTCCAGTCCGTGTTTCTCCTGAACTTTATTACCAAGGAAAAAGCGATATAATTTATTGCAGTGATTACCCGGTACATAATAAGCTTTTTGCCGGTTCACAACCATGTTATATACAAGCCTGATAACAGCCAATGAGTCAGGGCCACGGTCCGTAATATCGCCAACGAAAGCAGGGATTCTTCCCTCTGGATGAATATAACTATCCTGTTCAAGCATGTATCCCAATTCCAAAAACAGTTCATGAAGTTCATCCACGCAACCATGAATATCCCCAATCACATCCATTTTCATACGATAACCCCTTTCGTTCAGTTGCATTCTGATTCGATTTTATTTATTATAGTTCCGGTAGAAAAGCAAACAATCTCCACATAATATATATCAATATTGTTATCCAATTTACAGGATATTATTTTATTTTACAATGAGAGAAAATGAAATTCGTTTGAAATAGCGACATGAAGGGAAAATATGTAGGAGCATTGTTGTATATGCCAAAGAAGAAAGTAGGGGAAAGAGAATGAAGCAAGACAGCTATGATGAACAATACGAAGAGAAATATAAAGAACTTTTTCAAATTGTCCAAACATCTTTAAACGAAGAAAATATGGAAGATTTCAGGGTAGATTTTCTGGAAATGCATCCATATGATCAAGCAATGTTTTTCAAAGAACAGGAAAAACCAAAAAGAGAAAGTATATATAGTTATTTATCACCTGAAGAAATGTCTGAAGTGATGATCAATATTGAATTGGATGATGTAGCCGATTTTTTCACCGAAATGGATCCACGCTATGCAGCAATGGTCTTTTCGGAAATGCCTGCCGATGATGCGGTGGATGTTTTAAATGAATTGGATAAAGAACAAGTGGCCAGTTTCTTAACCATTATGGATAAAGAAGCTGCTGATGAAATAAAACAATTGCTTCATTATGAGGAGAAAACAGCTGGTAGTATTATGACTACCGAGTATGTCGCGATTTTTAAAGATCAGACAGTGAGAGAAACAATGCAGCTGCTCAAAAAAGAAGCGCCGGACGCTGAAACGATTTATTACTTATTCGTACTTGATGAGGATAAACGTCTTGTTGGAGTAGTATCGATCAGGGACTTAATTGTTGCCGATGATGACGTCATTATTAATGAAATCATGAGTTCCCAGGTCGTCGCTGTTTCTGTTGCCAAAAATCAGGAAGATGTCGCTCAAATGTTCAGAGATTATGACTTTCTTGCATTACCTGTTGTGGATTTTCAAGATCATCTATTAGGGATTATTACAGTCGATGATATTTTGGATGTTATGGAAGAAGAGGCAAGTGAGGATTACACGAGATTAGCTGCGATGTCCGATACAGACAGAAAAGATGACTCGGCATTTACATCAGCGAAGAAAAGACTCCCATGGCTTATTATATTATTGTTTCTAGGACTTTTCACTGCCAGTTTGATTGGAAGATTTGAAGCTACATTGAACCAGGTCGCAGTACTTGCTATCTTCATTCCTTTAATCGCAGGGATGGCAGGAAATACGGGTACCCAGGCATTGGCGGTTGCAGTTAGAGGGCTTGCAACAGGGGAGTACGGGAATCAGGGGAAAATGAAGTTAATTATGCGTGAAGCGGCTACCGGGCTAATCACTGGCAGTATATGTGGTGTACTGATCGCCATTGTTATTTATGTATGGCAGGGAAATCTCTTTCTCGGCTTGCTGGTCGGTTTTTCGATCATGGCTTCGTTGGTAGTAGCCACCCTTGCAGGAGCATTAATTCCTATGATGATGCATAGACTCCATATCGACCCGGCAGTAGCATCCGGACCATTTATTACAACGATCAATGATATTATCTCCATCTTAATTTACTTTGGATTGGCAACAACGTTTATGGGATATTTGGTATAATTTTGACGAAGGGGGCATCTTTCCAGATTGGAAAAGGTGCTTTTTTGCTACCAGATAAGTTAAGTAATCATAACATTTTATTTAATGGGTTCATATAATGGGTTGAGGAAAGAAGGAAGGAGAGATTTATACATGCGTGAGAAAAAAAAATACGCCAATGATCCGCTGCTTTATATTCATCAACCGAATATTGGGAATGCACAGGCTCCGATGCAACATAGTTATTTGAGCAGCAGGAAAAAGGCTAAGCAAGAACGTTCTACCGCAGATGAGGTGGTGACGGTACCCAAAAAAGTGAACAGACGGCAAACTTCTTTTCAAAAGGAATTAAAAACGGAAGAACCTCATCAGGTGAAAGATAAAGAAGAAGCACCTAAAAGAAAGAACTTTAAGGAAATGGATATTCCCGAAAAGATTAATTATTTTTTAAACCGTCCGGATTTTGCACCACAGGTAAGATGTGAAATAAAGTCAAATGGGAAAAACTATCGGGGAATTGTAACAGGCTTTGAGGAGAATAATGTATTTATAAAACCAACGAACCGAAAAACAGCTGTACAAATTGCAATGGATGAAATAAGTGATGTGCAACTACTTGGCTTTTAAGGTAAGTTCTTACAGTTTATAGATTTTGTGGCAAAAGTATTAATCTGCTAGAAATAGCCTAAAGAAAAGCACCATTGAGGAGTATTTCTCCTTCAATGGTGTTTTTAATTTGCTTATTAGTTGTTGAATGCACTAATTGCTGGAAGACAAGTTACATGACAGAAGCAATCAAGATCAACAGTTAGGCAGATTCCAGTAGCTTCCAAGTTATGCGTGTCTTGGTCTGTAGGATCTTTAAGATGATCATGCCCACAAGTTTCGCCGTCTTTCAACAGTAATTCAAGAACCGCACAGTTATCATCGTCTACTTTTTTAACTCTGAATATAAAGCTTGCAACGATTTCACCAATACCACCGTTGTGTCTTGGAGCACCGAATCCTTTAAACGGTTTACAGTCTTTGCAATATAAAATAACTGGTACTGTATCTAAACCATTAACCGCGTCAGTCTCACCAAGTAACTCACTGATTGACTGCTCACAACTCGTGTCACAGCAATTTTCCACGATATCATTTTGTGCTTCTACGATGTCTTTTAAAATATCTGCTACACAGTTACCTGTATCGAATTTTTTTCCACAACCCATGAAAAATAACTCCTTTCAAAAAATGATTTTACTTTCCTTATAGGATATGTGTCATGTCTTGGATGGTGTGGGCATATGTATGTTTTTAGCCCTAATCAAGGGTAAGGAGAATCGAAAAGACAGTCACATATAATATATAGAAGCTCAAAAATATTTGAAATAACGGTTATTTTAATAAAAATAGGGGTATAGAAGTAGATAAGCCACAAAACAACAGCCATAAAATGATATATTTATACGTATTATATTTTGAATAATCTGATAGGGGTGAGGAGAATGGGGTATATATTGCCTGTAGACCATTATCAATATAATGATTATCAAAAACGAGTTGTGCAACAACAGAAAAATAATCATTTTATTGAAGGGCCATTTAAAGTGGTTCTGGATAGACAGCATCAGGAATTCTCAAGCAAGTATGACGCATTAAATAGAAGCACCGACCAAAAATTACAACCTCGGAATGCATCAGAAGAATTAATCGGATTGTTGACGGGTAAGGGGAGGCATTTTAGTGACTTTGTTTAATCAAAACTAAAAAACACTCATTTTAAGTAATGAGTGTTTTTTTCATGCCAACATGTTTTAATCCAAGTCCCATTTTTGATGATTTCTATTTAGGATGGGGTGCACCAACAGATCCGTGTTCTTTACGTATTCCACATAAAAAATTTCCTCAAGATGGTCGTAACCTTGTTCCTTTAATTTTTCGATCAACCATTCCTCTGTAAGATTTTTCTCTTTCAGATTATCGTAAATAATCTCGCCATCATTGACTAATGTTGTCGGTAAACTTACATCATGTGGAGAGAGCTTCATATCTTTTCTACTCGGCGTCTGATAGTCAGATTTTTTCATCACAGAAATGGTTCCATTTGCTTCTAAAATTCCAAATTCAACTTCCTGTAAAGAGAATATATCTTTTGTGCGGAGCAAATGTTGAAGTTGATTTAAATCGAGTTTGTTTTTTTTCATCGTATCACGAATAAGCTTCCCGTTATAAATAACAATTGCTGGATTGCCTTCAATTAAATGTCGTGTACCTTTAAATTTCTGAGTAATGATTTCCGTACCGTATAATAATGTTCCATATACAGCAACTACGAAAGCAATTTCAGGAATACCAGCTTTCTCATCGAATAATGCATTCCCTACGAGTTCTCCCAATAATAAGGCAGAAATAAAATCAAAAGGAGTAATCTGATTGATTTGTGATTTCCCCAAAATTTTTGTGATTAAAAATAAAGCAAAAAAGCCAAAAATTGTTTCAAAAAACATCGACAAATATCCAGACATATGATCCAGTCCCCTTACAATTTACATTCAAGTTTTAGGGTAACCGAGATTTCTAGAAACATGTATGAAGATGGTTGTAAATTGATTGAAATGAAATGGAAGGGCAAGAAAAAAGCGCGCCACATAGGATGGCACACTTTTGTTCTTATAGTTTTTTAATCATTGTTACATGTGGTATTCCTGCATCAAGAAACTCGTCTGATACTGTTTCATACCCTAGTTTTTTATAAAACGCTTCTGCATGCGTCTGTGCATTTAGTTTTGCTTTTTTATAACCTTTTTCTGTAATGACTTTCTCCATTTCAAGAATGATTTGTTTACCGTAGGATTTCCCGCGGTAATCTTTGAGCACGCAAATTCGCTCAAGCTTTCCGTATTCGTCAACAAAACGGAGGCGGCTTGCAGCAATAGGATGATTATTATCATAAGTTAAGAAGTGTGTTGCCGATGCATCATGCTCATCCAGTTCTTCTTCCGGGGGGACGTTTTGTTCTTCGACGAATACTTTCATTCTTACTTTATATGCGTGTTCAAGTTCTTCTCTCGTGTTTACTTTCTTCGTGTTCATAGCTTATTTATTCCTTTCCAAATACAAATGTTTCATAAACGGTCCAGGAACCGTTGTCAAGCTGATATAGCAATTGGAAGCGATCTACTTGATCTTCAAGATGAAATTCTTCCATTTCCAATCTGCCGAAAACATCTGAATACTCATCATCCAAAAGATCCTGTGCAATTGTTATATGTGGAACGAATGGATGCTTATTTGTGTCCTTAAATTTACCTGTATTCATTTTTTCGTGTAAATCGAGCAAAACCTGAATCGGTTCTACCTTGAAATAGATCGTATTCGTTATCGGCGCAAATGATCGAACTTTATCAATATTGATCGTGAATGGTTCTATCGAGTTTGCAATGGTCTTGAGCTCAGAAATTAATTCATTAAGTTTATTATCGTCTGCCTCAAATTTCTCCTTCAGTGTAATATGGGGCGGAATCCATGAGTAGTGTGGGTCATAACGTTTTCTGAATGCATTTGCCTGATCCTGAATTGGTTTCGATGGGAAAATAGCAATACCATAATTCATGAGAAAACCTCCTGTAAAATAGGATATGATTTACAATCAGTATAGCAAAAATTGTATTAGAAAAAAATTAATTAAACATCGTTGTTAATACACAGGGCATATCTTTTTGCCAATATTTCCAAGTATGCTCTCCGGATTCTATTTCATAATAATGATACGTAGAACCTTTTGCATTCAAAAGGTCATTTAACTCACGGTTAGGCTTGAGAAAATCAGCTGTATTTCCATCCGTCATATTTACTTTGGTTTCCTGTTCGCCAATGGTGTGGTAAATATCAATGGCGTGCAGATTGTCCGTGTTGTTTTTGACCAAATTTAATACTTTCTCGTCAACGTAAGGGGATTGCATAATGACTTTACCAAACGTGTTTGGGTATTTGATTGCAGTCATCAATGCTAATGTGCCTGCCAGGGAGTCTCCCATTAACGCTCTTGATTGTCCCATATGATAGGTTGGAATGAGTTCATCCAATAAAGGTACGACTTCATTAACGAGAAATTTCGTATAGGCTTCATTTTGTTCCCCACTCGGATGATATTTTTTTCGACGGTCATGTTTATCCTGGTAATGAATACCCGCAAATACCGTATTCGTTATTTCGTGACTGTCATGAAGTTTGTCGCTTAATGTAGCAACCCTTCCCATTTGAAAGTAGTCATTTCCATCTTGCATCATACAGATATTATATTTATACAGAGGGGAGAATGCCTCTGGCTGATATATCTTTAAAGTCATTGTTTCCTGTAAGTATTTACTTTCGATTTCTTTCTCTACCATCGTACCTTTTCTGCCCAAACGTATCCACCTCATTTTGATTATCTGTGTACATGCTTACCCTTAGTCTATCATTAAAAAGTTATGCCTGTCACGCTCGACAAGAATGGGGAAGGGTAGTATAGGTCGACAAAATATGACAAAATCCGGGAAGTGACAGGCACCATAGTGGCAGCTTAATTCAGTTGGCCTTTATAGAGTTGGTAGTATTGGCCTTTTTGTTTAATGAGTTGTTCATGGTTGCCTTTTTCTATGATTTCTCCATGTTCGAGCATAATGATTGTATTTGCTTCCTGGATGGTATTTAACCGGTGGGCAATGACAAAACTTGTTCTACCAGCCATCAGTCGTTCTAATGCATCCTGGATTTTCAATTCAGTAATCGTATCAATATTACTTGTTGCTTCATCCAGAATGAGAATGGAAGGCTCTGCTAGCAACGCTCTGGCAATTGTAAGCAATTGTTTCTGACCCTGACTGATACCACTGCCATCCTGATCAAGGATCGTGTCATACCCATTAGGCAACTTCACAATGAAGTCATGTGCATTGGCATCCTTTGCGGCATTTTCAACTTCTTTATCCGTCGCTTCCAATCGACCATACCGGATATTATCCCAGATCGTTCCATGAAAAAGGAAGGAGTCCTGTAAAACAAAGGCCATTTGCTGACGAAGGCTGCTACGCTTAATATCTTTTATATCAACCCCATCTAAGGTGATTTTCCCCTCATCGTAATTATAAAAGCGGGAGATCAAGTTGATGATTGTTGTTTTACCTGCTCCTGTATGACCAACAAAAGCAACCGTCTCACCGGTTTGCGCTTCAAAACTGATATTATTCAGTATTTTCGTCTCCTCGTAACCGAATGAAACATCTTCAAATTTAATATTCCCATTTGTACTGGAAATCTCAATTGCTTTCGTTTCGTCTATTTCTTCCTGTGTCTCATCCATGACATTAAATACGCGCTCTGCACCAGCAATTGCTGACAAGAGGACATTAAACTGATTGGATAATTCATTAAGCGGACGAGTGAACTGACGGGCATATTCGGTGAAAATAACGATCGTACCAACAGTGACCAGCTGCTGATCGTAGACAATGACGAGAATACCACCAACTAATGCAATTAATCCAAAACTAAGGAAGTTTAACATATTCATGACCTTTGGAATTAAACCAGAAATGGCAAGTGCCCAGAAACCGGTATTCTTCAGTTCGTTATTTCGTTGTTCAAACTGTCCAATAACCTTATCTTCCTGTGAATAGGTTTTAACTACATGCTGACCTGAAACTATTTCTTCCACATAACCGTTGACTTCCCCTAACTTCCTTTGCTGCAATTTATATAATGGACCCGTACGTTTCGTAATCCACTTCATCGCAAAGAACATAACCGGAACGACGGACATTGTTACTACAGTCAGGATAGGACTTAAATAAAGCATGACAGCAATTGTCCCAACCAAGGTGAGGACACTGGAAAAAATCTGTATAACGGATTGATTCAATGTATTATTGACATTATCAATATCATTGGTTAATCGGCTCATCAGTTCACCATGCTGCCGCTTATCAAAATAGGAAATTGGCAAACGATGGAATTGTTTAAACAGATCCTTACGTAACGTGTATACCGTATTTTGGGCAATGCCAATCATCCAAAAGTTCTGCAAGAAAATCGATAGAGAATGAAATAAATAGATAACGATTAAACTGATTAATAGCATGCCAAGGCCTGCGGTTTGTTGCATTACGATAAAATCATCAATGGCCATACCGACTAAGAAAGGACCGAGAAGAGCTAAACCGGAGCTAGCCATTACCATGAGGATGACAAGCGTGAGCTTTGCTTTTTCCACTGCTAAATAATTCCATATCCGTTTTAGTGTCGCACCCATATTTTTGGCTTTTTTCTTATTATCTGTTGTTATATTCTCAATTGGAATTCTTTCATATTGAAAAGGAGCTTTTAAGGAACTATTTGACATGTTCATACTCCTTTCCGAATTGGGATTCAACAATCGTTTTATAGAGTTGTGACGTTTTTAGTAATTCATCATGTGTACCAATATTAAGAATTTCACCTTCATCGAGAAGTAAAATTCGATTGGCACTACTTGCTGTGGAAACTTTTTGCGTAATAATAAAAATGGTACAGTTGTATTTTTCAAGCGCATCGAGTAATCGTGATTCTGTAGCTAAATCAAGTGCACTTGTACTATCGTCCAACATTAAAATTTTCGGTTTTCTGATTAATGCACGGGCGATGGATATACGCTGTTTCTGCCCACCAGATAAGTTAACACCCTTTTGGCCAACTCTTGTTTCATACTGATTGGGCAGATCCATAATGGTCTCGTGAATTTGGGCATCCTTTGCAGCTTGAATAATCTCTTCGGTCATCGCATCTTTTTTACCCCATGCAATATTATCTGTTATTGTACCGGAGAATAAGAGAGGGCTTTGCGGAACATAGCCAATACTCCCTCGAATCTGTTCAAATGAATAAGAAGTAATTGGTTGGTCGTCCACGAATATTTCCCCGTTATCGACATCATACAAACGTGGCATAAGTTGGAACATCGACGTTTTACCAGAACCTGTCGCACCAATAACTGCAAGTTTTTCTCCACCGTTAACAGTGAATGAAATATCCTTTAATGTCGGGTTGTCAGCTCCTGGATAATGGAAGGATACATTTTTGTATTTAACTTTACCATTTTTAACTGCCATTTCCTGATCTGCTTCCAGGTTATCCAATAGGTCTACATCAAGTGATAGCACTTCATCAACACGATATGCCGATGCCTTTGTTCTGGAAAGGGCCATTATAATAAAGGAAAACATGGAAATGGCCATGGCAACACGAAGCGCATAATTCACCATTGTAACAACTTCACCAACATTTGCTTGCCCGGAGATCGATTGGGTATTTCCAAACCAGATAATGAAAATAATACTCATATTCATCACAAAGAGTAGAACAGGTGTCGAGGATTCTACAAAACGGAATGTTTTACGGGTTGTGTCTGCCAAGCCGGCATTTGCTTCCGTAAAACGAGTCGCTTCATAATCACGTCTTGTAAACGCCTTAATCAAGCGCATCCCTGCAAGATTCTCCTGCATGACTCGGTTCACATCATCAACTTTTCCCTGGACTTTGGTAAAAAGTTTACTGGCAATTTTAAGGACCCATAATAAAAACAAGACGAGCAGTGGTACCGTTACTAGAAAGACTACTGCCAAGCTTGCATTAACCACAAAGGCCATGATGACGCCACCAACTACTGTCAGTGGCGATTTTGCCATAATACGTAACGCCATAAATACCGTATTCTGAATTTGCCTAATATCATTGGTAAATCTAGTTACCAGTCCTGAAGTTGGATACTGATTTAAGTTGGCGAAGGAAAATTCCTGGATCTTTTCAAATAACTTCTGACGAATATCATACCCGAACGCGAAACTTACATGCGAGGAGAAAAATGAATTTAATACACCAGCAATTAAGGAAACAAATGCGAGGCCAATCATGATGCTTCCCCACATAACAATATTATTAATATCCTTGTTCATCACTCCCTGATCTATCATCAACCCTAGAAACAAGGGAAGAAGTAATTCCACCGACAGTTCTACAAGCATCAGTAAAAAGGCTATAACAGCCTGGAGTTTATAGGGTTTTAAAAAGGAAAAGACATTTCTCAAAAACGATCGACCCCCATTCTCAGATACAGACAATTTTCTACTATTATAAGGGCATCCCGGGATTTTATCCAGTATTCTATTTCGTGTATCGAAGTGTATTTGGGAGTAGATAGCAAGATTTTCCCACTCAGAAAATAAAAGAAACTCACCCCTTGAATAGGTGAGTTTCAGGTTTATTTAATAATCTGCACTTTCCGAATGGTTCTACCTTCTAGTTCCATTATTTTAAAAGTCAAATTCTCTCTCTCAATCGTTTCTTCCTTTTCAGGGAAATCATTAAATTCCTTTAATAAATATCCTGCGAGCACATCTTCTTCTTCGGGCAAATCTATATGAAAAATGGTGTTTAGACGGTGCAACGTAATTTTACCTTCACATATAATTTCTGTTTCTGTTAGCTTATCAACCATCTGATCAATCTCAATATCTATTTCATCTTCAATTTCCAGTCCAATCATTGCTTCAATTACATTTTCATGCGTTAATATACCTTCTGTTCCACCGTATTCATCCAACACGATAGCCATATGCTTTTGGTCAATTGTCATTTTCTTTAAAACCCATTCCATGGAATGAAACTCATATAAAAGAAGCGGATCGTTATCACTGAAAGTTTTAAGTGATTTTTCGGGTTCTGTAGACCATTGTATTAAATACTTGGAATGAAATACAGCAATGATGTTATCAATATTCTTTCTGTGAACAGGATATCTTGTGAACGGATGATGCATGACAATTTCCCTGACTTCATCATATGTAGCTGTACTTGGCAGAGAAATAATTTCTCTCCTTGGTGTTTGTAGAACATCTTTTACATTTAGATTCTGAAAGTCAAGTACACCTTTAATACGAAAAGTTTCTTCTTTTCGGAAAGTTCCCTCTAAGCCGGCAATGTCAATCATTGCATGGAAATCTTCTTTCGAAATGGATACCGTGCTCGTTTGTCCTTTTGAAAGCGTCTTGGTAATCACTCCAGTTAACCAATTCAAAACAATCGTTATCGGTTTCAAAATAAAGATAGCAACTCGTATAATTGGATAAACAAGATATGCAATCTTATTAGGAAAAGCTGCAGCAATCGATTTCGGAATTACCTCAGAAAAGATAATGATGATGATAGTCAAAACAGCGGTTGCCAGAGCTACATCGATACCATACTGAAAAGCCAGTGTGGTAACAAGTGTCGGTAATACAATGTTTGCTATATTATTTCCAATTAAAATGGATGTAATAAATTCACTCGGCTTCGATACCAGTTTTAACAACTTTGCAGATTTTTTATCTCCATTGTTAGCCTTGGTTTGTAACCTCATTTTATTTGTTGCCGTTAGTGCGGTTTCACTTCCTGAAAAGAAAGATGAAACGAATAATAATAGGATGATCGCGATGATCACAAATGTTTCCTCCTTGATTTTACATCAATTAAGTATACACAATTTCTACTCTCTTAGATAGAAGAATGATGATAGCAATTGAAGTGCCATAACTGCGAATAAAAATTTCTAAAGCATAATATACAATCTGATAATAATATTTATCCTTCATTATTCATGAAATATCCATTCCTGTCCAAAATATTGAAGATTTAATATTGACAGTTTGATTCAAGGAAGTTATAGTTTTAATTATCCATTATATTCGATTCCGTAGCTCAGCTGGGAGAGCGCTACCTTGACAGGGTAGAGGTCGTTGGTTCGAGCCCAATCGGAATCATACTATTACAAAGGTCTGTACTCTTTTTTTTGGAGCTACAGGCTTTTTTTATGTTTGGCGATATTAATAATGGCTAGGCGTATTTGCCTAGCCATTATTAAGTAGCTGTATGATCTAAAATTGGAATTAGATTTTTGAAGTGAGGTTTGGTAACAACTCAGCAAAAGTTTTATTTCTTCAGTCTGTATTTATGCTCATCCTTTTCTACAATATCTTTTTTTACTAATGTATTGACGTTTTTCATGACTTGCCGATATACCTTTTCATCGGTTGTCAGTTCCTCCATGGATACTGCTGCTGGGTATCTCTGTTGTAGTTGAACAAGTATGCTTACTTCAATAAGATTAAGTTTATGTTCTTTTGCGATTTCTAAGTAGTTCATTTATTTGTCTCCTTAATCTATGTACGTGATTACTTTAGTGATAATTGTAGCAAATAAAAAAGAGGTTCGAAAATGTAAATATTACCATTTTATTGTTTCTTATGTAACTATCCTCCTATACAATTCAAAATATAGGAAGCAAGAGAACCGTCCCCGTGCTTCCTTTTTGGGTGTGATTTGTGGTATGATAGTTGTTATATAGTATACGTTTGCGGAAGAGGTTCATAGCTGATACCCTCTATAAAAAACTATGGATACTTGACTATAATGCCATGTCCATATCGGATGTGGCTTTTTTTATTGATCCGTTGTTTTGTTAAGCTTAGGGGGAGACCAATCCCCGTAAAACGTGAGCAAACATTTTATATTAGGGGGATTTTTATATGTCTGGCCGTATTGATAAAGAAGGATTAAAGGATTTAACTTTGCTTGGAAATCAGGAAGTAAATTACTCATTTGATTATGCACCCGAAGTTCTGGAATCGGTTGATAATCTGCATTCAGATCGTGACTATTTTGTAAAATTCAATTGTCCGGAGTTCACCAGTCTTTGTCCAATAACAAACCAGCCGGACTTTGCGACGATGTATATCTCTTATATACCAAATGAGAAAATTGTGGAGAGCAAATCATTGAAATTATATTTATTCAGCTTCCGTAATCATGGGGACTTTCATGAAGACTGTGTCAATATTATTATGAATGATTTAATTAAATTATTGGATCCAAGGTATATAGAGGTTTGGGGGAAATTTACGCCCCGTGGAGGCATTTCAATTGACCCGTGGTGTAACTATGGGAAATCCGGAACCAAATACGAAGAAATGGCAAATCATCGTTTAATGAATCATGATATGTATCCGGAAAAAATTGATAATCGGTAAGGGACTTATATGGAATTAATGTACAACTTAACGCTTGCTTTAGTAATGAAAGTAAGTACGTATTATGATTGAAAATGGTGAAATATTTATGGTTAATTTAAAAATAATTAATCCCGCTTCCGGTGCCATCGTAATGGCGCTGGGGATTTTTCTTTATGGTACAATTGAAGCTTTCCCTTTTTTAGATCAAGCATTGGGAGAAGTATTAACGGTTGGTCTTACGATAATTGGAATTGTTATTTATACAGCACTTATTCGTCAATTTTTTCATAAGGGCTTCTTGTTTCCTTTTTTAAATAATCCAGTGAACTCTTTTGTGATGGGAGCATGGATTGCCGGTATCTCGGTTTTGTGTAATGTCATTGCGAAATATTTCCCTGAATTAGACGCAGTACTTCAAGTTATTGCGATGATAAATACTTTTCTTTGGTTACTTTTCCTCGTGTGTTGTATCTATAATTTTAAACAGCTATGGGGGAAGCCAACGAAACATTCGATTCATGGAGTAGTCTTGCTGTCAACTGTTTCAACACAATCCATCGTTATTGTATGGATAGAACAGTTTTCGTTTCTTTCAAGTGGGTTAGTCATTTCTGTTATATCTCTGGGCTTATTATTTTATTTGTGTGGTACATTACTGATCTGGATCCGTTATAGTAATCAAAAAAATTGGTCGCTCACAGAGGATTGGACAAACACAAATTGTATTATTCATGGTGCTTTGTCGATTACTGGCTTGGCGATTGTTTTATCAAAAGTAATGTCGCCTTTATTTATTATGTTTTTTTGGCTGTTTGTGTTTATATTACTGATAATTATCGAAGCTATCGAAATTACAAGGGCAATAAAGCGAGTCAAGGAATTTGGTTGGGAAAAGGGAATTTTCACGTACAACATTAGTCAATGGTCAAGAAATTTTACCTTTGGTATGTTCTATGCCTTTACGATGACAATCCATGAGACTCCTAATTATATGAATATGATGTATGGCTTTCACGAATTTTTCTTAACACTGTGGGCGTGGATTGTATTCGTAATGCTCATAGGTGAGATTATATTATGGGCTGAATCGCAATTTCACTTTTTTGAAAGAAGTAGAAAAGATAGGGCAGTTTGACTATGTAAATAGAAAGTCAAAAATAAGAAGGGTTAGTCGCCCACTGTTTTAGCAAGTAAAGCAGTGGGCGACTGGCCCTTTTTTCAGTTCGAGGATGTATAGGCTTTATACTTTTTGATAATAACTAGGATACATAGAGCGGCAATATTTGAATTGAAGGTAGGTGGGAAGCAATAGTGAATACAAAAAAGCCCAGGACGGGATTATTGTACACCCAGAGAACAATTCAACCAGTAGAGAATATCGTTAACATAGAGGCCAGAATAGAAAGATTCCTTAAAATAAGCAACATCGAACGGTTAAAAACCTTTAGTGATATTGGTTATTCCAACATAATGAGACCTGGACTGAATGAACTTTTGAAATACCTTGCCAATACAGAAGAGAATATTGATATTGTTGTATTCTATTCTTTTGATCGGTTAGAAAGAGAGAAGAGAAGAATTAATTTTGTTATGCCTAGATTGAAGAAATCTGTAGAAGACGTTATCTATATTAAAAATTTCCCTGACAGGTCAGAAATGGATGAAGAAACAAGAGAGGGAAGTGAAATAAGTTATTTTGTGTGATCTGACAATACCGCAACCAATAATGTTCCAAATGAAATCATTAGGACCAGCGATTCGAATACTGTCATTTGTCGTCCCCCCTTTCCTTCAAAGTCGGAGACAAATTATTCCTATTTGGATTTAAAAGCTAGCCATAATGTTTTTGATATGTTAGTTAGGATTTTATTATGTTTAATGATATGTGACGGTGTGCATGTCCTATTCCATTTAATTACAAAAACAAAAAAGATTAAGTCATTAAACTTAATCTTCTTCTAAATAAATGCATTGATGTAAGGGTGGACATCCAAGGACAAACCAAATTTTGATAAATAGTTCGAGGCGGGGTTGAGACACGTTATTGAATATTTTACTAATATTTGGCGGCTGCATGTTTAACTGATCAGCAATATCTTTAATATAAATCTTCTTTTGTTTCGCTATTTCTTTAAATCGATTTTTTATGCAAGGTTGTCGTTGATTTTCACTAAATGGATTGATTAAATCAAAATGTTTAATTTGTTCCATTTTATCAATGATACTACCGACGATAAATTCCTCAATTTTATAATTGTCACTTCGATTTTTATCACGGTGGCGGTTGATTAAATTTTCCAGTTCCGTTATTTCTCTTATCTGTTCGTATGTCTCGTCTTTTAGCTTAATTGTTATTTCCTTCACGTATAAATCACCTCAGAATTGGAAATTTTATAACTGAAAGGATGATAAAAATGACAAATGATAAACATAATGATAAAGATGAGGTTATCGAAATTATCCATGATACCTTTGATAAAGGCAGAAATGGTTTTTTAAATTAAGTTCTTATAGGACAAGCCTAAAAATTAGTTGCAGCACATAGATGCATCATTCCAGAGGAGAAGATACTCCTCTTAGTTACATATTCGTTACCTTGTCCAAAAATTCCATTTAGGTAAATTTTCTTACTGGATTCAAGGCTCTTTCGACTTTTGCAGTAATAAAATATGGCCTCCTGAATGAAGAAACCCAACAGTCATTCGATTGATGGGTTTCTTCAGATACTTTTTATTCAATATAATCTTTTATATTTGTTTAACCATCTATTCATAATTGTTCCTCCTCATTACTCGCTCACTAAAAGAATGTCAACATTAAATAGAAGATAAAAGAGTACTATCATCCTTTTCAATTTAAATTGAGAGATGAAAATATTTTATAAAATTTTATCAGAAATACAGAGATATTTTTCACTAGAGGGTCATAATAAAGATACCGACTAAAGAAAGGTGGGAATTTGTATGCATTTAGAATGGTTTGACAGAGTTTGTGGTGAGCTGCAGGATAGTCTTAATTCAATTTGTGAGAAATATGATGAAACTGGAAGGATGTCAATTGAGCGTGGGGCAAGACATCCGAGAATTGACTTTTTTGTGGAGACGGATGAGGTTGATAGAGATTATTTCTGCTCACTTTTCTTTGATCCACATAATGAGGAATTCTATATTCCGTCTTATGAACCGGAACTTGGTCATGTTAGTAAAGTAGTGCTGGCTGATATAGAGGATATTATTGATGCCGTTCATGAAAGTTTCCATAATTATATGGATGACGATTTTACCGAAGATGAACGGATTGATGATGAAACTACTATTGGCGATTCAGACGAAATAGTCGTAGGAGAATTCGACGTAGAATGGGAAACTCCAGAGGTGACTGCTTATATAGAGGAAGATGAAGAAGTGGAAGTATCGTATCAATTCGGAATCGTTCAGGAAACGGGTGATGGTGTGTTAAAAAGAACCAACCGTATCTGGACAGAGGATGAGGATTTAATAAAAGATGAACAACACTTTATTTTCAGTAGGGATGAAGCAAGTACCATAATAGCGATGATTGCGAGTCATATGGACGCATTGAGTCCGATGGATTATCAGGAATAGATATGAAAAAGGGACTACCTAAAATTGGGTGAAAAAAATTCTTGAAAACGGTTTAAGTTGATATGGCAATCTATTAGTTTGGTGCACTTCGATGATTCGTATAAAACAGGAAAGGAAACACATCCTATCCTTAAGGTAAAAATCCCCATGGTTTTGTATGTATATTAGAAATTTAAAAATCATTTTGAAATTGAATTTTATTTCGAGCTTAATAAGGATTACTTGAAAGGTGGGAGCTTGTATGCATTTGGAATGGTTTGACAGAGTCTGTGGAGAGTTACAGGATAGTCTAAATTCAATGTGTGAAAAATATGATGAAAATGGCAGGTTGTTAATTGAGCGTGGGGCAAGACATCCGAGAATCGACTTTTTTACCGATAGTGGGGAAGAGGATAGGGATTATTTTTGTACGCTATTTTTTGATGCACCAAATGAAGAGTTTTATATTCAGTCCATCGACCCCTATTATGGTCATGTCAGTAAGGTAGTTCTTAAGGATA
Organism: Oceanobacillus sp. CF4.6; assembly: GCF_051262635.1. NCBI lineage: Bacteria > Bacillati > Bacillota > Bacilli > Caryophanales > Bacillaceae > Oceanobacillus > Oceanobacillus sp. CF4.6. Next base: position 211,338 of record NZ_JBIMEX010000005.1, on the reverse strand, counting down.
TAGAGGACATTATTGATGTCGTTCATGAAAGTTTCCATCATTATATGGATGATGATAACCTTACTGAAGAAGAAATCATAGTTGATGAGACAAATTTTGATGAGTTAGATGAATCAGATGAAATGGAAGAAGATGAATTATTTTTAGAAGAAATAGATGTAGATTGGGAAACTCCAGAGGTAACTGCTTATTACAAAGAAGATGAAGCACAAGTATCTTATCAGTTTGGGATTGCGCAAGATTCTGGTGAAGGTGTCATAAAGCGAATCAACCGTATATCTACAGGTGATGAAGATATGGTAGAGGATGAAACAATCATTACGTTTAGTAAAGAAGAAGCAAGTACACTGATAGCCATGATTGCGAGTCATATGGGGTCACTGAATACGATGGAAAATCATGCATAGATAAATAAGGGGAGAGCTGCCTGAAGTTGGGTGGCTTTTTCTAGTTTGAGGAAAAAAAGCGATACGAAGTAGCAGTAACTACTTCGTACCTGTAAGTGTGTAGATCTATCGTTGTGCCTGCCAGATTAATACCCCGTTTTGTCCGCCAAAACCAAATGAATTACTGAGTGCTGTTCGAATGTTTTGCTTACGGCTGACATTTGGGACCACATCAATTGGTGCCTGCTTGTCTCGCACATCACAATGTAATGTGGCAGGTAGAATACCGGTTTCTATTGCCTTAATGCTAGCGACACTTTCAATCGCACCAGAGGCACCAAGAAGATGGCCGATGGCACCCTTAATCGAACTGACAGGAATCGTATCCAATCGCTCACCGAATATTGTACGAAGCGCTTTCGTCTCGGCAATGTCACCTGCCTTGGTTGATGTTGCATGTGCATTGATATAATCGATATCCGATGCTTCTAAATTGGCGGAGCGTAGGGCACGTTTAATAGCTAATGCAGCACCTGTGCCTTCTGGATGTGGAGCTGTATCATGATACGCATCATTGGAAGCACCATATCCAGCCAACACAGCATGTATATGTGCTCCCCGTTTTTTGGCTTTTTCTAATGGCTCCAGAACAAACAATGCTGAACCTTCCCCCATAAGCATACCATTCCGATTTTCATCAAAAGGACGGGACCAGGTCGTTTCGTCTTCTGGTCCCGTTGTCGCAAGTGCTCCCATATCACGTAATCCGGATAAGAAGGCAGGAGACCATAAACTGTCTACACCACCTGCAAGGACAAAGTCCACATCGTCACGCCAAAACCAGAAAGTGGATTCTCCAATTGAATTTGCAGAAGCTGCACAAGCTGTAACATGTGTGACAGAAGGGCCTTGGAATCCATATTGCATCGCAATCGTTGCGGCTGCAGAATTCGGGATGCATTTTGAAATCATACGTGGTCCAACACGTTTTGATGCGCCCGTAGCTAATTTTCCGGATCCTTCTTCAAGAGACTGAATGCCTCCAAAGGCAGAACCAAGCGATGTTCCAATTCGCTCTGGGTCGATGCCTGGTGCGAGTGTTACGCCATCCTTTTGGAGAATACCTGCATTTGTGAGTGCTTCAGCTGCTGCAATAAGTGCAAGCTGTGTAAATCGATCTGTATTTTTAATGAGTTTCTTTGGTAAGAAATCGGAAGGTGTGAAATTTGGCACACGTGCTCCCACAGGTGACCATTGTCGAAGATGCTCATCTTCAACTGGACCTACCGCTGTACGGTTGGCTATCAAATTATCCCAAAATGTCGAAAGTCCAACACCATAGGGGGTCACAGTCCCCATTCCAGTCACTGCTATTTTCATTGGTTCATTCATAATAAATTCCCCTTTAAATTGACTTATTTTGAAAACTCTTCCGATTGAAGCAACGCATACACTTCAGGAGCTACCCTGTCAATCCGAGCTGGCTTCCATTCCTGATTGACCCATGTATGCAGCGTCGTTCCACTAGCAAGAAGTTCGCCATGTGGTGCGTCAATTTGGCCGGATGGAGGCAATTGAGTAGAGAAAGACGACGCATCGCCAATCCTTCTGGCCTCATAGTCAAACTGTAAACGCACTTTGGAAAATTCGCTTACTTTTGTAAACATAGCAATGACATCATCATAGCGACCAGGTTTGATAAAATTAATATTTAGGTCAACGACTGGCAACAAAAGTCCCATGCTTTCCATCTTGCTGTAGGCAAACCCAGCATTACGCATCCATTCGGTACGCCCAACTTCAAATAAGCTTACATAATTGGCATGATGAACGACACCCATCTGATCTGTATCTTTATACTGTACACGCATTATTTGTTGATGCCATGTATTATTCATTTTTTAACGCTCCTCCTGTGTTAACTCCATCATCCTTGTTGCTTAGAAAACTTTATTTCCTGCGGTTTTAGTCCACCCACGTGCTAACCGGCGCTTATGCTTTTGCTCCTGAAAGTCTTTTTTCTGCTATGTCCCTTAAACGAAATTTCTGTACCTTGCCAGTACTCGTCATCGGCCAATCAGTTGGCTCGACAAACCAAACATGGCGCGGAGTTTTAAAACGAGCGATGCGGGTAGAACACCAATTAATAATATCTTTCCGTGAGCAGGATTCCCCTGTTCTTAACTCTATAAATGCAGCACCAGATTCAGTTGTTACAGTATCTGGGACCCCCACAATTGAGACCTGGTTAACTGCAGGATGTCTTGAGATAACTTCTTCGACTTCGTTAGGCGAGACTAATTCTCCAGAAACCTTATATAAATCTTTACTTCTGCCAAGGAGTTCGATGTAACCATTTTCATCAATTCTTCCAACGTCACCTGTACGTAACCATCCGTCTTTATCAATCACTTCAGCAGTTTCTTCTTGTTTCTTATAATAACCATGTGTGACCGTTGTTCCTCTGACTGCAAGTTCACCAACTGAGCCATATGGTAATGCTTCACCTGTGTCCCGGTTAATTGTTTTGTATTGTACGGTACTGCCATTAAACTCTGGTACTGCACTTATACCACCAAGTTTTGGACGTCCAACCCTTGATGAAACAAGTTCAATCGGATCACCGATCTCTGTGGTAACTCCGGATGAGGCCACTTCTGTTTGACCATAACCGGTAATAACTTCTGTCAAGCCAAGTAAATCTACTGCTTTTTTCCATATAGGAACTGGAGTGGGTGCAGCACCGCACCACATTGCAAACAGGTTTGACAAGTCAAACTCGGATACACGTGGATGGTTCAGTAATGGTACGAGCATGGACGAGACACAAAGAAAATCATTCGCTTTGAATTTCTCCATCATTTTCAAGGAAGCAAGTGGCGAGAAATTCGGAGGCGATACGAGTGACCCACCGACAAAGGACATCGCCAAAATGCCCTCAATAAGATTAAAGCAATGATGGTAGGGCAAAGGCGCATATGTCACACGTCCATCCTCAATTGCTCTACTCATACAGGTACTGTAGGCTGAACGCAATAGCATTTCACTTGTAAGCATAACGCCTTTCGATTTTCCAGTAGACCCAGATGTATAGATAATCGCTGCCACCTCATCCGGATAGTCGGATTCATTCCGTCTTTGTTCGAGCTCCTCGTCTGGAACGGATTCTGTCCCTTTACAAAATCCATCCCACGATTGAAAACGCTCATCCAGCGGCTCTTTTTCATCTGGAATGCAGATCACCTGTTGTAATTGGCTCTCTTTGCGAAAAGCAGGATCATCCAGTAATTTTGCGATGGATTCACCGTGTTTATTTCCCTTAATGGATTGTTGCGTAATCAAAAAGCGAGAATCAGATTGACTAATTATGTAGGCCAGTTCATCTTTACTGAGCATTGTATTAATGGGAATGAAAACAGCACCAATAAGTGAAGAAGCAATCATGAGGGATGGGTATACTGGTTGATTCTCCATTAATATGGCGATGTGATCCCGTCTTTTCACTCCAAGATTCAAAAATGCTTTCGCAAAGTGATAAGCATTTTGCCAAGTCTCTCCATATGTAGCTGTCTCATCTGGCATGTGTATGAAACGTCTTTCGTTATATTTTTCGCAAGCCTTTGAGAAATGAGTAGCAAATGTATCCCTTGGCCAGACTGGAAACTGCTTTTCAAGTGCATTACGTCTTTCATCAACACCTTGGCGCCTTGGGATATTTGAATTTATTTTCGTACTTATTGGCATATAATAGGACCTCCTCTTGATTTAGTGGAAAAAATTGAACATTTAAAGTTTATTATATAGCTTTAATGGTGTACCTACAAAAAATTCTACTTGTACACCATATTTTGGTATGTTTTAGTAAGTGTTAAATCGTTACCTCTGGAATGATATAATAGAGGTTAATAGTTAGATAGAAGAACAGCACGATTAGGCTAGGAGGAGTAGTAATGGCAAAGGTAACGCAACTGGATATTCCAGAACTAAAAAACAAGTTAAAGGACTACGATCAAAAAGAGCTTATTCATCTTATCGCTGAATTATATGAACACTATGATGACGTACAGCATTATCTGTCTGATAAATTAAGTAGGAATGAGACGATTCCGGAATTGTATGAGGAAGCAAAGGAAGAGATAGAAAGTGAGTTCCATACGGATAATGGGTTTGGAAAGATGCGCTCTTCAAAAGTGAAAAAGGCAATTAATAACTTTAAAAAGGCCACCAAAGATCATGAAAAAACGCTTGACTTAATGTTGTATTATGTTGAAATTGGTACAACATTCACAAATACATATGGGGATATCGATGGAAAATTTTATGCGGATATGGAGTCCATGTACGAAAAAGTAGTAGTAGCGTGTGAAAAGGATGAAGATTTATTTAATGACCTCAAGGAACGATTATATGCTGTTGTCATTAACTCAGATTCTATTGGATGGGGATATCATGATTCGATAAAGGAACTCTATGATTCCATTGGATGGGAAGATGATAGGAAAAGAAGGTAGTGACACGGATTGATGGAATTTCAGGACTGTGCCTTTAAAAATTCCGGACTGTCAGTTGCTATCGCATTATAACTGTAATAAAATTGATATTCGATAACTAACATACAACAAAATAAAAAAGGAGTCCAAAAAAATGCACAAATTACCTGATTGCCCGAAATGTCAATCTGAATATACATATGAAGACGGGGCACTATATATCTGTCCCGAATGTGGACATGAGTGGACGGCTGAAGCGGAAGCCGAAAACGAGGAAAACAAGGCTACAAGAGATGCCAACGGAAATGTGCTAGCAGATGGTGACACCATTTCGATTATGAAGGACCTGAAAGTAAAAGGTAGCTCTAATCCACTTAAAATGGGAACAAAAGTGAAAAATATCCGAATTATTGATGAAGTAGATGGAGGGCATGACCTCGAAGGTAAAGTGGACGGTTTTGGAGTGCTTTATATCAAATCAAAATTTGTGAAGAAGCTGTAGTTTGGTTCAAATAGTCATTATCTAGGAGGATTTAAACATGGATATGAATAATAATGATATCTTAATTAGATTAAGATATGCTTTAGATATAAAAAATACGGATATGGTAAAGATATTTAAACTTGGTGGCATCGAAGTAACAAAAGAAGATGTGCTAAAGATTCTTACAAAATCAAAGGACCGTTACGACGAAGAAATTGTCGACGATAAAGATATGGATGAGGAGCATATTCCCTGTGATAATTTCATGTTGGAGTCATTTTTAAATGGGCTTATTATATTTAAACGAGGAAAAAAAGATCCAAAACCCGGGCAACCTGAAAATCCTCCAATGACAATCAAGAGTAATGCTAGTGTGAATAATGTATTATTGAAAAAATTGAAAATAGCACTCACATTAACTAGTGAGGATATGCTCGAAATATTGGAAGAAGCGGGAGTTGTTATTGCAAAAGGGGAACTAAGTGCCATACTTAGAAAAGAAGGACATACTAATTATAGAAAATGCGGAGACAGATACGCTAGAAATTTCTTGAAAGGACTAGCAATAAAATATAGGGACTAGGGAGAGGAAACTTGTCTGCCTATCTATTCATTTATGGGTTAGGGAATTTTTTTCCTAACTTTTTTAAATTCCTCCAATTCCACTTTTTCCTCCCTTTTTATCTGGGATTTTTAAATAGTAATCGGAAGTAATTCGAGATAAATTTTATTTTTAGTGTGATAAGCATGTAGAAATAGCTTTTTTATGCGAACAGGGGTTCTTGACTTTGGATTCTAAATAGCTTATCTTGTAGTTAATTAAGGTGATAATATATGCCAAGAGAACCACGAAGGATCAGTCGTAGTGGAATCTATCATGTGATGTTACGAGGAGATGGGTTTATGCCAAATCATAGACAGTATAATTTCGAAAGTGAACAGAAAGATGGAAATAACCGTCAGAAGCAAACCGAAGTGAAAACTTGGGTACATACGTTTTCGCATCCTGACGAACATAAGGAATTTATGGAAAAATTTAAGATTGCTTCTCAATTTGAGATGCGTTACCGTGGTCTTCTTGAATTTTATGGAGCTGATTTAATTGCGTATAAACGGAAGAATATGGCAAGTCAACACGTAAATGAATTTCTTCATATTCTATCAAAATTTTTTACAGATCATCTTGAAGATAATTGTCCTTCTTCCTGGGATGAATGTCAGTCCACATTTTGGGAAGAATTTATTTCCACATGTTATCCACAATATATGAAACTATCCACCAAACATAACGAATCCGAAATTTTCCTCACTCAGCTTATAAAATTTGTTAAATGGCTTGATAAACGTAGCGGAACAACATGCTACACAGTCGTAAAGGAGTACGCGGAAAATAATGCTTCAGAACTTCGTAATTGCGAACAGTTATTAAATGAACTACATTTACATTCATTTCCTCGATTACATGCAGGAGATTGGAACCCAATGGAAGACATATCCAGAATTGAAAATGAATTACAGGATTGTGATGACACGATAAATAGCATTTTTGAAGTAGAAAGTATAGCTGGGAATTTAGTTACTCTCTGTGACATTGATTCAACAAAAACGTATCAAGTTACAGATTTCCCTGCAGAAGATGTCCGTCCAGGAATCTTACTTGAAGGTACAATTGGTAGGAAGAAGTATGCCTTTTATTGGCTGTGGTATCATATCGAGGGGGTTTATCCTCAAATAGCTCAAAAATATATAAGCTTTGAAAATTAGGGGGAGACAGAGGAACCTTCTGGTGCGAGGTTCCTCTGTAACTCAGTCCCTTACTCAGCTTCGCCAACCACCGTAAATCTTTCATTTAGATGTTTTGGATTTTCAATTTCATCCAAAACGGCGATTGCATAGTCAGCGTAGCTAATGTAACTTTCGCCCTTTGAATTAACAAGTAGATTATCTTTTCCTGACTGATATGAACCGGTACGCTTTCCTTCCGCATCAAAGATGGCAGAAGGGCTAATGAATGTCCAACTTAGATTTTTTGTTTCCTGTAGTTCCTCCAGATTGCGTCCTTGTCCTTTTGCAGTTGCTTTAACTACATCTGGAAAATCGGGAGTATCGATAACCTTAACCGTTTTAGCTTCGTCGACATAAAGGCTGCCCGCACCTCCGACAACGATTACTCTTGTGTCTGTTCCTTTAGCAGCCCCGATCAAAGCATGACCGGCATCCACATGTGCCTGTTCTTCCCCAATTGGAGCACCAAAGGCATTTACAATTACTTCAAATTGTTTTACATCCTCTGCTGTAAGGTCTAAAATATTTTTTTCAATAACTGTAACATTTTTATCGGTAAGTTTTGAGGCATCTCTTACTATTGCTGTTACCTGATGTCCCCGATTAACCGTTTCTTTCAAAATAAGATTACCTGCTTTTCCACTTGCTCCAATAACTGCAATATTCATTATTATTTCCTCCAATAGCTATTTTTTATCTTTGAAAATCCCTAATATCCACGAATGTTAAATTGCTAAAACAATACGATTCCCAGAAGGATCGTGAGTAATAAACGTATCTTTTTCTTCTGCAACAGATGCACCAATATTTATTAAGTGTCCCACCACTTGGTTCCTCTCTTCCGAATTCGGAAAAGTAAGTGTAAATGATTCCAGGCCAGGGCTATTAACAGGAGGAGTTGGTGCATCTAAACCATTCCATGTATTTAATCCAATGTGATGGTGATAGTTACCAGTAGAGATAAATAGTGCTTGTCCTCCATAGCGGTTTACAACATCAAATCCAAGTCCCTCTCGATAAAACTGTTCTGTCTTCTCCAATTCGGATACATGTAAATGGATATGACCCATGACCGTGCCAGCTGGTAGACCACTCCAGGATTGCTCTGGAATCAAGCTCGTAGAAAGATCTTCAAAATCTAGCGGATCTACTGTCATGGCTACTTCTCCATTGTTCCAGTTCCAGACAGAAGGCTCACGATCGATATAAATTTCAATGCCATTTCCATCGGGGTCTTTTAAGTAAAGTGCTTCACTGACAAGATGATCGGATGACCCGAATCGAATACCCTTTTCATTTAGGTGATCGACAATATTCGCCAAATCTGACCGTTGAGGTAAGAGAATGGCGAAATGATATAGGCCTGTCGACTTTCCTTGCTTTGGTATAGCGTTTTCTGGTTGTTCCAATGACAAGATGCTTGTTTTTCCATCGGTCGTTAATATAGCTGATGTTTGATTTTGTTCTAAAATTTGAAAACCAATAACCTCTTGATAATATTTTAAAGACTTCTCTATGTTTTCAACTTTAATTCGTACATGGCCCACAAAAGTATGTGGTTTACTGTGAAAATTCATTATTTTGTCTCCTTACCTGTTTAATTATATTATTACCGCTTTTAGTAGCTATTATTTGTTACTTTATGTAAGTAAGTATATTTGTGTAATAGCATTTCGTCAAGTAGCTTGTTTATGGTTAAAAGAAATGGCGAGTTAGCTATTTCAGCAGGAATTAAAATGGAACGAGGTTATAGTTAAACTGTACCATAAGGATTGTCTTACATTTCAATCGACACATTTGAAAGTAGTAGGGATGTAGGGTCACTAAACAGTCCCAGAGCTGGTGGGACAACAAACCGGACCCTCTGTACCCATAAAACAACCTCACAGCGTATTATAATTGCCACTCCCACACCACCAAACGAAATCTCATTTCGATTGTAATTATGGAGACATCTAAAAAGCTTTGCTTTTTAGATGGTAATTGATGTTAATGTCTGGGACCACAAACCTGTCCTTCGTCTTGCCGTGAGAGGACCTCCTTATTACGATTGCATTAATCCGTTTCCTTTTCATCTGATAGTTGATAGGATCCATAATCTTCACCATAGTATTTATTGTAGCGCTGTTTAAACTTGCTGTATAAGTAGGTTACGATTACTTTTAACATGGCATAACCAGGTATACCAAGTATTACCCCAATAATTCCAATTAAATTTCCTGCAACAAGTAAAACAATAATAATGGTGAGCGGGTGAATTTTCATTGTTCTCCCCATAATATTTGGTGAAACAAAATTTTCTTCCAAAAATTGTACGGCTGCCCATACGATTGCTAGTTTTACTAACATAAATGGGGAATCAACCAAAGCAATAATAATCGCCGGAATAATTGCAATGGTTGGTCCGAGATAGGGAACGACACTCGTTATAGCGGCAATGATTGCAAGCGTGATCGCATAATCCAATCCAATGATTAAATAACCAATAAAGAGTAAAATACCGATACAAGAGGCAACAATGATTTGTCCTTGAATATACGAACCAACTTGAGTATCCATATTATGTAAGATATGGTTTACATCTTTTCTATATTTTGGAGGCAATAATTTTAAAGAAAAATGTTTGAATTTATCTCCATCTTTTAATAGGAAAAAGAGAATAAATGGAAATGTAATGATAGTAACAACAACGGTCGTAAGTGTATTTGCTACATTTTGAATACTTTGAAAGGCATCAACTAAATAGCCGCCGATCATTTCGGGTATGTCACTGAAATGAGTTATAAACCAGTTATACCCTTCATCATAATAAGGACCTAAAAATGAGTTTTGCAACCAGGTTGTTATTCCTTCACCCATTTGGTTTAAATAGGTTGGGAAATTTTCAGCTAGGTCTGTCACCTGTCTTTGAATCGCAGGGGCTGAAAGCAGGATGATCCCGGTTAATAGACCACTAATACCCAAAATAATAATCAGAATTCCCCAAATACGTTTAATTCGCATTCGCTCCAACAGGTTTACTATTGGATTTAATAAATAATAGACAATAAATGCCAGGATAACTGGGGGTGCAATCGTTGAAAGAATGACATTCAACGGATAAAAGACAAATGAAATTTGATTGTAAATAAAGATAGTTATACCAATTAGTAATAATAGGGCCAACATATAAAATAAATCACGACCACCTAGAAAACGCATAAATCTACTCGTCTGCTTCATCTTTAGACTCCTTTTTTAATATAATTATAGATGAATTAGCGGGAATATTCTATTAGAAAGGAGCTTAAACCAAATAGGCGATTACAATTATGATTTAGTAATCGCCGATATTGGTATAAGTTTTACACCTTAATGCAAGAACGGTGCAAGTTCCTTAAGCTTATCTTCTGGCAGTGCTTTTTCTATCATTGGGAAAATCACACGTTCTTCTTTTCGAATATGTGTTTCCAACAGGCTGCCCAACTCGTGCATCAGGTCTAAGTTAATCGTTTCGGAACGTATGAGTTCATTGATCCTGGCCCGTATTTTTACATGTTCTAAAAGCATTTCTACTATTTCTGACTGATTAACATCTGCATACTGGGCGTATGCGGGGAGGAGGATTTCCTCTTCTTCTCGGAAATGTTGTTGTCCATTCGGATTCCAGAAATCTGTGGCTTCTTGTTTTATTTCATCTATCGTTAATCGACTTACTTCTTTTCCAGCTCTTTTTAATTTCAGTGCTAAGTGCAGACCAATCATATGGTGGCGTGACAAAGGTTTCAGTGATTCATGACGTTTGATACTCTTATGTTTTGACATTAAAGTGCCTCCTTTTATGGAATGTGTGGAGAAAGGGGAGGGGTAGGGGTTATTGAGAAGGTTTAGGAGCTTTAGCATTGTTAAGAAGAGTATATCCTTATTTGGAAAGTAAAATCAAACAGTAGAGGAATGGAATTTTTTATAAATATTCATGCACACTTCGAAACTTCTTGCATATATTAACTTCTGTGTGAGAAATTTATTAGGAAGGAGGTAGACTTATGGAAACCAATGGGATAATTAGCTCAAAATTAAACGAGATAAATGGTGGGGGATATAGAATTATTGAAGTAAATCTGTCTGACTCATCGGATAATTTATATGCAGTATGCACGCCAGTTAGAAAGTAATAAGATTGTTTTTGGAAAACCATCTCTTTTGTAACTTACATAGAAGAGATGGTCTTTTTAATTACTCTAATAAAAGCTTCAATATAACCTCAAAAGTAAAAACGATTTATTCTTCAAATTTCTCCAATGCCTCCGGGTATTCAACTATATCAAATACCTCCCCAGTTGCTACATCTTCAATGGAAATCGTTACGTCATAATCCACCGGTTAGACACCAAATTTTTTAGCCAGGAGAAGAGACAATCATATCCTCTATTGGTAGTGAAGAGCTTCGTATTACTTTCTCAAGGCTATCATCACTCACTCCATAGTTTCATAGGATTTACTTGATCTTCACTTAATGACATTTGTATCATCGAAAGTGTACGTTCTGTTTTTGGTCTTTTTAAATCGTCATATATAGCTTTCGACTTTCCTAATCCCACTTCAACCGCATCCTCAACCGAGGCACAATAGAACACCTTATCAATTCCCGCAAAATACATAGCTGTGAGACACATTGGGCAAGGCTCTCCACTTGCATACATTATATAATTTGATAGATTGTTCGTTTGTAATTTCTCTTGGGCTCGACGAATAGTTAATAATTCCGCATGACCACTAACATCAAACGTTTTATGAAGTTCATTGACCCCTTCAGCTACAATGTTGTTATCTTTTACAAGTACTGCACCAAATGGCTGCCCACCATCATGCACATTTTCTATAGCTAGTTCAATAGCTCGTTCCATGAATTTGTCCATTCTAAACCTCCATAATGTACTGTTTCCCTTACTGTACTTATATTTACTGGAATCTTCAATAGTTAGATTGTACAAAGGCTATAATAAATTCACTTCATCCCCAATATCTACATTTCCGCCTGAGAGCACACAGACAACATTTTTATTTTTGACACCCAATTTACCATTCATAGCAGCTGCTACTGTCACTGCAGCGGATGGTTCATTAAGCTGTTTCATTCGTTCGAGCACTAGAGTTTGTGCCGTTTTAATCTCTTCCTCGGAAACTACTAGTATAAGATCATCCAAGTAATTTTGAAGTCTTTAACCATTTACTTTTCATCATTTATTCCTCCATAATCAATGTAAAACAAATGAAGAAAATGAGAGATATACAACCCTTGAAAAAAAAGAGGAAAGGATGTATTCCAATAAATGTTACAAAATTGTGACACATGATCTTGAAAAGTTATGACAGGTTTTGTCGAGTATATTGTAATCTTTATAATAGGTTGTGATAATAGTACTAGCTTATATTGGGTTATAGAACTAATGACCTAAAACATTTAAATTGAATTTAAGAGGAGAAGAAAATAGATGATACAAGTACAAGAACCGGTTCAATCCAATTTACTAAAAGCAATTTTAATAAAGAAGGAAGAAATGATTCAACTTGGAATGAAGTACGGATTGGTAAATCATAGAACAATAGAATGCAGTCAGCAACTAGATGGCCTTCTAAACCAATACAACAATGGTGAGCTCTATTAACATATGCAAAAAAGCTTAGACAGATAAGGAGATATTTTATCCTTCAAATCAACAATGCTAACAATAAATAATATTGTATTAGTAAGTACTGTTCATTCAATGGTGCTATTTTAATGCGTTTTTTCATAAGATGGTAGAGAAAATTGATATAATAACCACATATGACTTGGTTTACAATTGAGAGAAAATTAACCAACATAAGTGTGATGGAGCGAGATAGTCAGAATGAATCTGATATTCCACAATTTAGAAAATACATCTTCATTATTCATTTAAAATATGCACCCATATATCCATAATAGATATACCAATATTTAGAAGGGTAAGTTTATCTGTAGAGCGCTACTTTGCATTCACTAGTAAGGGCAGTTGATTGGTTGGTTGAGAACAACATGAGAAATAAGTTTCAAATAATAGTTTCCGGTGGATTAACTACACCAGGACATTTTCTAAAAGCAATGGCAATTGGTACAGACGCTGTGTACATAGGATCGATTGCCTTAATGGCAACATTACAGACACAAATGGCTAAAGCAATGCCTAAGTATCCACCACCACAATTAGCACTTTATTCTGGAAAATTGAAAGATGAATTCGATGTAGAAGAAGGGTCGAAGAATTTAGCTAACTTTCTAAAATCATGTACGACTGAAATGAAACATGCCATCCAAGTCATAGGGAAAAAATCAACAACAGAATTAAACCGGAACGACTTAGTGAGCATGGACAAAGATCTCGCCGAGTTTATGACAATACGGTATGGAGCATCACATCGCCGATAAGTAAATAACTTCTCCTAATGAGTAAGGATGTACCAGAAGTAGATTTGGTACATCCTTACTCTCTATAAATGCGCTAATTTTATTTTATATTTTTACTAATGTATTGAATAATTTTTCTTAACTCTGTTGGAGTTGGTCTTCCAAATGGACTTGTTTGCCTTTGTTGATACAAAAGGTTTCCTTGCTCACCAACTAGGAAGTAGGCCGGTTCTCCATGTAAACCATGATCCTCATAAGGTGCATTCTCACCATGATAATGGACTTGATACTTTTCTAATACTTCGAGATTTTCATCCGCAAGCACCTGGAAGGTATACTTGTGATCTTCCACCATGTTCTTTAAAGCACCTAAGGCATCTGTGGAAATCGTGGTGAGATGAATGTTTTTCCCTTCAAAGTACCCTTTACTTTTTTCGAGTTCTTCCAATTCGCCCATGCAAGCAGGACACCAAGAACCTCGGAAAAAGATGATTAACTGCCATCCGCCTGTTTGCTTGCGATAATTTTCAAAGTTATATTCCTCACCATTTACTGCAGGAAGTGAGAAATCAGGTACAGGTTTACCAAGTTCAAATCCAGACATAGAAATTCCTCCTTTTTTTCGTTCTCTTATATAATACCCTTTAAAACACCTTAATAATGTAAGCTAGCTTACAATGAAAATATCATATTATAAAGAAGAGTTAAAAGAAAAACAAAGGAGATAAAGTGGATAGAATGTTTATTTGGTTAACTCTGTTCTTTCTCACAATCGATTTAGCAACAAAAATTTGGGCTGAAATTACGTTACTAATTGGCGGAAATCAGGAAACAGTAGTCCCGTATTTATCTTGGCTTCTTCTATATAATGAAGGAATGAGTCTTAGTTTACTTGAAGATTATCCTAAATTGCTAAAGGATTAGATGAAGTAGTTAGGTAGCATTATAAAAGTGTATTGTAGCAACGACTAATCACTTTCATTTGTTGGCTCCAAACAGGATTGAACCAATCTATTCAAAATCGTGTATTAACAATGAAGCCAAACTATTTATTTCCTGTGCATATAGAAGATATTAAAAAGTTACCTATGCCCAATGTCATAGGTGGTGGAGCAGCAGGTATCGAACTTGCTCTTTCAATACTTGCTTGGAGAAAAAAACATGACTCATAATGATGTGACCTTAATTAGTTCATATAATCTTTTAAAATCATTTGGTTCTAGTGCTTCTAATAAAATACAAGAAATAGCTTCAAAAAAGGAGTTACGTGTTATAGAAGGGGAAAAAGTAGTTCATTTTTGAGTTGACTAATTACAGCACTTACTGGTTGCTTCCTGGGCAATGATCCTGTTTTAAAATTCATTTCAATTTTATAATAACAAATTTTCAAGGAAATAGGGGTTCCCACTATACCAATTATTTCTTTTAACATACCTTAATTAATGAAGAAGGAAATCCATTTAAATAATATTAAAGGAGGTAATAGATGTATGTCTTGTGAAAAATATTTCCATTTATGTAAAGATAATATAGGTTCAGAAGTTGAAATAAGAGATCATCATGGAAAAGTATATGTTGGAACAATTGAAAAAGTAGACCGTGACGTTGTTTATCTTCGTCCAATAGGGCCTTCACCAGGTCACGGGCATGGAATGTATTTTTTCGCTGCTGTAGGATTAACAGCGATTGCATTAGCATCAATCGCAGCCTTCCACTTTCGAAGAAGGCCATTTCATCATGGACCTTTTTACTAAAACAATTGACTAGACAATAGAGAAGACTTTAAAAGGTAACTAAGGGAAGTGCACTTTATATGACGGGGAGAGAGTTATCATTAACAGAAAACTTAATTTTTAGAGATCTTACTATGGATGATAAATACGACATATATTGTCTTTATTCAGATCCTGAAGTTCTTAGATTAGATCACAGTGAGCCTTTTAAAGATATTATGGAAGCTGAAGAATTAATTAGAGATTTTAAACAGTCTAATTGTAACCATAGTTCTATAAGCTGGGGAATCGAATTAAAAGATTCTAAAAATATTATTGGAACATGTGGATTCAAAAATTGGGATAGGTTATCACACCATGCAGACATTGGGGGAAATTTTTTAAGTGAGTATTGGGGTAAAGGATTTGGAACAGAAACATTAAGGTTCATGATTGAATATGGTTTTACTAAAATGTATTTAAATAAAATTTGCGTATATACCAATGTTAAAAATACCAATGTTGTAAAATTAATGAAAAGGCATGATTTTCAACAAGAAGGAATACTTCGTGAACACCAGCTCTTAGAGGGAGCTTTCGAAGATGTGTTCGTTTTTTCATTACTAAAAAAAAATTACAAATTTAATAATGAATAATACGAAGACATTTTAGTACGGATTAAAGTGGAGACGGACTAAGTAGCTTATTTCAACTATGTTCCATATAAATAAGTTTGATAGGCCCTAAATTTCGGGGCCTACTTTATATTTCAACTGTTTTTAGTTTAATTGAGAAATAGTTGGTTACAGTGCTGGAAAGTATAAGGACGCTTGTTCAAGTGGCTTAACGGTTTTGAAATATTAAATTGTTTTATTGAAGGTTGATATCCAAAAACTAAGGTTGACGTAATCGTGCATAGGTATGCTTATACTGTTTAAGTTTTATTATTTCTTCGTGATAGGGGATTATGGTTAGGCATTTATTTTCCATCATTTATTCCACGCAGTGTCACTTTTCCATTTATCAAATCCCTTTCTAACAGAATACTTGGGATTTCATACTCAATAAGTTTTCCTTCATTATCAAAAAATTAATATCCTTCTTTACCGTCATATATAAAGGAATTGATTTTCATATTTGGTGTAATTAAGGTCATCTTCTCGGTGTCATTCCACAAACCTTTACGATTGTTTTTTATTTATTTTCTTTTTCTACCAACGCTTTCATAGCGCTTAATGAAATGCCTTCTTCCATAGTGATTCCTCCAAGACTTCATATTTCCGGCATACTGCCATTATTTACTTTTATTATTTGCCAAATTTAAGCACGATATGTTCCTTATCGCCACATATGTATAAAGATAAAGGGAATTCTGTTAATCTGGAAAGTTAGAGTGAAAGGGACATTCAAAAAATGTTACAAATTTGTGACGCATGATTCTAGAAAATAATGACATGTTTTGTCGAGTATATTGTAATCTTTATAATAGGTTGTGATAATAGTGCTAGCTTATGTTAGGTCATAGAACTAATGACCTAACAACATTTAGATTAAATTCAAGAGGAGAAGAAAATAGATGATACAAGTACAAGAACCAGTTCAATCCAATTTACTAAAAGCAATTTTAAAAAAGAAGGAAGAAATGATTCAACTTGGAATGAAGTACGGATTGGTAAATCATAGAACAATAGAATGCAGTCAGCAACTAGATGGCCTTCTAAACCAATACAACAATGGTGAGCTCTATTAACATATGCAAAAAAGCTTAGACAGATAAGGAGATATTTTGTCATTCAAATCAACAATGCTAACAGTAAATAATATTGTATCAGTACGTACTGTTCATTCAATGGTGCTATTTTTATGCGTTTTTTCATAAGATGGTAGGAAAAATTGATATAATAACCACATATGATTTGTTTACGATTGAGAAAAATAAGTAACATCCCTCTCCTAGGTGAATATCCTGTATTTAAAAGGAGATGAGGTAAAAAGTGAATACAGAAAATAACGTTGAATATCATAATGACTTAAGGAATTTACATGATGAGTGTAAAAGACTCATGAATCATCATGTGACTTTATCAATGGCAGATGGAACTACGATGGAGGGTATTATCGAGAATGTAGATAGGGATCATATCGATGTTTTAGTCGGTGAAGAGGTGATGGAGCGAGATAGCGAAAATGAATCGGATACGCGACAATTTTATGGCGCTGGGTATGGACGTCCTAGAAGAAGTTTCCGACGTTTTAGACGTCGACGTTTTCCACTAGCGTCCTTAGCTGCTTTAGCGCTTTTACCTTATATTGTTCCAACTCCATATCCTTATTACCCTTATCCGTACCCTTACCCGTACTATTAAAGAATATCAATTCGTTTTAAAGGGTGCTAAGTTACGAGCGAAGATTTTTAACAAGCAGTACCGTTGTTTAAACGGTACTGTTTTTATTGCCCATTTTTAAAAAAGGTGATCAAAAATGCTTATAACAATCTATTTAAAATAAGAGAATTTTTTTAAAGCAACGCAAATTGGAACAGCAATCATAATTCCTAATACATTTTGAAGCAGGTCTCCAGGTATCGAAGCTAAGGGTGTAATCCAATTAGCGAATAAAATGCTTTCTCCAATGTAATAAACAGCAATCATAAATGGAATGGAAACGATTGTAGCAGTTAAGTTTAGGGCAATGCTATTACCTTTGTGCCCATTTAACCAAGCAATTCTTCCAACGATGTATCCTTGCAAACCACGCGCCACAATCGTGATAGGCGCCCACAACACCCAACCTCCAAGTATATCAAATAATCCCATTCCGATTGCACCAGCAATTGCCCCTTTTTTAGGACCAAATAAAATAGATGCAATAAAAAGCATAGCTGTTCCTAGATGAACTAAACCACCACCATTTACACTAATAGGTAGTCTAATATTTAAAAAGACGGTTGAAACGAAAACAAGTGCTATTAACATTGATGTTAAAATTAGATCTAATGTTTTTTGACGTGACTTTAAATGACTTTGTGTATTTTGCATATGTATAAACCTTCCTAACTAGAATTTTTATCTAACTTTAGCAAAAGCTTGGTATATTCAAAAGCGCCAATTTAATAAAAAACGTTAGGGTCAGTTTGTGAAAGTGCAACTAAGATGGTCACCGAAAAGCTTCGTGACAACCAAGTTTTCTAATGGTAATATGGATGAAGTTTAATGAATAGGCATTATGGAGGTTAGGTTATTATGAAAAAAGTTGCTGTATTACAGGATTTATCATCTTTTGGAAAATGTTCGCTAACAGCTGCAATTCCAGTTCTTTCCGTAATGGGCGTGCAGGCTTGTCCTTTACCAACGGCTGTACTCTCTGCGCAAACCGGCTATCCAAGTTTTTATTGTGAAGATTTTACATCTAAAATGAAATATTTCATAGAGGAATGGAGTAAGCTTCATGTAACCTTTGATGGAATCTATACCGGTTTTGTTACAGGTAGTGAGCAAATCAATAATATTTATCAATTTTTAGATGAATTTTATACAAAAGAAACGACTTTACTTGTTGATCCGGTAATGGGGGATACAGGAGAAGTCTATAAACATTTTACCGATGAATTGCTGGTGCAAATGAGAGAATTTGTGATGCAAGCAGATGTGATTACACCAAATGTTACGGAGAGCTGTTTGTTATCTGGATTGTCTTATGAAAAACTACATAGCTATTCAAATGAGAAGGACTATATGGAAGCAATAGAAGAAGCTGGGAATATATTGCAGCAAGAAACCGGAGCTGAAGTTATCATTACTGGAGTGAATCCACCTTCAACAGATTCAGATAGAATGGTTATCGGAAATATGTATTTAGACGGAAATAATTCCTTCTATCGTGCGATGCCGTATAATGGAAAAAGCTATTCTGGCACTGGTGATTTATTTGCGTCTGTGATTATGGGAAGTATGATGCACGGAGAGAACTTGGAAAAATCTGTACAGCTTGCAGTATCATTCCTGACAGAGGCCATCAATGATTCCTCCTTGGAACAAATTCCTGAAGTAGAAGGAGTTAACTTTGAGAAATATTTGGGAATGTTATTATAAAAAGGTCTAATTTTAATAAAATAAAATCCTCTATTATTCGACTAGTTAACTCCATCCTCGGGAAGTTGAATTATTTAAATATTTTAATTTTAATCTTTCATCAATCTAGCACCAATTGAACATTTAGTAGGGTAAGCATGGCTACCCTTATTTTTTTTGTTATTCTGTGATTACCCGATATAGTTTACCATCTATTTTCCATCATTTATTCCACGTAGTATCACTTTTCCATTGATCAAATCCCTTTCTGACAGAATACATGGGATTTCATACTCAATAAGTTTCCCTTCATTATCAAAAAATAAATATCCTTCTTTTTCGTCATGTATAAAGGAATTGATTTTCATATTTGGTGTAAGTAACAAGGTCATTTTCTCGGTGTCATTCCACATTACCTTTACGATTGTTTTTTTATTTATTTTCTTTTCTACCAACGCTTTCATAGCGCTTAATGAAATGCCTTCTTCCATAGTGATTCCTCCAAGCTTTTTTTCCAGCATACTGCCAGTTACTTATTTTTATTATTTATCGAATATGGGTACGATATGTTCTTTATCTCTAACATACTTATAAAAAATAATCCAATAAAGTCTTCTGGGATTCTTCATATCGTGTTGCTGATATGGGGGGAATGACAGATAAAAAATAATACTAAGTAGTGTATTTGAATTGACAGTATAATTAAATAAATTTATACTATAATAAGAATAAGATACTGAGTAGCGGGTAACTACTCAATACTAGGAACTACAAAACCGCATAAAGAGCGGTTGTTCAAAATTATGTTGTCTTACTGAAGAAGTAATCGCTAACCTTGGTCGGGCAGGCGGTTACTTCTTTTTGTATAGATAAACGACAATGGATGCAATTAAAGTAAGAGCTGCTATTAGTGTGAAACTAAATTGCGCTACTAGATTTAATGCTTCGTATGCCGTCATTCGCCCACTATTGCTATGTAGTTGCTACTTATATATTATCACGATATTTGATAGATTAACATTAAATAAAAATCGAATATTCGTTCTATTTTAGAGAAGACATGAAAGATTAAGTTCCCAAAGCGATTTGGGGACAGCAGTAGGGAACAGGCACTTTTTCTTGGTAAAACCTTAATTACTCTATCATTACAACAAGAAAAATAGAGATGGTAATGATTGAGATTACTGTGGTTGCAAGTGTGTATAAAGGAACTTGTTTAACTAAAGTATTATATTTTTCAGCAAAAACGTAAACAATCGCTCCCGTTGGTAAAGCTGATAAAATGACAACAGAAACTGCCCATAAATTGTCTTCCACTGGGAAAATATAATATACGAATAAAATAGCTAGTAATGGCAGAATAATTAACTTCAAGCTCAATAGCACAATAAATTCAGAAAGGTAATAGTGTTTATTTTTGAAGACATTTCGTTCACTCGATAACCCTAATCCTAAAGCAAATAAAGCAGTAGGACCAGCGGCTGGGCCAAGAACTTCCGTAAATACATAAACAGATGGAGGAATCGGGATCTGTGAAATAGCTACGATAATTCCTAATAATAACGAAGCATTAATCGGGTTTAACACAACTGATTTTACAATCAATCCGAACAACGGCAAGATTTTTTCTTGTTCGTCGTGTTTTTTATTCATTACCTTTGCTATTTCAAATGACACAATAACCAGTGTCACGATGGTTAAATCGTAAATAAATGTTACGATTGCGGCTGGTACTGCAGCTTCCTGCCCGAATGCTGCGATTAATAGTGGAATACCAAGAAATCCAGTATTTCCATATGTCGTAATCATCCCATACATGCTTAACTCAGGAAACTTCTTTTTAAATATGAATTTAAATAGGATGATCGTCAAAACAAAGCAACTTATAATAATGCATAGATTAGTGAGAATAAAGTTCCAATTTGTAATTTGATCCACTGGTGCTGTAGATAGAGAAGAGAATAGTAATGCTGGAAGGGCAAAATAATAGACAAAATAGTTTAAGGATTGCACTCCATTCAATGGTAATAATGAAAGCCTTCCAGCTAAAAACCCACATAAAATGATAGCAAAAATCGGAATAACCACCTGGAACAATACGAACATCCATACACTCCCTTTATGTATTAAATCAATAGACTAAAGAGGATTTTTATCATTTTCAGGATACACGGAAAATCCCCTAAGTTCCCTCACCGCTCGAGAAATCGGCAACCCAACCACATTATAATAATCTCCACTAATCTGCTTTACAAATATAGCCCCAACACTCTGAATCCCATAAGCTCCCGCTTTATCATACGGTTCCTTCGTAGCTATATACGGAACAGTTTCTTCCTCTGATAATGGCCAAAATTCTACTTCTGTTCGTTCAACAAATACCGTTTCCTGATCTAATGAACGAATCAGTACACCGGTAAATACCTCGTGAACATTACCGCTTAAAGCTGAAATCATTTGGTAAGCGTCTTCCTTATTTTTCGGCTTTTCAAATATATTTTGATTGTAAGAAACCACCGTATCAGCAGACAAAATCACTTCATCGTCATGTTCAATAGTGACGTTTCGACCTTTTAGAATAGCTAACTGTCTAACTTTTTCTACTGGATCATGGGTAATGATTTGTGATTCATCTATGTTTGGTTTACGAATAGTAAAGGGAATCCGGACTTGGTTTAAGAGTTCCTGCCTTCTTGGTGAAGATGATGCAAGGATTAGTTTTTTTGTCATCTGTTATTTCTCCTTAAGTGTGCACTTGTATGTCATATAAGTGCAGTATAGCAATATTTATTACCTCTCTCAATGTAGATCGTTTCGTGCGTTATAGTAACAGATATCTATAATGAGAAAAGTTAATAGAATACAGTATAGAAGAAGTGTATAATTCGGAATAGTAAACGATGTGAAGGAAGGGTTTAAGATGACATTACAACAGTTGAAATATGTGATTGAAGTGGCAAGAAGTCGTTCAATTAGCAAAGCGGCACAGAATTTGTTTATTAGTCAGCCAAGTCTTTCCAACGCACTAAAAGAGCTGGAGAAGGAAATGAGGATTACAATTTTTTCGCGGACCAATAAGGGAATTATGATTACTTCTGAGGGTACGGAGTTTTTAGGTTACGCAAGGCAGGTGGTTGAACAGTCAGAACTTCTTGAAAATCGCTATTCCAATACACAATCGCCTCAGCAACATTTCTCTGTATCAGCCCAGCACTATGCATTTGCGGTTAGTGCCTTTGTACGACTGTTAAAAGAGTATGATCGGGAGGAATATGAGTTTACGTTACGGGAGACGAGAACATACGAAATTATTGATGATGTGAAAAACCTGCGAAGTGAAATTGGTATTTTGTATGTAAATGAGTTTAATAGTAAGGTTATCCATAAGTTTCTTAGAGAAGGAGATTTAAAATTTTTTGAGTTATTTGAAGCAAAACCACATGTGTTCATCAGTTCAAGAAACCCACTTGTGAACCGGGATTATGTGACATTGAATGATTTACTTCCCTATCCATATCTCTCTTATGAACAAGGGGATTATAATTCCTTTTATTTTTCAGAGGAGATTTTGAGCACGCTTTCCAGGCCAAAAAATATTCGGGTTAGTGACCGGGCCACGTTATTTAATTTACTCATTGGCTTAAATGGCTATACAATTTCGACAGGAGTCATAAGTCAAGAATTAAACCATGACATTATTGCGGTTCCTTTGAAGGTGGATGAGCGGATAACTGTTGGATATATTACCCACAAAAATGTAACGAACAGTACACTGGCCAATATCTATATTGACTATTTAAAAGAAACAATTGCAGAAGAACGTTCGAGGCTATAGTTTAAAGCTATAGTAATTCACTGTAATAACGAAGGACGATATTCTCTTTCATTAAATAGGATGCAAGAAATAGTTAAAGATTAACGCCAATAAAAACCCTCTATTGCAGCTGCAATAGAGGGTTAAAAGGATTATGCAATATGATCCCGTCTGTCTATTTCTTTGTTTTCTCTCTTAATATAATATTTGCCTTTTGTAGCAATTGCTATAACCACGGTTAGTACAGATGCAAGTACCGCTGCAAAGAATGCGGCAGTGCTCTGTAGAAAGGCACCTAAGAATCCCAATGCAGCAATGGTTCCTAAGCCACTTGAAATAATCAAAGATCCTACACCAACTGGATTCCATTTATGCAGGTTTAGTTGTCTTGCTTCATAATAGCCTGGACCAATTTTCAATATTCGCTTGACAACAACAGCATCGGTAACTAGAATTGCTGCCCAGGTCAAGAGGAAGACACCTTGAAAGGTCATCACCGCTTGAAGGTGATTTACAATTCCCCCAAGCATCAAGATAATTGCGGATACACCCGTAACAACAACCCAGAATCGTCGGCCAGGTGTAAATTTGAAAATATTTTCAAAGAAACTGGCTAGGGACAGTGAACCACTATAAATATTCGTAACATTGATTCGTACTTGAGTTAACAAGGTGAACAATACGCCCCAAACACCAAGCAATAGTACAATGTATACCCCAGGATTTGGTTCTCCTAGACGAACACCGAACCAGATGCCAAGACCACCCATAACACCAAAACAGAAAATTTGTGGGATAAATCCAATGGCAAATATTCCGATCTTCATATCCTTAGGCTTAAGGAAACGTGCATAGTCGGAAGCGAGTAGCGGAGTTAACCCCATGATTCCGTGCTGCATTCCAATACAAAGTAGTAATGCTGTTCCCCCGACTTGAACGCCCTCAGGCATATAAGTCCAGAAGCTACCCTCATATAAGGAAGGCGTGCGTGTAGCCATAACAATTGCTGCGATTAAGAAAATGAAGAATAGTGGTAATGACCACTTTTGCAGTTTATCCAATTGTTTGATTCCAAACCAATTTAATGGAATGACAATGGAACCGAAGAAAATAATTAGTACCCATTCAGGGATAGTGGGTATAAATGCGTGAACGGCAGTTACCAAAATCATGCCTTCAAGCGCACAGTACATAATAAAATTAGTGGCGTAAATAAATGAGGTTAAAGATGCACCAATATAGCCAAACCCACCACCTCTGGATAATAAATTAACATTCATTCCCGATTTAGCAGATAAATAAGCAATGAACGTTCCCAAAATACCAGCAACAATGATGGCATATACGGCAGATATAATTGCATTAATCGCACCAAATTGAAGTGCCATTACACTTCCCATCTGAAAGTAAAATATGGCTGTTGCAATACCAAAGGTGATATTCGTAATACTTAACCACCCCATGTTCCTTTTACTACGAGGTACTCGATCTAATGAGTAATCATCACTTTTATTATCCTCGACTTTGTGATCTGTAGACGTAACAGATCTCATACATATCATCTCCCTATTCTTCTTGTGAATCATTCACAAGATTGTATTTTTAGATTTGTGACTGTGTTCACAATTTTTACAACCATTTTTAAGTATAGCATTATTCATGAAATGAAGCAAAAGTGCCTTAAAGCAAGGATGAAATCAAGTTCGCGGAAGTATCCATATCATCAAACACTGGCTTGCCAACAACATGGACCAAACGCCAAAAGAAATAGCCCTGATTATTAACCATATTGCTAATAACGGACTGAAAGGATAGGTGTTCAGGAGAAAGAAGCAGTCTTCTTATTACCTGAGTTTTCAACTAATACCTTTAATTGGTGCATGAAACAATTAAAAGAGCTTGGAACGGAACTACAAAGCCGGCAATGCCAAACTTCCAACCGATCTCCATCACAGTAAAGACGGACCAAACTTGCTATAATTAATAATTAGAAAGAAGGGGACATCACATGTTACAAAAACTTTCAGCCGGAAATCATGCACAACCATTTAGAGGGCCTTTTTCCATTACACGCATTCAGCCAAGTGATATTTTGAAAGAAGAAACGGGTGATTCAGCATTTGGCCCTTTAAGCAATATTGACCATGCGGTGATGAAAAAGGGCTTAACAGTAAAAATGCATGAGCATGTCAATGATGAAATTTTGAGCTATGTATGGAAAGGAACTTCTTACCATAAAGACTCAGCAGGTTTTGAAGCACCGATTAAAGCAGGTAAACTAATGATGATGAATGCAGGATTTAGCTTTTGGCATGAGGAGAAAGTAAAAAAAGATTCTGTGGAAATGCTGCAAATTTTTATTCGACCGGGTAAGACAGATCTTAAACCTGCTATTCAATTTCACGACAAACCAACAGTTAATCGAAATTGGTATTTGATGGTAGGTCCGGAAGATAGTCAAGCTCCTTTATATATCCGACAAAACACCTATATATTTGATGCCCATCCGAAAGCAGGAGACAAATTAGAAATACCTCATTATAAAGGACTTAAGCCTTTTTTATATGTACTAAATGGAAAAATCACAATGAATGACATGGAGATTACTAATCAGGAAGCCATTACTGATTTGGAAAATCCACTACCATTTCTAACTGCCAATGAAGATACCACGATAGTATTATTTTTCGTTGATATGCATGCACCGATGTCGATGGAAGGAACGATTAGTGGGTTGGGACTTAGACGGGAGTAGGACACTATCCCGGGACAAGGATCCGCGTCCCCTGTACGGCTTCTCATTTTCAAGGTATGATATAGGGTAAGGAGGTTGGTAGAATGGATACGATCATCTTTGATGTGGATGACACATTGTACGATCAAGCATTATCATTTAAACGGACTTGCACGAAAATGATTCAGGAAACATTTACAGATGAGCAATTAGATAAACTTTACATAACGAGCCGAAAGTATAGTGATGCGTTATTTGATAAAAGTGTTGCAGGAGAGATATCCATAAAGGACATGCACATTCTTCGTATTAAAGCTGCATTAGAAGAGTTTGGAATAACGATTAGCGATGAAAAGGCAATGGATTTCCAGGAAGCGTATGTAGCTGAGCAACAACAAATTGCCTTATTCGACGAAGTAGAAGAACTGTTGGAATTGCTATATCAAGAAAATAAACAACTCGCCATCTTAACAAATGGATCCAAGGGTCATCAATCGATGAAAATAAAACAACTTAAATTGGATCGATGGATTCCTGAAGAACACATATTTATTTCTGGAGCCATCGGACATGCTAAACCAACACGAGAAGTTTTTCACATAATCGAAAATAAACTAAAATTGGACAAATCAAAAACAGTTTATATTGGTGATTCATTTGATAATGATATCGTGGGTGCAAAACAAGCAGGGTGGCATGCAATTTGGATGAATCATCGCAAAAGAAATTGCGTTGATAATCTTTTTAAACCGGAAAAGATCGTATATAGTGCGAGCGAGCTTTTAGATTTATTTAGAAATGATGATTCACCGATTAAATAGATGAAGCAAGAGGTATGGACGATTTAGACGATACCTCTTGCTTTTTGAATTTTCAAGAGTAGAAAAATCAATAAATTCGGTAGTTGAAATAATTTCCGCCTGTGACGAAGAACCTGTTACTTTAAAATGAGTGGTCGTCTGTAGGAAATATACCTTGTTTCACTTCTGAAATGTATGTTTTAATGGCTTCTGTCCCTTGTGTATTAAAGTCCCCATAGGTTTTAACAAATTTAGGAAGACGATCAACACCATAGTTAACGATGTCATGATAGACCAGTACTTGACCATCACAATGGATACCAGCACCAATCCCGATAGTTGGGATGTCTATTGATTCTGTTATCATTTGAGCGAGCTCCTTTGGAATACATTCCAAGACGAGTGCAATCGCCCCTTGATTCGCCACCTTTTTTGCGTCTTCAAGCAGTTTTTCTGCTGTATTTTTATCTTTACCTTGGACCTTAAAACCACCAAGTACGTTTACAGATTGTGGAGTTAATCCTAAATGAGATATAACAGGTATACCTGCTTCTGTTAGTCTTTTCATAAAATGTAAAGTTTCCTCTGTTGCACCTTCCACCTTTATGCTATGGGCATTCGTTTCCTGGAAAATTGCCCTTGCGTTTCTTAATGATTCCTCAAGTGATACGTGATAGGACATGAATGGCATATCTACGACGATAAATGTATTTGGTGCTCCACGCTTTACTGCTTTTCCATGATGAATCATATCTTCTGGTTTAACTTCTACCGTTGATTGGTATCCAAGTACAACCATTCCTAACGAATCACCCACAAGAATCATATCGATAGCTGCCTCTTCTGCATGCTTTGATGATGGATAGTCATATGCAGTAACCATTGTTATCTTCTGACCATTCTGTTTCATCTTTTTTAAATCCAGACTACTTAACATGTTATCTCCTTTCAGAATATTAGCAGCGAAAACACTACCGTTATTCTATATGAACTGTTATTAAAAATTACAAATCAAATGACTGTATATGTTGATTATACAATAAGAAGATGGAAAATTGTATCTTTTATAAATGATATAAAAATAGTTATTAAATCTATCCACCATATCGTTTTATTTAATTTGTAGAAGGAGAAATCCAATTGATGAAATCATGGCTATTGGGGTATACTTAACCTGGGACGATGTTCCTGACACATATCCTTCTATGAAACAGGTGTAAATCTATGGAATTATTGTTATTATTGAGTCAAATAGTGTGTTATTTCTTGTTGATTAATCTTGAAAGAACATACCGTACAAGGAGGATATAGTATTGACTGAAAACGGAACTTTGCATGAAACGAACGGGAAATATACGTTGAAGTTTGAACGATTATTCACTCAGCAACCGGAGCAGGTATACAATACAATGATTAAACCAGATTACTTTACGCAATGGTATCCGTTTGCGACGGGTGAGATGGAACATAAAGAGGGCGGAAGAATTGCATTTGACGATGGGGAAGGGTCAATATATAAAGGAATTATTACGAAGTTTGAACATCCATACGTCTTTGCATTTCAGGAAGTGGATGATTTGCTTTCTATGGAATTACAACCGGAAGGCAAGGGATGTCGCTTGGTTTTCAAGCATACTTTTGCTGATCAATCGATGGCAGTTATGACTGCTGCAGGGTGGCATCGTTGTCTTGATGCACTGGGCATGTTAGTTAACGGTAAGGCAGCAACCTGGCCTGATAATGGTGCAAAGCTGCGTAAAATTTACACGGAAACTATTGGTGTTTAATTTTTGTGGAAGCCTTATGGGAATCGGGACAAAAACCTGTCCCTCCGTCCCTACTTCCTGAACTCATTCAACCTTTTATAGGTCTCGAGTAGGAAATCGTAAAACAATTCTTCCGTTGGGAGCAGTTTGCGTTGTGTGGGGTAGATGACACCAACAGTTCGCATCAGTCTGGCGTCTGTTAATGGAACGACTACAGTGGAACGCGGTGTATTATCCACTAATGTCATCTCCGGCATCAATGCCACTCCTAACCCAGCAGAGACTAATCCTTTTAAAGCATCAATATCTTTCCCTTCAAAAGCAATTTGTGGTGTGAATCCTGCTTGTTTGCAAGCGTCGACGACCTGTTCACGAAATATAAATCCTTCCGGTAACACAACAAACGAGTCGTGGTTCAAGTCTTGTAACATGATGGAAGTCTTATTTGCTAATGGATGGTGGAAGGGAAGGAGTGCAACGATATTTTCCGAAAATAATGTTGTTCCCATAATTTTTTTCTCTTTATCTTTATGGGGCATCGGAGCAATCATAGCTAGATTGAATTCACCTTTTATCACACCATCAATTAAATCATCGTAGAGAGCATTACTCATCTCGAATTTCGCTTCTGGATATCTTGTACGAAAGGCATAAATAATCGAAGGCAAGGTATGGGCGGCCATACTAATTGGAAAAGCGATTCGAACCGTTCCTTTTTCGGGGTTCAAATATTCTTTTACTTCGCGCTTTGCTTGTTCCATCAGGTTTGTCACTTGTTTCATGCGTTCAAAAAATATTCTGCCAATAGGAGTTAATTTCACCCTTCTCCCTTCACGTATGAAAAGCGCAACACCTAATTCATCTTCTAAATTGAAAATTTGTCTGCTGACAGAAGATTGCGCAACATGCATGGCATCAGCAGCCTCTGTCACGTGCTCTCTTTTGGCAACTTCCATAAAATATTGAATTTGTCTCGTTTCCATATTTCATCACTCCATCGTATCATGCATTAAACGCATTGATTTCATCGTTTATTCATATTGAAACTATCATTTATTATACTATAAAATAAATATATGACAAAAATAAAAATTAATTGAAATAAATTAGGGGCTGAATTGTATGAAAGTACTAGAAGAAGTACAAATGACACAAACGCAACACGCCAAAGAATATGTGAATCAATTATTTAAAACAGTGGAAGATCGTAATCCGAATGAATTGGAATTTCAACAAGCTGTGAAAGAAGTACTTGATTCTTTAATTCCTGTACTTGTGAAAAATCCAACATATATTCAACAAGGAGTTTTAGAAAGAATGATCGAACCGGAGCGTTTAATTACGTTTCGAGTACCGTGGGTAGATGACAATGGAAAAGTAAACGTAAATCGTGGATTTCGTGTTCAGTTCAATAGTGCACTTGGCCCCTATAAGGGTGGCCTCCGCTTTCATCCTTCCGTAAACGCGAGTATTATTAAATTTTTAGGGTTTGAACAAATCCTTAAAAACTCTTTAACAGGGCAACCAATTGGCGGGGGTAAAGGTGGTTCTGATTTCGATCCAAAAGGAAAATCCGATATGGAAATAATGCGCTTTTGTCAGAGTTTTATGACAGAACTTAGCAAGCATATCGGACCAGATATTGATGTTCCAGCTGGTGATATTGGGGTTGGAGCAAAAGAAATTGGTTATATGTTTGGGCAATATAAGAAATTAAAAGGTGCATACGAAGCCGGCGTGTTAACAGGAAAAGGCATTGGTTACGGTGGGAGTTTAGGCCGAAAAGAAGCGACAGGGTATGGTACAGTTTACTTTGTAGATGAGATGATAAAGGATAAAGGATTTAGCTTTGATCAAAGTACTGTGGTCGTATCCGGTTCCGGAAATGTTTCTATATATGCGATGGAAAAAGCTATGCAGTTAGGAGCAAAAGTAGTAGCATGTAGTGATTCAAGCGGTTATATTTATGATCCTAATGGCATTAACTTGGATACGGTGAAACAATTAAAAGAAGTAGATGACCAACGGATTCACGAATATGTGAAAGAACATCCGGATGCTTCTTTTGAAATCGGTTGTTCCGGCATCTGGTCTGTCCCTTGCGATATTGCTTTACCATGCGCAACCCAAAATGAGCTGGATAAAGAGGCTGCAGAGATGTTAGTTTCAAACGGTGTAAAGGCTGTTGGGGAAGGGGCAAATATGCCTTCTACACAAGAAGCCATCGATATTTTCTTGGATAATGAAGTTTTATTCGCTCCGGCTAAAGCAGCTAATGCAGGCGGGGTTGCCGTCTCAGCACTAGAAATGGCGCAAAATAGTGCTAGGCTTGCATGGACCGAAGAAGAAGTGGATGGAAGATTACATGATATCATGAAAAATATTTACCGTAATAGTTTAGAGCAATCAAAAGCATATGATGCACCAGGCAATTTCGTGGTGGGTGCCAATATAGCTGGATTCGTTAGAGTAGCGGATGCCATGATTGAGCAAGGGATTATTTAAACGGAAATTTTAATTCGTGTGGAGTTCAACTGTATGGTAGTTGAGCTCCACACTATTTGTGTTTCATGGAAGTGGATAATTGATGGAATAGGTTGGAAGGCAACATGGAGACTGGTTTTACCTTTTTAGGAAATTAACCCGTCCCCACGTCTCATTAGATATTATTTAAATTTTTAGCTTCGTCTTTTTCATTTTCTGAAATGATATTTGTAAAAACATATACAAATATGCCG
Source organism: Oceanobacillus sp. CF4.6 (assembly GCF_051262635.1). Classification (NCBI taxonomy): domain Bacteria; kingdom Bacillati; phylum Bacillota; class Bacilli; order Caryophanales; family Bacillaceae; genus Oceanobacillus; species Oceanobacillus sp. CF4.6. Next base: position 180,150 of record NZ_JBIMEX010000005.1, on the reverse strand, counting down.
CTATCAGAAATATTTCTTTCAGCAACACCCAAATGGACGTATTCTTCCAATTTTTGCTTAGCATCTGTTAGTGATAATGTTGTATGAGCTGCTAATTCGGATGTTGTTAGTTTACTATTAAAATGAATCGCTAATTTTAAAATCTCATTTTCGAGTTTGTTTTCTTCTGTTTTTTTGGTTTTCTTCTTCATCTTGACACATAAAAATATCCCAAATAGTAACGGTAAAACACCAAGTATAATCCCTCCTATAATATCACCGAATATTGTTTCCCCGAATGAATAATCATTGCTTGCAATACCGATAAGTATACCCGAAATCATTATAAACCCAAAAATTGCAATAAAAATACCTAAAATAAAAATAAGAAGTTCTTTTAATTTCATTATTTGCCACCTCGTATTTAAAAAGTTCAATTCACTACTTCCCTTTTTATTTTAGCACTTTATTTGCTAAATAGCTCACTGTTAAATAATTTAATTGCTCCTTATAACTCAGTCTCAATGATTCATTGGTCTAATGTTATTTTCTAATAGTTAGAGGATAATGTATAAAATTAATATACAATATCAGAAAAGTTGATATACTTATATCTAAATAAATAATATATGAGAGAGGGTCCGTCTATGACTGAAATTGGGTTAATTCGTCACGGCACTACTGCATGGAATAAAGAGCTAAGAGCCCAGGGAAGTTCTGATATTCCGCTTGATGAAGAAGGTTTAATGCAGGCGAAGCAGGTTGCTGAGCGATTAAATTCAGAAAAATGGAATGTTATCTATTCCAGTGACTTATCAAGAGCGCGACAGACTGCAGAAGCAATAGCGATTAAAACTGGAATACCAGTGCAGGTGGATTCCAGGCTTCGTGAACTAGGTGGAGGATTGATCGAAGGAACGACGGAGGAAGAACGAATCCGTAAATGGGGTAGCGAATGGCGGAGCCTGGATCTTGATATGGAAACATCGGAAAGCTTAATTGCCAGAGGTACTTCATTTATGGAAGACATCATGGAAAAGCATGAGAATCAAAAAATTTTAATCGTCAGCCATGGAGCTTTTTTAAGACGACTATTAAAGAATATCGTTCCTCATTTTAACTTTGAAGAATCATTGAAAAATACGTCGGTTACTTCTTTGGTAAGAGCCGATAAACAATGGGATTGCAACTTATATAATTGTACGAAACATATAGTTGAAAGCTAAAAAGTGCTATTTATCAATGCAAAGACTCAACTCGAGAGGTGAAAGTAATGGATGTTTTTCAAGCGATTCAAGCACGACGCGAAATTACGAAGTACAAAGATGATCCGATATCTGATGATATTTTAAGTAAGGTGGTGGATGCAGGTGTTTTTGCACCTACGGGTAATAACCTGCCTTCCAAAAACTTGATTGTAGTAAAAGATCGAAACACATTGGATCAATTGGCTGAAACGACACCATACATGAAATGGCTGATGGAAGCTCAGGCAGCAATCGTGGTCACTGGAAAACCACAGGTAAGTAAATATTGGCTTCAGGATGCATCCTTTGCCTGTGCATATATCTGGTTAGAGGCTGTAGAGGTTGGTCTGGGATCAGCATTTGGCGCAATATACAATGCAGAAGATGAAGAGGAATCAGTGGAACGAGAAAATCATGCTAGAAATCTTTTAGGAATACCTGAAGAATGCCGTGTGGTTGCTGCGTTAGGCCTAGGTTATCCGAACGAAACTCCAAAACCAAAGAAACATGTACCAAGAGAAGAAGTGGTTCATTACGAAGCATTTAAAATATATTAAAAACTGAAATGAAATTATAGGGTGTCTGATTCCCGCCGTTAATGTATTAAACGGTTGGAATCAGGCACTTTTTAGTAGATAAGAAAGCATATAAATCTGACAGCAATTAATTCACACACCTAAACAGCCATACTTTAGACACACGACTTATCGGTGGTTTTTGATACTGCATTTTAATGGTATATTAATTTAAACAACATATACAATCCTTGCCATTCAGTAGAACGAAGCAAAAGGAGGAGAATCCCATGCCGAAAAACATGAAAAGAATACTATTGTTATTGATCTTATTTATTATTCTTGTTCTACTATTTTCAAAACCACTTTATACGACATTTATAAATGTTTCAACGGGAGAGATCCCATTGTCCCTACTTGAAGCTGATCCGGAAACACCACCAACAGATGGTTATTACGAGGCGGCATCCGGCAAAAGTGGCGAAGAGTTAAAAGCAGCACTACATAATATTATTGATGATCATACTGAAATATCCTATTCAAATGTTTGGGAAGCACTTCGTGAAACAGATGAAGATCCAAGCAATGCTTCTAATGTCATTCTTCTTTATACGGGCAGGTCCCAGGGAGAATATGAAAATGGCGGAAATACGGATAACTGGAACCGGGAACATGTTTGGGCAAAATCGCATGGAGATTTTGGAAACGCAAAGGGCGCTGGTACAGACCTCCACCATTTGCGGCCAACAGATGTTTCCATAAACAGTGCAAGAAGTAATTTTGACTTTGATGAGGGTGGCAGGGAACATATAGAAGCAGATGGAAACTATTATGACTCAGATTCTTGGGAACCAAGGGATCATGTAAAAGGTGATGTTGCGCGAATGCTTTTCTATATGGACGTGCGATATGAAGGAGATCGTGGAGAACTGGATTTGGAATTAAACAATCAGGTCAACAACGGTTCTGCACCATATCATGGCAGGCTCTCTGTATTGCTGGAATGGCATGAAGCGGACCCGGTTGACGATTTTGAAAGAAGAAGAAATGAAATTATATACAACGATTACCAACATAACCGTAACCCATTCATTGATCATCCAGAGTGGGCAGTGGAGATTTGGGAATGATGGTTTCAAACGGAATTACAGCAAGGGGATCGTTCTCTGTCTCGTTGCTAAAAAGTAAAGCGTCAGCACTCACCTTTTGGGGAGCTGGCGCTTTGAATTTAGGAAATATCGTTCATCATATCCTAATCGTGCTGAAGCATCTTTCCCGGCTTCGGTTACCTTTTTTGCTATATCAGGTATTTTATAATCCAGCATGCGCTGGATAGGTCCAACAACAGTAATAGCACTAACGACTTTTCCTGTATAATCTCGAATTGGTGCAGCAACCGATTTCGTTCCTTCTGTTAATTCCTCTGTACTGACAGCATATCTCTGTTCACGAATCGTTTCTAGTTCCTTTCGAAATAAATTAGGGTCGGTAATACTATTCTTTGTATGTGAAATTAACCCTTTATTAATAACATCTGCCACAACCTGCTCATCACTATAGGCAAGGAGTACTTTACCTGAACTTGTGCAATAAGAAGGATTCCTCCTACCGAGATGTGTTAAGATGCGAACGGGATGACTGCACTCTTCTTTATGAATGTAAATTGTATCAAGCCCATCCATGACAGCTAAATGTGCGGTTTCACCAGTATCACTTACTAGTTTATGTAAGACTGGTGCAGCTTCTTTATGAATTTCTAAATTATTCGTAACAATCCCCGCAAGTGTGAGAACAGATATTCCTAACCGATATGCACTAGTTTTTTGATCTTTTATAACAAACCCTTCACTGGCAAGTGTTGATAGTAATCGACTTACAGTGCTCTTCGCTAAACCTAATGATTCAGCTAGATCGCTAACCCTTTTTGTCGGTTCAAATGTAGAGAAGCTTTTTAGAATAAGTAACGCATTTTTAACCGATGAAAGAACGTGGGGTTCGCTTTTTTTCTTTGTCATGTATTTCATCCTCTTTCAAATGATGTTTTATATAAAAGAACAAATTAATCTAAACTTTATTTCGTTAATAGGTTAATTATACAAGATTGTAAACGATTTCTAAATGGATTTCAGAAAAAATTATTAATTACTTTCTGTTTTGTTGCGTATAGAGGAACGGAGCCCTTTTTAGATCTTTATATCAGATCTATAATAAAAATATGTTGAGAACATAAGAAATGTTTTCAGCATTGTTGATCATTCAAGTTAAAAATTGGAAGTCATGTATACGTTTCCAAAAAAAATATTAGGAGGAATTACATGCAAACTACTACAAACAAAACAGAAAGAATGAATTGTTCTCATTTCATTGATGGCAGCTATGTACAGTCAAATAACGGAAAAACATTTGAAAATAGTAATCCAGCAACAGAAGAGTTATTAGGAAACGTTGCAGAAGGCGGAAAAGAAGAAGTTGATCAAGCAGTCCGTGCTGCAAGAAAGGCACTTAAAGGTGAATGGGGGAAAATGCCTTTAAAAAAACGATCCAACATTATTCGTAAAATTGGTGATTTGATTTTGGAAAGAAAAGACGAATTAGCAAGACTCGAATCCTTGGATACTGGTAAACCAGTATGGCTTTCCACCAATGTTGATATTGACCGGGCAGCAAATAATTTCTACTTCTTTGCGGACTATATGACAACAGTAGGAACGGAGGCATATCAACAAGATGATATAGCCATCCATTATGCTGTTCGTAAGCCAGTTGGAGTTGTAGGACTCATTAATCCATGGAACTTACCATTATTTCTTATGACTTGGAAGTTGGCTCCAGCTCTTGCGGCAGGAAATACAGCTGTAATGAAACCATCTGAAGTAACACCAACTACAGCAACCGTACTGGCTCAAATTTGTAAGGATGCTGGTGTGCCGGACGGTGTAGTAAATGTTGTTCATGGATTTGGGGAAACTGGAGCAGCACTTTCTTCACATGATGATGTGGATGCTATTGCTTTTACGGGTGAAACGGTAACAGGATCTACAATTATGAAGGCTGCTGCACCAACATTGAAAAAATTATCCTTTGAACTTGGTGGTAAAAATCCAAATGTTATCTTCGCAGATGCGGATATGGAAGATGTGATTGAAACGACAATTCGTTCTAGTTTTATTAATCAAGGTGAAGTTTGTCTATGCGGTTCAAGAATTTATGTAGAGCGTCCAGTCTATGACGAATTTCTAGAACGATTTGCGGCGAAGACGAAAGAGCTAGTTGTTGGTGATCCTTTTGATCCAAATACAAACGTTGGAGCGCTAGTAAGTGAGGAGCACTATAATAAAGTGCTTAGCTACTTGGATATTGCAAAAGAAGAAAACGGAACATTCTTGACAGGTGGTAAGGCTGCGGAAGGATTTGATAAAGGATATTTCGTGGAACCAACCATTATCACAGGTTTAGGTAAAGAATCAAGATGTGTACGTGAAGAAATTTTTGGGCCGGTTGTAACCGTAATTCCTTTTGATACAGAAGAAGAGGTACTGGAACAAGTTAATGATACACATTATGGTTTAAGTGCAAGTGTCTGGACCGGTAATGTTAAACGTGCTACCCGTTTTAGTGGACAAATCGAAGCCGGTATCGTTTGGGTAAACACATGGTTCTTACGTGATTTGCGTACACCATTCGGTGGGATGAAACGTAGTGGTATTGGTCGTGAAGGTGGAGCACATAGTTTTGATTTCTACTCTGAATTAACAAATATCACTCTTAAAATGTAGGAGGATACCAATGAAAACGGAAAATACAACAAAAACGGAAAGTCATGCAAAACACTTAAGCCATGCTTGGAGTATAAAAGAAGGGGTTCAGCCAGTTACCGTGCTGGATCCTGACCTCTCTGTCGATGAGGCCTATCAAGTACAGTTGCACACCATTGATCAATATGTAAAAAACGGACAACGAATCACAGGTAAAAAGATTGGGCTAACATCCAAGGCGATGCAAGAAATGTTAGGTGTAGGTGAACCGGATTATGGCCACTTATTAGATCAAATGGAATTTGAAAATGGTGGAACGATATCATCTGATCTTGTTTTACAACCAAAAGTAGAAGGAGAACTTGCTTTTATTTTAAAAGAAGACTTAGTTGGACCAAATGTAACGTCATTAGATGTACTAAAAGCAACAGATGCAATCGTTCCGGCACTGGAAATCGTAGACAGTCGTATTAAAGATTGGAAGATTACATTAGCGGACACGGTTGCAGATAATGCTTCATCCGGATTGTATGTACTTGGGGGCAGACCAAAAAAAGTTGGAGACGTGGACCTAAAACAAATTGGGATGGCTCTCTACAAAAATGGTGAATTGCTAAACACAGGTGTTGGTGCAGCAGCTTTAGGTGACCCAGCAAAATGTGTTGCATGGCTGGCTAATAAGTTAGCAACCTATGGGATTACATTGAAAAAAGGGGAAGTTATTCTATCTGGCGCATTATCAGCTGCTATAGAAGCAGAACCTGGAGACCATTTCTATGCTAAATTTGCTGAATTAGGGGAAGTACATGTTTCATTTACAGAATAGTTAAAGGGGGATAACCGTGGATAAAGTAAAAGTTGGAATTATCGGGACGGGAAACATTGGTTCAGACCTAATGGTGAAATTAACGAACTCGGATGTACTGGAATTAACGGCCGTTATGGGGATTGATGCAGAGTCGAGGGGGATGCAACATGCCAAAAAATTAGGACTTCAAACATTTGACAATGGAGTGGACGGTTTATTCGAGCAACCTGAATTAGTAGATATTCTTTTTGATGCGACAAGTGCTGGAGCACATATTCATAATGCAGAAGTAGCCAAAAAACTGGGCAAACAAATGCTTGATCTAACACCAGCTGCTATCGGACCATTTGTGGCACCTACAGTAAACCTGGGCGAACATTTAGATGCAGATAATGTCAACCTAATTACATGTGGTGGACAGGCAACAATTCCAATTATCCATGCCATTAATCAAGTTGCGAATGTAGAATATGGAGAAATTGTTGCGACCATTTCAAGTAAAAGTGCTGGACCAGGAACAAGAGCAAATATTGATGAATTTACCGAAACGACTGCAAAGGCAATTGAAGAAGTTGGTGGTGCTAAAAAAGGAAAGGCAATCATCATCCTAAATCCTGCTGAACCGCCAATTTTGATGCGTGATACTGTCCATGCAGTTGTTGAAGAAGGTACGATGGATCAAGCGAAAATTACGAATTCTATCTTAGAAATGGTGGGAAAAGTTCAATCCTATGTACCTGGATATAAGGTGCGTACAGAACCGATCTTTGAAGGCAATAAAGTGACTGTATTCCTTGAAATCGAAGGGGCAGGACATTACTTACCCAAATATGCTGGAAATCTTGATATTATGACAGCTGCAGCAGTTAAAGTTGCAGAAGAATTTGCGAAAAACCGTGCGAATTTATCAGCTAATAGAGCTTAAGAAAGGAGGAAGAATATGTCCAATCAAATAGATATTAAACTTACTGAAGTTGCATTACGCGATGGAAGTCATGCTGTTAGTCATCAATTTACAGTTGATCAAGTAACATCCGTTGCAAAAGCGCTAAATGAGGCAAAAGTTCCGTATATTGAGGTTACCCATGGTGATGGATTAGGTGGTTCTTCATTACAATATGGATTATCTGGAACAGATGAATTGAAATTAATTGAAGCAGCAGTGTCTGTTACCGATTTTTCGAAGATTGCGGTATTATTGCTTCCAGGTATTGGAACAATTGAGGATCTGAAAGTGGCAGCGGGTCTTGGAGCAAAAATGGCAAGAATCGCAACACATGTTACAGAAGCGGATGTTTCTAAACAGCATATCCAAACGGCAAAAACATTAGGACTGGAAACGGTTGGATTCCTAATGATGAGTCATATGGCTCCAGTTGAAAAATTAGTAGAACAAGCAAAATTAATGGAAAGCTATGGCGCTGATACGATCTATGTTGTAGACTCTGCAGGTGCACTACTTCCACATGAAGTGAAGGAAAGAATAAAGGCACTTCGCCAAGAGTTAACAGTAAATATTGGATTCCATGGTCATAACAATTTGTCCCTTGCAATGGCTAATACATTAGTGGCAATAGAAGAAGGCGCTACTCGAATCGATGGTAGTATTCGTTGTTTGGGTGCAGGTGCAGGGAATACCCAAACAGAAGTATTAGTTGCAGTTTTAGAAAGAATGGGCATCCATACAGGTGTTGATATGTACAAGATGATGGATATTGCCGAAGAAATTGTTGCGCCAATCTTACCAAAACCGCAAGAAATCAACCGTGATAGCTTAACATTAGGTTATGCAGGAGTATATTCTAGTTTTCTATTACATGCCAACCGAGCGGCTGAGAAATTTTCCGTAGATTCCCGTGATATCTTGATAGAATTAGGTAAGAGGGAAATTATTGGCGGCCAAGAAGATATGATTATAGATGTTGCGGCTGAACTAGCAAAAAAGAAAAAGCAACTACAATTTTAAATTAATCATTAAAAGAGGGCAATTAAAATCGTTCGTTGATATAAAAATAAACAATTGTAACTGGAGTGATATGACAATATGGATACCAATCAAATCAAAGAACTAGCTAATTATGTACACAACGCGGAAAAAGAAAAACAAGAAATAACAAAAATTACGGCGGATTTATATCCGGAACTTTCCATTGATGAAGCATATCTTGTTCAAGAAGAACTGATTCGCCAGAAATTAGAAGAAGGGCATAAAATTATTGGCCCGAAGATGGGAATAACAAGTGAAGCTAAAATGAAACAAATGGATGTAGATGATCCGATATATGGCTATGTATTCGATAATATGGTTGTCGAAGAAGGAGATTCCATTTCTATTTCTGATTATATTCATCCAAAAGTAGAACCAGAGATTGGGTTTATCTTAGGAAGAGATTTGGAAGGACCTGGCATTACTTCTCTAGATGTATTGCGGGCGACAGAATATGTTTTTCCGGCGATTGAGATTATTGATAGTCGATATGAGAACTTCAACTTTACACTTCCAGATGTTATTGCGGATAACACTTCTGCAGCAGGGGCAGTGTTTGGAACGTATTTAAGAAAACCTGAGGAATTAGAATTGGATGTCGTTGGTGTAACATTATCGATAAATGGAGAGATCAGGTCATTGGGAGCTGGTGCTGCCGTATTGGGACATCCAGCTAAATCTGTTGCAAGACTTGCTAATATGTTAAGTAAAAAAGGAGAAAAGGTAAAAGCAGGCCAACCTATTTTGACAGGTGGTATCACATCAGCGGTCCGTTTATCTCCTGGTGATTTTGTCAATGCAAAATACGGCGGTTTAGGCGATGTGTCATTTTTTGTAAAAGAATAATAGAAATTCTTGGATAACCCTGGTATAGAGGGAGGGAAATAAATTGCCACTTATAAATATACAAGTTTTGGAAGGAAGGTCTCCAGAAAAAATTGAAGCATTGATGAAGAATGTTAGCAATACGGTTAGTGAATCACTGGATGCACCGATAGAAAATGTACGAGTTATTGTTAACGAAGTACCCAAAACGCATTGGTCTGTTGGTGGTAAAACAGCAAAAAATTTGGGGAAATAGGAGGGAATAAGGTCGGTTTTCCTGCTTCCAGCTTATTTTAATTATGGACGCAGAAGAACCTCCCTTACACTTCCGCTTCAATAGACTTCTTTATATTTATGATTGATGATAGAGTAAATGATCTTTTTAGCAAGATTCTTTATTTGGTCATTTTTTCGGTATTGCACATAAACCTTATTCGGGATCTTAGAAACCTCACTTATTTCTCGGATTTTCACTTCTGTTTCATACTGTTTATCAATACCAAGGATGGGGATGATTCCAATTCCTATTTCACTTGCAACTGCTTTTAAAAGCATTTCATTATTAGCAACATCGATGCGAGTTAAATTTTGTGCACCTATGAGTTGTTTATCAATTAATTTCCATAAATGTGAATTTCGTTTATAACTGATAATCGTTTCTTCACTTAAGTCTTCTATGAAAATCGTTTGTTTTTCACATAGATGATGATTTTCTGGCAGGACAATCACAAGGTTATTATCAAATAGATATTCTGAAATAATGTCATGATTATTTAATTGAACATCTCTAGTGAATATTAAGTCTACTTCTCCTGAGAGAGCCAATTCATTTAAACTGACTGAATCAGATTCAATCACCTGAATATCTATTTTGCCTATTAATTTGATTGTTTTTAAAAGCTCTATAATAAATGAATACGAGTATCCGGGGGAGAAACCGACCTTTATGATCGGATCTTTAATCAAGTTTGTAATTTCTTTTGAATGTTTCATATATACTAGAATATTTTCTGCGTAATCGATAAACATATTACCTTCTTGTGTTAAGAAAATTTCGTGGCCAACTCTTTTAAAAAGCTCGCATCGTAAGATATCTTCTAGAGCCTTTATTCGGGATGTAATGGTTGGTTGCGTAACATTAAGGACAACCGCAGCTTTTGAATAGCTCTTATATTCGGCTATAGTAAGAAAGGTTTGTAATTGACTTTCATTCATCTAATTCCTCCTGAAATCACTTGCTTTAAATTTAGAAAGCGTTTACAAGTGTAGTTGCAATGGTGCATTAACTGTAGAAAGTAATCCCGCAACCTCAAATAAAACGGATGCATAAATATATGTTTATGATAAAACAGAAAACTACAGTATGTCAACATTATTGACGGAAAAGTAACAATATATATTATTTTTTGAAATTGGTGGTAAAACTAAAAAAAATTCAATTGGAATCTAAATAATCAGGCTCTTATAATGAATAGTAAGCAAACAAACAAATCACGGGTTAGATTAATAGTTAAGGATTGATTCTGCTATAAGTATTTATAAAATGTATTAAGGAAAGGAAGAATTTAATTTTGGAAGATAAGCGAATGAGTGAAACATTAGAAGGAAAAGTTGCTATTGTAACAGGATCTGCTAGAGGTATTGGTAATGGTATTGCATTAAAGTTAGCTAATTCAGGTGCGAGCGTAGTTATAAGTGGTACAAATGAAGAGCGAACAAAAAAAGCAGCTGAAGAATTGCAAGCGCTAACAAATTCAAAAATTGGATACTACGCAGGAGATCTTTCCATAGAAGAAAATGTGGAGGAAATGGTCGGATATACCATAAACACCTTTGGCAAGGTAGATATTTTAGTCAATAACGCAGGTGGAGGAGTGATTCTACCTTTTCTAGAACAAACTCCAGATACATTGAAAACAACGATTGATAGAAATCTATGGACAACGATTTGGTCGTGCTATAAAGTTCTGCCACACATGGTAAAGTCTGGTTATGGACGAATTATTAATGTAGGTGCTGATTCAGTAAGAAACGGGTTATGGGATCATGCCGCATATAACGCTGCAAAAGGTGGCGTACATGCAATGACTACTGGGTTAGCAAGAGAATTTGCGAAAGATGATATTACGGTAAATACGGTTGCACCACCGGCTGTTGATGGTGAATTATTAGATAAGATAGCAGAAAGAGATTCCGAGCTAACTGATAAATATATTGACATTATCCCAAAAGGAAGAGCCGCAACGGTCGAAGAAGTAGCAGATGCAGTGTGGTATCTGTCAACGGATGGGGCAAGTTTTATTACAGGTCAGGTTATTAGTGTGAATGGTGGAAGTAATATGCTTTAAAAGTTAAGAACATAAACGCTAAATAAAAGTGGAGGTTATCAAATGGAGCAACTTATACAAGACAATGTAGAAAAACATGAGTTTCTTGTTCATCGAAGTGTATTTTCGGATAAAGAAATATTAGCAAGAGAGCGAGCTGAAATTTTCAGTAAGTGCTGGTTGTTTATTGGACATGAGACAGAGATTCCTGAATTAGGTGATTATAAACGAAAAAAAGTAGGCGGGCGTAACTTGTTGTTCGTACACAGTCAGGATGGCGAAATAAGAGCTTTATACAATACATGTCCACATCGCGGTGCAATGATTTGTAGGGAAAACGAAGGTAATTCAAGGGTATTCCGTTGTTTCTACCATGCTTGGAGTTTTAAAAATGATGGTGAATTAGTAGGAATGCCTGGAAAAGATGGTTTTCCTGATGATTTTAATGATGAAGGTACGAAGAACATGAAAGCGGTTAACCGAATAGAAAACTATCGTGGATTCATGTTTGTTAACTTTGATGAAAATGCTATCTCTTTAGATGAATATTTAGGAAATGCGAAAGAATACATTGATCTGGTAGTGGATCAATCGGAACATGGATTAGAAGCTCTAGGTGGCGTACAAGAATACAGTGTGAGAGCAAACTGGAAGTTGTTAGCAGAAAATAGTGTTGACTTATACCATGGTATGCCAACCCATAAAACGTATTTTGACATTAAGCAAGCACAAGATCCTAATTTAAAACGCGTGAAATTAGAAGGAAAAGGGACTGAATTGGACAATGGTCATGGTGTTATTGAATATGTCGCTCCATGGGGGAGACCTGTTGCACAATGGACTCCAATATGGGATGAGGAATTTAAGAAAGATATGGAAGGAATGAAAGCTAGACTTGCGGAACGATTTGGCGAGGAACGTGCAGATCGTATCGCGAATTATAATCGAAACATTGTGATATTCCCTAACTTAGTCATTAATGACATCATGGCTGTCACAGCAAGAACCTTTTACCCTACATCTCCTGGTTACATGGAAGTATCCGGATATTCACTAGCTCCTAAGGGAGAGGATGAGAAACATCGAATGGCGAGAAATGATAACTTCTTAGAATTTTTAGGCCCAGGCGGCTTCGCGACACCTGATGATAATGAAGCATTGGAATTATGTCAGGAAGCATATAACAATAACCAAGAGGTTGAGTGGAATGATATTTCCAAAGGAATGGTAAGAGGAGAAGGTAACGCGCTGGCAACAGATGAGGTCCAAATGAGGAATTTTTGGAGAAAATATAATGCCAGAATTCAAGAATCTTTGGAAAAGGAGGCTGCTTTAAAATGACTGTCACAACGGTAATACGTCAAGATGTAGTTGATTTTCTATATAGGGAAGCAAAGTTATTGGATGAGTGGCAATTAAATGAATGGGCTGCATTGTTTACGGATGATGCCATCTATACTGTGCCTCCTTTGGGTGATCCGAATGCTGATGCAACAAAATCTTTATACTTCGTTCATGATAATCGATCTCGACTGCAAGAACGAGCAGAAAGGCTATTAAAGAAAGAAGCACATGTCGAATACCCACACTCTACCACGACCAGAAATGTTCATAATATAATCGTCAGTAATCTGGATTCGGATGTGATTACCGTGGAGTGCAATTTTACAACACACCGAACAAAGCGAGAAGTAGTAGATACATTTATTGGAAGAAATGAGTATGAAATCGTTTTAGAGAATAATGGATTTGCTATCAAAAGTAAAAAGGTGATTTTAAATTTAGATAGTTTAAGACCCCATGGAAAGATTAGCTTAATTTTATAGGAGTCGTATCAGACTTTAGAAGGTGGTGGATGGAGTGAGTACCGAAGAAGAAATATTTGATATGACCATTATAGGTGGAGGTCCAGTAGGGTTATTTACGGCCTTTTATGCAGGTATGCGACAAGCTAGTGTGAAAATTATTGAGAGTTTGCCAGAATTAGGTGGTCAACTTGCAGCACTATATCCAGATAAATACGTGTATGATGTTGCTGGATTTCCAAAGGTTAAAGCAAGTGATTTGGTCGATGGTTTGACAGAGCAAATGAGTCAATTCGAAAATGATATCTGCTTGGACGAAGAAGTATTGGAGGTTACAAAGGAAGACGATATTTTCACTATAAAAACGAGTAAGCAAACACATTATTCGAGAACCATTATCATTACTGCTGGAAACGGCGCTTTTAAACCAAGGAAAATGAACTTGGAGAATGAAGATAAATATGAAGGAGAGAACCTTCATTATCATATTAAAGATCTCAATGATTTTAAAAATAGAGATGTAGCTGTTTTTGGTGGTGGGGATTCTGCAGTGGATTGGGCTTTAATGTTAGAGAATATCGCATCAAGCGTTACTATTGTTCATCGAAGGGATCGCTTTAGAGCACATGATTATAGTGTGAAACTACTAAAGGAGTCTTCGGTTAATGTCCTAACACCATATACTCCTACAGAATTAGTGGGAGAGGATAAAATCGAATCCATAAAGTTGAAAGAAGCAAAAGGTGACGAGATTACGGAACTAAAAGTAGATGATTATATCCTGAATTATGGTTTTATATCTAATTTAGGCCCAATTAATGACTGGGGATTAGCTATAAACAAAAATTCCATTGTAGTAAATTCAAAAGCGGAAACGAATATACCGGGTATCTATGCAGTTGGAGATATATCATCATATGAAGGTAAGGTTAAATTAATGGCAACTGGTTTTGGTGAAGCTCCAATCGCGGTGAGTAATGCAAAGGTTTACATTGATCCGGATGAATCCTTACACACTGCTCATAGTACGTCCATTATGAGTAGGGAAAAGAAGCAAAAGAAAAATAAAGTTGTCGCAGGATAGGGATCCCTTCCCTTCTGCGATGTACTTTCACTATAATGTTCGATATTAAATAACAATTTAAACGGAGGCTATATAAATGTCAAAATTATCAGAGGAAATAATCAGTAAAGAAACAGCACAAGAAAGGTTAGAAACCTATCTACGAACGGTTGCACATCTAGGACATGTAGAAATCAGTGTCGATAATTTTGAAAAGTCATTATGGTTTTATACAGAAGTATTGGGTCTTGTATTAACAGAAACAGATGGAGATCGTGCTTATTTACGCGCATGGCAAGACTTTGATCATCACACATTAGTATTGAAAGCATCCGATAAATCAGAAGTAAATCGAATTGGCTGGCGTGTAAGCTCGAAAGAATCACTACTATTATTTGAAAAACTATTTAAAGAAATGAACATTGAATACGATTGGGTTGAAGGTGGGCAAAAGAAAGGGTTAGGAGATTTGCTTCATTTTAAATCACCTACAGGTTTACCAGTTGAATTGTATTGGGAAAAAGAAAAGTTTGTAACGAATGATCCAAAATTGATTTCTAAACTACCGAGTCATCCTAGTAAGTATATGATGAAAGGAGTTTCCCCTCGTCGTTTTGACCATGTTAACATCTTGGTTGATGATGTGATAAAGGAACAACAATGGTGGACAGAACTACTTGGTATCCATCATCGTTATTATATACAGAACAAAGAGGATGTACGTTTAGGTTCATGGTTGAGTAGAACTAATATTGCCCATGAAATTGCATTAATGAGAAACTCCAAACAAGATGGTTCCAAGTTCCATCACCTAGCATATTACCTAGATTCTCCAGATGAATTAATTCGCGCAGCAAATATCATGGTAGAAAATGACATTAAAATTGAGTGGGGACCTGGTAAGCATGGAACAAGTGGCGCACAATTCATTTATGTTTTTGAGCCTTCTGGTCATCGAGTGGAAATTTGGACAGGCGGATTCTTGATGTTCTCTCCAGATTGGGAAGCAATCGAATGGTCTGCAGGTAAAGGTCAATTAGGTCTGGAAATGTGGGGTAGTACACCACCAGAATCCTACTTTACTTACGGAACGAAAATTGGCGAATAAAAAAAGGAAGAAAACATAAAAAATTTCTTGCTTGCATAAGTGCAATGAAGTCATTCGCCTAAAGGCTTAGACATACGCCTTCATTTTCTAAAAAAATACGATGCTAGGAGTGGGAATTTGTGCAGCAATTAAAAGTTGATTTCCATACACATATTATTTCGGAGGAATTTCTGAATTTAGCTGAAAAATATGGCGATGATCGCTTTCCTGTTTTAGAAAAAACATGTGACTGCGGCGCCAAGATTATGATTAAGGGTAATAAATTCAGGGACTTAACGAGTAATGCTTGGGCTGTAGAAGAGCGGATCAAGGAAATGGATAAAGAAGGAATCGATATTCAAGTGTTATCGCCTATTCCTGTTACGCTCAGTTATTGGGCAGAACCTGAACATGGGTTAGAAATGGCACAGTTCCAAAATGATTTTATTGCATCTATTACAAAGGAACACCCAAAGCGGTTTATCGGCTTAGGCACGGTTCCATTACAAGATATTGATTTAGCAATAACAGAAATGGAAAGAGCAGTAAATGAATTAGGATTAAAAGGGCTCCAAATTGGAAGTAATGTGAATGGGAAAAATTTGGATGATGAATCATTAGATCGTTTTTTCCAAGCTGCCAATGAATTGGGGGTACCACTATTTGTTCATCCTTGGGCAACATTGGGTGGTGCAAGAATGCCACGTCATAACTTTATGTATATGGTTGGAATGCCATCAGAAACAGCGCTAGCAGCTGGAAGTATTATTATGAGTGGAATGCTGGATAAGTATCCCAATTTAAAAATATGCTTTGCACATGGTGGAGGATCCTTACCATATTTGTTACCAAGAATGGATAAAGGTTGGTACGTATGGCCGCAAATAAGAAAGACGGAGAAACCACCTAGTCATTACGCGAAACTACTTTATTTTGATTCTCTTGTTTATGACGAAAATAATTTACAGTTTATGATTGATCGATTCGGAGTAGATCAAATCATAGCCGGTTCAGACTATCCATTTTTATTGCGAGAAACTCCATCTGGTAAAGTAGTGGATAAATTAACAACATTAAATGAGGAAGAAAAGGCAAAGATACATGGTTTTAATGCTTTAGACTTTTTAAATTTGAATAAAGAGCAATATACCAAAAGTCTATTGAAACAGCAGTAGAGGGAGAGGATAAATTTGGCTTTTGTAATAACGAGTCCATGTACGGGTGAAAAGGCAGGCGAATGTGTCAGTATTTGCCCAGTCGATTGTATTGAAGAAGGTCCCGATCAATTTTTTATTGATCCAAATATATGTATTGATTGTGGTGCTTGTGTTGCTGCTTGTCCAGTTGATGCAATCGTTGATGAACATGATTTAACAGGCCAACAAGAAAAATATTTAGAAAAAGCCGAAAGCTTCTTTGGATAGAATGTAGGGAATAAGGGAAGCGTGGGGACGGTTCTCATGCTTCCTTTAACGATTAGGTGTCTCTTCTATAGATATTTTTGGGAATGTTGTAGTGTAAACAACATTCCCATTTTCCTTTAATTACCAAAAATTTGCTCTATCTTGATGCAGCACCCAACTGCTTTTTTTCATCGTGATCCCCTTAGAAACAAAACAATGGAATCGTTCTTTGTCCCGTTGCTAAAAAGTAAAGCGTCAGCACTCACCTTTTTGGGAGCTGGCGCTTTAATTTTGAATCTTAAGCGGGAGGATAACCCTCCATGTCCCTAATGGCTTGCTAACAAAGCTTCGTTCTTTCCTTTACTTACAGGAAATGGTAGGATTTTAACAGTATTTGTGTTGTATTTAATGGATTGGGATTTCGTTCGTAAAGGAGGATACGATGAATTACGAATATATATTAGTTTTTATAGGAGCTGCTATTCCTTGGCTGGAAATTGCAGTCGTCATCCCATTGGGTATAATAAGAGATTTATCGCCATTTTGGGTAATGATTATGGCATTTACTGGTAATTTACTTACGGTTATCCCTGTTATTTATGGATATGAAAAAGTGAAGACTTGGTACGAAAAGCGTCAACAAAAAAAAGGGAAAGAACCTTCGAAACGTACAGATCGTGGTAAAAGGATTTGGAACATGTATGGACTCCCTGGTCTTGCTATGTTAGGTCCAATATTAACGGGGACGCATATTGCTGCATTTATTGGCATGTCCCTTGGCGCTGAAAAAAAGTGGGTTACACTCTGGTTGACGATTAGTATCGGTATTTGGACATTAATTATTGGAATAGCGACTGTACTAGGCTTAGATATTTTCTTATAAATAGATAAGGCATGGGGTATTCTAAGTGGGACGATAAACTATCCCTTTATCCCGAATTATGATATTCTATACATTAATGTAGAAAGAGGAAGTGAAGCTTAAGTGATAGATATAACCATTCCAAAGCCAGATGTTACCATTACGAAACAGAATAATCCGGAGGTAAGTAATATTTATGGATTTACCGATTTTCACTTGATCACAAGAGAGAAGGGCGGTATTTTCATGTTTTATAACGACAATAATGAGTTATTATTTGTCGGAAAAGCTAGAAAGTTAAGACCAAGAATTAAAAAACATTTTCAGGATACTGTATCGCCAATGAAGATGCATCGTGATGAAGTTACGAAAATTGAGCTTTGTTTGGTTGAAGAACCAGCCGACAGAGAGATCTATGAAACGTATATCATTAATAAACTTCAGGCGAAATACAATGTAGAAAAAGTATTCTATAAGCAAACCTAATGAATAAAAAGCAATACGGACACTCATGTTAGACGATGCCTATTGCTTTTTTTATTCCATAAAAATATATAATGGCTAATTTGAAGCATAAGAATTCAGGATTAAAGGATGAAAACGAACTTGGAATTTACGAATCAAGATGTATCAACCTATGTATATATGTACTCCTACCCAGAGGAAGAACGCTCTTTATGTGCTCTGGAAATGCGCGCCTTTTTTGGAAAGGATACGGACAATAAAGTACTGGAAAGTTTTGTGGAAGTTGATCCTTCCAGAAGCCCATTTATGAAAGAAAGAATCCGTGTGATTTTTGAAGAGGAGAACTTTCAGGATCTTCTCAAGCAAGCAGAAACGTTGGATTTAGACGGGGCAACATTCAAAGTGAATTATGTGAAAAATAGTGGCCTTGTAAAAGAGGAGAAGGAAGGCTACAAGAGACGGCGTATGGTTGAGAAAGAAATCGGAATGCATGTTTATGGGGAAGCGGATTTACATCATGCCGATCGACTTTTTGGCGTAACGAACGTGAACGGGAGATGGGTATTCGGCGACTATGCGAAAAGTGAGCCTGTCTGGTTTCAACATCAGAAGAAGCCGCATGAATATTCGACTGCGCTCAATACACGTGTGGCAAGGGCGGTTGCAAATATTGCTATTCCAATTCCACACGACATCAAAGCAATTGATCCCTGTTGTGGAATTGGGACAGTACTAGTTGAAGCCCTTTCCATGGGGATTGATATCGTAGGAAGTGACCGAAATCGTCTAATCATCAATGGCGTAAGAGAAAACATCGAATATTTTGGTCTTGAGGGAGAAGTAAACTTAGCAGATATTCGGGATGTCACGGAGCACTATGATGTCGCAATTATTGATTTGCCTTATAATTTATGTTCGGTTATCTCAGATGAAGAGCAACTGGAAATGCTCCAAAGTGCTCGGAGATTTGCAAATAAATTAGTCGTAGTAACGGTTGAGCCGATTGATGAAGTTCTAAAGGCAGCTGGATTTATGATTACGGACCGAGCAGTAGCTAAAAAAGACATATCAGGTTTATTTACTCGTGAAGTAATCGTATGCGAGTGATATTGACTAGCTTAACATATTTTATATGGAAGGGAGTTAGAATCGATGAAGTACACGAAATCTCAAATGAAAAAATTGGTTAGCAACAATGAGGAATTACAAAAGCGATTAAAACAATTGATGGAGGAACACGATTTAGAGAAAAGCTTCGCCCTTAAGGCATTGTACCATTCTGAAGTTGCTGCTGGTGGGAAATATCAAACAGCATATCAAGAACTTGATTAGGGACAAGGTGGTCCTTGTCTTTAGTTAGTCGGTAAAACAGCGATGATGAACCTGTCCCTAGTCCCCTGTATCAGACAAAATTGATAAAAAGAATTGCTGTTATAAGTATGACCGTGATCGTTAATATAAATAGGAGAGAACGTTTCCGGGATATATTCGCCTTTTGCAGATCCTGCCAATTGTTTGGTTTAATACCACTTAACCAAAAAACAATTACAGCCGATAAAAGTATCGAGTAAACGTTGACCATTAATAGAATAAACGGGACAAGAGCTGCAGCCCAATTTCCAGTTCCGAGAATCATACCGAATACAACAGCAGGCGGGAGCAAGGCTACTGAAACCATAACACCTACAAGAGCGCCTGTATTTCTTTTGACAAAAGAAAGTGCGCCTGCAGCACCAGATACGAGCGCTGCAATCACATCAATAATTTGAATGTCTGTCCGTGAAAGGAATTCATCGCTGTAAACGGGTGGATCGAAGGAAAAACTAAATATAGCGGCAATTACTATTGGAATTCCTATTCCAACTAGAGATGTAATAATGGACTGACGTATTAATTTAAAATCACCGAGAACGGAAGCAAATGAAATAGCTGTTACGGGACCAATAAGTGGGGCAATTACCATAGCACCGATGACGATTGCTGGACTGCTTTTTATAATGCCAACCGTAGCAACGATAGCGGAGAAAATAATAAACAAAATATAACTGACACTTATACGGCTTGACCCTTGAACTGTCGTATATAATTCGTGCCGACTTGCTCGCTGCAAGTCCTTTTTTTCATCCTCTTCTTTCTCTTTTTTTCTAGGTAGATATGTTTGTACCGGCAGCAACATAACTTGATAAACGTCTTCACCACCAGGCAACCTTTCCAAATAATCAAGCATTTGTTCTACATCATTGGTCTCTAATAGAATCCGTGTTAAATACTTTTCTTTCTCTTCCTCAGAGTTCCAATAGGAAATAACAGAAAAATGATCCTTTATTTCTTCTATATTTAAAAAGTTCTTAGGGGCATAAATTTCAAGCAACTGTAATGACATAATTTTCGTCTCCCATATACAAAGAAATATTACACCTTATTGTTGCCATTCTTTCTCTTTTCATAATGAATAATCATACTAATCCGCTTTTTTAACCTGAAAACTTCTGCTGTTTAAACATATCCTCAATTGATTGCTAATCCGTTTACTAAAAATGAGGCTTCCTATGATATTTCTATACCATAACGTCCTTTTTGATATTCATAAGAAAACACTTTTGTAACCTAATAAACTATGGAAGATATTCACAATGAAGTAAATAGGGCTAATCGTGCTGTCATAGAAGCAAATTAAATTTATTGTTATATAGTGTTTATAATTGATCTACTTTAAAATACATAATAGAAATTTTGACTGATTAGGAGGAAATTCATTTTATAGGTTGTAATTTAGTGGAAAATTTGATAGGATTATAACAAATTAAAGGTCATATGCAACTGGCGAAACGCGGATAACCGCGAGGGAGCATATGATATCGAAATGTCGTTCGCCTGGGCAGAGGTAAGGGGAGAATTTCCCCTTACCTCTTTGTGCTATTAGGAGGCGATGACATTCTTATATAATTGAATAGTTTAAAAAGCTATGATTGTTGTGGGTCAGACTATAACAGGAGCAGCTTCTGGAGAGGATGCAAGAATAATTGCAACGCCGAAGGGTTCAAGATCTCAGGCAAAAGGACAGAAGAATAACACTTACTTTTATGTTATTTGATGTTTAATGAGATTGGGGAGACCAGTCTCTTTTTTTTATATCTCTTGGTGAAAGAATAATAAGGATGAGGTGTTAACATGAAACGAGTATATAATTTTTCAGCAGGTCCATCTATGCTCCCGCTGCAAGTATTGGAAAAAGCTCAAGAAGAAGTAGTCAATTATAGAAATTCAGGTATGTCTGTAATGGAATTAAGTCATCGTTCCGGACTATTTACGGATATTATAACAGAAGCTGAAAAACTGCTGAGAGAATTAATGGCTATTCCTGAAGGGTATAAAGTGCTTTTTATTCAAGGAGGAGCTTCACAGCAATTTGCAACTGTCCCAATGAACCTGCTTGGTAAAAGTGGAAAAGCAGACTACGTTAATACCGGATCATGGTCAAAGAAAGCAATCAAAGAAGCTAAGAAATTTGGAACTATTCGTGTCATCGCCTCATCAGAGAATGATAACTTTACATATATACCTGCTGTTGACCAGAGTATGATTGATCCAGAAGCAGATTATGTGCATATTACAACAAATAATACAATAGAAGGAACTGCTTATTCAAAGATTCCAGATACAGGGGACGTTCCACTTGTAGCGGATATGTCATCCAATATTTTATCTGAAGAAATCGATGTATCGAAATTTGGTTTAATTTATGCAGGAGCACAGAAGAACATCGGCCCTGCTGGATTGACTGTTGTTATTATTCGGGAAGATTTAATTGGTCGCGCACCGGAAAATTGCCCGGCTATGCTTGATTATAAAACACATAGTGAGAGTGGTTCATTGTATAATACACCACCCACATACGGGATATATATGGCCAAGCTTGTTTTTGAGTGGCTAAAAAATCTCGGTGGTTTAAAGGAAATGGAAAAAATTAACCGAAAGAAAGCACAAATGCTATATCATGCGCTTGAAGAATCTTCTATATTTAAATCACCGGTGCGTAAGGATAGTCGTTCGCTAATGAACATTCCCTTTGTTTCCGATTCTACTGAATTGGATGCTGCCTTTATAAAGGAAGCACAATCTAAGGGACTTGAGACGTTAAAAGGGCATCGTTCTGTTGGAGGTATGCGTGCTAGCATTTATAATGCAATGCCAATAGAGGGAGTTCAAGCATTGGTTACATTTATGAACGATTTTGAAACTAACTACGAACAGAAAGAGGAGAGAAAATGAGCACACTAACATTAGATAAAGTTAAAACAATAAAGACATTGAATAATATCGCAGACAACGGGCTAAATGTTTTCAAAAACGGTGATTATGCAATTGATAATGAATCTGAACATCCGGACGCAATTGTTGTTCGTAGTTTTAATATGCATTCGATGGAATTCGACACTAATTTGAAGGCAATTGCACGCGCTGGAGCAGGTGTTAATAATATTCCGGTCGACAAGTGTACGGAAGACGGAATTGTTGTTTTCAACACGCCAGGAGCCAATGCAAATGCTGTAAAAGAAATCGTACTAACCACATTAATGGCTTCATCACGTAATTTATTTGCTGGAATTGAATGGGCAAAAACGCTACAAGGTAAAGGTGATCAAGTTCCAAGTCTTGTTGAAGCAGGGAAAAAACAGTTCGTCGGTAATGAAATTAAAGGAAAGAAATTAGGGGTTATTGGTCTGGGGGCGGTTGGTGCACTTGTAGCAAACGATGCATTGGACTTGGATATGGATGTTATTGGCTTTGACCCATTCATCTCCATCAATACAGCTTGGGAGCTTTCTCGTAACGTGGAGCGAGCGATGACGATGGAACAATTATTTGCAGAAGCTGATTATATTACAGTACACGTTCCTTTGACGGACGATACAAGTGAAATGTTTAATGAAAAAGCATTTAATCTAATGAAACCTGGAGTACATATTTTAAACTTCTCCAGAGGTGGGCTTGCGAATGAAACAGATATGGCCGAAGCACTTGAAAGTGGAAAAGTAGGTAAATATATTACGGATTTTCCTAACGAAAACATATTGAATATGAAAAATGCCGTACCAGTTCCACATCTTGGTGCTTCTACAAGAGAATCAGAAGAGAACTGTGCAATTATGGCTACCCGACAAGTAAAGGAATATCTTGAAACGGGAAATATTAAAAACTCAGTGAATTTCCCTAATGCTTCGATCCCATATACAGGAAAGAGCCGTGTGGCAGCCTTCCATCGTAATGTTCCAAACATGGTTGGTCAAATCAGTTCAGCGTTCTCCCACCATAATTTGAACATTGCTGATATGATTAATAGAAGCCGTGGAGATTATGCATACACAATGATTGATATTGACAATGAAGTAAATGGGGATGTTATTCCTGGCTTAGAGGAAGAAATTAAACAGATTGAAGGCATGATTACCATCCGTGTGATATAAATCTTTATAAAAGAGAATAAAATGCCTGTGCCAGTCTCCCGCTATTTATTAATAGTGTGCGACTGGTATTTTTCTTTCTTTTAATCATCAAGGCTCTTTTGTTTGTTGCTTTATAAACCAAGCAGTATATAGATTGTTAGATAAAGACAATAATCTTCTAGAAAAGAGCCGTGATCAAGTAGAATAAAAAAAGGTTTTATAACTGCTCATTTAGGAAATAGGTATCGTACAACCAACTAGAAAGGATTGATAGTATGAAAAAAGGTATTAAATGGGTAGCGCCAATGTTATTTGCATCAGTAGTTCTAGCGGCTTGCGGTGGTGATGGCGGTGACGTTGATGTAGAAGATCCAGTAGAAACACCAGTAGAAGAACCAAGTGATGGAACGGATGGCGGTACAGAAACTGAAGTAGAAACAGAAACAGATACCGAAACGGATACAAATGGCGAAGCAGATACAAATACGGAAACAGAAACAGATATGGATGAAGATACCGAGACAGAAACAGAAACAGAAACAGACCCTGAATCAGATACCGAAACGGATACTGACGATGAAGAAGACGATGAAATGTAATTGGTCCATATAAACAGGTCTCTGATTGAGGCCTGTTTTTTATTCTATTATTATGAGTGATTATTTAATTTAGATCCTTTTACATATGTTTAATAAGTTTCTGGATATATTAAGAACGGGTGATAAATGATGAAAGCAACGGAATTGGAAAGTAAACGATTCGATAAGGCACTGGATGAAATTTTGGAGCTGTTTAATAATCTTGAAAGTGATACACAAATTATTGACTTTAGTGAGGAAGTTTTTACGAACATAAAGCGCGCTAAAAAAAAATATGTTACAAAAATGGTTGATGAAAAAATTAATACGGTTGTAGGTGAAATGCTTTCCTGGCTTGAACTTGAAGATGTTGACATGGATGAAGATGAGGAAAGTGAATAAGAATTAGCAAATTTTCACTGTGTACATAACTCTCTTTTATGATAAAATAAGAACAGGTGTTCAGAACAATTGTTCCTAAACGGAGGGTTCAGCATGAAAGGGTTGCTTATACGTTCGATGGAGAATAAAGAGAAGATAGTTATTTTCTACATAGACCAGGAAAATACGGTGACACAACGATTTATACGAATAAAAAGTATTCACGATAATTCGGTTCTGGCCTATTGTTATTACCGAAAAAAAGTGCGATCGTTTCGATTAGACAATATCCTTTCATGTGGTCCGGTGAAAAGAAGGGTAGGGGCTTAAAATGAATGATCGCGGAAGTATAAAATGGACTGCTATGATGCTGCCTGAGCATATTCAACTTCTAAAGGATATGTGGGAACAGAAGGAATATAAAGAAAAGCCTATTCTGGATGAGCAGCAGCTCGAAGAAATAAATATGAAATTGCATTTGGCAATTCACAATAATTTAACAGCAGAGATTACATATTATGCTGAACACGATTTTAAAATTAGGAACGGGAAGCTATTTAAGATCGATACAAGGCAAGGTTTTATAAAAATTGATAATGATGAACGGACCAAAATTAACCTGCATGATATCTTGGATATTAAAATTGACTAAACGAAATACGTATAAGAATATACCTATAATTGGCTATACAATATATAAAGCTAAGACAATTCGACCTGATTAACTCGAATTGTCTTTTTTTTGTTATTTTCCCTGTTATATCAATCTATTTTTTATTGTGCGTTCGAAGGAGATGAAAGAGCACATTTATAGAAAGTAGATGCTTCTGTCTATTCATTGTATTTTTACTAACATATGGTGTAGTAAAGGCAAGAAGGGAGGGAAATTAAATGTCAGTATATCAAAGCAGACGAAACCGTCGAGATGATGATAGGTTCGATGTAGATGAAGTTCTTATTCGCACAGACAAAGTAAACGTTATAGATGTGGATGACAGACGTAGACGTGATGATGATAGAAGACGCAGAAATCGATTTGATGATGATCGAAGAAGATGTGATGATCATCGTAACAGAAGATTAGTAATCAATGCAGATGAAGTGACTATTCTTGCAGACGATGTATTTGTAAGAGACGACCGTGACCGTGACCGTGACCGTGACCGTCGTCATGATTGTTGCTGTGGTTGGTAACCTACTAATCAGCTTTTCGTGTGCCTCAAGAATTTAGTAAAGAAGGGAGGAGAATTATGTCATCTCTACTAGAAATTCTTATTAAAAATAAACTGGAAAATAAAATAAAATTGGAAGATAGTCTAAACACAACATTATCTATCTTAAAAGATATTCAGCTTCAACTTCAACAACAAAACCAAGAACAAGAACAAGAACAAGAACAAGAACAAGAACAAGAACAAGAACAAGAACAGAAGCAGGAGCAAACTCAAAAAACAAAACAGGATTCAGAACAATCTCAAAGTGACTTAGATATCATTACGGATGTAGGTAAAGCAAAAATTGAGGATGCTAATAAAATTAAAAATAGTGGTAATTCCACTGTCTATGTAATCAATCATGCAAGTGATTGTAAAACAGATAAAGAGAAAAAAGGAAAGAAAGAGAAAAAATGTGTTCGTACTCAACTTGTAACGAATGGTAGTTTTGAAACAGGAGATTTTACAGGATATATGGTTAATGGTACTGCACAGGTGGAAACATTCGATCCTATTGTTCCACAGGGTTTTAACCCACATGAAGGTGCGTATCTAGCTAATTTGAGCCCAGGTTCAAGCATTACGCAAAAGATTAAACCAGGCGTTTGTGAAGATAAAGTTTATCGTCTAAACGTTGCTTTAGCATCTCCTAATACAAGTATTGACAACCCAAATAATTCAAGAACAGAAGTAAGTGTTCAATTTCTTAATTCTAATGGAAATCCTATTGGCACAGCACAAAGTTTTTCAGTAGAAAGGTTCACGCAGCCGGTGAACGGAGAAGGTGACTGGAATTTCCATCAATTATTAACTGACAAAGCACCAGATGAAACAAAAGGAGCACAAATTATTATAGCAACAGATGATGATGGTGCTTTCGGTATTTTTGTAGATAGTCTTTCACTTGTATTGGAAAATTAATAGCAGACAAAATTGGGCTTCCAGATGGAGGCCTTTTTGGGTGTAAAGTTTGGCGAATCATGACGAATCTTGACAAAGAATAGTGTTAGGAAAGGAAGCAATATTGGGAGATGCATCTGTCTAGAATGTGGAACACAAAACAAAGGAGCATGGATAATTATTTCCAGGCTCCTTTCACCTTTAATAGAGTTCTTTTATATCGAAAGAAATGATGCGGTCGGTATTAGGATTGTAGATTACATTTCCTTGTACTCTAATTGTTTCCTGGGGAGATTGCAAGATAAATTCATACGTTTCTTTTGTTTGTGTAGAAGAGAGTATCGATTTTCCTGATGATCTGTAGTCTGTAATATCATATTCCGGATATGCCGTTTGTGTCACTCCTAATAAACATTTTCCCCACTTTTCCAACTCTAACTCCGGTGAGGGAATGATTTCAATATTAATAACACCAACATTTGGACTTACGCCAAGTGCTTGAAAAGCTCTTCGATGCAAGTTGATTCGGTTAGGCGGGTAGCCTTCCACTTGATCAACTACTTTAACAATAATTTCTCTCCCAACAGGTGCAGAAACATTTCTAATTTTCAGCGTATCTCCGCACTGGTAAGGTGAAGTATCACCAACTGCAGCTGTCATAAATTCATCATCTGACCAAGGAATTTCACATTTTGTTACTTGTCCACCATCTGTCCAAGTAGCCTGACCTCTAATGGATTGTTGACGATCATACGGGTAGGGTGGATATCCATTATTATAGTCGTAATCAGGATGCACAGAAGGGGTTGCTGAATAATGATGTTGTGGATGATACCGGTAATTCGGATAATACGGATACATATCTCTTCCTCCTAAAATAAACTAAAAAATATTCCTGATACTATATGACATTTTAAGGTTGGCTTGTGACAGAAACATGGAATTTTAGTTAACATGACAGATTTACATAAAAAATAAATGAAACTATTATTTTCTGGTAAAATTTCTAGCAATCAGCTGATAAGTAGGCATTTAGCAAGCTGTTATACAATTTTTTATCATAGAAATTAATGTTAGATTCCCTAACAATATCTTATTTCTGAAAAAACTGGAAAATCGCTTTATATCAGGGGTTTAACTATGTTTTACTTTACTAAATTTTTTAAATTTTGGATTATACCTTACTATTTGGTAGCATTCTATAGACAATGGCATCTATTTCCACTTAAGCACGAGTAGTCACGATTAAACACGCTATATCAAGCTTAATTCATTTTGACGAAATGAAGTATTCCTTATAGGCTATTAAAGGTAATTGATTATACGAAAAAAACAAATTAGGAGGTGACATCATCAATATTTCGGAAGTAGCAGAAAAGTTGAATATAAGTAAAACGGAATATCTTTTCCGCAAGCCAACTAAAGATGACGGGGCTCCGGTATACGAACTTGTTAAACATATTGGCAATCTGGATCTAAATTCGTCTTATAGCTATTTGATGTGGTGCGAAATTTTTGCGGATACATCGATTGTAGTTATTAGTAAAGAGACGCAAAAGGTTGTCGGTTTCATATCTGGATTCATTCATCCAGAAAAAACAGATACATTATTTATTTGGCAGGTAGCTGTTCATGAGTCTGAGAGAGGAAATGGATTGGCAACGAGAATGTTGCTTCAGTTACTGGAACGTACTACATGTGGAGAGGTTCACTATGTGGAAGCGACTGTGTCACCGTCAAATGAACCCTCAAAACGTCTATTCTTTGGACTTGCAAGGAAATTTAATACAAATTGGAAAGTTAGCGATTATTTTACAGCTGAGGATTTTCCTCAAACAGGGCACGAAAATGAGCTGTTATATAAAATTGGACCGCTTCGAAAATAAATTAAATTAAAGGATGAGTCGATGACAACTGCAGTAATTAACAATGACAAAATGAAAACGTTTGAAGAAGTGGAATCTGCAGTAAGAAGTTATAGCCGTAGTTGGCCTACTGTTTTTGAAAGGGCTAAAGGATATAAACTATGGGATGTAGATGGTAAGGAATATATTGATTTCTTTGCTGGAGCAGGTGCATTAAATTATGGTCATAACAATACTGCGATGCAAGAAAAAATGATTGAATATATTAAAGAAGATGGGATTTTGCACAGCCTCGACATGGGAACGACACCAAGAAAAGCTTTTCTTGAGAAGTTCCGAGATACTATTCTAACACCTCGAAACCTCGATTATAAAATTATGTTTCCCGGACCAACAGGAACGAATACTGTTGAAAGTGCATTGAAAATTGCCAGAAAGGTAACAGGTCGAGATACCGTAATTAACTTTACAAATGCGTTCCATGGTATGACAATCGGGTCGTTGTCTGTGACTGGTAATTCATTTAAACGTCATGGAGCAGGAATTCCACTTCATCATACATCAACAATGCCTTTTGATGATTATGTAGAAGACCAGGATTCCATCGCATATATTGAAAAATTCCTTGAAGATAATGGAAGCGGTGTTGCACTACCCGCAGCAATTATTCTGGAAACGGTGCAAGGTGAAGGTGGCATTAATGCTGCTCGTATGGATTGGTTGAAGAAAATAGAAAGTATTTGCAGACGTTGGGATATTCTATTGATTATTGATGATGTGCAAGCAGGTTGTGGAAGAACAGGTACGTTCTTTAGCTTTGAACCTGCTGGCATAAAGCCGGATGTTGTTTGTCTCTCGAAATCTATTGGTGGTGCAGGTTTACCAATGGCAATTACGCTTATTAAACCGGAGTATGATCAATGGGGACCTGGTGAACATAACGGAACATTCCGTGGAAATAATTTAGCATTTCTTGCTGCCACAGAAGCTTTAAGCTTTTGGGAAACGGATGAATTTGAAAAGGAAATAAATAAGAATGCGAGTCTATTAAGAAATACGATCGACATGATTATTGAGAAATATCCAGAATTAAAAGGAGAAGCCCGTGGGCGAGGCCTTATGCAGGGTATTGGCGTACATGTTGAGGACCTAGCAAATGAGATATGTGCAGAAGCATTTAAACGTGGACTAATTGTAGAAACGTCAGGAGCAAAAGATGAAGTAGTTAAATTCCTGCCACCACTTATTATCGATGAAGAAGGCTTAAACAAAGGGCTTGGAATTTTAGTTGATAGTATTGAACACGTACTATCAAAATAATAATAATAGAAAAACTTACTTGAAAAGGGGAAACGAAAATGATCGTAAAATCACTTGATGAAATTATTGGAACAGAAGACCACACAAAAGGAAACACATGGGAGAGCAGAAGATTTATCTTAAATAAAGATAAAGTTGGTTTTAGCTTAAATGATACAATTATTAAAGCGGGAACAGAAAGTTATTTCTGGTACAAAAACCATATTGAAGCGGTATATTGTATTGAAGGTGAAGGTGAAATTGAAAGCGTAGAAACTGGTGAAGTTTGGTCGCTTAAACCAGGATCCATGTATCTCTTAGACAACCATGATAAACATAAACTACGTGCGGAAACTCAAATGCGCATGGTATGTGTATTTAATCCACCACTAGTAGGTACAGAAACACATAACGAAGAAGGATATTATCCTTTATTAACAGAATAGAAGATATGAAGAATCCCAGGGGAAATTTCACCTGGGATTCTTTTATGAAGCGTATGCTTTTTAAGATTAATTTAAACAGATAAGGAACCAATGATATCCTCTTTATGTTTATAAAGCGCTTCTTTTTCCAGTATAGTTAGTGGCTCTTTCATATACAGATCGCCTTCATGCCAGTCGGCAGACTCAATCTTATCCGTGCTGTAAGCATAGTATTTTGGATTTAAAGTACTTTCTCTGCTTTCAACGACAATATATAGGATTTGCCAATGTTTATCATCATAGATAAAATCAGCAACTTTTCCAAGCTTTCCATCATTTGCATGAACTCTAAATCCGACTACCTCATCTTCACTTCTTAAGTCTTGTTCAGGTTCACCTGGATCTGGAAGTGGTGCGGTTGTATAAGATTCTGGTGGTTGAATTAGATTTATGGTTGCGATTTGCCCACCACCAAACATAACTGGATCTGATAAATTTGGTCCCCAACCGTAGTACTCGTCCAATCGTTGCTTGGTCTCCCTTGACAATTGCGAATTCTCAGATACGTCGGGACTATTTCGGACAGTTTGCTTATCATATTTTACTTCTAGAGTTTGCTCTTCTTTGTTAGTCCGATTGAAAGAAGAAGGGGATAAAATCACCCTTTTACCAGGAAGCCATTTTCTAGTGTCTAAACTTACATAACGTATAGACCAATTTTGTTCGTCAACATACAGATCTTTAATCTTTCCCAGTTCGCCATCGGTGGCAGCAATATTGTAATCTTTTAATTGAGACGTATAGAATAACATCATATCTCTCCTTAGGTTGTTTATATATCTATACCCTGTTTCGGTAATGGATTAAACAATAGATACTTAATACCCTATTCAACAATCCTCTGTTGAATAGAACCAGGACTTCACGTTTATAAATGTAATTTCTCTGAGTATTCTTTCTTATTTTTGAAAATCTTGCAGGAATTATCTATATAAAAACCGAAGATGTATACATACATTTTTATAAAATGGAGGGATTTTTTGAAGGGAAAATTAATCACGTTAACTGTTGCAGGAACACTGGTCTTAGGAGGGATTTCTATTGGCTCTCCTACCGTAAGTGCTGTTGGAAACGGCCCTGAGTATGGAGGAAATGAAACCGTTAATACATCCATTCTTACCACCTATGATGAAATGGTGGACTTCCTTGAAAAACAGGAGGTAAAACAGGAACAGATGGAGCTTGAAGTCATTGGACAAACAGTAAAAGGGAGGGATATACATCTGGTGAAATATATGGCAGATCCAGATAATCCAACCATTCTTTATTTGACACAGCAACATGGTAATGAACAGTTAACAACGGAAGGAACACTGGAATTTATTAAACATCTTGGTACCGGCAAAACAAAAGGGATATTGGAGGGTGTAAATATTCTAATTGTACCAATGCTTAATGCAGACGGAGCTATGGGAGACGTTAATTTTTCATTGGATGATTATGTTGCAAGTGGCGACCGTAATTTGACTCGCTATAATGCAGATGAAGTCGATTTAAATCGTGATCATGTTGATCGAATTCAGCCGGAAACACAGGCCCTGCATAATAATGTTTTAAGTCAGTATGATATTGATTATATGATCGACTTACATCATCAGGGAGCACAGAGCGAGCGTGACGGGGAGCTTGTATCCGGATCTATTCTTTATCCAACCACAGAAAATGCTGATCCAGAGGTTGTAGAAAAGTCTAAACAATTGGGTGCAGTTGTATTCAACGAGATTGACCCAACAGGCTGGGGGCATTTAGGTAAATATAATGGTGGTTCTGCGGAAACAATCAGTAGAAACGGCATTGCAGTAGAGTACGGAATTTCCACACTACTGTTTGAGATGCGTGGTATGTCTGATCACTATTATGAGTCCTATGTGTTAGGACAGAAAAGTAATGGATACCTAATCAAACAAACTGTGAACACATTGACTGCATCAGCTGAGGCAATTTCTGATGGATCTATCGAAGAGCAAGATATTTCATTTTGGGATACACTTTCTTATCAAAATACACGACCTTCAGAATAAATCATAAAACACCGCTTGGACATAGTCGAAGCGGTGTTTTTATAACTCTTACAGCTAACCAACCTTAATAGTAAAGTATATTAATTTCCGAATTACGAATGTTCAAAAACCCTTAAGGAAGCAGGAGAACCGTCCCCATGCTTCCTTCTATTTGTCTGTTAGTTTCATGATCCAGTCTTTTATATCGATGGCTCGTTCGTATTTGGGTGTGGCGTCGGTGCCGGTTATAATCATTGGGGTAAGTGAATCATCCTTATAAAGAGAACCGTGTCCGGCTCCTCCAAGGTGAGTGGGGGAATGTTCTCCGATGAATTCGTAACCGGGTTTTGCATCAACGATAATGTAACGTCCCTGATGTGAATGTAGTGCTCCATAGAGTCGTGCCAGTGCATCTGGATAGTCCCAGTAAGTGATCTTGTTTTCTTCATCCACAAAAAGGTCTAAGATGGAGATATCCCCATCCAATTCCCAATCTTGCTCATATTGATCGGTATATTTTCCGTTCGGTTTAAACGTAAGTACGTCACCGGATTCTTCGGATATTACGTGATTTCCATTATCGTCTTTCCATGCTATAAAACCAATTCTCGGGTCTTTAACAAGGTGGGAAATCATTTCTTTGTAACTAATATTCTTATCAAGTAAATTGATATAGGTCATACGGGAATTGACAGCTAAAACAATCTGATCTTCCTTTTGAATTGGTTCTCCAAGTTTTGAAAGTCTGTATGTTTCAAAAAGTTTTTTAAGATCAATGAGAGCTGTCTCTTTATCTTCGCCAATCACAGCTTGACCACTGTCACCATACACAATCACTGACATCTGTTCCGTTGCTTTCTCCCAAGATGGAAATTCATTTAAAATAGATTGCAGCTCCTGATCAACTGCTTCAATCCCTTCCATCGTCATGGGTCCATTTTTATGAACCTGCTTATCCAGCCGTGGGAAATAAGCCAGCGTAAAAGAAGGCAGCTTATCGTCTTGGATAAGTTTTTTAAGTTCATTACTAGTAAATGGATCGTTCATTCCAAGTTTTTGCCAAACATTATTATGCTTGTTATTTTTCGAACTGAATTGTGACAAACTTCCTAAAGATAATAGGGTTGGTCCATCTATTTGAGCTGTATCGGGTAATAGGTTAAACATAGAAATGAGTTTTGGTATATGGAGATCATGTTGATTATTTCCACGATAGAGCATCCCATTAATCGAGGCAGAATCATCTTTCCGGTTAGCAAGGTCCTCAAAAATGGTGCTTGTTTGTTTGCTTAAATGCTCCTGATTTAACTGATAAATATTATCATGAAGAACTTGTTTTATCCCGAGTTGATAAATTTCCATGGCACTACTTCCATAGTTCACCAGTCGATTTTCTTTATTATTAAACCAGGCAAGTGCTGGAATTCGATGCTGATCAGCGTAGGTTCCTGTTAAAAGAGTGCTGTCAATGGTAACGGACATGGTCGGATAAGAACTTACAATTTGAGGAAAATACTGTCCATTGCCAGCTAAAAAAGCTAAAGCAGGAGCTCGACCTTCTTCAATAGCTTGTTGTAATGGTTCATGCATAAGAGAATCGATAAGTAAGAAAACGACTGGTTTGGAAGAGGAAGTAATCTCTAAATCAGTTACATCTTTTGTCGGTGTAGAAAATCCATACCAAATGATTATGGCTAAAATTAGAGCAAGACCGATCAGAACGAATAGTAATTTTTTTATCATATATGTATCATCCTTTTAGATGTACTTTTAAGTTTATTATTGTGGTTCAGTAGTAGTTTGGTTCAAAATAGCTTTTTTATTTATTAGTCTATTTATAATCCTAAGGTGTGCATCCGCCCAGAGCTATCCCGGACTAGTGTAGCTGTATGATGTGCATATGAAGTATTGTCAGCAATCTTCTAACCAGCTCTGGGAAATACACGAATACTACGGGAAGAGAGGCATAGGGTGTGACACTATACTCTTATTAGTTGTGGAAAGAGAATATCAAGCATAACGAGGCGAAAAAATAGGTAAAATGCTGAAGTTCACAGAGGAATGGCTGAAGTTCAAGACAAAATGGCTGAAGTTCACAAATTAAAAAGCTAAGTTCACAATTCGGGGGTGGAAGCAAGAGCGAGCTGCGATCAGTGAGGGTAGGTGCAGCCTCATCTAATCAAAATAAAAAGACGAGCGAATACATAAGTATCTCGCTCATCTTGGTAGTACAATTTATAAACCTTAATAAACCTTATCGCCATTAAAAATAGAATTTTTAACAACAACATAATCTACAGTGCGGATTGCCTCCAGTTTATCTCCACCAGCATAGGAAATAGAGGATTGAAGATCTTGCTCCATTTCAGTCAATGTATCTTTTAGTGAACCTTTATGCTCCACGTACATTTTCTTGCCTTCTACGTTTTTCTTCTCGCCTTTTTGGAATTCGGATGCTGAACCAAAGTATTCTTTAAGAAGCTTCCCGTCTTTTTCAAAGGTTTCTCCAGGTGATTCTTCATGACCCGCGAAAAGGGAACCAATCATAACCATGGAAGCACCGAAACGAACGGACTTAGCTATATCTCCATGGGTACGAATCCCACCGTCAGCAATGATTGGCTTGCTTGCTGCTTTTGCACACCAGCGAAGCGCCGCCAATTGCCAGCCACCAGTACCGAATCCGGTTTTAATTTTTGTTATACATACTTTCCCAGGACCAATGCCGACCTTCGTTGCATCTGCACCGGCATGTTCCAATTCTCTTACTGCTTCAGGAGTTCCAACATTTCCTGCAATTACAAAGCTCTCTGGGATTTGTTTTTTTATATGCTTTATCATTTCAATCACCGCATTGGAATGACCATGCGCGATATCAATGGTAATGTATTCAGGTGTGAGATTTTCTGTTGCTAATTGATTTACAAAATCATACTCTTCTTCTTTAACACCAACACTAATAGAAGCAAATAATCCACGTGACTGCATATCTTGAACGAAAGATAAACGTTTCTCTGGATTAAATCGGTGCATGATATAGAAATAATCATTTTCTGCTAAATAGGTTGCAATTTTTTCATCTATAATGGTCTGCATATTTGCAGGTACTACAGGCAATTTGAATGTTCGCCCGCCGAAGGTAACCGTTGTATCACATTCTGAACGGCTGTTTACTACGCATTTTGCTGGAATTAATTGAATATCTTCATAATCAAATACATTTTCCATGTTATACACTCCTAAAAACGAATATTAAATAAAATTTATGGTAAATCGTTCGCCTTTAGTAATTTAACTTATTTTTAAGTGGCAGTCAATGTTTTTGCAGATTTAGACGTAATCATAAATCTTGCAACCTCTTAGAAAATAATCCCCTATTATTTATTGTAACGTCTCAAATAAAGAAAGAATAAAATATCATTTTTTAAAAATATTTAAGGTTGTAAATACCCATTTTCATAATAATATAGGTATACTAAAACTGAATAATAATTAAAATTAAATTTATTGGGGACTTCGTGTGAAATTGTTAATTGAGCAACGAGGAAACTAATCAGATATATTTGAAAAAAGGGGTGAGGACAATTGAAGGATTATGCAAGCTATAAAATTATTCCTGTTATTGTTGATGTAGCATCTAATTTAAAAACAATTAATTTCTATTTAATCAAAATGGAGAATTCTTTAGTCCTGGTTGATGCAGGTCTGGACAATGATGATTGTTGGACAGCGCTCCAAAATACATTATGTGAAAATGGTTTTACGGTTCAAGATATAACAGAAATCGTCTTAACCCACAACCATGGTGATCATGTCGGGTTAGTAAATCGTATCACTGCAATGCATCCTATACCCGTCTATGCACATGGGGATGCAGTTCCTCGTTTGAAGAGAGACCATGACTTCTTTAGGATGAGGGTTGCATTTTTTGCTGATATTTATAAGCAAATGGGTTGTGGAGAAGCAGGTAACAAGCAAGTGGAATATTTGAAGCAAGCAATGTTAAAAGGAAGTAAAAGTGCAATACATCCAGACATTTCTCCAATAGGCAACAATCATTTGGGCTTTAAGGTTATTCATGTGCCTGGGCATGCTGAGGACCAAGTTGCCTTGTATCACGAATCAGATCAGATCCTTATAGCGGGTGACTTACTGATTCAGCATATTTCAAGCAATGCTTTAATCGAACCTGACATTACAGGGAAACGCTTGCCAACATTAATACAGCATAAGCATTCACTGGAAAAAATATATGCTTTGTCGGTAGACCTGGTTTTCCCGGGCCACGGGATTTTAATTAATGAACCTAAAGCTTTAATCAAAAATAGATTAGCGGGAATTGAGAGAAAGGCAGAGCGTTTGAAAATTCTTATTCAAGGGGGTATTACAACAGGTGATGAGCTTGCCAAGACCTATTATAAAAAACTGTATTCTACCCAATTTTCGCTCGTAATGTCTGAAGTTATCGGGCATCTCGATTATTTGGAGGATGTCGGTCAAGTAAAAAAGGAAATGCTGAATGGGGTTTGGCATTATTCGGTTTGATAAATAAAGGGAACAGGTCATCTGCATGGTGTTGGTTCCTTTCCATCCTCTTACTTTTGTTAATCAAGTGTCCGTATAATTGAAAATGATTATCATTGACTATTGTCCTAAAAGCAAATAGACTATAGATAGGTTTTTGGGAAAAAGTTCATACATTAAAATATCGTTTTTATGTATGTTGTAGGGAGTGAATTCCATGCAAGAATTAACTGCAAATGACTTAACGCTAAGTTATGGGGAAGATATTATTATAGATAATCTTAATATAACGGTTCCAAAGGGTGAAATTACTGTTTTAATTGGAGCGAATGGTTGTGGAAAATCTACATTATTACGATCGATGGCACGTTTGTTGAAACCAAAGACTGGTCATGTCGTTCTAGATGGTCATGATATTGCAAAAATTCAAACAAAAGAAGTTGCTAAAAGGTTGTCCATCTTACCACAAAGTCCTGTGACTCCTGAAGGTCTAACCGTTTTTGAACTTGTGAAACAAGGTAGAAATCCGTATCGCGGCTTTCTAAAACAATGGTCTACAGATGATGAGAATGCTGTTAATCATGCACTTGAACTAACACATGTGACCAACTTAAAAGATAGATCCGTTGATTCACTATCAGGTGGTCAACGACAACGTGCATGGATTGCCATGACATTAGCACAACAAACAGACATCATTTTGCTAGATGAACCAACAACCTATTTAGATATGACTCACCAAATCGAGGTTCTTGATTTATTATTTGAGTTGAACGAGAAGGAAGGGCGGACAGTTGTCATGGTTTTGCATGATTTAAATCTGGCATGTCGCTACGCTCACCACATTATTTCCATCAAAGATAAAAAGGTTTTTCAACAAGGTAAACCAGAAGAAATTATTACATGTAACCTAGTTGAGAAAGTGTTCCAAATGAAGTGTGACATCTTCTTTGATCCTAACTATGGAACACCTATGTGTATACCTCATGGAAAAGGACGTAGTGTGTTTGCGGAACAACAATCCAAATATCTTGAAATTTAATTGATTTAATATACGATATAAGAACAAATAGAAAACAGACGGATTTGCACCGTCTGTTTTTCTTACTTTATTTTCCTAGTAGTATTGACAGTATAAAAATAATCATATAAAATTCATGATAATGATAATCATTTTCAATTAAAGGTGGGGAAATACTATCGAGTTAATAACGGCGATGCGGGGTCGACGAACGATTCTTGATTATAAATCAGAAAAGGTCAATAAAGCTTTGCTGTTGAAACTGTTTAATAACGCAGCATACGCCCCCAATCATCATATGAAGGAACCGTGGAAGATAAAAATATATGAGGATGATGCCAAATCTGTGTTTGGGAAAAAGATTGTAGATAGTTACATAAGGCTTGGTCTATTAAAAACATCTAATGAAGAGAAATTAATGAAAGCGCGTCAATCCTATGACCGCTTCTTCACTTCTATCCCACATCATGTACTTTTTTACATAGATAAAGAGGATGATGGTGGCTATGTGGACGAAGAAAATTTTGCGGCTGTCTGTGCATTTATCCAAAACTTCCAGCTGGTAGCTTGGGAAAATGGAATAGGAACGATGTGGACTGCAAAGAAAACACTATTGGATGAAGTGTTTATTCGTGATATTGGACTTTTACCTGAGAAACATAAATTAATAGCGGTCGTCCAGGTTGGCTATCCTAATAAGGTACCGAAAGCAAAGGAACGTACACCGTTAGAGGGGAAAATTGATTGGATCAATACTGAAAAAATTAGATAGGAGATGGACTAATGAAGAAACTAGGATTACTTTTAGCATTATTTATTGTATTAATACTAACCGCTTGTGGGGGCTCAAATGAAACAGCTAATGAATCAGAAACAAATACGGATGAACGAACGATTACAATTGAAGATGCAATGGGTGAACAAACAATTGAAGGGATACCTGAAAATATCGTCGTATTGGAATGGTCCTATGCAGAAGATTTACTTGCATTAGGAATTCAACCTGCAGGTGTTGCAGATTTAGATGGATTTAATCAGTGGGTAAATATAGATGCAGCGTTTGATGAAAGTGTAGAAGACGTAGGTACCAGGCAGGAACCTAATCTTGAAGCAATCGCCCGCTTGAATCCAGATTTAATCATCGGTGTGGATTTTAGACATGAACAACATTTAAACAGCTTAAAGGATATTGCTCCAGTTGTTACATTCGCACCTTATGGGGAAGAAGCAATTGAGGATCATTATCAAAATATGATCAATGAGTTCCAAACGGTTGCAAAAATAGTTGATAAAGAAGCGGAAGCAGAACAAGTATTAGCAGATTTAGCAGATTTTACAGAAGAGCAAGTAGCACGTGTTTCAGATGCAGGGCTGGAGGGTTCAACCTATATTGCGACCCAGGCTTTTACCGCTCAAAACACGCCTGTACTTAGATTGTTTACAGAAAACTCCATTGTTTCCCAAGTGATGAGTAACTTAGGTTTTGTAAATGCATATGAGTCTGACACAGTTGAAACGTATGGATATACTGAAGTAACAATCGAAGCGCTACAAAACTTCCAGAACGAGAATCTTGAATTTTTATATATTGTTCAGGAAGACGATAATGTGTTTGCTAATCAGTTAAAAGGTAATCCTGTCTGGGAAAATTTGAGCTTTGTTCTGGAAGGGAATACACATGCATTACCAGGTGATACGTGGACTTTTGGTGGGGTATTATCAGCGGAAGTACTAACAGAAGAATTAGTTAATGCTATGGTAAATGAGTGATTCGGGTGGATATAATGCTTCGAAAATCAATAAAAGCGGTTCTGACCTTT
The DNA here is from genome assembly GCF_051262635.1 of Oceanobacillus sp. CF4.6. Taxonomy (NCBI): domain Bacteria; kingdom Bacillati; phylum Bacillota; class Bacilli; order Caryophanales; family Bacillaceae; genus Oceanobacillus; species Oceanobacillus sp. CF4.6. The sequence continues at coordinate 140,488 of NZ_JBIMEX010000005.1, read as the reverse complement.
GGGGGTGGGACCGCCCTTTTATGCATTTTAATTTTTATACATATTAATCAGGGGAGTGTAGCGATCCCATTTAGTACTGTTTTGGATGCGATTTTTGCACCCCAGGATTTGTTGGAACATCATACCGTTCGATATCTGCGGATGCCAAGGGCTATTATGGGCATTATTGCAGGTGGAGCACTAGCTGTTTCTGGAGTTATCTTACAAACCGTTACTAAAAATCCGCTTGCGTCTGCCAGTACATTAGGAATCCATTCAGGAACCTATTTTGCAGTAGTACTCAGTACGGTATTATTCCCGGCAGCTTTAGTTGGAAATGGAATTATCGTTGCATTTTTAGGGGGTATTCTAACATTTTTAACCGTATTTTTATTGTCAGGTGGTAATAAAGCAACACCAGTGAGAATGGTCTTAGCAGGAATGATTGTAACGCTTTTATTTTCCTCGCTGACAAGTGTTCTTCAAATTTTTTATGAAAATGAAGTAGCTGGATTATTTTTATGGGGTTCTGGTACGCTCGTTCAAAATGATTGGAGTGGCGTACAATTTTCCTTACCAATTATAGTTGCTGGATTAATCGTTATCTTGATCATGACTCATAAGTTGGACACGTTAACATTGGGCGATGATATAGCGATTGCCCTTGGGCAAAATGTATCGAGTGTTAAGTTAATTGCGATTCTTGTTGCCGTTTTATTGACATCTGTGACGGTTAGCATAGTGGGGCCAATCGGCTTTGTTGGACTAATTGCACCCCATATTATCAAGTTAATTGGTTACCGCAAGCATTTTCCTTTAATTATTGCCTCTTTTATATGGGGTGCAAATGTATTAGTTTTTGCCGATGTTTTAGCGAGGATTATTGATCCATCATTCTCAGAGCTTCCTGTTGGTTCGATCACTGCTTTAATTGGGGCTCCTTGGTTAATCTATTTAGTGTTACGCATGAAAAGGAGGAAGTATGGAGAAGAAAATACTTCTGTTTTAGCAGGTAAGGTAACAATTGGAATGCCGTTAAAAGTAATTGTGCCGGTCTTAGTTGCTGCAATTTTAATTACGTTGCTAATCAGTCTAGCCTCAGGGAATTATGGTTTCGAACCGCTTGTGGCATATCAGGTTTTTTTCGGTGATGGAAATGAATTTATGAAAAATCTTATTTTAGATCTTCGTTTGCCTCGTTCCCTTGTTGCCTTATTAAGTGGGTTGCTATTGGCAGTATGTGGCTTAATTTTCCAAGGTGTCCTGCGTAATCCGCTGGCAGATCCATCCGTTATTGGAATCACTTCCGGTGCAGGGGTTGGTGCTCTCTTAATGATGTATGTATTCGGTGTATCTGCAGTGTGGATTCCAATTGGGGCAATGATAGGTTCATTTGTATTTTTTGTTATTGTCATGGTACTTGCAGTTCGGGCCCAGTTTCAGCCAACTATTTTAGCGCTTCTTGGAATTGGTGTATCTGCTTTTGGCTCAGCGATCATTCAAATATTAGTTGTACAAGCTGACCTTGGAGTTTCATCTGCATTAACCTGGCTCTCAGGCACAACTTACGCGAGAGGGTGGTCGGAGCTATTTAATTATTTGATATGGCCGGCATTCATACTACTCCCCATCCTGTTTTTAAAAATTAAGGAAATGGATACGTTGGCATTAGGTGATGATACAGCAAAAGGGCTGGGGCTTAAAGTGATGTCCAGTCGATTTCAATTAGCGCTTTTGGCAACCGTCTTGGCAGCGTTCAGTGTAGCTGCAGTTGGAGCAATTGGTTTTATTGGTTTAATCGCGCCACATTTCTCCAGATTACTTGTCGGACCATCTAATCAGCGGTTATTTCCCGTTACAGCCTTAATAGGTGGACTACTATTAGTAATTGCTGATTTGCTCAGCAGGACATTGTTAGCACCAAATGAAATTCCATCAGGTATTTTAGTAGCAATAATTGGTGCACCATATTTCCTGTGGTTAATGAAGAAGCGAGCATAATTCTTTTAATCTCTCATAAAAAAGCAGATATACCATGTTACTAGGTATATCTGCTTTTTAACTATATTTATTTTTTCTCCGACAATTTTGTTTCCTTCTCCTCATAAAATAAAACGATCTCTGGATCTACTTCACCAATACCTAAATATCTTGCTTTATAATCACTCAGCAAAACGAAGAACTGCTTACTTAGGATTAGAATAACAACAATATTGATAAAGGTAGGGATAGCGGATGAGATATCTGCAAAATACCAAACCGTTTGCCCTGGTATACCAAAGCTTACAGCGTATACAACCATAAGAGTACCAGGAATGGGGTATAACCAAATAAAAGATTTTAGTAGTGCATTTTTAATCTTTGGTTTTCTGTTTTTGAATAAGTGGCGAAGCAGAATTTCGTAATATAAAAACCATCCACTCAATGTAGTTAATCCAAATAATAAAATAGATAAGGCAATAATCGTTCTTCCAGTTTCACCGATTCCGATTTCAAATGCCGCAAGTGTAAGCTCTGCTCCGGATAACCCGGATGACCATGCTCCTGTGATGATGATGGTAAAAGCTGTAATGGAACTGACAATAATCGTATCTACAAATACTTCGAAAGCTCCCCAGACACCTTGTTTAACAGGGTGATCAACTTTTGCAGTTGAGTGGACCATCGGGGAGGTACCCCATCCGGCCTCATTACTGTATACTGATCTTGCCATTCCCATACGGATCACCATCGCAACAGCTGCGCCAGCGAACCCACCTACTGCGGCTGTACCTCCGAAAGCGCCTGTTAGAATTAAAGAAAAGACATGGCCAATTTGGCTGAAGTTACTTAGGATAATATAGAGGCCTGCCAACACATAAAAGAGAACCATAATTGGAACAATTTTTGATGCAATTTTTCCAATCCGTTTTATTCCACCATAGACAACAAGGTAAATTAAGATGGAAAATAGAATCGAAGCTGGAATCATGCCAATGTTAAAGGTTGAACTCATTGCTTCTGAAATCGTATAGTTTTGCATTGTGATAAAGAAGGTGGAGAAAATCCCGAACCCAAAAATGATTGCAGGGAACATCCAATATTTAAAATTTCTTTCTTCTCCAAGTCCTTTTTCCATATAATAGGTCGGCCCACCATATGGATCGCCGTTTTCATCCGTATTCCGGTAATAGACAGAAAGTGTTACCTCAACCGTTTTAATAATCATACCAATCAATGCACAAAGCCACATCCAAAAGATGGCTCCAGGTCCACCAACTGCAATAGCGGTTGCAACCCCTCCGATGTTAGCTACCCCAACAGAACCGCCGATGGCAGTACTGACAGCCTCAAAGGAGGATAATATTCCTTTTTCGTCATGACCTTTTTTTTTCTCTTTAAAAAGGCTCATCAATGTTTCTTTTAAAATATGTGATATATGAACGAATTGAAAGAATTTACTTCCAACGGTAAAGTACAATCCCACAAATACAATAGTTAAAATAAGGGGAACCCCCCATAAAAATGCTGACAATTCTTTTAATATATTTTCCATAGATGTATCTCCTCAAAGTAGTAGTGTTTAATTGCTTTGATATTTAATGTCACCACCAATGATTGTCATTTCAATGGATGTGGTTAATAATTCGTCAGCATCTTCCATTTTAAATGGATTCTTGGAATAAACTGTCATGTCAGCCAATTTACCTGTGTCAATGGTTCCTTTGATTGCTTCTTCATTTGTTGGATATGCTCCCATTTCAGTGAATAACCTAAATGCTTCATGCATCGTTAATTTTTGATCAGGATACCAACCATTATGTGTTTGCCCTGGTGACCTTCTTGTCACAGCAGCATGAATTCCCATTAATGGATCGACTGGTTCGACAGGTGAATCTGATCCTCCTGCACATATTACTCCGGCCTCCTGCAGCGTTTTCCAAGCATAGGAAAGCTTCATTCGTTTTTCCCCAAGCCTCTCCTCAACCCATGGGTAATCACTCGCTAAAAATCGTGGTTGAATATCTGCAATTCTGCTTGGTTGTGCAAGACGCTCAATTAAATCTTCACGCAGCACCTGTACGTGAATCAGCCGGTCCCGGTGCGTTACGGTAGGAAACTGATCCATTATATCCAATACATTTTCCAGTGCTTGGTCGCCTATTGTATGAACAGCTATCGGCATAGATAATTCACGTGCACGTTTGATGATGTCATATATTGCATGCTGATCAAACATAGCTTTACCATAGTTTCCTGGGTCATCATTGTAAGGCTCTGATAATAAAGCAGTTCTTCTTCCAAATGCACCATCTGCAAATAGTTTTACTGCACCAATTTGTAGTGTTTCATTTCCGTAGCCCGCATACATTCCTAGGTCTCTTAAGTCATCGAGAAATTCATGATTGATTAAAAGATTGGAACGTAATCCAAGATGCTCCTGGTTCAGTAATTCGTCATAAATCTGATACGTTTGACGTAAACCGCCTAAGTAAAGGGGATCGTTTGAATGAACACTTGTTAGACCTTTTTCCATAGCGAAGTTGATTGCTTTCCTCATTGCATTTTTCAACGTTTCATACGATTTTTCAGGAATATGCTGCGTTATTAGATCGGAAGCAGATTCCAATAGTAATCCTGTTGGCTTATTTGTCGATTCATCCAATACGATCTTTCCACCTACGGGTACTGTCATGGTAGGATGGTAATTACATATTTCCAATGCTTTGCGATTAACTATAGCGGCATGTTCACAGATTCGCGTTAAATATAATGGGTTGTGTGGAGCTACATGATCAAGTTCATGAATTAAAGGAATTCCTCCATCGGTAAAGAGGTTTTCATCCCATCCTCCACCAAGTAGCCATTCACCTGGTTGAAGTGTTTTTGCCTGATTTTGGATGTGATTCAGTGCTTCGTGTTTCGTCGTAATTCCTGTTAAATCCAAATCGATAAATTTCGTGGCAATCATGGACATATGAAGGTGACTGTCTACCAATCCAGGTGTCACCGTATTCCCTTCCAGATTAATAACTTCAATATCGGAGTTTCCCCATTGGATGAGCATATCCTTGGTTGCTCCCATATCTATAAAACGGCCATTTTCTACGACAACTGATTGCACAGTTGGCCTTACTGGATTAAAAGTATAAAATTGTCCATTGGTAAAGATTTTTTTCATGATGTAACTATCTCCTCGGTAAATAATTTAGGGAAATAAACAATGGGATAGTTAAAGGGAATGATCTGGTTATGAAATAGGAGTGTTACTGTCTCATATATGTAGTAGTTAATTAGATTTACATAGCGTTTTTCTACGTAAATATTTGGAGAAAACATAATGAATGGAGGGAAGGTGTTTTATGTACACAAGGTATAAACACCTTTTTAAGTGCACAAAAAAACAACGATAGAAAATAACCTACCATTGTTTATACAATATACGTTATCCTCCATTTCGATCAGTAGTTCTCCATGCACAATTACATTGCATGACAGTAAGTTTCCTATTCAAAAACATACCAGCTATAATAAGCTTGACCCTTACTACGCTTCGGCAAATAATCCTTTCATCAATCATCATAGATGTCATCCTCCGACTGGTTACTCATATTAAATGCGCCTCTACCTCACCGATCTGATAAGGTTTGTTTATTCAATTTAGAGTAATGTTATCAAATTTCTGATTAACTTACAAGCGTTGATTTTGAAAATAATGCTGCGTTGCGGAGTGTATTCGACAAAATTCGGGGAGTGACAGGCACCTTTATCTTTTGAAGAGTCTGATAAAGAAACCCTGTTTTTGTTGTACTTCCGCTTCAGCTTCTTTTGCCGCTGCAATTTGTTTTTGTGTTTCGAGTCGATCATTTATAGTCTGCATTAACATCTTGTCACGTTCCTTCAGTCTTAATTCTATATAATCCTGCTGCTGATTCAGTCGCTGTACCAATTCCTTAATCAATTCATTTTGCATATGCAGTTCTTTATTGTAGTTTTCCAATAATTCATTTTGATGATGAACCATGTCTTTTAATTCCGTTAGATCGTTGTTATAACGTTCTGTGACGTTATCTATAACAGTTAATTCCTGTGATACATCATCACCTTTAACCCATAAACATACAGCTTCTGCACACTCTTTAAGACTCATATCGCCGCTATTTTTAAACGTTACAAGTTTCTGCAGTGCAATAACGTCATTCTCATTGTACCATCGTTGATTTTGATTATTCCTATTAAATTTATAACCTGCATTTTCTAATAGAATACTATACTTCCTTAGTGTTGATTCCTTTACCCCTAATAAGTTAGCTATATCTGCAGGGTTATATATTTTCATCCATTCTTTCCCCCTTTTTGTTAATTATAGCGTTATAACATAATTATACCAGAGTAATATTTAAAATTGTATGAAAATTTAATTAACAAATTTGAATTTTACTAGAAAAATGGTAGAAAAGGATAAATTTACGAAGTATATGTAACCTTTAATCTACCATATATTACCTGGAATGTTAGGTGTTTATTACAAGTTTTCAATCGTATTTACATATTTATTCCGTACCTTTATTCTAAAATAGAACGTACTTTAAAAATCTTAGATGGAGTAGTTATAATGAAAAAAATCGTTCTATTAATCACGGTTATACTAGCAGTTAATATGATAAACGCTTTGAAAGTCCATGGTGAATCGCCAGGATCTCCGACAATACATAGTGAGGCTGCTATTCTGCTAGAGGCAAATTCGGGTCAAATACTTTTTGAAAAAAATGCAAATGAACGTATGTATCCAGCAAGTGTAACTAAAATCGCTACAGCCATTTTTGCAATTGAGAACGGAGACCTGGAAGATATTGTAACGGTTAGTAGCAATGCCAGTGCCCGAAATGTGGAAGGGACTACTGTCTTTTTGGAAGAAGGAGAGCAAGTTACATTAAAGAAGTTGATTCAGGGATTAGTAATTAATTCCGGCAATGATGCAGGAATTGCGATTGCCGAACATTTGAGTGGAAGTGTGGAACAGTTTTCTGATGATCTAAATGTATACTTAACAAATGTAATTGGTACGGAACAAACTAATTTTGAGAATCCACATGGGTTATTTGACGAAGAACATGTTACTACAGCTGAAGATATGGCAAAAATAACCCAACATGCAATGAAAAACGATGCATTTATGAAAATTTTTGGTACAAAGGAAATGGAATGGGATGGTAAAACCTGGGATACTACTCTCCGAACACATCATAAATTAGTGAAAGATGAAATTCCCTATGATGGTATAACTGGTGGGAAAAATGGATTTGTATCTCTTTCGGGCTACACACTTGTTACAACAGCAGAAAACGATGATTTAAATTTAGTTGCTGTAACATTAAAGAGCAGTTACAATGAGGAAGCTTATAAAGATACAATCGAACTATTAGATTACGGTTTTGAAAATTTCAGCACATCGAGTATCGAAAAGGGATCTGTTTTTACTGTTGATGAACAGGAGTACGTAGCACCTAAGAGATTGTCCTATACGCATTCGCCGGATGACAAGTTTCGTGAAACAGTTGATGAGAGTGGAACATTAAAGATTGTAGGTCAGAATGATACAATAGCATCTTTTCAACTAGAAGAAATAAATAAGGAAAGTGTAGAGGTTGAAACTCAATTAGCCTCCGATCAAACAAAGACAAGCCTACTTGATAAGTTATTCTCTGTTCTACCATACATATTAATTCTTTTTGGTGTCGGCTTGATTGTGGTTTTCTTCAACAGGATTCGAAAAAAATCCAGAAAAAAATATGTAGTTAGAAATAATAAAAGATATTATTTCTAACTACTAAATAGTACAAGGAATAACACAATTCAATATTGCCATACACAGGTTAACCTTCTTGATACATATACTATCAGGAAGGTTTTTTCGTGGAAAGATTATGTTTTAACTTCATTGACATTGTTTGAATATTTGTTATATACTTAATTCAACAAAGTTGAATTATAATAAACATAATTGAATACACTAGATATATAGCAAAAATCTAGCGTATATGAAGCAGATATTGCTAAAGTGCAACGTTAAGAAATTATTATGTAAACGGATTCATTCCTTGCAATAGAAAAAACTGCAACACTGGTAAGAATATTTTCTAAATTGAACGGAGGGTTTAAAGTGGCGCGATTACCTGAGTATGTTCAAATTAAAGAAGTTGGAGCCCGTGACGGATTACAAAATGAAAAAAAGTGGATTTCCTCAGCTGATAAAGTTGCTTGGATTAATATGCTTTCAGAGTCTGGTTTAAGTGAAATTGAATATACATCCTTTGTCAATCCGAAAATGATTCCGGCCTTATCGGATGCCAGAGAAGTAGGGAAAAAAATAAGACGTAATCCGAAAGTACTTTATTCAGCGCTTGTTCCAAATATGAAAGGGCTGGAATATGCGTTGGAAGCAGGTATTGATGGTGCATCGGTTTTTATGTCGGCCAGTGAAATGCATAACCAAAAAAACATAAATAAAACAATAAATGAAACGTTTCCTGTTCTCGATGAAGTAGTTAAAGAAGCAAAAAATACCAGGAAAAGAGTAACGGGTTATATTTCAACGGTGTTTGATTGTCCATATGAAGGAAGGATTTCGCCGGAACAAGTTCTTCGCGTATGTGAAAAATTGCTTGAATCAGGAGTGGATGACCTTTCGCTAGGAGATACAATTGGGACTGCTGTACCTACACAAGTAGAACAATTGCTGGAAGTATTAATGAAACACTATCCAAAAGAAAAACTAATCCTTCATTTTCATGATACAAGAGGGATGGCAATTGCGAATATCATGACATCCATGCATTATGGTATAAACCGTTTTGACAGTACTGTCGGTGGGTTAGGAGGCTGTCCATATGCGCCTGGAGCAGCAGGAAATGTGGCAACTAATGATGTGCTTTACCTCCTGCATGGACTGGGAATCGAAACAGGTATCGAAGAGAAAAAGATTCAGGATGCAGGGATATATATCCAAAACAAGCTAGGGAAAATTCTACCTAGTAGGTCGCTCGCTTATTTTGCAAATGCGCAGTAAAAAATTTAAAAACGTTATATTGGCTTATGGGTCTTTTCGTTAATGATATGTTTGGGCAGAAAATCAGATTAGAGAACAATTCTACATATAGGATTGTTCTCTTGCTATTTTTCAAGTATTGTTTAAAAACCTTCTCTTGACTACATTCAGCGCCTAATCTATGATTAAAAAATATACATATGATTTTTAGATGGAAGGACTGAGTTCCAATCGATCTTCATTATATCGGAAAAAAGATAAAGCAAATTCGTTTACGAAACAAAAAAACGCAGCAGCAAGTTGCTGATGAATGTGGTATTTCCAAAAGTTTATTATCAAAAATTGAAAATGGACAAACGGCATCTGCCATTGCGACGTTATCAAAAATTAGTGAAGCCTTGGGTGTTCAGCTGTCCTGGGTGCTTGATGACAATCCAGAACAGGATCTGGTGCTGCAGCAAGGTTCAAACCGGCAATCCAAAATCGGGGATGAAAGTATGGGGTATTCCTATGAGCTGTTGGCTAACCGTTCGAAGTATAGTGGCATTGAACCTACCATTGTCCATGTAACACCAAAAACGATCAACCAACGGCAGGAGAAAACCTATACGCATTCACAGGATGAATTTATCTACATACTCGAAGGTACGATTCACTTGCTCTATGATGGAGAAAAGCACTTTATGGAAAAAGGGGATAGCGCCTATTTTCAAGGTTCCAAACCTCATCTTTTTATCCCAATAAATGATGAAGAAGCACAGGTATTAACCTGTTTTATCGACCGGGTTTAAATGAAGCAGGTAGAAAAGACAGCATACATAATTTATGTATGCTGTCTTTTTGTGTTCGACAAATAATGACAAAAACCGGGGAGTGACAGTGTTCGGTACTGTTCACTTTTTTGTCATATGTGTTTGGTTTTGTGTTGAAGGTCACAGGCTTGATGTGATTTACATCACTAGGTGAAAACGAATTCAGGAATAGAATAAGAGTAAGAAATAACATAAAGGAGTGAGTATCAAATGGAGACAACAAAAAAAATAATTCAAGAAGAAAACGTAGATAAAGATGATGTAAATTCACTAAAAGGGGCACTATTTTCTTCTATTGTTTTTGTTGGAGGCGGAATTGTAGGTTTTATTTTATTACTATTCATTACGTATATGGTAAGAGTCTAAGGGAGGTAATTATATGAAAATGCATCGTTTCGAAGAGATTTGGCTAATTCTTGGAGTCGGAATCCTTGTTCTCTCCATGGTAGTTACTGGATATCAAACATTTGCTATGGGAATGGGGCCACCAAGTAATACGGAAACAATTGATCCACAGAAAGTAGATGAAACAGCACCATTTGATAATCCAGGTGTCTTCAAGACAGGAGAAAATGAATATGAAGTTGTGATGACACTGCAAATATTCAGTTTTACGCCTGATAAAATCGAAGTACCTGTTGGATCTGAGGTAACTTTTACTATGACTTCTAAAGATGTTATTCATGGTTTTCAAATTGCAGGAACAAATGTAAATGCAATGGTAGTACCAGGTCATATTCAAAAAATCACGGAAACTTTTGATGAACCGGGTGAATATTTAGTTCTATGTAATGAGTATTGTGGTGCAGGACATCAAATGATGGCAACTACAGTAACCGTTAAATAAAGAAAGGAGGCAATACCATGGAAGCAATGAAGAACACATTTATAGAGAAAACAAATAAATCCTTAGGTGTAAACACAGAAGATTCACGTCTTTCTTTAACTTATTTTTCGTTGGCATTCATTGTGTTATTTATTGGAGGAACACTAGGATTGCTTCAAGGACTTAACAGAGCTGGGCTTCTAGAATTACCTGCATGGCTTAATTATTATCAAATTTTAACCGCACACGGAGTACTGTTGGTACTGGTATTTACAACACTATTTATGATTGGTTATTTCTATGCGGCACTATCCCATACCCTTGGAGGACTCTTGCCTAAAGTAAGAAAAATGGGTTGGGTTTCATTTGGACTACTCGTAACAGGTACTGTATTCGTAGTGACAACCATTGTAATGGGTGAAGCGTCCGTTATGTATACCTTTTATCCGCCAATGCAAGCATCTCCTTGGTTTTATATCGGATTGGTATTTCTTGTAGCAGGAATTTGGGTAGCAGGAATAGGCTTATTTATGAATGCAGCTAACTGGAAAAAAAGAAACCGCGGCCAGCATTTGCCCTTATTGACGTACTTTGCTGTTGGTGCATTCGTTTTAACACTGCTTGGTAGTCTTGGTGTTACCGCTGAAGTGCTTATGTTAATCCCTTGGGCTTTCGGCTGGACAGAGACAATTAATGTCATGCTAAGTAGAACATTGTTCTGGAGCTTTGGTCACACCATCGTTAACGTGTGGTATTTAATCGCTGTTTCAGCATGGTATGTCACTGTACCTAAGATAATCGGTGGAAGATTGTTCAGTGATACATTAGCTCGTCTCGTCGTTATTTTATCTGTAGTATTGAATGTTCCTGGTGGATTCCATCACCAAATCGTAGATCCCGGATTTGCGGAAGGACTAAAATTCATGCACGTATTTATGAGTTTATCTATCTCACTACCATCCCTTATGACAGCATTTTTCATGTTTGCCGTATTTGAACGTGCTGGAAGAAAGAAAGGTGCAAAAGGTTTGTTAGGATGGGTTAAAAAATTACCATGGAAAGATGTAAGATTCCTTGCGCCAATGATTGCGATGATCGCATTTATTCCAGCAGGAGCAGGTGGAATTGCACAAACAAACAACCAATTAAACCAGGTTGTCCACAATTCATTATGGGTTGTCGGTCACTTCCATTTAACAGTCGGAACTACAGTTGCAGTAACCTTCTTTGGAGTAATGTACTGGTTAATTCCACATTTAACAAAACGTGAGTTAACACCAAAGATGAATCGATTAGGTATTATCCAAACGATTGTCTGGACAGTAGGTATGCTGTTTATGTCTGGATCAATGCATTGGGTTGGAGTTATGGGCTCTCCGAGAAGAACTTCCTATACAACCTATGGAGATAATGCAACAGCACTTAGTTGGGATCCATACCTGTTCTTCCTGGCAATAGGAGGTTCCCTATTATTCTTAGGAGTTATCCTCATGGTATATATTGTTTTCAATCTCATGTTCTTCGCACCTAAAGGGAATACGGAATTTCCGATTGCAGAACCAGAGGATAACGCTTCCGTAACACCAAAATGGACGGAACGTTGGGGACTTTGGGTAATCATAGCAATAGCAGTTATCTCAATGGGCTATGTAATACCTTTAGTGGATTTAATTTTAAATGCGCCTCCTGGTTCCCCACCATTTAGAACTTGGTAAGCGAGAAAGCGTACTGATTTAAACACCACAAGTTAGAGATAGTCTCACCCTTAGTGACTGACTATCTCTTCTGTTTAAAAAGGGAGCAAATCAAATCTAGGACGTGATTACAATGATCAAAAATAATCCAAATAGCTTAGCAATTAGTATTGTTATTATTTTTGGTGTTGCTTTATTTTTCATTGGTACGGACGGATTTCAAGCCTACACTGTGGAAACAGCCAGGATTAATAAATTAATGGAAGAAAATCCAGTCTTCCCTGAAGTAACCTTGGAAGATAGTAAAGAGAGGGTATATCCATTTACAGAGTTCGAAGGAAAATATGTCATGCTAACCTTTATTTACACAGCATGTACGGATGTATGTCCGGAACTTGAATTAAATATGGCACAGGTTTTTAACAATATTCCAGAACAATATATAGGTGAAGATATTGTATTTCTTAGTATCAGCTTCGATCCGGAAAGAGATGATCCAGCTACATTAGAAAAGTACCGTTCGTACTTTAATAGTGGTGGGGAGATATGGAGGATGGCCAGAATCGAAGACCAGAACGAACTCGATGATTTATTGGACGAATTTGGTGTAATCGTTATTCCTGATAAAAATGGAAATTTCCAGCATAATTCCGCATTTTATTTAGTAGATCCCAATGGTATTTTAGTTGAAGTAATGGACTATACAGAAATTGAAGGTGCAACAGAAAAAATTATATCAATCTTGGAAACAGAAGTGGGGGAATAGATGATGAAACAGGCAGTTTATGGTCTCGTATTATATATTTTTCTAATGCTCCCCCCAGTTACTGCACTGGCAGAGTCTATTATGGCTATTCACATGCATATGCAGATGCCTTTGTTTGTTATAGCAGGTATGCTCATGACACCATTTTTCCAAAAGAAGTTTCCAAATCTATTTACAAAATGGAACAGTAATGGAGTTCCTGGAATCCTATTATTCATGATTATCGTACTATACTGGATGATGCCTAGAACAATGGATGAAGCACTGACTATACCTGCAGTAGAAATCTTTAAGTTTATAAGTCTGCCATTTTTAGCGGGAGTACCGTTACGGGATAGTTGGAAGAAACTCGGAGCCCGCGGTAAAAATAGTATCTATGTTAGCTTAAGCATTGTTTTTGGCTTTATGGCTTGGTTATATATAGCTTCACCAAATCAACTATGCAATAACTACCTGATCATTGAGCAAAAAACATTAGGTTGGGGATTTGTATTCCTTGCAGCATGTATCCTTATCTACTTTATCCAAACGCTATTTATTGATGAAACAGAATATGAATAGGAGATTCCTTACTACTTTTTTAAAAAATAATCCTGAGCGTTTTGGCTTTAGAGTCATAATGATTTATACAGTATTGTATGTTACCGTATCCAATGGAATCTCCTTCGTAATAGGTTTGTTTCTAATTTCCTCCATACGTACTTACCTCAATCGAATTATAAAAGTCAATTAAAAATTGGTTGTCAACATGACCGTTTTTTAGTTGATAGACTTTATAACTAATCATTGCCTCTTTTCCATATGGCACAATGAAATTTGTTTCTTCCCCTTTGTATATAAAAAGGCTATTGATTATAATTATTCACTTATTCTTGAGAAGACACATAAGACACCTAGGAAAATAACAAATAGTGGATATAACGGAACAAGGTCTACTTTTTAAGAATAACGCAGTAGATTCACAAAAGGTATTTTTTGAAAAGGACTGATCAGCATGGTCTGGGAAATTCGTCAAATGATATTAGTTGTGCACATATGGTTTTCCGCTTTATTTGTAGAAATCTCAGCCCGTACAAGAAAAACCGAATGATAAGCTACTTTATCATTCGGTTTTTCTTCAAATGGTTAAAACAATTCTTCTTGTAATTCCTTCATATTCACAATGATATTTCCGCCTTTATCATTTTTAATTAAGTTGTTCTTTTTCAACTGTGTCAGTGTTCTGCTGACCGTTTCACGACTAGAACCTATCATATTTGCTAACTCTTTATTGGTAAACTGTGAAGTTATAGAGATTTGATTGATGGCAATTTCCTTTCCATTGGACTTTGCCAGACGGAGTAAAAGCAATATGATTTGTTCGTACGTATTATGTAGAATCTTTTCTTCTAGCCGGTTTTGCAAGTCTACAATTCTATCTCCCAAAACTTTAAATAATTTAATACAGATTTCTGGATTTGTTATAAGGAAGTTTTCAAACAAATGGATAGGAATATATATTAAAATGGCATCTTCCAATACTTCAGCATGTGCAGGATAATTATCTTTGCGGAAAAAGCCTTGATGTGGAAACATTTCTCCTACATTAAGGATATTGACGATTTGTTCTTTCCCATGCATATCTGATCGATATATTTTTACTTTACCTTGATGGATAAAGTATACATTTGTTAATGGATCTCCTTGCATAAAAATATGTGTACCTTGACGAAACATTCGATTTTTTGCTAAGTCTATAATAGGTTCCATTTCAAAATCTGTTAAATTTTTAAACAAAGTAAAGCGCTGTAGAAGCTCCTTTATTGAACCTGGATACATGGAGATCACTCCTTTGAATTATGTATATGTTCTATAATGCAATTCTATCATTTCTAATAAGTAGGTAGTGTGACGAAAATCACAGCAATCTATGCTCACGCTCACATACACAGCTTTATAATAGCATTATGATATATGTGTTAGCAAAAAAAGAAACCAGGAGGGTACTTATTATGAAAAAAAGTTTATTGGTTAGTATTTTAGTAGGTTTTATGTTACTGCTTGCAGCTTGTGGAGGAGAGGACAATAGCACGGAAAATGATACGACAGATAATACAGATACAGAAACTACAGAACAGACGGAAGCTTCTGGAGAAAGCACTGAAACAGAAACCAATAATGATGTAGTTATGACATTAACTAATTTTGATTTCGACAAGCAAGAATATGTTGTACAGTCTGGTGAGGAAGTTACGATAACACTTGTGAATGAAGAAGGTAACCATGGTATTTCCATTGATGAGTTGGATGTAAATATTCAAGGTGATGGAGAGGCGGTCTTTGTGCCGGAAGAACCAGGGGAATATGTTATATACTGCAATGTTTTCTGTGGCGATGGACATGAAGAAATGACTGCAACAATCGTAGTTCTATAATCTATGGACGATCACGACTATATTATATTTTAAAAATAGAAATCTAGAACAAATATCAAAAATACAGGGGGTTAACATAATGAACGATATTGAGTTCACCACAAAATTACATGCACCAGATATAGAACCAAGAATCCGTCATCCGCGAATTTTTGAAGTTTTTGATAGGTTAAATCCTGGAGAGTATATGCACCTATCCAATGACCATGATCCAAAACCATTGCAATATCAGTTTATGATGGAAAGGGAAAGTACATTTTCCTGGGAATATCTTGAGGA
The DNA here is from genome assembly GCF_051262635.1 of Oceanobacillus sp. CF4.6. Classification (NCBI taxonomy): domain Bacteria; kingdom Bacillati; phylum Bacillota; class Bacilli; order Caryophanales; family Bacillaceae; genus Oceanobacillus; species Oceanobacillus sp. CF4.6. Next base: position 124,690 of record NZ_JBIMEX010000005.1, on the reverse strand, counting down.
AGGTCCTGAACGTTGGCGTGTTGCAATAGGTAAAAAGTGATACGAAGGAAAATCCTTAAATGCAATGTTTAAGGATTTTTTTATCCTTTAATTAATTAAAAATATCACATCATCTATTTTCACGGAAGAAATTTAAAATGTAAAGTAGATGTAGAAATGGAGGAATTATATGTTTCACCGAGATTATAATGAAAATCCATTTATCGTAATTTGGGAATTAACCCGTGCATGTCAATTACAATGCCTGCATTGCAGAGCTGAGGCACAGCATCATCGTCATCCATTGGAGTTAACTTTTGAAGAAGGAAAAACGTTAATCGATGATATATATGAAATGGATAATCCAATGCTTGTTTTTACTGGTGGAGATCCACTGGAGCGTCCGGATGTATTTGAAATTGCAGAGTATGCTGTTAAAAAAGGTGTCCGTGTTTCCATGACTCCTTCTGCTACTCCGAATGTGACGAAAGATGCAATGAAGAAGGCAAAGGATATTGGGCTTTCTAGATGGGCATTAGTATTGATGGCCATTGCAAAGAGATACATGATCACTTCCGCGGTACAGAAGGTTCCTTTGATTTAACGATGAATGCCATAAATTACTTACATGAATTAGAGATGCCATTACAAATCAATACCGTAATTTCTAGATATAATTATGAATACTTAGATGAAATGGCTGAAATGGTGGAAAAGCTTAATTGTGTATTGTGGAGTTTATTTTTTCTCGTTCCAACAGGAAGAGGAAAAGAAACGGATATGATATCAGCCGTCGAGCATGAGCGTGTTTTCAGATGGTTATATCAATTATCTAAAAGGGTACTCTTTGATATCAAAACTACTGCTGGACAACATTACCGCCGAGTTGTCATTCAGAATAAAATGCGCGAACATAAGGGAATGAGTGATAAAGAGCATATCTTTTACCAAGATGCTTTGGATAATGGGAAGACCGGTCAGATTGATGGACTCGGACGAGCACCAAAAGGAGTAAACGATGGCAATGGGTTTGTGTTTATTTCTCATACTGGTGATGTGTTTCCGAGTGGGTTATTACCAATCAAGGCGGGAAACGTTCGTCAAACACCATTAGCAAATATTTACCGTGAATCTGAAATATTTAAGAATTTACGAGATCCTGATAAATATAAAGGGAAATGTGGAGTATGTGAATTCCGAAATGTATGTGGAGGTTCAAGATCAAGAGCCTATAATGTTACAGGAGATTACATGGAAAGTGAACCGTATTGTGTGTATATTCCTAGAGCAATGCGCGGGAAGAAGCAAACGATATAAATCGTAATATAATACGAAAAGCCAGGCATCAGTTGCTTGGCTTTTCTTAATAATCGGCGATCTGAATGTATAAATAAAAACCCAAAATTACTGGAATGAAAAGAAATTAAGTACGTATTGTGTTAGAGTATAGAGAAAATTAGAGGATTTTTTGATGAATAGTAAATCATCTCGAATGAATAGTTACAAAGGGTGGTAAAGATTGAAAAGTAAAGAAATAGCTTCTTCACAGAAGCTACCAAAAAATAATACTCCCAAACAGAGTTCAAAGCTAATCTCGGATGTAACATCCCTTATCAAACTCCGTGTTTTAATTGCAAATGTTCTTCCCGTGTTTGTCGGTTTCTGGCTTGCGCTTTATTTCAATGATCGTTCATTTGCTGAACATTGGGGACTTTTCCTTCTTACCATGGCAGGGGGAACTTTTATTATGGCTGGAGCACTGATTCTCAATAATTGGTATGATGCAGATATTGATAAAGTGATGGAACGGACAAAGGGACGCCCTACTGTAACTGGAAATTTTTCGCTTAAAGCTGTCTTAAATGCGGGGATTGCAACTTCTGTAATTGGGTTCATTTTATTACTTTTTACAACGATGGAAGCTACATTATATGGTGTTATTGGTTGGTTTACGTATGTCGTTCTATACTCCATGTGGTCCAAACGAAGATATACGTTGAATACTGTGATTGGAAGTGTCTCTGGTGCAGTAACACCGCTGATTGGCTGGGCAGCATTAGATACAGCAATCCATCCGGTTCCAATTGTTTTATTCTTGTTGTTATTTATTTGGCAGATTCCACATACCTTCGCAATTGCCATAAAAAAATACGATGAATATAAAGCAGCGGGAGTGGCGATGTTGCCTGTCGTACACGGTATAGCAATCACGAAACGGCAGATGCTGATTTATATTACATGCCTTCTACCATTGCCGTTTCTTCTTTATCCGCTTGGTATTGTTTTTATTGTAATTAGCTCATTATTAACTATCGGTTGGATAGTATTATGTGTGAGAGGGTTTTTTATAGAAGATAATTGGAAATGGGCACATATGAACTTTCTTTATTCGGTTAATTATTTAAATATACTATTTTTTCTGATGGTAATATTGACATCACCATTATTTGGAAATTAATGGAAAGGAACAATCCATAGTAACAGGATTGTTCCTTCATTTTATTTGCTTTCCACTTCTGTATCTTTCTCATTTTCATACTTTATACGGTTAGAGTCAAAATCGTTAGGTAATTGATCTTTACCTGTTATGTTTTCAAGTAATTCTTTTACATCAATTCCTGAGGAAGCTTTTAATGATTCCTGTAAGGTGGACATAAGATTGGTTGCGTAGCCGGTAACTTTATTGGCTCCACCATCTGTCCCACTGCTTCCGGTGTCAACAACAGTAATTTTGTCAATATTTGCAAGTGGACTTGCCACTTCTTTCGCATATTCAGGGAGCATCTTCATTACCATATCCAGAATTGCTGCTTGCCCAAATTGGTCAAATGCTTCGGCAATTTTTTCTTTTGCTTCTGCTTCGGCAAGACCAGTCAGGCGAATAATTTCTGCTTCGGATTCACCTTGAGCCCTTGTAGAATCTGCCTTGGCAAGACCAGCAGCACGTACTTGTTCCGCTTCTGCTCTTGCTTCTGCTTCAATTCTGTATTGGTTCGCATCAGCAGCAGCAAATTGCTTCGCTTTATCAGCTACAGCTGCCTGTTCCACCGCATAACGATCGGCATCTGCTTTCTTTTTAACTTCTGAGTCATATTGTTTCTCACGGCGAAGAATCTCTTTTTCTTCCAATTCAATTTGTTTTTGACGTTCAATGATTTTAATTTGCATTTCCTGTTCTGTTACTTGTTGTTTGGCGCGGGCGGTTTCATAGTCGTATGCCTGATCGGCACGTGCCTTTGCGATATCCTGTTCCCGACGATATTCTGCTGTTTTTAGTTGATTCTCTTTTTCAGCTTCTGCAATTTCAGTTGCGCGTTCCAGTTCTGACTTTTGTGCTTCTTTTGCCGCTTGAGCTCGTTTAATTCGTGTTTCTTTATCAGCTTCAGCGGTAGCGATGTCCGCATCTCGTTTTACTTGAGCAATTCTTGGTTTACCTAAGGAATCCAGATAACCATTCTTATCCTTTACGTCCTTAATGGTGAAGGAAACAATAATAAGCCCCATTTTAGCTAAGTCCTGGGAAGCAACACGTTGTACTTCCTGAGAAAATTTGTCGCGATTCTTATAGATTTCTTCGACAGTCATTGAACCAAGAATGGAACGAAGATGGCCTTCAAGTACTTCTTTTGCTTCGTTTTCACGATCTGCTTTTGATTTTCCCAGAAATTGTTCTGCAGCAGTTGCAATTTCACTGATGGAACCACCGATTTTAATAATTGCTGTTCCGTCCGCCATCACTGGAACACCTTGTTCCGTATAGACTTCAGGTGTGGTTACCTCTAACTTGCTAGATAGTAAACTTAATGGTTCTGCCTGCTGGAAAACCGGTAGGACGAATGTACCGCCACCCCGAATTATTTTAATTTTATTTCCAGATTCATCCACATGGACATTTTTTCCACCGAGATAGCTGCCTGTTACGATTAGTGCTTCGTCAGGACCTGCAGTACGATATTTTGTAACAAAAACACCAATAAGTGCAATTAATAAAAATACTGCAATCCCAATAACAATCCATATTACCGTCATTTTGTTTCCCCCTTATTCTACTTTTTTATTAAAATACTTATCATTTGATAAGTGTTTAACCAGAGTATTTATAATCCAAATCATTTTCATAAGGTACGACGTATAATACACTATTCTCTACCTCTATCACCAAAACGTGTTGACCCTCTTTGATTATTTTATTTTCATAGCTTGCAGCAGTTTTTGAAATCCTACCGCTATTACTTTCAATTACGATTTCTCCAAAGCCGTTTTGGGGGACAGGAATAATAATTTTTCCTACTCGACCTTTTAATGATTCCTCTGTATAGCTAAGCGATTCCTCGGCAGAAGACATCGGAATGAGGACAAAAACATTCAATAGAGCATCTAAAATAAAGGCGATCAAGATGGAAATAAGGATAATCGTAACACTGGAAAAGGAAGTAATAAATTCTAGCACATAACCGGATGCTGAGAAGATTGTAATAAATGCTAGAATAAGAGCAGGATTCAGAAAACTAAAAACTCCGCCAATTCCTTCAGCGATATCACCAAAAAAAATATACAGAACAGTTAAGAGTCCAGCGATAACAAGCATTATTAAATAAAGGCTCTCCACTGGATAACCGAAAATTGTCATATGCATCCATCCTTTACATGTAATTAAAGGGCCTTCTAACTTACATACGATTTTTTCATGTAAATGGTTTCATAAAATTAGGATAATTTTAATTTTTAGTGAACGATACTGTGAAAGTGTTCGTGATGAGGTGTTGAATATCTAAAATTAAGTAAGTGTTGCAAATAGATAAAAAATCATACATATTAAATATATTCGAAATCTTTCTTGATATCAACTACTTGTAAAATATTATGTATGAAATAGGGTGTGTTTATGAGATTTATTTACAGAAAATTGATTTCTACAATTGTTTCAACATTAGTTATTTCCCTCATTTTAAGCTTTATTGGTGTGACAAGGTTTGAGCAAAGTTATCACATGGGAAATGATTTTCTGGGGTGGTCTGTCGTATACATAATCTATTCCGGTATGATCATTCTTATATATGGTGGATTCATTTCAGGTGTCTTGGAATATGTTCACTTAAAATGGTTTAAACAGTCAACAAGTCTATACATCGGTATACATGGGATTTTTGGACTGCTGTTTGGATTGTTTACGTTAAGTTGGATGATGGGGCTATTTGGGGCGCTCGCAGCATTAATGTATGGAGCGGTAGACAGGATATTAGATAAAAAGCAATTTAAAGAGAAGTCACTGATTACAGTTACTGTTTCGCTTGTCCTATTGTATGCGATACCGTGGGCATTCTTAGAAATAATCACCCCGCCGGAACCACCATTTAAAGTGGAGGATGCAGTTGAATTTGCAACACAGGGGGAAGGGACTGCAACGGATTCCTTTCCAAAAGAAATTGGAAAATGGCAGGGCGTGATTAACGGTTATCAAGTAATAAGAGAAACGAGCGCAGAAGAAATTGCAAAAGAAGAGTATCTAATTGTTTTTACGGAAAGCTGGGAAAAAGGAGAAGAGGCGGGTACCTGGTATCTTTCGTACGAAGTGGAACGAGGGGTCTTGTCAGCGGCTGGGAATGGAGGGGATGTACCACCTTATCCAAAATAATAATTATTAGAAAACTTGGCAACTGCCTAAGCCTTTGGGCGAATGCTTTAGTTGCACTTATGCAAGTAAGAAAGTTTTATACTTTCTTACTTGGAAATAAAAAGAGCTCCATTCAGCTCTCTTTATTTCCAAATTCCATACTTCCTCATTTTATTGTAAAGCGTCACCCTGGATATTCCTAATCTTTTAGCGGCGTCTGATTTATTCCCATTTGTTTCTTTCAAGGTTTTCTCAATTAGCTGTATTTCCAAATTTTTCTTTTCGTTAGGAATGGTATTGCTTTGTTCTGGCTCTGCATTTTTCCAGGTGGGAGAAGCACTAGGTAGATAACTTAAAAGATCTTCTTTCGTAATCTTCGCCTCATCGGTAAGAATGATGATACGCTCCATTAAATTGCGTAGTTCCCGAATATTGCCTGGCCAATTATATTGAAGGAGCATGTTAAATGCATCCGGGTCAATTTCTGGAATGGGAACTTGGTACTTGGAAGCAAACTGCTTTAGGAACATTTCTGATAGTTCATTTATATCGTCAATTCTGTCTCGGAGAGGTGGCATTGTCAGTTGAATTACATTTAATCGATAAAATAAATCCGATCTGAAACTTTTTCCTTCCATAAGTTGCTCAAGGTTTTGGTTAGTAGCCGCGATAAACCGCACATTGATGGTCTTTCCTTTGGAGTCACCAATTCGGTAAACACTATTTTCCTGCAGTACACGCAGTAATTTCACCTGCATCTCCAGTGGTAGTTCGCCAACTTCGTCCAAAAAAAGGGTGCCGCCATCTGCCATTTCAATTTTTCCAGCTTTTCCTCTCTTCTCTGCACCGGTGAATGATCCACCTTCATAGCCAAAAAGTTCACTTTCAAATAAGGCACTTGGTATAGCTCCACAGTTAACAGGTATAAACGGCCCTATGCTGCGGTCGCTCGTTTCATGAATGGCTCTGGCACATACTTCCTTTCCTGTGCCGCTTTCTCCAAGTATTAAGGTTGTGGCATCAGATTTAGCAGCTTTATGTGCAATTCGGACCGTTTGCTTTAATGGAAGACTGTTTCCTACTAATTTCGTAAAAGGAGTTTCCTCTGTATTTGTGTAGACCTTTTGTCTTAATTCATCCAATTCAGCGGAAGTAGTTTCCAGGTTATTGTTTAGTTTTACAATTTGTGTAATATCCCTTTCTACTGATAAGGCGCCAATTAACTGACCTTTATGATCGATAATGGGAACCGCGTTAACGACAACATGTTTATCTTTACGAGGCCGGTGGTAAACATTTTTAACAGGCTCTTTTGTTTTAAGAACCTTGAAAACCATTAAATCATCGTTATGAAAGAATTCATTTATTGGTTTATTGATAATATCGACTCGATCGATATTATACGTTTGAACAGCTGCTTCATTCCAGAAGATTACTTCCATATTACTACTAACTATTGTAATTGCATCATCTTCTGCAGCTAGTACGGCTTCTAAATAATATAGGTTATTAAGCATGATGTTCACCTCACAAAGTGTAAAAACTTCTGTAAATATAATTGTATAGGCGTTTTACAATAATGTAAACAAACTTTACACATATTATCAGACTTTTTACACGATTTTTTCTACTTTGATATTGCTAAAACTTTTTTTCAGGGGAGTGATCAGACTTATAGAATCCTTTTTTGTGGTTCATATAAATGTTGGCATGACTTTTGCTATATAAGAGTGAAAGGTTTTATAAGTTGTAACTGTACTACATTCGCAAACGAAGATAATCAAGGAGGTTTTTATATTGGTATTGCCATTTAAGCATGAACCATTTACAGATTTTAATGATGATAGGAACCGTAAAGAATTTGAAGCAGCACTGGAACTCGTTAAGGGAGATCTAGGCAAGGAATATCCATTGGTGATCAATGGTGAGAAAATTTTTACGGATGATAAACTTGTTTCTGTAAGCCCTTCCAATAAAGAGCAAGTTGTTGGGAAAGTTTCTAAAGCAACGAAGGAACATGTTGATCAAGCATTTGAATCAGCACTTGAGGCTTTTAAGACATGGAAAAAATGGACTCCGAAAGAACGTGCGGATGTTTTGTATCGTGCAGCGGGAATCATTCGTCGTCGTAAACATGAATTTTCAGCATGGCTTGTTTATGACGCTGGGAAACCTTGGAACCAGGCTGATGGTGATACAGCAGAAGGTATTGATTTTCTTGAATATTATGCACGCCAAATGATTGAACTTGGACAAGGGAAAAAATTGGTTGACCATGAAGCTGAACATAATGACTATTTCTATCAACCTATGGGACCAGGTGTAACCATTCCACCATGGAACTTTGCATTTGCAATCGTAGCTGGTACGGTAGCTGCTCCAATCGTAGCTGGTAATCCAGTACTATTGAAGCCATCTGAAAATACACCGGTTATTGCATATAAATTGGTTGAGGTACTGGAAGAAGCAGGTTTACCAAAAGGTGTCCTTAACTTTGTCCCTGGTGACCCAGCAGAAATTGGAGATTATCTTGTTGATCATAAGGACACACACTTCATCAATTTTACTGGTTCACGTGCAACAGGTACACGTATTATTGAAAGGGCTGCAAAAGTCCAAGAAGGTCAGCAGTTCCTGAAACGGGTTGTTGCTGAAATGGGTGGAAAAGATACCATTATTGTGGATCAGGATGCAGATCTTGATTTGGCAGCAGATGCAATTGTAAATTCTGCGTTCGGCTTCTCCGGTCAGAAATGTTCTGCCTGCTCTAGAGCCGTTATTCATAAAGATGTTTATGATGAAGTACTTGAAAAATCAATTGAACTGACGAAAGAATTAACTGTTGGTAACCCATCAGAAGAAAATTTCTATATGGGTGCAGTAGTAAATCAAAAACAATTTGAAAAAATTAAAGACTATATAGAGATTGGTAAAAACGAAGGAGAACTTGTATATGGTGGGGAAACTGATGATTCAAAAGGTTTCTTTATTTCTCCAACTATTTTCAAAGATCTCGATCCGAAAGCTAGAATTATGCAGGAGGAAATATTTGGACCAGTTGTTGGGTTTACGAAAGCGGGGGACTTTGATGAGCTATTGGAAATTGCCAACAATACAGAATATGGTCTTACAGGTGCCGTTATTTCCAATAATCGTAAACATTTAAATCGTGCCCGTCATGAATTCCATGTAGGCAATCTATATTTCAACCGTGGTTGTACAGCGGCTATTGTTGGTTACCAGCCTTTTGGAGGTTTTAAAATGTCTGGCACAGATTCAAAAGCTGGAGGACCGGATTATTTGCAACATTTTCTGGAAGCTAAAGTTGTATCTGAAACATTCTAATTTTACTGATTATATGCGGCGAGTACAAATTGCTTGCCGCATAAAGTTCACTGCTATTCATTTAAGAAATGTGATTAATAACGCGTAAGATAAGTCGCATTTTAAAGGAGAAACTGACATGACAAGTCTAACAAAAGATTTCTTTATCGGTTTATCAAATAATAAATTACTAAATGCAAATGCAAAAAAATGGGGATTCCGTCTTGGTGCTGAAAAGTTCGTTGCCGGTACAAATATGGATAATGTGATTGATACGCTCAAAGAGCTGAACAGCAGGGGGATTAGTGGAACCCTTGATAACCTTGGGGAATTCGTATCCGATAAATCGGAAGCAAGCTTGGCAAAAACAGAGATCATTCGGATTTTAGAAAAAATTAACGAAGAGAATCTCGATTGTCATGTATCCGTGAAGTTGACACAGCTTGGTTTGGATATCGATCAAGAGTTTTGTATTGGTAATATGAAAGAGATTTTGGATGCTGCGAGTGCTTATCATATATTTATCAATATTGATATGGAAAAATATATTCATTATTCGAAGACGCTAGAAATTCTAAAAACGCTACGTAATGAATACAAAAATGTGGGGACCGTCATCCAGTCCTATCTATATCGAGCTGAAAATGATCTTGAACAACTTAAAGATGTCAGACTGCGTCTAGTAAAAGGTGCATATAAAGAAAGTGATGAAGTGGCTTTCTATTCCAAAGAAGAGATTGATCGTAATTTTATCAAACTAGCTAAAAAACGATTGCTTGGAGATGCTTTCACTTCCATTGCTACTCATGATCACAATATCATTGAGGAACTAAAAGGCTTTGTGAAGGAGAATAATTTTAGCAAAGATAAGTTTGAATTCCAAATGCTTTATGGTTTTCGGACAGAAATGCACGATGAACTGGTTGAAGAAGGGTATAACTTCTGTACCTATATTCCTTTTGGTGACGACTGGTTCGGTTATTTCATGCGACGGCTAGCAGAACGTCCACAAAATATGAATCTCGTTGTTAAAGATATTATCTATGGTAAAAATAACAAGATTAAAAAGGAACCGATTATTTTAGGAACACTTGCAGTTACTTCTGTATTGGTATGGAAGAAAAAGCGTAATAAAAAGGACAAAGTAATAAGCTGACCAGTGTGATTATTCTCTCGACAAAAAAATAAAGCGACACCTGTTGAAGCAGAAGTCGCTTTTTAATTTGGAATGGGAGATTTTATTGACCCGCTACGTCTCTCTTTGTAAAAAATAACCAGGAAAGTAGTAAAAATACAGCATAGTAAACAATTAAAACTGTAACAGAAAAGCCCAACGTCATTTCTTCAATTAATGGTGTATTTCCACTTGTATATTGGTTCAAATTTGTGTTTGCAAAAAGAATATATTTTGCCCATGACCGCTCCATGAAAAAGAAAACGATTTGATTTCCGACCAACATTAGGAAAATAGCCGTACCGATTGCGAGTGCACTGTTTCGAAATACAGAGGAGATCATAAAGGCGAATGTAGCCATCATGACAAGGGTTACGAGCTGAAATCCATAGCCGGAAACAATTTCACCAATTACCGATACGTATTCCAAACCAGTACTCTTTTCCAGTACGATATACGGATTTAATCCTTCGACTCCAAAGAAAATGGCACCAACAATCCATGAAAACAGCAATACGAATAAAAGGGTAAATAAAGAGAAACATAGAACTGCTGCATACTTTGAAGCTAATATTTTTGTCCGGGAAATGGGACGAATAAGTAAAAGTTTGATGGTCCCCCATCTAAATTCGTTTGCTACAATACCAGCAGCGACAATAATCGTAAGTAGACTAACGATGGATAATAACATCTCATTTTCCATTACATACTGCCAAGCACCATAGCCTGCAGGTTGAATATCATTTTCCAAGTAATAATTATTCGTTTCAATGAAACTGGAGTTAATAACTTGCAGAAACTCTTCCTTTTCCATTTCTTTTGTTAATACTTCATTTTCTTCTTGTAATGCTTCCCGCCAATTTTCCTGTTCATATGCTTCATCGAATTCTCCATAGATGTTAGCTATGATACCAAGTCCTAAAATGATTACAGCAAGGATAATGTACATGAACCATGTTGATTTTTGAATATAAATTTTAGTCAGTTCATTATAAACAAGGTTAAAAAAATTACTCAATCGTATTCTCTCCAATCAAATCAAAAAATTTATCTTCTAGTGTAGACTTGGTTACCCCTACTTGGTAAACTGCAACCTCATTTTTTACTAACGTTTGAATTAGTTCAGGAATTTTTTCCTTTTCACTTTGGAAGGTCAACTGCTTATTATCCTGGACTGCATCAATTTCATGGTGCTTCTTTAATAGTGCAATAGCTTGATCAATTGGTGTGACTTCGATTTGAACTTGTTTTAAGTTATCTTTCTCCGTTTTATCATTAACTTGCTGAATCGCAACTAGCTCACCGTTTTTAATCACTCCAATTCGGTCACACATCAGTTCTATTTCAGATAATAAATGGCTAGATATGATAATGGCCACATTTTCTTCTATTGCCAGTTTGCGAATGTACATGCGGATTTCTCTGATGCCTGCTGGATCCAGTCCGTTTGTTGGCTCATCCAAAATTAATACAGATGGATTATGTAATAAGGCCTGGGCAATGCCAAGACGTTGGCGCATTCCTAAAGAATATCTGCCAACCTTTTCCTTCATTGCTTTTTCAAGACCTACAATGGCAACTACTTCGTTGATACGTTCCTTTGTTATTCCTGGTATCATGCGTACATAATGAGCTAAATTCTGTGCTCCTGTCATAAACGGATACATTTCCGGATTCTCAACAATCGCCCCGACTTCCCGAACCGCTTCTTTATAGTTCGTCTTTATACTTTTACCAAGTATTTGAACATCGCCTTCAGAGAGTTTCATTAATCCAACCATCATCCGTATTGTCGTTGTTTTACCTGCACCATTTGGTCCGATTAGGCCAAATACTTCTCCTTTGTTGATAGTGAAAGACAACCCTTTAATAATTTCCTTTTTTCCAATCCTTTTTTTGACATCTATCAGTTCCATCGCTGTTTCTGACATGTAAAATACCTCCATTCCTAAGACTCTATTCATTCATACGGACTCAAAATGGAAATGTTTCATATATTTTAAATTAATTATATTAAAGAAATGTCCATGGCTACGGGGTATGAGTTTCATAAGTAGCCTGCTCAAATAGGGATTCCGGAACATATGATGTAAGGAACGCAGTCGAGAGCTGCTGTTTGGGGAATTAAATAGTTGTCATGTGAGCTGATAAGAATACGTCAGCTCTTTTTTAATTTATGTTTATTTTACTTCATAACGGGAAATTAACCATTAATACACAAAACAATTATATTATTGAGAGGAGTTTTTTCATTGAATACAACAGTAGAAAAACAAAAGAAAGCCAAAACAGGATTAATCGTTGCAGGAGTAGTTGCAGGAGCTTCTTCACTCGTTCTTCTTAATAGCAATGCACGTACGAAAGTAAAGGATACGTCCAAAACAATGAAGGATTCCGTTGGCAAGTATGCTACAACAATTAAAGAAGATCCAAACGGTACAAGAGCAGCACTTATTACCCGAGTTCAAAATGCAACCGATATTTCCAAAGAAGCAATTAACAAAATCCAGGCCATATTGGATACTCAAGTAAAAGATATCAAACAGACATCAAAAAATGTAGCGGATGAATCGAAAGAAATTATGTCCTCCGTGAAGGATGCACAAGGGGACGTAATGGATGTGAAAGATAAAGCAGTAGACGCAAAAGATGAATTACTGTCCGCAAAAGACGATGTAAAGTTTAACACATCATCCGGTAATCGGAGTAAATCAGGATTAACAACAGACCATACCTTTACAAAGAATCCAGTTAACTAAATATCTCTCTATCTGTTTAAAACTGTTCCATAAACCTGTACAGGCTTATGGAACAGTTTTTTTATTTATTTCGTAGGCTCTTATAGATTAGGTTTGCTGGGCCTTTTGTCGTGTCCTAACTATAGTGAATAAATTCCATTCAAATATGATTTAATAGTTGCTAATTCCATTCGAACATTTAGGATATCTTCTTCTTTAATTGCTTCAATCAGTTTACCGATACTTTCATCTAATGACTCATACTCACCTTCATCGCCAATAAGCTGTAGCTTCCATTTGTTATCTTTATACATATATTTTAACTCTTCCGCTTGTTGTGTAATAACGGTCCATTCTGGCTGACTCAAGGCTTGTTCCATTTCATCGATATGGTTAAAGAAGTAATCACCACCGACTTTGTTGCTACAACCTGAAAGTAGGAGTATCACTATCATATAAATACTGGCTTTTTTAATCATTTTTCCGATCTCCTTGTATAAATGCATGGATATACCTAGATTGTCCTATAATATAAAAAGTTTACATATCAAAAATCGGAAGGTGATTGTGTCGTGCCAGAACTTGTTTTAATTCTTATTCGCTCGGTAAGTTCATTTCTTTTATTGTTGGTTATGGCACGGATCATGGGAAAGAAACAGATTTCACAGCTTACTTTTTTTGATTATTGTGTTGGAATTACTATCGGTTCAATAGCTGCAACGATGTCAGTAGACCAAAACGTTAAAATCTCGAATGGACTGATGTCATTATTTATTTGGGGACTCTTTCCAATTATCCTCGCATATGCAGGATTGAAGTCACGGATGTTTTCTAATTTAACGGATGGGAAGGCAACAATTGTCATTCAAAACGGTGAAGTTCTAGAGAAAGATTTGAAAAAGAATCTTTTGACAATTAATGAATTAATTCTATTGTTAAGAGAGAAGGGAATCTTTAAATTTTCCGATGTTGAAATGGCTGTATTGGAAACAAATGGAGAGCTAAGTGTTATGCTCAAGACAGAGCAACAGCCAGTAACGCCGCACGTATTAGGTCTTACATTAGAACAGGAACATGGACCAAGCATCCTGATTATGGATGGACAGCTACTTGAAAATAGCCTTGAAAAATTAGGTTATTCGAAAGAATGGTTATCAGGCGAGGTGCAAAAACAGGGAGCAGAAGATATTAGAAATGTTTTTCTAGCTCAAATCGATTCGCGTGGCAATCTTTTTGTGGATTTATATGAAGGTAAGAAGAAACCGCATCTACCTAATGAACGCCCCCTACTTGCAGCAACGCTTAAAAAGATACAAGCAGATATGGAGAACTTTGCCTTGCAGACAGATAATCCAGAAGCTAAACAGTTATATGCCAAACACGCAACCGAACTCCAAAAAACGCTTGATTCGATATTGCCTTATTTGAAGTAAGGGCCTTGGAATTGCTAATCTTCTAAAGGTTATTCCTTGATTTATGCTTAAATCCAGTTAACAAAAGTCAATTTTTGTCATCAATATGCCAGCCGATCTTCTCCCGAAATGCCCTATCTCTTAATTTTTTTCTAACTTCTTTTCCCCAGCTTTTAACTGCTTCGGTCGATGTGTTTTCTTGAACAGCAATTTTCTTAACAGAAAGATCTTCTATGATATAGTATTTAACCCATTTCCATTGATTCACAGATAGATGCTTCTTCAACCGCTCCCACAACTGATCATTGGCTGAAAAGAATTCCCTATTATTTTTAATAGAAGTATTGGAGTCTAATCCACATGCATAGTTACCATCATCATAAAGATATTTATTATTACGTATAAAATGATCCATCTTTTCTAGCGCATTATTTTCTTTACGGATTCGATCGATTAATCGGTTTTTGATTGAATAATTAAAATAAGTTGCCATGGGTCCTTTGTCCGGCTCGTATGTTTCATAGGCTTTCCACAATGCAAAAAGTCCTTCTTCATAGAAGTCTTCATTAGTATCACGAATCTGAAGGCGATTGATATAATAGTGTATTCTTTTTTCGTTTTGACTGAAAACCTCTTCAAACGTAAATTTTTGATTATCCTTCATTTAGCTCATCTCCATTTTCTTAAAATTAATTTTTCCAGAACAAAGCATTCTTCTATATTAATAATCGAAAAAAGTTGGTATTAGGGGGTAAAAAAATTAAAAAGTTTATTTTCTGGATAATAGAAGATTTCGCTCTTCATAAAAATATATTTATATTCAGAATATTTATTGTTATAATTAATAAATATCGACTTCTTAGAGAGAACTGTAAAAGGGGGATATTTATATGGCAGAATTAAGATGGGATCGCCCGGACAAGCTTCGGACCTTGTTGGATGAAATTGTAAGCTGGAAAAGTATGACATTATCAGAAGGGGAGAGACAATTTCCTGCGAAATTACGTGCCAAGCTTCAGAACTTGGAGTATTTCCAGCAGTTCCCGGATTATCTTTCCACACATGCTGCTGATTTGAGACGTAAATTTTTAACGGCATTATATAAACACCCCGATGCAAAAGAGACAATTTGTCTAATAAGTCATTTTGATACGGTGAATACAGAAGAATATGGCGTTTTGGAACCTTTGGCTACGCAACCAGAGGAACTTACGAAAGTATTATTGGAGAGACAGGATGAGTTTCAAGAAGAAGTACGAAAAGATTTGGAATCAGGAGAATTTCTATTTGGACGTGGCACAATGGATATGAAGATGGGGCTTGTCATGCATATGAGTCTCATTGAAAAAGCAAGTGTGGAAAAATGGCCAATTAATCTACTGTTGTTAACCGTTCCTGACGAAGAAGTAAACTCAGCGGGAATGCGTTTTGCTGTTCCTATTCTGGATAAACTTCAGGAAAAACATCAATTCACATATAAAATATTTTTAAACAGTGAACCTACTTTTCGTCAGGATCCCACAGATATATCCCATTATATGTACACAGGATCCATTGGAAAATTACTCGCTGCTTCTTTATTTTATGGAAAAGAAACACATGCAGGTGAGCCACTCAGTGGGATGACTTCCCCTTATATTTCTTCTTTCATGACAAGAGAGATGGAGTGGAATGATTTATTTGAGGAAACCGTTCTCGGGGAGACGACACCACTTCCTGTAACCTTGCAGCAAACGGATTTGCGGTTGCATTATTCTACACAGACTCCGTACCGTTCGTCTGCCTTGTATAATATATTTCTTATGAAGCGGAGCGCGTCAGAGGCCTTTGATTTGTTTGAGAAGGTAGCGCAAACGGCTGCAGAAAAGTGTAATGAAGCCTATGAACGAATTTGCAAGAGGCATCATGTTGAACCAATTGGAAAAGTAAAAGTGATTCGTTATAAAGATTTAGTAACCTATGCTACCAATAAACTGGGTAAGGAATATGTAAATGATGTTAAAGCAGATATTCATTACAATGAAGCTTGGGATGATCGGGAAAAGTCGCTACGCATTACCGATAAACTAATGATTCAATGCCAGGAACTTGCCCCGGCAATTATTGTATTGCTGGCACCGCCATACTATCCGGCTGTCAACTCCACTGGAAATGAACTAATCGAAGCGTGTACTTCGTTTGTAACAAAAATTGCACAAGAAAAATTTAACTTGCCTATTAAACGGATTCATTACTTAAATGGGATATGTGATCTCAGCTATGTAAGTTATTCCGGCACTGCAGAAGGCTGGAATGCATTTGAAGAAAACACACCGGTCTGGGGTGACAGCTATATTTTACCATTTAAAGAAATGCAGAAGCTAAATGCACCTGTTATAAACGTGGGACCATATGGACACGATGCGCATAAACGAACAGAGCGTCTGAATATCAAAAATGCCTTTGAAGAATATCCAATTATCATGGAAGAATTGATTCATATGATTAGTAATGCAAACTAAAATAATTTAGTTAAATATTTATAATTAATTAATTTTTTACAAAATAACTGTTGACTTTCATGTTTTTAAAAGATACAATACAAATAATTCATATCAAATTACTTGTATTAATATTTCTTATCCCGAGAGGTGGAGGGAAGGGCCCTATGAAACCTCGGCAACAGGTTCGATTTAATACTGTGCCAATTCCTTCAGGTGAATTACCTGAAAGATAAGAAGAGAAAAAACGAGCCTGTTAAAAGGTAAAGTTAGCAAATCCTCTTCTTATAATATAGAACGAGGATTTATTTTTATTTAACCGATAACTATTTTTCTTGGAGGGATGAAGTATGAATAACTATTCGGTTACGTACAGTGATTTTACTGGTGACCCGTATAAAGACTGGATTCCGACAGACCAAACAAAAGGTGCTTCAAAAATTCTCCAATGGGCATACGAAACATACGGTGACGATATTGTTTATGCCTGCAGTTTTGGTGCGGAAGGAGTAGTATTAGTTGATTTAATTTCCAAAGTACAAAAGGATGCTGAAATTGTATTTTTGGATACAGATCTTCATTTTCAGGAAACCTATGACTTAATTGATAAAGCAAAGGAAAAGTATCCTGAACTTCGCATTCAACTAAAAAAACCTGACCTGACAGTGGAAGAACAGGCTAATCAGCATGGTTCGGCACTGTGGAAACGCCAGCCTGATCAATGTTGTTACATTCGAAAAATAAAGCCTCTTGAAGAAGCGCTAAGTGGGGCACCTGCTTGGATTTCCGGATTACGAAGAGAACAATCGCCATCAAGGAGCAAAACTGATTTTGTTAATAAAGATGAAAAATTTAAATCGATTAAAGTTTGCCCGTTAATCCATTGGACCTGGGATGACGTATGGGATTATATCAAGGAAAATAACCTGCCATATAATGAATTGCACGATCAAGGTTATCCTAGTATTGGTTGTATCCCATGTACATCAAAAGTAACGGATTCTACGGATTCGCGTGCAGGAAGATGGTCAGGATTCAATAAAACGGAATGTGGCCTTCATACAAGCTGAAAAATCGATTAATTAGCTTCCTTTTTTTAGAAGAAAAATTTTTATATTTAAAACCAAGTAAACAACTTAGGATACAATACTTTGTACCTAAAATAATAGTTATACAGTTAGGATGGAAAAAATGAAATTTATATGGGGTGAAAAGCTTTGCAGTTAAATGTAATGAATAGTCCTTTTAGTCAAGAGCAAACAGAAAATCTGAATGTCCTGTTGCCAACGTTAACAGAAGCACAAAGAAATTGGCTTGGTGGATATCTTGCAGCTACACAGGTAACGGAATCGATACCAAATGGAGAGACTGCTTCCAATGGTATTGCGGTAGCATCTCCACCTGCTGTTCAGATTGCTTCCAGGGAAGTGACGGTGCTTTATGGATCTGAAACGGGTAGTGGCCAAAGACTTGCTGAAGAAGCAATTCGGAAATTGGAAGAGAAAAATTTAAAGGTGAAAATAGCTGCATTAGATGATTTTAAAACAAAGGATCTAAAAAAAGTTGAGGATTTACTGATTATATCTGCTACCCATGGAGAAGGGGAACCACCAGATAATGCGATTTCTTTTTATGAATTTCTTCATAGTAGAAAAGCACCTAAACTTACGGACGTTCGCTTTTCCGTATTATCCCTCGGAGACCAGTCCTATGAATTTTTTTGTCAGACTGGCAAGGATTTCGATAAGCGTCTAGAGGAACTTGGAGGAGAAAGACTGTATCCAAGGGTCGATTGTGACTTGGATTTTGATGAACCTGCATCAGAATGGACAGAGGGCGTCTTAGGAGTATTATATGAGGCACAAGAAAGTGAATCCTCCCTTGCAGTACAGGAAGCTGCTGGAACTATTTTGGAGGAACGACAGGTCTTTACAAGGACCAACCCATATATGGCTGAAATCTTAGATAATTTAAATTTGAGTGGGCAAGGATCAAACAAAGAAAATCGTCATCTTGAGTTATCTCTTGAAGGATCGAATCTGGTATTTGAACCCGGGGACAGCCTTGGAATATTACCGCAAAATAATCCTGAACTTGTAGACCAGTTAATTAAGGAAATGAACTGGAATCCGGATGAGACCGTTCAAGTGAACAAACAGGGAGAAATCCGTTCGTTAAGAGAAGCATTGCTTTCTAATTTCGAGATTACTAGACTTACGAAGCCATTACTGGAGCAAGCGGCAGTGCTTTTCGATAATGAAGCGTTACATGTACTTGTACAATCAGGACAGGAAGAGGCGCGAAAGGCTTATATCGATGGGAGAGATTTACTCGATTTGGTAAAGGACTATCCACCAAAAACGTTTGCACCTAGTGAATTTATTCAGATTCTGAGAAAGATTCCAGCTCGACTATATTCGATAGCAAGTAGTTATAAAGCGAATCCAGATGAGGTGCAACTAACAGTAGGAACAGTAAGATATCATGCGCATGGACGTGATCGGGCGGGTGTATGCACTGAGCAGATTGCGGAACGTATTCAACCAGGAGAACTTATGCCAGTATATGTCCACCCTAACCCTAATTTTAAATTTCCATTTGATACAGAAACACCTGTAATCATGATTGGACCTGGCACTGGTGTGGCTCCATATCGATCTTACTTAGAAGAACTAGAAGAGGAAGATATTAAGGTGAAAACATGGTTATTCTTCGGTGACCAGCACTTTGAATCAGATTTTCTTTATCAGACGGAATGGCAGAACTGGCTCAATGAAGGTGTACTTACGAAAATGGATGTGGCTTTCTCCCGTGATACAGCAGAGAAGGTATATGTTCAGCACCGGATGCTTGAAAAGAGCAAGGAAATCTATCAATGGCTGGATGAAGGAGCACATGTTTATGTATGTGGTGACGAACAACATATGGCTAATGATGTGCATGCTACACTAACCACAATTATCGAACAAGAGGGCGGCTTCAGCCATGAAGAAGCAGAAGCATTCTTGAGTGACATGCGCAAACAGAAACGCTATCAACGTGACGTATATTAACAATAAGAAGGTATACGGAAAGGAGAATAAAGGCATGGATAAAAATAAAATTCCAGAGCAAGTTGGACCGTTAGATGAAACGGAACACATTAAGAAGGACAGCAATTACCTACGTGGAACAATTGCAGAAGGACTCGAGGACAGGATTACAGGAGCTATTTCAGAAACCGATAATAAGCTATTAAAGTTTCATGGTAGTTACCAGCAGGATGATAGGGATCAAAGGGATGAACGGCGTCGTAAGAAGCTTGAACCTGCTTACCAATTCATGATTCGTGTGCGTTTGCCAGGTGGCGTATCGACACCAGAACAGTGGCTGAAAATGGATGATCTTGCACATAAATATGGAAATGAATCATTGCGACTCACTACGAGGCAGACATTTCAAATGCACGGAATACTGAAATGGAATCTCAAGAAAACAATGCAGGAAATGAATGAGGCTTTGATGACGACGATTGCTGCTTGTGGTGATATCAACCGGAATGTAATGTGTAATGTTAATCCTGAGCAATCAGAAGTTCACGCTGAGGTTTATGAATGTTCCAAGAAACTGAGTGATCACTTATTACCTGAAACGAATGCATATCATGAAATCTGGCTGGATGATAAAAAAGTGATCGATAGCCGTGAAGAAAATGAACCCATTTATGGAGATACCTATTTACCACGTAAATTCAAAATTGGCATCGCGGTTCCGCCATCCAATGACGTAGATATTTTCTCACAGGATCTTGGGTTTATAGCGATCTTGGAAGATGAAAAACTAATAGGATTTAATGTAGCTGTTGGCGGTGGCATGGGAATGACACATGGTGATACAAAAACATATCCACAAGTTTCCCGTGTGATTGGATTCTGTACACCGGAAAAAATAACTGAGGTAGCAGAAAAGGTCGTTACTATTCAGCGGGACTTTGGTAACCGTTCAAACAGAAAGAATGCGCGTTTCAAATATACGATAGATGCTAGAGGGATTGATTGGTTCAAAGATGAATTGAATGAAAGATTAGAATGGGATCTTGATGAGCCCCGTTCGTATCATTTTGAGTCGAATGGTGATCGTTATGGTTGGGTGAAGGGAGAAGGCAAATGGCATTTGACTCTCTTTATTCAAAACGGTCGAATTAAAGACTTTGAAGACTATTCTCTTCGCACTGGTTTACGTGAAATCGCTAAGGTACATAAGGGAGATTTTCGACTCACCCCGAATCAGAATCTGATTATCGCAAATGTTACGAGCAAAAATAAGAAACAGATCAATGAATTGGTTGAGAAATACAAGCTTACAGAAGGAAAGCATTATTCTGGTTTGAGAAGAAACTCCATGGCATGTGTTGCATTTCCAACTTGTGGGCTAGCTATGGCAGAATCGGAACGGTATCTTCCTGCTTTGTTGGATAAGATGGATGTCATCCTAGATGAGGCTGGGTTAACTGAAGAAGAGATTGTCATCCGCATGTCGGGTTGTCCTAATGGGTGTTCCCGTCCCGCTTTGGCCGAGATTGCCTTTATTGGAAAAGCCCCAGGTAAATACAATATGTACCTTGGTGGTGCATTCAATGGAAGTCGTTTGAACAAACTCTATCTTGAAAATATCGGAGAAGAAGAGATTCTGAACGCCCTGCGTCCCATCTTTTTGCGGTTTGCGAAGGAGCGGCAGCAAGGAGAACATTTCGGTGACTTTGTAGTTCGTGCTGGATATGTTGAAGAAGTGCTTTCAGGACTAGATTTTCATACAGCAAGTAGTGCCAAAAGTTAAGGTTGGGACTACAGAGAGGAAGTGAAAGAATGGGGAAAGTTTATTTAGTAGGTGCTGGTCCAGGTGATCCAGACTTGATTACGGTTAAAGGTATGAAAACGATTCAGAAAGCAGATGTTATTTTATATGACCGTTTAGTTAATGAAGAATTACTGAGTTATGCTTCAGATAAAGCAGACTTGATTTATTGTGGAAAAAGTCCCGATCATCATTCGCTTACGCAAGACGAAATAAATTTCTTACTCTGTAAATTTGCGAACCAAGGGAAAGTGGTTACACGACTAAAAGGCGGAGACCCATTTATTTTTGGTAGAGGTGGCGAGGAAGCTGAATTACTCAAGAAAAACGGCATCTTCTATGAAATTGTCCCGGGAATCACTTCTGGTTCTGCAGCTCCCGCTTATGCAGGCATTCCATTAACTCATCGGGATTACAGCTCTTCGGTATCTTTTGTCTCGGGAGTTAGTAAAAGTGGTGAGTCCTATGAAAAATACTGGGAAAATCTTGCACAAGGCTCTGATACGCTATGCATTTATATGGGAGTAAAAAACCTTCCTAATATTTGCGAAAGACTTATCCGATATGGTCGTCATCCAGATACTCCAATAGCCTTGATTCATTGGGGTACAACAGAGAAACAGCAAACGGTTACTGGAACATTGGCGAATATTTTAAATAAATCCCATACATTCAAGAATCCGTCTATGATTATTATCGGTGAGGTCGTCCGCCTTAGAGATCAAATTAAATGGTTTGAAACGGATTCTATAGAAAATGCGCTCACAGCTGAGGCTATTTTAGGTTGAATAAGGAGGGGAGAAGAGTTGCAAGGAATTCTATATGTTAGTCATGGAAGCCGCATAAGGGAAGCGACAACCGAGGCAATTGCCTGTATTACATCTGTAAAGGAACTGGTCAACGTTCCCCTCCAGGAGATTTGTTTTCTGGAACTTGCTGAGCCAGATGTCTCACAAGGTATTGACCGTCTGGTAAAGCAAGGAGCTACCAGGATATCCATTGTACCTGTCCTGCTACTAAGTGCAGGGCATTACTTCAAGGACATCCCTGAAGAAGTGAACCGTTCTAAACTGAAATATCCTGGAGTTACGTTCACCTATGGTCAACCACTAGGAGTACAGGATCGATTTACTACTATTTTGGGAGAACGAATTGAGGAGACTAATATTCCAATCAATCCAGATGCAAAAATACTGCTTGTTGGTCGTGGTAGCCGGAATCCTCAAACAAAGATAGATATCGAAAATGTAGCGAATAAATTACAAGCATTAATAAATATTCCGGTAGATAGTTGTTTTCTGGCTGCATGTGAGCCTTCTTTTGAACAAGGGATACATTCTTCTTTAAGAGAAAAGCGATCACAGGTTTTCATCGTACCTTATCTTTGGTTCACAGGGGTACTCATGCATTCTCTGGAAAATAAAGTAAATGAGTTGAATGAGACGGAAAAAGGTTTCGTCCTCTGCCGGCAACTTGGTGATCATCCTGCGATGAAAACTGCACTAAAAGAACGTGTCTATGAATCTATTAACTAACAATAAAAATCTAAGATAGAGTATTTTTTCTCAAGTAAAGGAATGTTCAATATGACAGCAGTACCTCTTATGGTTGAATTACGTGAACGAAATGTTGTTATTGTCGGAGGCGGTCATGTAGCGGAGCGAAGAATCCATTCTCTATTGCAGGGTGGAGCTTCCATAACCGTAATCAGTCCGGTGATCGAAGAAGGAATTCGTTTGCAATGGGAAAAAGGGAATTTAAAGTGGGAGAAAAAATATTTTGAATCCCATGATGTTGACGGAGCATTTCTAATCGTCGTCGCTACAAATGACTCGATTGTGAATCAATCTGTTATAGTGGCCTCACCTCCGAATTCCCTGATAAATGCTGTAGCAGAAGCAGACAAAGGAAATGTAGAATTTCCTTCCTTCTTTAGACGGGGTAAGTTAACTATTGGTATCTCAACCAACGGAGCAAGTCCACAGCTTTCTACCAAAATAAAAAGAGAGCTTCAAACTTTATATAGTGAGAAGTATGAAGATTATCTGGACTTTTTGTTTGAAAGTCGGCAACTTATTAAAAAATCTACTTTTGATAAAATGCATCAAAAGCTACTATTAAAAGAACTTCTTTCCGATAGCTTTCTAGATAAAAACAAACAGATGAAAGCAATGAATTGGTTCGGGAAATTGCCCAAAAACGAGATAATGGGATAACTATATTTATATGGAGGTTTTAAACGATGGCAGTGACTAAACAAAAGCAACCAGAAACGATCTTGCCACACGGTGGTAAGCTTGTAAATAGGGAATTAATTGGTGCACAGAAGCAATCCTATTTAAATAAATTCAATTCATTGCAATCTCTCCAATTAGATGCCTGGAGCTTATCTGATTTGGAACTGATTGCAATCGGTGGATTTAGCCCGTTAACTGGATTTATGGGGCAGGCAGATTATACACGTGTTATTGAAGAAACTCGCCTGGAAGATGGGACCATTTGGAGTATCCCCATTACGCTTCCAGTAACTGAGGATCAAGCAGATTCTTATGAAGTTGGTTCAACGATTGCACTTATTGGAGAAGATGATGTTTTCTATGGTGTACTTGAATTGGATGAAAAGTATACATATAACAAAGAAAAGGAAGCCAGTCTTGTATATGGTACAACTGACCCCGCTCATCCTGGTGTAAAGAAGCTTTATGAAAGAGGAGAAGTGTATCTGGCTGGACCGATTTATTTGTTGAATCGACCAAGTCATGGTAATTTTGAAGATTTTTATTTTGATCCATCTGAGACAAGGAAATTATTTGCTGATCTCGGATGGAAAACCGTTGTTGGTTTTCAGACACGCAATCCTGTCCACCGCGCCCATGAATATATTCAAAAGTGTGCACTCGAGTCCGTAGACGGATTATTGTTGAATCCATTGGTAGGCGAAACGAAGTCGGATGATATATCAGCTGAAATTCGAATGGAAAGCTATCAGGTTATTTTAAAGAACTATTATCCTGTAAATCGTACTCGGCTTGTCGTTTATCCTGCAGCAATGCGTTATGCTGGGCCGAAAGAGGCAATCCTGCACGCCATTGTCCGTAAAAATTATGGCTGCACACATTTTATTGTCGGCAGAGACCATGCAGGTGTAGGTGATTACTATGGCACCTATGAAGCACAGGAATTAATAACAGAATTTGAAGAAGAACTCGGTATTCAAATTTTCAAATTTGAGCATGCATTTTATTGTACAACATGCGAAAACATGGGTACGGAAAAAACATGCCCACATGGTAAAGAATCCCATGTTCATCTCAGTGGTACGAAAGTACGTGAAAAGCTTCGTAATGGAGAGGAACTTCCTAAAGAATTTTCCCGTCCGGAAGTTGCAGCAGTGCTTATTAAAGGAATGAAACAAAATTAACTAAAGGTGTAGTTCAAGAGGAAGGTAAAAGGACCAAGAAATTCGTTGGCCATTTTCACCGGAATTTTGAACAACCTCTAAAGGGTGTTTCCCATGTCAGTTGAAACGATATTTGTTCTTGTCATGGTTGTAGCCATGTTTTGTGCACTGCTTTTTGAAATTGCCAGTCCTGCTTTCGTCGTTTTTTCTGTACTTATTATTTTTCTAATCACTGACATACTCAGTCCCCAAGAAGCGCTGAGTGGATTTTCCAATGAAGGAATGCTTACCATTGCTCTTCTTTTTATTGTGGCCGGAGCAGTGCAGAAAAGCGGTATTATTGAAAACATGATGAAAGCCTGGCTCGCTGGCAGTAGCAGTTTACTAGGTTCGATGATTCGCTTTTTTGTACCTGTCTCATTGCTTTCTGGATTTTTAAATAATACACCAATCGTTGTTACCTTTACACCAATGCTCAAAAGGTGGTGCGAGGAGAGAGGGATTGCTCCTTCAAAGTTTTTAATTCCGCTCTCCTATGCCACCATTCTTGGTGGAACGATTACCGTTATAGGGACATCTACAAATTTAGTCGTCCATGGTATGTTAGTTGATTATGGTTATGAGGGATTTTCGTTATTCGAGCTGGCAATCGTTGGGATACCGATAACGATAGTCGGTCTCCTCTATATTTTTACGATAGGTTATAAATTACTGCCGGAACATAAGGGTTTTCAGCAACAGGTAAAAGAGGATTCGAGGGAATACATTGCAGAGTTAGTTGTTGAAGCAACTTTTCCATATATAAATCAGAGTGTCAAGCAAGCTGGGTTAAGAGAACTTAAAGGCTTATATCTGATTGAAATTATCCGTGGAAAGGAACGTATCTCACCTGTACGATCAACAACGACTATCCAAGCAGCTGATCGATTGATTTTTACCGGGTTAATTTCTACACTAACAGATGTTCAAATGACGAAAGGGTTAACATTAAGAACGGGTACTCATTTGGATATTGATGAATTAAAAAATGGCAATACAGAGATTGTGGAAGCGGTTATCTCGCATCAATCTTCCTTACAATCAAAGTCGATTAAACAATCAAAATTCCGATCGAGATATGATGCTGGTGTAATTGCAGTCCACCGTAAAAACGAACGAATTGCAAGCAAAATTGGTGATATCGTTTTAAAACCAGGTGATTCTTTACTGTTGCTGGCTGGTACAGATTTTGTGGAAAAATTTAATCAATCCAATGATTTCTATGTTCTCACACCCCTGCCTACACCTGAGTCACTAAAGCGCAATACTAAAAAAGGAAAGCTTTCCATTATTATATTTATTGGCATGATTTTGATGGTCACTTTTGGTGTATTAAGTATGTTAAAAGGTATGGCAATGGCTGTCGTGCTGTTACTTTTAACGAGAATAATCACAGCTGAAGAAGCTAAGCGATATATCCATTTTGATGTATTGCTGTTAATTTCCTGTTCCTTTGGTATCGGGCTTGCTATGTCGAAAACAGGTCTGGCAGGGTGGATTGCAGAGGGATTATTAGCTGTTGGCAAGCCATTGGGATTATTTGCAATTCTATTATTGATCTATGTATTAACAAATATTTTCACAGAATTAATTACGAACAGTGCTGCTGCTATATTAATGATTCCAATCGGGTTAGAAATGGCAGAGAGTCTGCAACTGGATCCAATAGGTTTTGCTGTTACAATTGCAATTGCTTCCTCAGCGAGTTTCATCACACCAATTGGCTACCAAACCAATCTTATTGTATATGGTCCAGGAGGATACAAGTTTACTGATTATATTAAAATAGGAACGCCACTCAGTGTAATCGTAATGGCTATCACTGTCACAATTGTTTACTTTTGGTGGTTTTAGGAGGATAAATATGAGTCAATCTACAAATATTGTATGGCATGAATCCCATGTTACAAAAGAAGAAAGAGTAAACTTGAATCAACATAAAAGTGCTGTTTTATGGTTTACGGGTTTATCAGGTTCCGGAAAATCCACTTTATCTGTAGCATTGGAGAAAGAGCTTCACGCTCTGGGAATACATACGTATCGTTTGGATGGCGATAATGTACGCCATGGATTGAACAAAAATTTAGGCTTTAGCCCGGAAGATCGCACAGAAAATATTCGTCGCATAGGAGAGGTAGCAAATTTAATGGTTGATGCTGGATTACTGACATTAACCGCTTTTATCTCACCTTACCGTACAGATCGCGATAATGTGCGAGCGTTGCTTAATGAGAATGAATTTCTTGAAATTTACGTAAAATGCAGTCTAGAAGCATGTGAGACTCGTGATCCTAAAGGTCTGTACAAAAAAGCTCGTGCTGGTGAAATTAAAAGTTTTACCGGGATTGATGCACCTTATGAAGAGCCCAATCATCCGGAAATTACAGTAGACACGGAAAATCAATCGTTAGAAGAATCGGTTCAAGTAATCGTTAATTATTTAAAAGAGAACCAGTATATTGATGCAGGGAAATAAATGCAAAAACACCTCCAACTATTTAGTCTTGGAGGTGTTTTTTATTTTCGGATCGTTATATTCAGCTATTTTTATTATTTAAAAGTTTATTCGGGTTAAGAATAGCGTTTGGATCAAGCACCTGTTTAATCTTACGCATCACTTCCAGTGCCTCACCGTGTTCTTTCTCTTGATATTTCTGCTTTCCAAAACCTACCCCATGCTCACCGGTACATGTACCACCACGAGCTAATGCATATTCTACGATTTGTTCATTTAATTTCTCGGACTTCTGTATTTCTTCTGGATTATTCATATCAATCATAAGAATGATATGGTAATTACCATCACCTACATGACCGGTTATTCCTCCCGGGAGTCCGAGTTGATTAATTATTACTCTTGCATGGCGGATTGCACCTGCCAATTCAGAGATTGGCACACATACATCTGTTACCATCATTTTTCTGCCTGGATAACTGTGAATATAGGCATATGCCAGGTTATGTCTTGCATCCCAGAGTTGGTTACGGGCAGCGGTATCTGTTTCAAACTGAATGTCCAGGCAGTTAAAGTCCTTAAAAATCTCCTGTGTAAATGCAACATCCTGATTCAATCCTGCTTCATTTCCGTGAAATTCAAGGAACAGGGTTGGAACTTCTTCATAAGTTGACTCACTGAAATGATTGACTTGTTTTACAGAAGTTTCATCCACAATTTCTATTCTTCCAATTGGAATACCTGCCTGTAATACTGCTACAACAGCTTCAACTGCATCATCTACCGTTTTAAATGTAGCTCTCGCTGCTGAGATAAATTCCGGAATTCCGAATATCTTCAACGTCAATTCAGTAATACATCCAAGTGTACCTTCTGATCCGACAAAAATGCCATTTAAATGATAACCGGAAGATGTCTTCGCTGCTAATGTGCCAGTATGAATTGTTGTGCCATCTGCCAGAACAACTTCCATATCGCGGACATTATCCCGCATTGTTCCGTATTTTACGGAAAGTGTACCACTTGCATTGGTGGCTGCCATCCCGCCAAGCGTAGCATCTGCACCGGGATCGACTGGGAAGAAGAGTCCATATTTACTCAACTCTTTATTCAATTGTGTTCGGGTCACACCTGGTTCGATCTTAACGAGAAAGTCCTTTTCTTTAATTTCAATAATCTTATTCATCAATGAAAAATCTATCGTTATTCCCCGGTCATACGGGATGATATGACCTTCCAGGCTTGTACCCATCCCGAAAGGCTGAACCGGAACTTTATGTTCATTCGCAAACTTTAAAATTGCACTGACTTGCTCGGAAGTTTCGGGATAAACAACTACATCCGGCTTACTTGGTATGTGATAGGATTCATCTTTACTATGTAAATCCAATATCGTTTCATTGGTACTAATTTGACGATCATTCAGTATTTTACGCAATTCGGAAATCATATTTGAAACGGCTCGATCCATCCATATCTCCCCTTCATTTCAATAATTTAAACTATTAAAACTATTTATTTTACAGATGTAGTATATAGGAATTTAGGGTTAAAGTCTATGGAATATTAATTGTGTGACCTTTGTACTTGTAAATTCTGAAGTTATAATTAGAGAACAAGATGAGATGATAGAATTTCTGAAGATGGTGTTAGTTGTAAAAAATAACCCAAAATACTTAAAATCTCTCTTAAAGTAGAGTATAATGAATTAAAGCTTGGAGGTGACACCTTATGGGTTTTGCAAATATAGGAATTCCTGGTTTAATACTTATCGTAATTTTGGCTTTAATCATTTTCGGACCAAAGAAATTGCCTGAGATTGGTAAAGCAGCTGGACAGACGCTTCGTGAGTTTAAGACTTCTGCTAATAATTTGATGGATGATAATGAGACTTCAGATGCGGATAAAGAGAAAACCAAAAAGGATTCAGATAAAGAGCCAAAAAAAGCATAAAACAAACACCTGAGTCAGTTCAATCTGATTCAGGTGTCTTTTTTAGTTATCCCAATTCATTGAACAGATCCATCATTTGACTGTTCGTGATTGGTTTGCTGAAATAATATCCTTGTCCTTCATGACATTTTTGATTTACAAGGTATTTCAGTTGAGCTTCGCTTTCGATTCCTTCTGCGATTACTCGGAAATTCAGATTTTTCCCCATATTGATAATTGTATTCGCGATAATTTCCCCGTCTCTGTCAAGGTCATCAATGAATGACTTATCAATTTTAAGTGTATCAATCGGCAGCTGTTTTAAGTAGCTTAATGAGGAATACCCCGTCCCGAAATCGTCAATGGAAACTTTAATACCTAAATCTTTCAGTTCACGAATTGTTTTGGAAGAGTTCTCTATATCGAGAATGGTTCCTTCTGTTATTTCAATTTCCAAATAAGATGCATCCAGCATCGTTTCATTTAAAATTTCTTTCAAATCAAGAATGAAATTTCGGTCTTTGAATTGAATCGGGGATACATTCACACAAATTCGCTGCATTAATTTCCCTTTTTCCTGCCAGAATTTCATTTGGCTGCATACGGTAGCCATAATCCATTTTCCAATGGGAATTATTAAGCTATTTGCCTCTAAAACAGGGATGAATTCACTTGGTCCGACGAATCCCAATTTGCGATTATTCCAGCGGATTAGTGCTTCAGCACCAACGATCTTATTATTTTTTAGATTAACGATTGGTTGATAAACAACCGTAAATTCGTTTCTAAGAAGCGCTTGTTTAATTTCTAAATCGATTTGATAATTTCTTTCAAGCACAATGTTTTGATGGGCTGTATTGAAGCAGTACTGATTCCCGCCATGCCTTTTGGCGTGATACATGGCGGTGTCGGCATTTTTAATTAATTTATCCACGAAATCTACTCTTGAACCTTCAGTAGGAACAATAGCTCTACTTATACCTATACTTGCTGTAGTAAATAGTTGCGTTTCGCCAACTTGGTAAGGCAAACTTAGCTGCTGCAATATGTTATCAGCAATCTGTTCAATCGCCTCTTCACAATCATCATTTCTCAAGATGATAATGAATTCATCGCCACCTTGTCGAGAAATGAAGTCTGATTCACGTAGGCAAGCTCTTAAGCGATCTGCAACAGCTGTGAGTACGATATCTCCTGTAGCATGTCCAAAGTTATCATTAATTGATTTAAATCGGTCCAAGTCAAGAAACAATGCTGTTGCGGTTTCATTTGGTTCTTTTTGTTGGTTATCTACCCATTTACTGAATTGATTTCTGTTTGGCAGTTTCGTTAGTGGGTCTGTGTATGCCATTACTTCGATATACGCTTCATATTTTTTTCGTGTCGTAATATTATAGCGGATTGCAATATACTGGTATGGTTTACCATCCGCATTCAAGAATGGGACAATGGTGGTATCCACCCAATAATAATCGCCATCTTTAGCTTTATTTTTAATTTCACCACGCCACACATTGCCAGTACCTATCGTTTTCCACATGTCTTTAAAGAAAGACTTTGGATGAAACCCGGAGTTGACGATGCTTTGGTTGCTTCCAATTAGTTCTTCAAGGGTGTATTTTGAGATTTCGCAAAATTTATCATTTGCATGCTGAATAATCCCTTTACTGTCCGTTATTGCAACAATAGATGACGCATCCAGGGCAAATTCGATATCCTTCAGTTTTTGATGTGCCTCGTCTAACTTAGTTGTATAGCTCATTGGATTTACCTCTCTCACATACATATGACCTGCTTATATTGTACTAGATTTCTATTATACTATTTGTGACAAATATCGCAATATAATACAAAATTTTATACTAATATAAACGAACGCACTGTTGATGCCGGAAAATAAGAGGGGCAGCTGGAAAACAATAAGTTTCTCAGCTGCCCTTACTATATAATGTTTAGTTATTGATCTTCTCAGGTTCTGGATAGTCGTATCCTTTTGTGTCTACTTCCACGGTCTTCATTGTTTGATCTTCCAGCGGTTTATCTGATGCGTCCCGTTCCCCGGCAACAATGGCATCGACTACATCCATTCCTTCTGTAACTTGTCCAAAAGCAGCGTATTCTCCATCAAGATGTGGGGAATCCTCTGCCATAATAAAGAATTGGGACCCAGCTGAATCGGGCTGATTGGATCTTGCCATAGAAAGAACACCACGTTCATGTACGAGCTCATTTTTAAAGTCATTCGAACTGAATTCTCCTGGGATGGAATAACCAGGTCCGCCAGTGCCATCTCCACTCGGGTCTCCACCTTGAATCATAAAGCCTGGAATTACTCGGTGAAAATTCAATCCATCATAATAGCCATCTTCTGTTAAGGAAATAAAGTTAGCTACTGTATTTGGAGCAATGTCCGGGTACAGCTCTATCATGATTGTCTCATCATTTTCCATTGCTATGGTGACAGTTGGATTTTCTTCTACTTCCGGGTATTCTGTTTCCTCACCAGATGGTTCACCGGAATCGTCTGCTGTTTCATTTTCGGACTGATTTCCACAAGCAGCTAAAAATAAACAGAATAGTATGGATGCGAAAATAAGTATACCTTGTTTTGTCTTTCTCATCATAAACCCCCTCATTTGTCAGTGATGAATATAGTATAGCATGTAAACGATTCCTGTTAACACATGAAAAAGCTCTGGGCGATTCCGGGCCTTTTGGTCGATATCCTTCTTTTTTCTCACGCATAATGACCACCAATCTTCTTACTCCGATCCAATGTAACGCCTGCATCGGTATAGCTGGACGCACGGAGAATTGCAGTGGATCCATATTTATCACGAATCGCATCCATGACATAGCCGATATCGTTTTTCTTTGTGCGGTCTTCAAATAAATCAAGCTGGGTTTCCCCTTTTTCCACTAATTTGGTCAGGGTGACATATACATGCCGTATGTTGCTTTTTCCGTCATAAAATTCGTTGAATAATTCCATACATACATGATAGACGTCCATGGTCACGTTTGTAGGGATCTCAATGGATTTGGAACGGGAAAATCCGCCACCGGTTTCTTTCGAATAGGAAATGCCAAGATGAATGGTTCTACCTGTTTTATGTGCTGTTCGAGCTCTGCGGCATACTTCTTCACAAAGATCGAGAATACAATAGGCAACTTCATCTTCGGTGTAGTCACGAAGCAGAGCAATTCCATGGCCATAACCTTTTTGCTCCTGCTTTGTGAAGTTACCGAAAACAGGGCTTAAATCAATCCCCCATGCATGCCAATATAATTGTTCCCCCATAATTCCGTACCGCTTTTTCAAATGTTCTAGATTATAATTTGCAAGCTGGCCAAGGGTGACAATTCCCATGCGGTTCAGGTTGCGTTTCATTCTCCCGCCGATGCCCCAGATGTCTTCGATGGGAAACGGCCAAAGTTTTCCCTCCACATCTTCATAAGTGCATTCGGCAATCCCAACCTTTTTAGCGTGCAGATCCATCACGACTTTTGCCAGAAATTTATTATCCCCAATCCCGACCGAAGAAGTAATCCCAAAGTTTTCTAAAATATCGCTTTTGATTTTAGTTGCAACTTCAAAGCGGTTTCCAAAAAGTTTCTGAAGACCATTTACCGTTACCCATACTTCATCAACGGAGTATTGATGAATCGCTTCCTTAGGTACATATTGATTGATAAGTTTCGTTATTTCCACGGAAACATGAAGATAATCGGCCATATGGGCGGGGACGATATGGATATCCGGGTCGTCCGGCAATTCAAAAAAACGACTGACATTGCTAATGCCATACTTTTGTTTTAATTGCGGAGAGGCCGCGAGTACAATGCTCCCTGATCTATTTGGATCGCCTACTACTGCCAGCAAGGTTTTCATAGGATCCAGGCCCAGCTTTACTGCCTCCACACTTGCATAAAATGAACGCATGTCGATACAAAGTACATCATTACGAGGATAAGAAGAATAATCCAAATCAATACACCCCTCTATTAAGAACGTTTGTTCCTATTATATGCAGTTTTGTAGAAAATATCAATTGGAAATTTAATGCAGGTTAAGCAGAAGCAGCCAACCATTTGAATTACTATTCAATAAAAATAAGCTGCCCAAGTCTGGACAGCTTTTAAGGATGCCATATGCATCCTTAAAAATTCCGTTTATTAGTGAGAGGAGGAAAGCTGATAAAGTCAGACATCCATCTTAATAGGATTTTCCAAAGGAAGTTCCTACAATAATTAATAAGATGAATAGAACGACAATCAGAGCAAAACTGTTATCGAATTTTTTGCCGCCGTATTGGCCACCAACATAGTCACCCATAAATTTCACCTCCCATATTCGTATACACACAGTATATGGAGATGGATATAAATAGGAAGGGCATTAAAACTAAAGTTGAAAAAAAGAATTTAAATCTTTGTAGTCAAAGGAATTCGAATAAAGGATGTAGAATGATGTAAAAGGCTTTTAAAAAAACGGTGCACTCAGCAGGGAGGAAAAGCAATGATGAAGAATGCGATTAAATATTACATAGAAAATGATGAAAAACTAAAAGGCGGATTAATTGGAATGAGTATTCGATCAGCAACAACTGGGGAAGTATTGTACGAATATAACAGTTACATTCGTCTTCATCCAGCTTCTAATATGAAGCTCTTAACTGGTGCAGCTGCACTTAATGTGCTCGGTGCTGACTATAGATTCACTACGGAAATTAGAATGGATGGGGAAATAAACGGCAATACACTTGAAGGAAATCTTTATCTCATTGGAAAAGGGGACCCAACGTTACAACTGAAAGATTTCGAAGCATTTTCAGAAAAACTAAAAGCAAAGGGTATCGAAAAAATCACAGGTAACATTGTTGGAGATGACACGTGGTATGATGACGTTCGACTTTCCCGTGATTTAGTGTGGACAGACGAACAGTATTATTATGGAGCGCAGGTTTCTGCTTTGACGGCATCACCGAATGATGATTATGATACAGGTTCTGTCATGATCGAAGTGTGTCCTGCAAAGGTTGGAGAAAAGCCATCGCTTACTATATTGCCTAGCACCGATTACATAACAATCCGAAACGAAGCTGTAACGATCAATGAAAATGTTAAGGACGAGCTGGTTATCGAACGTGAACATGGAGGTAACCTAATAACAATTAAAGGCAACATTTCCGTTCACTCAGAACCAGTAAAGGAATGGATGGCAATATGGGGAGCAACTGAATATGCCATGAAGCTATTTGAACAATCTTTAGAAAAGCAGGGCATTACGTGGAATGGGTTCATAAAACAAGGTCAGGCTTCAGAACATGCAAAATTACTTTTATCATACAGTACAAAGCCGCTTGCTGAGTTGATGGTTCCATTCATGAAGTTAAGCAATAATGGGATCGGTGAAATTTTGGTTAAGGAAATGGGTAAAAAAAGGCATGGGGAGGGGAGCTGGGAAAAAGGACTAGACGTATTGAAAAACGAAATGACCCAATTTGGTATGAAAATGAAAAGTATCATAATCAAAGACGGATCCGGAATATCCCATAGCAATTTGATTCCGGCTAATGAAATTTCACATCTCTTATATGAAGTGCAAAAAAGCGACTGGTTTCCAGTATTTTTGCATGCACTCCCAATCGCCGGAGCAGAAGATCGAATGGTTGGCGGCACACTAAGGGATCGGATGAAAGGTCTTACAGTAAAAGCGAAGACAGGAACCATCGAAGGTGTGAGCACGTTATCAGGGTACATGGAAACAAAAAGTGGAGAAAAGTTGATTATTTCTCTCATGGTAAATAATCTGCTCGATGAAGATGCCGGGAAAGTGATTGAGGACGAAATTATAGAAATTGTAGCGAAGCAAGGTTGAAGCAAGGTTATTAGCAAAGATTACGAGTGAACATAACCCCTATTAGAAACCGAGGAGACATCGCAAAAGTAAATTGCGATGTCTCCTTTTTACAATTTGATTTACAGAATTGCTAGGAGTTATTAAATGTCTGTTTAATTTCTTTTTATGCAATAAACGTATTGGCCGATTCTATTCTTTAGCTACTTTCCTGTTTAGGTAATTCATTATTTTTTTTATGGTTTCCCATATTTATCCCACAATTAAATGCTAAGGTAAATATAGTGAAGTGACACAATGTCATCATATTCTTTGACAAGTGACACGGCGTCTCTTATTATATAATTATAAATATATGACATCATGTCACTTCATGAGAGGTTGGAGGAAGACCATTGCCGAAACAAACATTTTTTAACCTTCCTGATCATAAAAGAAAAACATTATTGGAAGCAGCTGAAAAAGAGTTTGCAAGAGTACCATTATCTCAAGCATCCATTGCCAATATTATTAAATCAGCTGAAATTCCAAGAGGAAGTTTTTATCAGTATTTTGAAAACAAAGAGGATCTTTATTACTTTTTATTGAGCGAAGAGACAAAAGAGAGAAAAAATAATTTTATATCCTTATTAAAAAAGCATAATGGAGATATTATTGAAGCGACAATTGAAATGTACTATGACTTTCTTGTACAAATGCCGGATGAGGAAGAACATAAATTTTTAAAAAATGCAATGTTAAATGTAACACATAAAGTTGAAAATACCTTTACGGATGTATTCGATACTGCTCATGGCGCGGAGCATCTAAATGAAATGAAGGAACTGGTTAATAAGGACCGTTTAAATATTAAAGAAGACAAAGATTTATTTCATATTATGCAAATTATTACAGCGGTAGCTTTTCGCAATTTCGTTGAAAAGTTCTCTAAGGAATTATCCGATGAGGAGGCTATTGAAAACTTTAATATTGAGATGAATCTATTAAAACATGGACTTTACAAACGAGAATGAATTCTAAATGAAGCAAAGAAAATTAAAGTGCAAAAATATGAAACGAAGGAGCAGGATATATGATTGCTACAATATATGGAGCAGCATGTTCATCAACTAGGAAAGCAAGACAATGGTTTGCAAAGAATGAGATTCCTTATGTAGAACGGAATATTCTACGAGATCCATTAACCGTAAGTGAACTCCAGGGGATTCTTCGTATGACAGTCGAGGGTACAGACGAAATTATTTCGACCCGATCAAAGATTTATAAAGATCTTAATTTGAATTTGGATGATCTTTCGTTGCAGGTATTGCTTGAAATCATTCATAATTACCCAAGATTACTTAGAAGTCCAATTATTATTGATGAAAAGAGACTTCAGGTTGGGTATCATGAAGACGATATACGTCAATTTCTCCCAAGAAAAACACGTGAATATCAATGGCTAAAATGGCGGGTGAATAACCTTAGATTGATTGAAGGCTAATTTGATATTTTCTATATTAGTTAGCAGCACGTCCGGCAATACATGCCTACAAGTTATTGCTGGACGTGAATTTAGAGTTTTAAAGTGCCTTTCATAAATACAAAATCTATAAATTCAGGAGCAACCTCTTTTTCCCCACAACTATTCATCCCTGCTATTTTGGCGCAGTTTCTGCATTACTTATCAAACACGGTTTTCGGTGCAGTACTATACTATAAACTATATCACCTAATATATATTGAATTACTTGGTTTTAATTGATTAAAAGTTGAGTAAAATATATGTAATTCACGAAAATAATGAATGGACAGAGCATTTAAATAATAGACTGGAAGAATTAGGACTACCGTATGAAGATTGGCTGCTTGAAAATGGAATGGTTGACCTTACATCTGTACCACCGGAAGGAATTTTCTATAACCGAATGAGTGCATCATCACATACACGTGGCCACCGTTTCTCTCCGGAATTAACAAGCGCAATACTCTCTTGGTTGGAACATCATGGGAGAACGGTCATCAATGGCAGTCGTGCTCTTCAGTTGGAAGTAAGCAAAGTATTGCAGTATTTAGAACTTGAGAAATATGGAATTAAAACGCCGAAAACGGTAGCAGCAGTCGGTAAAGGTGAAATATTAAAGGCAGCTAAAGGATTTGAAGGAAAGAAATTTATTACAAAGCATAATCGTGCAGGGAAAGGACTTGGAGTTCAGCTTTTCGATTCATTGGAAGCATTGCGGAACTATGTAGAGGGACCAACTTTCGAGGAGCCTGTAGACGGAATCACTCTAATCCAGGAATATATCGAATCACCGGAATCATTCATTACACGTTGTGAATTCGTTGGTGGAAAATTTGTTTATGCTGTTCGAGTCGACACATCTGAGGGATTTGAACTATGTCCGGCAGACGCATGTAGAATCGATGACATGTTCTGCCCAGTTGGCGAAGAAGCATCAATACCGGATATGTTCGAAATCAGAGAAGGATTCACCCACCCAGTTTTGGAAAAATATGAGCAAATGCTTGCAGCCAACGATATTCAAATAGCCGGAATTGAATTTATCGAGGATAAAGACGGAAATATCTTTACGTACGATATTAATACAAACACAAACTATAATAGTGACGCTGAAGCAAAAAGCGGAAAATACGGTATGCTGGAAATAGCAAATTATTTAGGTGGAAGATTGCCTGAGGCCGCTGAAGTTTAATAGGAAAAGCCCTGACTTAGAAAGTCGGGGCTTTTTTAGGTAGTTCGGGTTTAATACGATATTAAGAAACGGTAACTCCAGCACTTGCTTCTTTTTCAGCAACTTTAAGTGCTTGGGCAAAATCTGCTATTAAATCATCAACATTCTCAAGACCTACAGAGAATCTAAGCAGTCCATCTGTGATTCCACGCAATTCGCGTTCTTCCTTAGGCATTGCAGCATGAGACATTGTAGCTGGATATGATAAAATTGATTCAACTGCACCAAGACTTACAGCAAAAACTGGAATACGGACATGATCAACAAATGCTTTGGCAGCAGCCTTATTTGGCAATCGGAAAGAAAGAACGGCTCCGCTACTTGTCGATTGCTCTTTATGCAGTTCGTATCCAGGATGGGAAGGAAGACCTGGATAATAGACTTCTTCAATAAAGGAATGCTTATTGAAGTATTCAGCAATACGCCCGGCAGAATTACTGGATTGATTCAACCTAGCGCCGAGTGTCTTAATCCCTTGAAGTAAGAGATACGAATCCTGTGCACCAAGAATGGATCCAAATGAATTTTGGATAAAAGCTAATTTTTCGCCGAGTTCTTGATTTCTTGTTACTGCCAATCCAGCAATCACATCACTATGTCCGGAAAGGAACTTAGTTGCACTATGCAACACAATATCTGCACCAAGATCAAGTGGATTCTGATAAAGTGGTGTCATAAATGTATTATCAACAAAAGTCAGACAGTTATTTGCTTTAGCAACTTTTATAAGTCCTGGTAAATCAGTAATGTTCATACAAGGATTGGAAGGGGTCTCCGCATAGATCACTTTTGTATTCGGTTTGATTGCACTTGACACTTCATTAAGATCCGTTAAATCCACAAACGTATGATCGATATTAAATCGTTTTAAAACTTCTGATACAAATCGGAAAGTTCCACCATACACATCTTTTGTCACTACTACATGGTCACCAGCAGATAAGAGTAATAGTGCGGACGAGATGGCAGCCATCCCAGAAGAGAATGCCAAGCCATGTGTTCCGCCTTCGAGTTCAGCGATTTTTTCCTCGAGCGCCTGGCGGGTAGGATTTCCAGATCTGCTGTAATCGAAGGGTCCAAATTCTTCAAAACTATTTTGATGGAAAGTGGAAGAAAGATAGATAGGAACATTCACCGCCCCTGTCTGTGTTTCTCCTCTTTGTGCGCCATGAATTAATTTTGTTTCTAAATGATTATTATGTTGACTCATTTTTAACATCCTCCTATTCCAAAATTGATAGTGCTTGTTGTAAGTCCGCTTTTAAATCTTCCACATTCTCAATACCTACGGAAAAACGTAGTAGTTCGTTGCTGATGCCCCGTCTTAATCGCTCGTCTTCTGGCATATCTGCATGGGTCTGTGTGGTTGGATACGTAATAAAACTTTCGACACCACCAAGGCTTTCGGCAAAAACAATCAATTGTAGCTTCAATAAGAAAGGATCGACATATTTGCTCTTTTTTAGGCAGAATGAGAGCATGCCGCCTTTGTTGGGATAAAGAACTTTTGTAACGGCGGGGTGTTCTTTTAGATATCCAGCAATGATTCTAGCATTTTCCTCATGTCTATCCATTCGGAGGGACAATGTTTTTAAGCCCCGGATTAGCAACCAGGAATCAAATGGGGAGAGAACGGCACCATTTGCGTTATGATTCAGAGATAATTTTGCACAAATCGCTTCACCTTTAGCCACGACTAACCCTGCTAAAACATCATTGTGACCCCCAATATATTTTGTGGCACTGTGAATGACAATATCAGCACCGAGACTGATTGGCTGCTGCAAGTAAGGCGTTAAAAATGTATTGTCCACAATTAATAGTAGATCATGTTGTTTTGCCAACGTTGCATACAGGCTGATATTGATTTCCTGCATCGATGGATTTGTTGGCGTTTCGATAAATATTGCCTTCGTATTGGGTGTTATTAGTTGCTCTGTTTTTTCAATATCGTCAAATGTATCATAGGTTGTTTTAATATCATAGATATCTGCATATTGTTCCAGCATACGGTATGTTCCACCATATAAATCCTCGGGTGCAATTAAATGGTCACCAGACCGGAAAAGGGAGAGGACTAATTGGATAGCTGCCATCCCGGAGCTACAGGCGTAACCTGTATCACCGGCTTCTAATTCAGCAATCCCTGCTTCCAAAATGTTACGAGTAGGATTTTTTGTTCGCGTATAGTCATAGCCAGTGGATTGTCCAAGTCCCTTATGCTGATAAGCTGTTGATAAATAAATGGGTGGATTGATTGCTCCGGTTTTCTCATCGCTTTTATTTCCTAACTGAGCTAATTTTGTTTCAATACTTTTGTTTGACATTTTTCAACCTCCAAATGTAAATAAGGGCCTTCTTCAACTAAGAAGAAGGCCCTAATATGTATGCATTCTTCTTATCTTCTAGGCAGAAATACAAACGCCTACTGGAATTAGCACCTTAACCTGCATGGTTTGGTTGCTGAGACATCAAAGGGCCAGTCCCTCCGTCTCTCTTGATAAGAGATTAAACTAATTTATGTAATTTTTCTAAATAATACTTTCAGCTTACAATATAAAATTAAAAAAAGCAAGAAGAATATAATATTTCTCCTGAATATATTGCATATATGGAAAGGTAAAGGAAAGAAGCAAGCACTTTTAGGATGCTATATGAATACCTAATAAAGAGGGTGGTTTATTGCCTATAGACTTACCAGATATGCAATTAATTTAAAGGAAGTGACTCTATTGTTTTATCATGTCAAAGAATTGCAATACCACGCAAAGCCGGAACGTCCAGATCCCGTGTTTGCTGGGAGACTGCAAGAAGTACTCGGGGGTCAATGGGGTGAGATGTCAGTAGCTATGCAATATTTATTCCAGGGTTGGAACACGCGCGGCGATGGAAAATATAAAGATTTATTGATGGATACCGGTGCAGAAGAACTTGCCCATGTGGAAATGCTTGCAACCATGATTGCAAGACTTTTGGACGGTGCTCCTGATATTGAATTGGAAGATGCTGCAAAGGATCCGATGGTGGCAGCAATTTTAGGAGGAATGAATCCACAACATGCAATTGTGTCCGGTTTAGGTGCCATGCCGGCGGATAGTATGGGGAATCGCTGGACAGCAAATTATATTATTGCAAGTGGAAACCTGCTTGCAGATTTTCGAATGAATCTGACTGCTGAATCACAAGGACGTCTTCAAGTTGCACGTCTATATGAGATGACAAATGATCGTGGTGTCAAAGATATGCTTTCCTGGTTACTTGCAAGAGATACCATGCATCAAAATCAGTGGTATGCCGCAATCAGAGAACTGGAAGAAAAAGAAAATATCGTTGTGCCGAGTACGTTCCCAAGGGAATTGGAAAAGGAGGAAGTAGCCTACACATTATTCAACTTTTCCATGGGGAATGAAAGTGCTACTGGAAGATGGGCGCACGGCCCAAGTATGGATGGCTGTGGAACGTTTAATTATGTTGAGGACCCAGTTCCATTGGCACCAGCACCGAAACTTCCCCCAGCTCCACCGTACATTTTTGATACACCATTATGGGCGTTGAGAAAGTCCGACGATCTGCCGGAACCGGATATGAAATAACATACAAAGTGGACTGTCTATTATTATAGACAGTCCACTTTCATTTTACCCCAAGGTAAGGGAAGGAGACTGTTACCAGATTAATTCTTGTTATAACTACAATCGGATGAAATCATTTGATGAGATATAATGATAGAATAATACTCCTTTAGTTCCTCTATTTAAACAATTGTACTAGTTTCCCCACAACACTGCTTGGTCTGAATAGACAAGTGAAAAAATTCACCTTACAATGAATATATTCCCATAAAAATCGACTGTTGTAGAATTATTCAAATCGTGTTTTAAAAATCCGGAAAGATCAAAAAGCATATAAAGAGTAAATTAGAATAGAAGAAAGGGATGGTTACATATGAAATTAAGTGTACTCGATCAAGCACCTGTAACGAGTGGAAATACAGCTGTAGATGCATTGAGAAAAGCAGAAGAATTGGCTATCTTGGCAGATGAGTTAGGCTATCACCGATTGTGGATGGCTGAGCACCATGGGACAGAAACTCATGTTAGCTCAGCGCCAGAAGTAACGATTGCCCGTTTGGCTGCTAAAACAAAAAGTATACGCATCGGAACTGGTGGCATTATGATGATGCATTATTCGCCTTTAAAACTAGCCGAGGTGTTCAAAACACTTAGTGC
The DNA here is from genome assembly GCF_051262635.1 of Oceanobacillus sp. CF4.6. NCBI lineage: Bacteria > Bacillati > Bacillota > Bacilli > Caryophanales > Bacillaceae > Oceanobacillus > Oceanobacillus sp. CF4.6. The sequence goes on along the minus strand of NZ_JBIMEX010000005.1, from coordinate 82,486 downwards.
CTTTTCTCCTGGGCGGATTGATTTTGGCGTCGGTCGTGCACCGGGTGGCGATAGAGATGCTATATATGCGCTATCCGAAGGGCGTCAGCCGATGTTAAACAATATGTATGAAAAATTTGCGACAACATTAAAATTAATCAATGATGAAGTACCGGAAGATAGCTTGTACAAAATGGTTGCAACACCATCCCAAATAACCTTGCCAGAAGCATGGATGCTGGGATCAAGCGGTAACAGTGCATTAAAAACGGCACAAATGGGTGTTGGCTATTCTTTTGCGCAATTTTTTAATGGGGAGATGTCAAAAGAGATTTTAGACACATACAAGCATCATTTTCAGCCATCCGTATTTATGGAGAAACCGGAAATTAATGTGGCATACATGGTTACCACTGCTGAAACAAAAGAAGAAGCTGAATTTGAGGCGCTACCACAAGATATATCCCGATTATGGCTTTCGAAAGGGCGCATAGGACAAACATTAACACCTGAAGCCGCCGAAGACTACCCGTTGACTGAAATCGATCGAATGACCATCCAAAAAGATCGCAAATTGCATTTAGTAGGATCAGCTAAAGAAGTGGCAACACAATTACAAGAAGAACAAGCACAATACGGATTTGATGAAGCAATGATTTGCAGTATCCCGCACTCGCAGGAAAAACGATTGGAAGTTTATCGTTTATTGGCAAGGGAACTGTTTTAAATAGGAAAAAGAAAAAAGAATTGACTTAGATCAATTCTTTTTTCATCTGCGCAATGTTTATTCACACAGTGTTCCTTTGTAGCCTTAGTAAGAAATATAGGGAAATGCTATTTCAAAAACACACGCCATCGTTTATAATGAAATGAACGAACGTGTGTTTTTATTTGGAGGTTGACTTATGAAATTAATACTAGCTGAAAAACCATCCGTTGCAAAAAACATTGCAGACGCATTAAAAATTAAAACGAAAAAAGACGGCTATTTTGAAGGAAACGGCCATATTATTACATGGGCTTTCGGTCATCTCGTTGAACTTTATGATGCTAAGGATTATGACAGTAAGATGAAAAGCTGGAAAATGGATAACTTTCCTTTTATCCCATCTGATTTTAAATATAAAGTGAAGAGCAGTCCGCTAAATAGAGCAAAGTCTGATGCTGGAGCAGCCAAGCAGCTCAAAACAATTCAATCTCTAATGAAACGACAGGATGTAGATGCAATTATTTCTGCATGTGATTATGATCGAGAAGGTCAGTTAATCGGAGACAGTATTATTTACCGCGGTGGTGTGAAGCCAAAAGCTGAAGTTTATCGTCTTTTGTTAAATGAATGGACGCAAAATGAAGTTTTACATGGTTTGGAAACAATAAAACCAAATACTGCTATGAAGCCGCTTCGGGATGCTGGAATCAGCAGGCAGTGGGCCGACTGGGTGATTGGCATTAATTTAACTTCTGTAGCAACCTTAAAATATCAAAAAGGAAAAGGGAAAGCATTAAACATTGGCAGGGTCTTATTACCCACACTCAAAATAATCTATGATCGTGATAAAGAAATTGAAAATTTTAAGCCGGAAGATTATTTTAAGCTGAAAGCAACATTTCAGACCCAGAATAATCATGAATATGAAGGTACATATATGGAAGGCAAGGAGGAAAAATTTAAGAAAAGGGAAACTTTGAATGCGATTCATGATGCTATACAAAATAAGCAAGCTGAAATCATTGATAAACAGGTGGAGAAAAAGAAAGAGTTTCCTCCATTCTTATTCAACCTTTCCAATCTTCAAGGGTATATCACGAATAAATTCAGAGGCTGGACATCGGATAAAGTATTGAAAGTGGCCCAAGCGCTTTATGAAAAAAAATATATTACATATCCACGAACATCCAGTATGGCCTTGGAAGAAAGTATTGTTGGTAAAACAGCTACTGTATTAAAGACGCATTCCGAAGATTTGCCATATAGGAACGAAATAAAGTTTATAAAATCAAAAAGAGTCTTTAATAATGCAAAAGTGGAAAGCCATAGTGCCATTATTCCAACTTACTTAAAGCCAAAACGACTTTCTGCGGATGAAAATATTGTTTATACAGCAATTAAAAACCGTTTTATCATGCAATTTATGCCAATTGCCGAATATGAAGAAACGAAGCTAATCACGAAAATCGATGGAAATGATCTGCGTGGAGTTTTTGTTTCCAAAGGGAAGGTACAGCTTGTGGAGGGTTGGAAAAAAGTCGAGAAGATCCAATCCAAGGATACATTATTACCATTGGTTGAAGAGAAAGACCGTGTTCGTTTAATAGATTCCGAGGTGACTTCTCATGTTACCAAGCCGCCAAAACACCATACAGAGCAAACCTTACTACGTGTAATGGAAACATGTGGAAAAAGCTTCAAAGAAGAAGATGACAGTGAAGAATTAATGGGAAGCATTTTAACAGGGTTTAGTATAGGAACACCGGCAACAAGGGCAGAAACAATCAAGAAACTAAAAGACGTTGGTTATATTACGACAGATAGTAAAAATCTGCTATGCTCTGATCTTGGCAAGCGACTTGTTGAAACTTTCCCTGTACATGATTTGTTTGACCTGGAATTTACCGGGCGACTGGAGAAAGCATTGTCGGATATTCAAAAAGGAAAAGCAAGCAAAAAGGAATTCCTTAATCATGTTTTTCATTTTACGAATAATTCAGTAGAAACGATTAAAAATGGGGAAGCAATTATTATTAAAGAAGTAAGCTCATCTAGAGCTACTAATGAAGTATTAGGGATTTGCCCACAATGTGGTGGGAAAATAACAGACGGATATAAAAGCTTTGGTTGCAGTAATTGGAAAAAGGGCTGTAAATTTGTCATTTGGAAAAATGATAAGTTTTTAGCAACAATGAAAAAGAAACCAACCAAAACAATGGTAAAGGATTTGCTGAAGAATAATAAAACCCACGTAAGGGGACTAACAAGCAAAAACGGAAAAAAATTCAATGCTTATTTAAGCTATGAAGAGAATGCAGAAAATGACTATTACAGTTGGAAAATGGATTTCTCAAAATAATAAAGGGTATGAGCGCATGGAATATTTTTTCAAGCTTTTAGTTGCCAAATGGTGTATACTAAGAAGTAGAGGTAGCATAATTCATTAAACGGATATCTTGAAGAATTATATTTACGATGCTAATTTTCCTCGAAACAGAAGGATGATACACATGAAAAAAGTTATCGTAAGTACGAAGGAAAACCTAGTTTACGGCACACTTATATGGATCTATGCGAGTAATAAAAAAGTATATCACAGCAGTAGGTGCATTGATGGTGATGCAGCATTCAGTGATTACGATTCACATTATATGGGGAAAGTCCACGAGCTTTATCGAAATCAGGAAAAGCAACCCGCACTTTTTAACCGTATGCTTGCAAAATCAGATAGAATTTTCGGTGTTTGTTTAAATAATCGACGTCTTGATAATGGGTCAAAAGATGTAAAGGTTTTATTTTTCCCAAACTGGGAAGATGTTCAGGAATTTGCTGAAAATGATTTCCCAGTCCTTGCTGAAACTCGACAAAATAACAAAATTGAAGCAAAACAAAAGTGGATGGAAAGAGGAAAAGCTTTTTCCAGCAAGAAAAAAACGATATAAAGCTTATAAAAGAACTGTCCCAGTAGGTCTTGAACCTGCATTGGGCAGTTTTTTTATTTTACTAAACTTTAAATGGGATTAAATAGCTGAAAAGGTTTGAAAAATATACCAATTAAGGCTTACAATAGGATAAATACTAAATATCGGTAATAACAGACAAAAACGATATAGGAGCTGAAAAATGAAGAATAAAAAACTGATAATCATTAATGTGTTGACATTGGTTGCTTTCTTTATAGTTGTGAGTGCCGGTATTCATCGTGCTGAAGCTACAAAAAATGAATATGAAAAAAGCGACAAGGAAGACGAAGAAATAAGGAATGTTGTTATCACTGAGACGGAAACGGAAGTACAGGAGCTCAGCCCCAATAATGAAAATGTGGAGATATTTACTCCAACAGTTTTTGTAAAAAGAGAAAATGCGGGATCTATCGCATTGCAGAATATGGATCGGTTTTCCATTCAAGAAGAATCGGTGGAAGTGTCAGAAGAGAAAGAAGAGGAATTGACGGAAGTAGTGGAAAATGAAGAAGAAAACACTACCCATTTTTCTACAGAAAGTTCTGAAAGCAGCACATGGAAGTCAAGCAGCAAATCAACTGGAAATAATGAAATTAAAAAGGTTGAAAAAAAGCAGGTAATAACTACACAACCTAAGGAAAGTAAGAAGGAAGACAAAACTAAAGAAGAGCCAGTTGAACAAGTCAAAGAAGAAAATCAAAAAGAGGAAGAAGAGAAACAAGAATCAGCTCCAGAACCAGATTTAGAACCAGAGCCAAATCCGGAACCAAATCCAGAACCGGATCCAGAACCAGATCCAGATCCAAATCCAGAACCCGATCCAGATGAAGAATCAGAAACAAAGCAGAAACCAGGACCTGAAAATAGATCTAAAGAACAGGCGAAAGCAGAATTACCACCTCAAGGGTAACTTAAACTTAAATTAAATAGATTGAAGGAGGATGCTCATTGTTAAAACTTAAAGGGAAAAATGCAATCGTAACCGGAGCAAGCAGTGGAATTGGAACAGCAATTGCCAAGCATTTGGCGGAAGAAGGTGCAAATGTCGTTGTTGCGGCACGCAGAAAGGACAAGCTAGATGCAATAGTAAATCAGATAAACAATGGCGGCAAAGGGAAAGCAGTTAGTGTTCCTACCGATGTTTCCAATCAAGAAGACGTTGAATCCATGGTGAAGAAAGCAAGAGAAGCTTTTGGGGACATCGATATTTATGTGAATAATGCAGGATTAGTAGGTAATGGTGTTGTAAGAGAAGCGAACGTAGAAGAATGGGATCAAATGATTGATGTTAATATTAAAGGTGTATTGTATGGTATACATGCAGTATTGCCGGGTATGATTGAAAAGTCTACTGGTCACATTGTTAATATTTCCTCGGTTTCTGGTCATGAAGTTACAAAGAAAAGTACGGTCTACAGTGCTACGAAATTCGCAGTACGGGCAATTTCATCTGGTCTTGAAAAAGAATTGGCTAGAACAGGTGTGAGAATAACAAATATATCACCAGGTATGGTTGAAACGGAGCGTAATTCGGAAAGACTTCCTACAGATCGGGAACCCTTACAAACAGACGATATAGCTAGAGCAGTTGTTTATGCAGCTACCCAACCAAGTTATGTGAATGTAAATGAAATAACGGTTAGGCCTATTTAGTCGAATTATGCGGAGTTTTTACGTGTTCAGAGAAAAGGGTAGCGGCTAGGGGCAAAGTTCAAAAAAATTTTTGATGAAAAAAGTTTCGTTTATTAGCGTATTCACAAAAAGTTTGATATTATAATGAAGTAATGACTAAAATTTTAATTGGCTTAAGCGATTTATGACTTTATAGTATGATTAATTGTTGAAAGCGCTTGTAATCCCTGGATTTCAAGGGGAAAAGAAAGGATGGAAAATATTTATGAGTAAACCAAAAATAGTTGTACTCGGTGCTGGTTATGCTGGCCTTGTTACATCCAGACGTTTATCACAAAAACTATCACCGGAAGAAGCAGAAATTGTATTAATTAACAAACATAATTATCACTATGAAAGTACTTGGTTACATGAAGTGGCTGCAGGAACAATCAATCCAAATCAGGCGCGTTTTATGCTTACGGATGCGGTTAATCCGAAAAAGGTTCGTTTAATTTATGATAGTGTACTTGAAGTGAAAAGAGACGAGCAACGTGTAGTGCTGGAAAATAGTGAAGTTTCATATGATTATTTAGTAATTGCTCTTGGGTTCGTATCGAATACGTTTGGTATCCCAGGAATGGATGAACATGCATTTGCAATCACTGATATTGATTCAAGTCGCTTAATTGCTGAGCATATTGAATATCAATTTGCCAAGTATGCTTCAGAAGAAAACCCAAATGATGATGATCTGACCATTCTTGTTGGTGGCGGTGGTTTCACTGGTATCGAATTCGCAGGGGAATTAGCTGAAAAAGTTCCTCAACTTTGCAAAAAGTATGATATTGACCGCAGTAAAGCACGTATCATCAATGTCGAAGCAGCACCATCTATTTTACCGATGTTTGACGAAGATCTTGTTACATATGCGAAAAAATCGCTTGAAGATCGTGGTGTGGAGTTCAGAATTGGAACACCGATTAAAGAAGCTACTCCAGAAGGTTTTATTGTTGGAGATGATAAAGAGTTAATTAAGGCTGGTACCGTTATTTGGACTGGCGGTGTTACTGGTAACCCAGTTCTGGCTAAATCCGGTTTCGAATTAGTTAAAGGTAAAGTAAATGTAGATGCAGATTTAAGAGTATCAGGAGAAGAAAATATCTTCATTCTCGGAGACTGTTCATGGGTTATGGATAAAGAGTCGGGTCGTCCATATCCACCAACAGGCCAATTGGCTACACAAGAAGGTGCAGTAGCTGCGGATAATATTGCAGCATTAATACGCAATCAACCTTTACAAGATTTTGTATTCCAAAACAAAGGAACGGTTGCATCTCTTGGATTTACGGATGGAATTGGAAATATCCTTGATGGTAATAAAATACGAGGAAAATCAGCAGCAGCAATGAAGAAAGTAGTTGATGATCGTTCCCTATTTATGGTCGGCGGAGCGAAAGCAGTACTTAAAAAAGGAAAATTCCGTCCTTTCTAAGAAATTGAAGTAAATTAGAATTTAAATAAGCTCCAGAACTAAGGAGGTAACTAATTAATGAAAAAGACTTTATACGGATTAATACTTGTACTGGCATCTCTCGTAGGATACCGTCTTGCAAGTGATTATTTAGAAGACAATAGAGATTTCAGATAAAGAATAAACATCATCCAATATGGATGGTGTTTATTTTTAATTAGGGTAGAATTAACGAATTTTATCTACTCTAGAATGGAATTATCAGGTTTGTTTCATACTATTGGTAGGAGGTGTGAACGTGCTTACTTTTTTGTCAGTTATACTGGTAGCAAGCCTTACGGTGAATGTCGAAGATGCCAATGTTAATATTAATAATAATGAAATTACATTGGATACCGTCGAAATTCAACAATACGGATTAGATTTGATTGATCACGCTTTAATTGATGAATATAAACTAATAAATTTAATGGACAGCCTGGATGAAGTCATCTATCAAGAAGCACAGGATGCGCAATTTAATAAAGACGGTACAATAATAAAGGAAAAATTGGGAGTTACTTTAGATAGGAGAGAATTCAATCGTTTATTCAGAGAATTATATTATAGTGATAACAAAGGAAAGCTAAAAGTTCCGAAAACCTCTGTTTATCCAAAAGTAGATCAGGGACTCTTAAGAGAAATTAGTATGAAAGAGCTTGGGAGATATGTCACCTTCTATAAACAAAGCAATTCAGAAAGGTCTCACAATATAGCTTTAGCTGCAGAAGCTATTAATAACACGGTTGTATTTCCAGGGGAGACATTTTCCTTTAATGGTGTAGTAGGTGAAAGAACAACAGAAAGAGGATATAAACAAGCGCCGGTCATTGTAAAGGGAGAACTGTCCGAGGATATTGGTGGTGGTATTTGTCAGGTTTCTTCTACGCTTTATAATGCAGTAGATCTAAAAGGAGTTCAAATAGTGGAAAGATATGCCCATAGCAGACAAGTTCCCTATGTTCCACCAGGAAGAGACGCAACCGTAAGCTGGTGGGGGCCTGATTTTGTTTTTAAGAACCTGTATAACGAGCCGATTTTAATTCGTGCCAAATCAGAGAATGGCCAAATGAATGTTACAGTACACTCCTCAGATACTGTGGAGTACTTTAACGGGAGTGAGGATTGATTTGACACGATTCTCCGTCTGCACACTGATTAACAGGGACAAGTTTTCTATTATTAGCAACCAGTTTATAAATAGTGTCTCCGAGTCCTATGAACTTGAAAATATACATGAATGGAACGAGAATCCATAAGAGTGGGAGCACTTTTGCTATTTGAATAATTGCTGAATAACCTTTGTACCATCGATTATTATATTTAACATGAAGACTCTTTTCCATTTCAAGTGGATAATCTTTCATATTCCGAAATGAATCGAATGTAAGCTTATTTCGCCAATCGAGTCTTTTCCAAATGGTTGAAGAATTTGTACAAATTTTGCAGTAACTATCATAATAGACAATCATATTCATATACCTCCACTAATAATTTAAGTCAATTCTATACAAAAAGCTGTATTTCACAAAGGAAATACAGCTTTTTGATATGGTCGGTTATTACGCTTGTTTATGAAGCTCAAGCTCAAAATTGATTTTAACATCTTCACCAACAAGTACGCCACCAGTTTCAACTGCTGCGTTCCAAGTAAGGCCGAAATCTTTACGGTTAATGGATGTATTGCCACTGAAACCAGCTACAGTAGCTCCGCCCATCGGATCTTTACTTTGACCTTCAAATGTAACATCAAGTGTAACAGGCTTCGTAGTTTCTTTAATCGTTAAATCACCAATTACTTCATAGTCATGAGATGATTTTTTCTTGATATCTGTAGCGACGAAAGTCATTTTAGGGTAGTTTTCTGCATCAAAGAAATCTCCTGAGCGTAAATGATTATCGCGATCTTCATTACGTGTATTCACACTTGCTATATCTACAGTTAATTCTACTTTAGAATCTGTTAGATCTTCTACGTCTGCTTCAATTACAGCATCAAATGAATCGAATGTGCCTTTAGCTTTTGAAATCATCATGTGTTTTACTGAGAAACCGACTTCACTGTGTACTTGGTCAACTGTCCAAACTGTTTTTGTCATTATAAATCCCTCCAAATAATTTTCTGTAACCCGGTAGTTACTTTCTGTTACCTAGTATAAATTGATACGTGTTTAAAGTCAAGTGTTTTTAATTAAAAATAAATGAATTAAGTTTAAATTTAATTTAATAAAAGGTAGGACTACTTTAATGTTCCCTTACTCTTCGAATTGAAACATAAATTTTCCATTCCGAGATGCAAGGAATAAAATGCTGAACCAAAAGTTTTTTGGGTTATAAGAGATTGTTATTTTCTTTATAATAAGGTACAATACACATAACAAATGAAGCATATAGAATAAAAGCCTACAGGGGGAGCCATTTGGCTGAGAGTGAACATTTTGTTCAGACCCTTTGAACCTGTTAGTTAGTACTAGCGTAGGGATTGGTGGTTTTTTTGATGGATTAAAAAGCAATGTGAGCGGATTCCCCCATCAGGAAGCTTCCCCTCGGCATTGCTTTTTTTGCGTGGAAATTTAAAAAGGGAGGTAATACAGTTGAGGTCAAAACGAATTTTATTCTTAGTTGAAGTATCAATTTTTACTGCGTTGGCATTACTTTTGGATATTTTACCATTATCATTTAAAATATGGGCTCAGGGTGGATCGATTTCCTTTGCGATGATTCCCGTATTTATAGTTGCATTTCGCTGGGGGTTAAAAGGTGGTCTGCTTTCTGGGTTTTTGTGGGGAGTATTACAGGTTGCAACCGGAACAGCATATGTTTTAACACCATTACAAGGATTTATTGATTACGCGTTAGCCTTTACAGTCATAGGCTTTGCCGGTATTTTTGCCAATCGAATTCAACAGGCAGTAAAGTCAGGTGAAACAAAGAAATATCTTACTTATATCACGCTTGGGGTATTATTAGGGTCTACATTACGATTTATTGCTCACTATGTAGCAGGGCTCGTGTTCTTTGGCTCCGCAATTGAGGGGCAACCTGCATGGTTATATTCATTAATTTATAATGGTTCTTACATGGTTCCATCCTTTATTTTATGTACGGTTATTGTGTTCTTCTTGTTCCATAAACAACCTAGAACGTTATTGAACGTAGCTTAGAAGTATTGTATATTCGCTCACAATAAGGTAACCTCATAATCAATGAGGTTACCTTATATTTATTGGAGGCTGATCGTATACGTGAATTAATAGGGAAGTGTACATCATGTAAGAAAAATATATATTGTGAAAGTGGTTTTTTTAATGGTATTCAAGAAAATGGGAAGTTAATATGTAATGACTGTGTGAATAGGAAAGAAAAGAAATAGTCTTCCAATTCTTGTTTTCTATCTTATTCAACTTTCGCAGAATGAAATGGATAAATAAGCCTTGATAGAATTAGGAGGACTGGAGCTACACTGTTTAAGTTGACTTTGGTTTGGATTAACTGTTTGCGCTGAGCAGTCTGGATACATCTATACTCAAGGATTTTTTCGTTAATTTCCCTCTTTTATCGTCCGATTTTATATAAACTACGAAGTAACTGCTGGTGGTTTCTATCGGTATGCAGAAACTTCGGCGACCGCTCTGGGAAATACACTGCGCTTTTCGCGGGCGGCTGTTGAGCCTCTTCATGCTGACGCATTTCAGAGTCTCACCTATGCCTTTCCTCCCGCAGAAGTCTCCGTGTATTTCCCAGAGCTGATTAGACGTTTACAAACTATTAACTGCATTAGTGATTGCTATAAAAATCTCATCAAACAGCTTCACCAGTCCGGGTGAGCGGCGGGCGGTGACTCCTGCGGGAACAGCACGTGTCCGAAGACCAGAAGAGTGGTTTTCTCTTCAGGGCTGAGGCCGTGCCCGCGGAAAGCTTCCGCCCAGAGCGATCTCGGACGGCGAGATAAGTTACTTCGCAGTTTATCTCAACTCTGCGACGATTAAAAGGCTATAAACAGTACGAAAAACAGCCTTGTTTTAATCAAGTTTAGCAAGGGGATTATTAGAAACATTCTAAGTTTAACCCAGTTTACTGTTCGAACTTATTTTAATGGTGCGAAAGTTGAGTATCTTATTTTTGAATACATGAGAAAGGGACAACCTTGTTGATTAGGTTATCCCTGTGGCATTATAATATAAAGTTTTCTACGTTGTCATGATTAGTAACCATTAACAGAATCTTTCCGTCGTCCAGGTCCTCTTCGTAATTCTCCGCCTCTGCTTTGGAGAAGCCCATTTCTTCTAGTTTTGTTCGTAATTCGTCCCCTTGGCTGTTGAACATATTTCCTACAGCACTACTAAAATCCATTTCTTTCATGCCGATCGTATTTGTTTCTGATCCGTCGGCTAAACGGCCAGTTCGCTCATCATCATGTGTGAGTAGATAGATGTCATCCTTCTTTACTCCACGAACTTGTAGTTTGTTTACATCCGTTTTTAATTGTTCTTCATTTATATATTCTCTAATAAAAGGTTTCATAAAGTAATTCCTCCTTTGTTGTTACTAGTCTTATTCCCGCTCCTTATAGAAATAAACATCATACGGCTTTGGAATCTGGTAGCGTTCCTCTTCGATTATGCATAGGCTATAGCACAACCGAAGAAAGGAAGAGGATGAATGGATTTAACAATACCCCATCTGTTGTATGGATTATTTACTTTAATTATTATTGTTACAATGGTCTTCCGCAAAGGAGTTGTTTTACCAACATTACTTGGCACATTCGTAATCGCTTTTGTATATAAAGGAAATATTATTGATGGTTTTACCGCAATATTTAATGCGAATTTAGTTGCTGCTCAAGAATTATTCAGTATCTTTTTAATCATAACGTTTATGCTGGCACTCTTGCATTCGCTACGTGATTTAGGGGCAGATGTCAGAATGATTCAACCTATCCAAAAGATGATGGTAAATGGGCATGTGTCCTTTTTTATCCTAATCATTGTAACGTATGTTATTTCCTTGTTTTTCTGGCCGACACCAGCAGTTCCATTGATTTGTGCATTGCTTGTACCTGCAGCAGTAAGAGCAGGATTACCAGCAATGACCGCAGCAGTTGCAATTGCAATAGCAGGACAAGGAATGGCGCTGTCATCAGATTATATTGTCCAGGTTGCGCCGAGCTTGTCTGCTGCATCGGCTGGAATCGATGTTGGTTCTGTTGCTGATAAAGCATTGGTACTATCCTTGATTGCCGGAGGGGTGGCTATTCTTTTAGCCTATCTATTCTATCGGAAATCGATTCGTTCAATAAATGATCCTCTAAATGAAATCGAACTACAAACGCTCCAGACTGCTGAAGGATCAAAAAATAAAGTACAAACGGCTCATCTTAATACTTGGAGCAAAGTCTTTGCAATTGCTGTCCCAATCTCACTACTTGGTGTTGTAATTTTCATGATGTACAGTAAGCTCTTTTCTGGAGACGGTGGTCTGGTTGGAGGGGATGGAGCAGCATTTGTCGGTGGTGTTGCAGTAATCTTATTATTACTCTCCACCATCGCTTTTGGTAAACATCATGCTCTGGATTATGTTACGAATCACATAACAGATGGATTTGTATTTGCATTTAAAGCAATGGGACCTGTAATACCAATTGCTGGCTTCTTCTTTTTAGGGAGTCCTGATTTCTCCGGAATTATTTTAGGGGTAGAAGAGGGACCTGCATTATTATTCGATCTCGTTGCATCCACGCAGGACTACTTGCCACAAAGTGCATTGCTTGCAGCTTTAAGTGTACTAATTATTGGTGTTATTACGGGGCTTGATGGCTCTGGTTTTTCCGGATTACCACTTACAGGCGCACTTGCTGCTTCATTGGAAACAACATCTATTGATGCTGCAACCCTCGCTGCAATTGGTCAAATGGGGGCTATCTGGACAGGTGGAGGTACCCTTGTTGCCTGGTCATCCTTGATTGCAATAGCAGGTTTCTGTGGTGTATCGGTTATGGATTTAGTGAGAAAGAATTTTCTTCCAGTAATATCAGGTTTAATTATTGCAACGCTTATTGCTGTATTTTTTCTCTAAACGAAATAAATAAAAAGAAGAGGGACAATTTGTCTCTCTTCTTTTTATTTATGAAATGTTAATATAAAATTCTTAATATTTTACTTTTTCATAAACAGTAGATAGAATGTAATTGTACTAATTTAAAGCGTTTTTACATAGCTTGTAAGAGAAATCATTATTCCATTATATAAGAGGAGGTAGAAAAGATGAGTGGTATTTTGGTAGCACTGATTGGGATGGTCGTATTTGCATTGGGTTATCGATATTATTCAAAATTTATAGCAGAAAAAATCTTTAGACTTGATCCAAATTATGTAACACCCGCTCATAAGTACAAAGATGGTGTTGATTTTGTGCCAACGAACAAATTTGTACTATGGGGACATCATTTTACTTCAGTTGCAGGAGCAGCACCGATTCTTGGGCCTGCAATAGCTGTGTATTGGGGATGGCTGCCAGCTTTTCTTTGGGTAATTCTAGGAACAGTCTTCGCTGCGGGTGTTCATGATTTTGGAACACTTGCATTGTCTGTTAGGAATAAAGGGCAATCCGTTGGTACAATAGCTGATAAATTAATTGGAAACCGAGCAAAAGTATTGTTTCTATTTATTATTTTAATATTAGTACTCATGGTAAATGCTGTTTTCGCATGGGTCATTTCTAATTTATTCATTAATTATCCAGCAAGTGTAATTCCAGTATTTATTCAGATTCCATTGGCAATCTGGATTGGATATGCTGCCTATAAACGTAATACGAAAATGCTTATTCCTTCATTGATTGCCTTGGCAATCATGTATATTACTGCTATTTTTGCGAGCAGGTTTGAGTTTTTACAAATTAATCTGGTGCAGTATATGGGCGGTGAGGAGGCTGCAGGTTTATTTGGTTTAGGTGCGGTATCCACTGCATTTTTAATTTGGATTGTAATTTTAATGGTCTATGTATATATAGCATCAACACTGCCGGTATGGAAGCTGCTTCAACCAAGGGATTTCATTAACTCCCATCAGCTTGTCGTCGGACTTGGAATTTTATATTTAGGTTTAATTTTCTTGAATCCTGAAATGACAGCTCCTTTGGTAAATGAAAACCCAGATCGGAATTGGCTCCCGCTTTTATTTATAACCATTGCCTGTGGTGCAATTTCCGGGTTCCACGGATTAGTATCATCAGGTACAACTTCCAAACAGTTGGATAAAGAAACGGATGCCAGATTTGTTGGATATTTTGGAGCTGTTGGTGAAGGTATCTTAGCTTTGGTATCTATAATTGCTGTAGCAACGTTTTTTGCCAACACAGATGCGTTTATGGCAACATACTCAAGTTTCACACAAGCAAATGCTGTTGGGCTTGGCACCTTTGTAGAAGGCGCAGCAAAATTGGCAGAAGGAATTGCTATTCCCCCAGACATAGCTACAACAATCGTTTCAATTATTGTTGTTAGCTTTGCGGCTACGACACTTGATACATCCGTTCGTTTAATGCGTTATATTATTGCTGAACTAGGAGTGGAATACAAGGTGCCTGCGCTTACTAAAACACATGTAGCAACAACGATTGCAGTTGTTTCGAGTGCAGCACTCGTATTAATACCTGAAGGGCCAAATGGATTTGGCTCCGGTGGATACTTAATCTGGCCACTCTTTGGTACTGCGAATCAGTTACTTGCAGGAATCAGTTTAATGTTAATTGCAATTTGGCTTAAACGATTAGGAAGAAATTATGCAGTTGCGTTAATCCCGATGATCTTCCTGATGTTTATGACCATGTATGCCATGTTCCAGCAGGTCATATTCGAATGGTCGTGGTTTGGGAATAACTCCAGTACACTATTATTCGTCCTTGGAGCAATTATATTTGTATTTGCAATTTGGATTAGTCTAACAGCGTTCTCGGCGCTAACAAAGAAGTATGAAGACCCACTTGATAAAGATAAATAAATAGGTAATAGAAGGGGTCATGTATTTGATGGCCCCTTCTCTACATAGTCTGATAGAGAAGGGGAGAGAAAATATGTTGGCTAGAATTAAGCAACTAATCGCATTTTATGAAGAAGTATTAAGTATGCCGCATCGTCAGGAAGTAGCTAGGGAACTGAGGAATGAAGATGATTTCTTCCTTTTATTACTCTATTCCGAAATGATTGGTATTCCAAATCCAGTATATTATTATACGCTTGAATTATATCCATATATGATAGAAAGCTTCCACGATTGGCATTTACGTATGGGAATGGAAAAGTCCCCAATGACAGGGATTCGCTGCTGTTAAGTGAAACTGATAGGAAAGGAAGTAAAATAATGCAGGATATAGATAAAAAAATTCTTTTTATAGGTGGTAAGGGAGGCGTTGGTAAGTCTACTACTGCTGCAGCAATAGCTTGGAAATCTGCCCAGACTGGTCTTAAGACATTATTAATCTCAACAGATCCGGCACATAATATTGGAGATATATTTGATCAAAATATTGGTGGAAAGACGAAACAAGTAGCGGAGAATCTGTTCGCTCTTGAAATCGACCCTGATACGGAAACAGAGAAATATATGAATGGTGTAAAAGAAAACATCAAGGGAATTGTACATTCGAGTATGATGGAGGAAGTACATCGCCAATTGGATACTGCAAAAGCATCACCTGGTGCAGATGAGGCTGCGTTATTTGATAAATTAATAGCTATTATTTTGGAAGAGCGAAGTAATTTTGATAGACTTATATTTGATACTGCTCCAACAGGTCATACGATTAGACTTTTGACGCTTCCTGAATTAATGGGTATCTGGATAGAGGGGCTTTTGCAGAAGAGACAGAAAACCAATGAAAATTACACACAATTATTAAATGACGGAGAACCGATAGAAGATCCTATTTATGATGTTTTAAAAGAAAGACAGGAAAAGTTCTCCAGAGCTAGAGAAGTGCTTCTTGATCATCATCAAACAGGTTTTATTTTCGTATTGAACCCGGAGAGGCTGCCTATACTAGAAACAAAAAAAGCAATTGAATTACTTGATAAATATCATTTACATGTTAAAACTTTAATTGTAAATAAAATATTGCCGGACGATGCTGCTGGAGAATTCTTCGACAAAAGAAAAGCCCATGAAAAAAGATATATCGTAATGATTGAAGAAACATTTAGGAAACAGGAGCTAATTTATGTGCCTCTCTTTTCTGGGGATATTACTAGTAAACAGGAATTGGAATCTATGAGTATGTATTACTCGAAAGGATGAAAAAAATGAAAGCATTTGTACTGGAAAATGGTAAATTAGAAGTGAAAGAAATGGATGAGCCTTCTGCAGGGAAACAGGAGGTTGTTGTGGCGATACGTGCTGCAGGACTGAATAGAAGGGATTTGTCTATTCCAAATCGAAGAGGTAATGATAAAGAAGCATTAATTCTAGGATCGGACGGTGCAGGTATTATTGAATCCGTTGGGCAAGGTGTTACCCGATTTAACGTAGGTGACGAGGTAATTATTAATCCTGCGCTTCGCTGGTACGAAAATAGTGATGCTCCTCCAAAAGGTTTTGATATATTAGGAATGCCAGGAAATGGTACCTTTGCTGAAAAAATAGTTTTGTCTGAGCAACAAGTAGAAAGAAAACCGGAAAACTTCACCTGGGATGAAGCCGGTGTATTTGCTCTTGCGGCATTAACCGGTTACCGTGCTCTTTTTACAAAAGGTCAGATTAAAAGTGGAGAGACTATATTTATACCTGGGGCTGGAAGTGGTGTCGCAACATATTTAATTTCTTTTGCTAAAAATGTAGGGGCCCGAGTTATCGTTACTTCTCGCAGTGAAGATAAACGAAATAAGGCGAGAGAACTAGGAGCAGATGTCGTACTTGATACGAATAGTAACTGGGAAGAAGCATTAGCGAATGAAACTGTGGATCTTGTGATTGATAGTGTTGGAGAGGCGACATTCAATCGATCCTTGGATGTATTAAAGAAAGGTGGACGCATCGTAATCTTTGGCGCCACTACAGATGATCAGGTAGAATTCGATTTACGTCGCTTTTTTTATGGCCAGTATCAACTGATTGGTACAACAATGGGAAGTAGACAGGAACTCCAGGCTGCTTTGGATCATGTTGTTAATTTTGATATGAAACCGGTTGTCGACAAGACCTTTTCACTTGATGATGCACAGGCGGCAATGGATTATTTAAAAGAAGGAGCGCAATTTGGAAAGGTTGCACTTCGAATATAAGACAAGAGCCAGCAGATATCTGCTGGCTCTTGCTATTACGAAGATCTAGATCTTACGTTAATAGTTAGTTAACTTCAGTTGTTTTCATCCAATCTTTACCTTCTATCTGCCTGGTAACAAGCATGCTGGAAACTGTATCCCCTGTTGCGTTAATCATTGTAGCAGGTGGGTCAACGACAACCCCAATTGCAGTTATGATAGGCAAGGCTTCGATTGGTAATCCATATAATGTAACAATCATCAATTCACCAATAAAGCCTCCACCAGGGACACCACTCATTACGATACCAGATAGTAAGCAAACAACAATCGCTGTTAAGAATGTGTCAATTCCACTGAAGTCCATATTGAATACCCCGAATACAAAAGCAATTTTCAACATAGCAGAGAGGCAGGAACCATCCATATGAATCGTTGCTCCAAGTGGCAACACGGTTTCCCGGATATCTTTTGGAACTCCAATTCTTTTTGCAGCTTGTAAATTGACAGGAAGAGAAGCTACACTACTGCCCGTCCCAAGCGCGGTAGCGGCAGGCGAGAGAATGTTTTTCCAAAAGCGGGTAACCCCTTCTTTTCCACCAGCTATAAATGCATACAATGTAAAACCGATTGCAAAGTATAAAACAGCAACCGGGTAATAAATGATTATGGCTTTTGCATAATCACCGATAAGTGCTGTACCAAATTCACCAATTAATGATGCAAAATAAGCTCCTAGTCCGATTGGTGCGTAATACATAATAAGCTGAATAATTTTCATGAATACGTCGGAAGCGCTAGTCAAAAATCTTGCAAATGGCCGGCCTTGTTCACCAGTTAAGCCCGTTGCAACACCTACTAATACCGAAAAAATGATTAATGCGAGCATGTTAGATTTGGAAAACAAATCAACAAAATCAGGAACTGTAAATGTATTTACAAGCTGATCTCCAAGACTAACCTCCTCGACTTCCTCAGGAGTAGTCAATGGAATATCAACTCCTGAGCCAGGTTGGAAAATAACCGTTGCTACTAACATAAATACGGAAGATATAATAGCTGTGACAATAAATACGGTCATCATGGATCCCATAATTTTTCCAAGCCTTTTCATACTGTTCATGCTGGCAATAGCCGAAGAAATTGTAAAGAAAACCAGTGGTACAACAATCATAAATAACAGATTAATAAAGATATCGCCTAACGGTTTGATAACGGTGGCTTCTTCACCAAAAATAAGGCCAATAATGGAGCCAATAATAATGGATGAGAGAAGAATAATAGGAAATCGATATGCTTTTAATTTTTCTTTCACATGTATTCAGTCCTTTTCGTGTTTAATTTATAATGACTCTATTATAGTACACGAAAGGTGAATGATAAAAAAGAAAATTAACTTAAATAAGGGGAGACCGTATCAATGGCATTTTGCATTTTTTTGCTATTTCGTTGGTACATACCCTTTGATTGTGGATTTTCCGTAGAAAGAGCAAATAGTTCCAAATCAGCTTGGCACTTCTTCATCGTTGCCAGAAGCAATGGCTTTTCTGTCGGTTCAGGAACTGCAATCATGTCATCATATAAGTCAATAGTCAGCTGGCCATCACTATCTGCCTGTGCCAGAAAGACATTTTCAATACTGACGTTCATTTTATCAAGTTCTGTTTCCAACCAATTCGGATTCAGAGATAGGTTTGCTAATGGTTCCAGTAATACATTGCCATCCATTACGACTGTTTGTGGTTCCTTTGCAGGGGCAAGCTTAATGCCTAAATCTTTCGCAGTAAGTGGACGATTTTCCCGTTTAGGCAGTACGCTTAATGTACCAGATGGTTCAAGGACAGCAAACTCAACATCTGACGCAAGAAATACATTATTATCACGAAGTTTTTCCAGAAGGTCATCTGTCGAATATCCTTCTTTCTTCAAATTATCTTCCATAATTTTCCCGTCCTGAATAAATACGGTGCTTTTTCCTTCTGTAAAATCCCGAAATGTTTTACTTTTTAATGATATTTTTTCCACTCCGAAAGGAATAACGAACCAAATGACCATAGCTATAAGGGCATAGCTGAAATTAGAATTCGGATCAATCGTATGGATGGCCGCAATGCCACCTAGGACAATTCCGGATATAGTCTCAAAAATATTTAATTGTGATAGTTGTTTTGTACCCAGCCATTTGACGAGGAAAAATAACAAGGCTATTAATGTTAAAGATCTGAGTACAACATTAATCCAATCCGGCACAGCAAATCTTCCTCTCTATTTATATTGGGGCTCTTCTTTTGAAAGCTCTACCACTTGTTTTTGAAGGTCATTCTTAATTTCTTCCATAATTTGTCCAACATTTTCAAATGCTTGTTTAGACTCTACTTCCTGTGCTTTGTTTGTTAAAATCTCGAGACTTGCTTCTATACTTTTAATCGATGAATAACATCCTTTAACCTGTGACCCGACAGTCATACAAATCAACTCCATTTATCCTTTTGGTTTGAAAATTAAGGCTCCTATTACACCAAAAATAATAGCGGAAGAAATACCGGAACTTGTTACTTCAAACATCCCAGTGACCACCCCAATAATCCCATGTTTCTCTGCTTCCTGCATTGCACCATGAACAAGCGAATTTCCGAAGCTTGTAATCGGTACGGTGGCGCCTGCTCCTGCAAAGTCAATAAGGGGTTCATACAAGCCAAATCCATCGAGTATGGCGCCACTGACAACTAAAATCGTCAATGTATGTGCGGGGGACAGTTTGAAAACATCAAACATAATTTGGCCGATAACACAAATAAGTCCCCCTACGACGAATGCCCAGAAAAATATCATATCGTATCACTTCCCGATTCAATTGATACAGCATGTGCGATGCACGGTATAGGATCAGTTTGCTGTACACTTAATGTTGAGTGTAAAGATCCAGTGGCAACTACTAGTATTTTCTTAATTTCGCCTTGCGCCATTTGTTTGAGAAAGTGTCCATAAGTTACTACTGCAGAACAAGCAGAACCACTTGCACCTGCAAGAACTGGCTGACCTTCTCGATATATCGTAAGTCCGCAATCCACATATTTTTTTTCGTCTATCGGAATATTTTGCTTATGCATATAATCCAATGAGACCTCTCTGCCGATATGACCGAGGTCTCCGGTTATAATTAGATCATAGTAAGAGGGATCAACATTTCTTTCTCTTAAATGAATTTCGATTGTATCGGCAGCTGCAGCAGCCATCGCGCCACCCATATTGAAAGGGTCAGTCATACCCATATCGACAACTTTTCCGATGGTAGCTGAAGTTACTTTTGGACCAACACCTTCTTTGGCTACCAATGCACAGCCAGCACCCGTTACAGTCCACTGGGAGGTTGGAGGTTTCTGGCCACCATACTCAGTAGGATAACGAAACTGCTTTTCTGTGGCAGCATTGTGACTGGAAGATCCACTTAATATATAATTGGCACCATCCCCATTAATAATAGCAGCAGATAAAGCCAGACTTTCCATAGAGGTGGCACAAGCACTAAATAATCCGAAATAGGGAAGACCCATTGTACTTGCTGCAAAACTAGTCGGAGTGATTTGATTAATTAGGTCCCCACTAATAAAAAATTCGACTTGTTCTTTTTCAATCGCACTTTTTTTAATAGCTATCTGACAAGCTTCTTCCATCATTTTCTGCTGGGCCTTTTCAAAGGAAGCTTGTTTCAACCACATATCATCATGCAGTGTATCGAATGCTTCTGGGATATTACCATTAGCTTCAAAGGGACCACCGACAGTACCAGTGGTTAGAATAACTGGCTTTTTATTAAATATCCAAGTTTGATGTCCTGCTAGCATTTATAAGCCACCCCATTGAACGAGAATTGTTTTTATTAAAGCAACTACGAAAGCTGAAAATACACCATACACAATAACGGGACCCGCTAATTTAAGCATATTACTGCCAACTCCAAGTACAAATCCCTCTGTACGGTACTCGATTGCAGATGCTATGACGGCATTCCCAAATCCTGTTACGGGAACTGCCGAACCTGCTCCAGCAAACTGGCCGATTCGGTCATAAACACCAAAACCTGTTAAAAGCATGGTAATGAAAATAAGTGTTGCCACTGTAGGGTTGCCGGCTGTTTGTTCAGTGAAATTAAAATTGTATATATAGAATGTAGTAATGATTTGTCCAATAAAGCAAATGATTCCGCCAACTAAAAAAGCTTTTATGCAGTTTTTCAGCAAGGGTCTTTTTACTTCGCGCTTTGACTGGAATTCTTGATATTTCTGTGCTTCGGGTGGTAAGTTTTTCTTTTTCTGATCAGCCATAACGTATTCACTCTTTCTCTTAGGTCTGTTCCTTTGCCAATTTAACAAGCTGTTTTAATTTTTTCTCCATTTCTTTTTTTGAGATATTGTTATTATTGATGTCTTGCTCAAGCTTATTCAGTTCAAGGACAATCTTTTTGTCAGTTGAAAATTCGACCTTCAAGTCTTTAAATTTATCTTTCATTTCTTTTTTGTATTTCTTTTCGAGCTGTGACAATGTAAATCGTTCATGATGTTCAACTTCTATTGCGACAAATAGGGTGTCCTCCGTATTCACAGCTTTTACGGCAGTAATTTCTTCATGATTGCTTAAAATATCTTTCGCCTGGTTCGATGGCTGCTGACTCACTAGTTTATTATTAGAAATCTTTGTAATATCAATGGAATCATCATTATTTATTTTTCCTTGTTCCGTTGGTGGTGCATTACCACAAGCGGTCAAGATAAGAGCAATGCAACAGTAAAAAATCATTGTGGTTTTTCGCATATCTCACACCCATCTCTATCGTTTGAGGTATGTAAGGGGGGCATTAAAATCCGCCCCTTCACCTGTATCTAACTGGTTGCCTTCACTTCTGATTATTGTTTGTATTGTGGTTCTTCTTGTTCTATTTGGGTAACTCTTGGTTCAACGTTGTTTAGTATTGCCATTGTTTGTTGTGCAGCATCTTGATATAGTTGTTTAGCTTGTTTATTTTCAGTTTCGAGTGCGAATTGTTCGAAACTTGCCTGAGCACTTTTTAATCCTGCTATCGTTTGTTTGACCTGAGTGGCTACTGTCATTTCATCCCTCCTCATAAATACATTAATTATTTTGCAGAAAAAAGAGGTAAATATACGGTATAGCCATTACCATTAATTGTAATAAAAATAAATATATGGTAAATATGAAACTTTTTTAAAATGAATTCGTCTTATAGATATCGATTAAAAAAGTGGGGAGGGGCAACCATCAAATTAAAAGTAGTCGGGTCTGTTTTTATTTTATTTCTAATTTTTGTTGGGTTTAGTGTTTATTTTGATAGGGGGCAGGAGTCGCTAGTAACTGCAACGTCCACGCTAAGTAAAGTAGAGGATTTTTTACTTCATATAAGAATTGAAGAATCTAACCAGGGCGTTCAAGTAAAATGTTCGCTCCAATATATTGGTGAAGACAGAACTTTAATTGAACATCAATTACCATTCGTATCTGTATCTTATACAAATACGAATCATAATTTTAAAGAAGGTAATCGTTTTATTTCACAGGAATTGGGGAGTGGGGGTATTTATTATCTGCCAACAGAAATATTGCCTTTTCCCGAAGCTGGTGATACGAATATCTATATTAATGCGACATTTAAAGCGAATGGAAACCAAATACATATAGATCATAATGAAGAATTGTCATTTCAATAAAAACTGGCGCCTATTTACAATAGGCGCCAGTTTTTATCATCTCTTATTCAGATTTTTACTTTTTACAAATGGGGTTACATCCATGCGTGTTGGTGTACTGAATTTGCGAATCATTTGGTCTGTCCAAGTATCTACTTTTGTATTAGAAGAGCGATTTCCATAATAGCTTCTCATTTCGTTATCATATGCTTCAATAAATTGTTCCTGTTCAGCAAATGGTTTGTATTTATTTTCATGATAAATGGAATCGATTGGAAGTCTCGGTTTGATTTCAGGATTATGATCTGGATAGCCTATAACGAGTCCAAATAATGGAATAACATGACCCGGAAGTTCTAGCAGTTCATTTACCCGATTAATGTCATTTCGGAGGCTTCCAATATAACAAATACCTAGCCCCATTGATTCCGCAGCAATAGTGGCATTCTGGGCTGCAAGAGCTGCATCGATGGTTGCGACTATTAATTGCTCGGTACTCTCCAAATTGCTTTCCATGTATTGTTTTTCTTCGGTATTAGCGAGTTGATTGATGCGATGCAAATCCCCACAAAATAAAAGCATATGTGCATTATTTTTAACATGCGTATGTCCAGACACTTTATAAAGCTCGTTTTTTAAATTTTGATCTGTTACTCCGATAATAGAATATGCCATAACATTACTGGAGGTGGAAGCTTGCTGTGCTGATTTTACAATTGTATGAATTTGTTCCTGAGAAAGCTTTCGGTCTGTGAATTTTCGTATAGAACGGTGATTAAGTAATGTTTGAATAACTTGGTTCATTGCTATGAAGGCCCTCCTTATTTTAATTCCCAACAGATAAAGTCGTATGGAATCGTATTTTAGTATCCATTCCATACCACTCTGAAATATGCTGGTTGGTTGGTTCAAGTATATCTGGTGTACTTATTGTCAATTTCTCTTCATCGATCCATTCAACTGTAACATATGGCCATGTATAATTTAAGATATTAGCATCACTTGTTTCATTTTTCAAAGAGAGAACTTGCCAATTCGTTAAATCAATTACAACAAGGTGATTTAATTGCATGTTCTGCCCGTTTAAACGACTAAACTGCAGTGCGACTTTAGATTGGTCCGGAGAAACAAATAAATTTGTTGACTTAGCTAAATCGGCAACTAAGTAAGCAGGATTTTCACCAGTTTGATTAAATACTAAATAGGAACAAGCATCATGAAAGCAGGAAAACTCAAGCAGATAAATTTGATGATTATTCAATGGCAACTTTTCCAATTTCATTTCATTTATGGAATCGTTGCGACTTTTAACTCCATTGAGATATTCTCTCAGGATAGGAACCATTTCTAAATTAATGAGAACTTGTTCATCCTCTAGGGGAAATTCGATGAATTGTTCAACTTTTTCTTCCTTCTTTTGCTCAAACAGTGTCGGTTGCTGGTTTACTTCATTTAAATCCGTATCCAATTTTTCAATAACGTTTGATGAAGAATTCGAGCACCCTGTAATAAGGAGGAGTGTACTAATCAGGATAAATTTTTTAATCATATATAAGTCTCCAAATTATTTTTTTGTGAATACATCTAATTATACAATAATTTAGCAGATATTTTCATTTTTTCACAAAATAAAAAGAGACCCCATCGATCTCTTTCGTTAAAAATATAGATTTAGATTACAAAAGATTCGTTTTGACTTGTATTATAATCAACTTTTAGCAACACGTGTACAGGTTTTTGTTGGAGAAAAGTAGTTAGATTATTTTGTTCTTCTGGATCCCGATCATTAATTATTGTGAAAGTTTCTTCTCTTTTAGTAGTTAAAAAAAGGATAATAGTTTGGGAAGATTTTGTGCATCTGCTATCATATGTTTACGGTATAAATAAATATTTAGCTTTACAGTCGGAAGCAAGCTGATGGAAATCCATAATTTCTTTCATATGCAACGTATCGTTGAGTTGAATTTTATAGGATTCAATTATATCCATACGAACACCCCAGTTTTTATTTTTTATTATTTGCTAATAAATACCCTGGGTAAATAAGTACTAAACATTTTGAAGGATAAAATAGAAAAGATCCATATTAAATTATTTCTTTTTTTGGTACACTCTAGTTAGCTGAAATATATGGAGGAACGAGGGGAATACGTTGAAAACTTTTAAGCTGAAGAAATTGGAAATAGTAGATCACAACGAGGATATCGAGCAGAAAAATATTACGTTGCTTGATGGACTCATCATAAATAGAGAAGACGACAATAGTCAATGGCTTATTGAAGCATATATTGATAAATCAAACTTCGAATATTTCAGTAAGCTATATGAAAAACAGGATGAAATTATGGTGCAGGCTACGATAACAAAAGAGAGCAATGAGCCAGCTACATTTATTACAACAGTACTTGGTGTAAATGAAATTGGTGACGATATGAATGTATTATTTATGGGGAAAATTATCGACAGAAGAAAAAACATCGTTGAAGATTTGTTGACCGATTTAATAAATCAAGGCTTCCAGGGGAAGGAACTACTTGAAAAGTTTAAAGAATTGGCTTAATAATGATAGAAACGGAATATTCTAGTAGCTAGGAGCAATTATATGAAATTGTATTACGCGAAATACCGATGGATTAATAAATTAACACCAGTTCAAATGTTACTGTCTTTCTACCTCTTAGCCGTTCTTTTTTCCACCATCATTCTTGCTTTGCCAGTAGCACATCAGGATGGAGTGGAAATTCCTTTTATTGATATATTATTCACAGCAGTAAGTGCGATCAGTGTAACAGGCTTGAGTACCATTTCAATTGCAGAATCGTTAAGTACAACAGGAATCATATTGCTCGCACTAATCATGCAATTGGGCGCAGTTGGGATTATGGCGATGGGTACGTTAATCTGGCTTTTACTAGGCAAAAAAATAGGGCTGAAGGAAAGAAGTCTCATTATGACAGATCAGAATCAGACCAGTTTTGAAGGGATGGTTCGTTTAGTAAAAGGTATTGTCTACGTACTATTGGTTATTGAGCTGATTGGTTTCCTCATTCTGGGAACATATTTTCTGCAATATTTTCCGACAGCAGGTGAAGCCTATTTACATGGATTTTTTGGTACAATCAGTGCAATAACGAATGGGGGATTTGATATTACCGGTGCATCACTTATTCCTTTTCGGGATGATTACTTTGTTCAGTTTATCAATATACTGCTAATTATCTTTGGTGCAATTGGTTTTCCGGTGCTGATTGAAGTGAAGGAATATTTGTTTATGAAGAATAAATCACGTAGCTTATTTCGATTTACTTTGTTTACAAAAGTAACAACATCCACATTTTTTATTTTAATCGTGGTGGGTACGATGGGCATTTACCTCTTGGATATGAATGCCTTTTTTGCAGATAAATCATGGCATGAATCTTTTTTTTATGCCTTATTTCAATCGGTAACAACGAGAAGTGGCGGTCTATCCACCATGGATGTTAGTTTACTTTCTGAACCTAATCAGTTGTTTATGTCATTTCTAATGTTTATTGGAGCTTCTCCGAGCAGTGCTGGTGGAGGGATTCGTACCACCACATTTGCACTAGCGGCCATTTATGTTTTTACATATATTCGTGGAGGTAAAAGTATTCGTATTTTTAATCGGGAAATTTACGATGAAGATTTAGCAAAAGCAGTTGCAGTTACTTTAGTTGGAATCTTTTTGGTATTTAGTTCTGTACTATTCATAAAGGTGATTGAACCGTTCTCTTTGGAACAAATTTTGTTTGAAGTAACTTCTGCCTTTGGGACTGTAGGACTTTCTCTGGGTATAACGGAGGATTTAACGACGGTGAGTAAAATGTTGCTCATGTTCCTTATGTTTATTGGTAGGGTCGGTATCATAACATTCTTGCTCATATTTAAAGGAAAGAAAGAAAAACGAAATTACCATTATCCAAAGGAAAAAATTATTATTGGATAAGTGTTAATTAAAAACGGCTTGTGCTATATTTTTAGCACAAGCCTGTTTTGTTAGCAGTAAAATGCTGCTCCTACAATAATCAATAGGATAAAAAGCACAACAATTAATGCAAAGTTGTTGTATCCACCACCGCTGTAACCGCCGTAGTTTCCACAGTCATATCCGCCATATCCATAGCCCATGCTTTTTCACCTCCCGATGGTACATTAATACTGTATGCATCTGGTGATAATGTGTATAGACGTTTTAACTAGAAAATATAATTGGAAACAACTCAACTCTCGCACAGGCAGTTAAAGCCTAATCAGCTTTCGGGGTCGGTATAATCAAGAATTTTCAACTGATCGTTTTCATACCCAATAACAAACTCAAATTGAAAAGTTTCTTTTATCGTATCCTGTTCATTCGGGATATTCGATTCAATCGTAACTTCTACAATTGTCTCAATGTGGTTGTTTTCCAGCATTGTACTGCTTAATTCGGAAAAATCAAGATTTATAATATTGATATATTGATTTCTGAATTCCTGGTAGCTTAATTCCAACTGCAGTGAGCTGCCGAGTAACGTATATGCTCCAACATAATCCCTGATAGACAGGTTCTCAAGGAAATAGGTAGTTAAATATTCTGCTCCTTCTAAAACCTGATCAGGATCAGAGAAACCAATGATATCTGTAACGCTTGAAAAATCCAATTGCTCATTCTGTGCTTCATTTGACCATTTGGTTACCTGGTCGAACACCTCGACGATGGGGATACTAAAACCGATTGTCCCATCCTGGGTGCCAACAGAGTTAATTCCGATCATCTCACCCGTTTCTCTTTTGATGAGAGGCCCTCCACTATTTCCTTGTGATATCTGAGCGGATATCTGATAAACATTTGAATAATCATAGCCATCAACAGAAAAATTACGCTCTGTACCTGAAATAATCCCTAGTGTGACCGTATTTTGAAAGCCATGTGGACTTCCTAAGGCAATTACTTCATCTCCTATTTCCGCATTTGTTTCTTCAGCAATCGGAAGGGGAGAAAGTCCAGCGAGCTGTGGGACTCTTATTACAGCGATATCGACATCCTCACTAATCCCAATCACAGCTGCTGGATAAATTTGAGCATTTGCTGTTCTTATGTGAATCGCTTCTGCATCTTGTATAACATGGGCGTTCGTGATAATATCGCCCTTTTCATTATAAAGAAAACCGGATCCAGTAATCTTACTGACCTCATTTTGGCCTTCGATTTGAACGACATTTTTTTCCACCTTATGAATAATTGATTTAAGATCCAAGGAAGTATTGTCGGTTGCTACTTCGTTAACAACAGGATTATTTATGGTTATATCCTCGGAATGCCAATTATCATAGATTTGTAAGGCTAGAATGATACCAATCAATACTAGTATGAGAGTTATGATAATGGGGGGATATCGTTTATTTCTCATGATGAGCTCCTCTTTACTGAAACCAGTTGTATTTATTATTCTGTATACCAAGATATTTTGTTTACTTCCAATGTGAGATTTTCAGGTTCGGTGTCCAAATCAAAATGTGTAAACTCAAATTTCCCGACTTCATCGGGGTACAGTGTATCCGGATAGATGACGACTTCATTGGAAAGCACTTCCACTCCACCTTCAGAGAGAATCGAATATTCCACAACAACAGAAGTGATTGGAACAGTGGCAACACTTTGTACTTCCCCATTCACGACGAGATTACCTTGATCGTTATTTTTCAAACTTGAAGATACGAGATTTATAGCATCATTCTCGTTTAGTTCGTGTTCTTCGGCTGCGCTATTAATTGCTTGTTCAATTCTTTGTTGTTGTGCTGTTTCAAATGCTGATTTTTCTTTATCAATTGTTGTTTGAAGGCTCTCCAGTTTTTCTGATTGAGGAGCATATTTCAAACCATCTTCAACTAATAGCTGGGCATCATTAAACTGTTTTTGGTTAAGTTGTTCACTGGCTTTTGAAAAATAAAAATCTATAATCTGTTTACGAATGTTTTGGGTAATTACTTCTGCATCTTCATGGTTGACAGATTCTGCATCCCAAAGCATTAGTTTTAACTCCTCAATTGGCGGACCTTGTTCTAACTTGTAGTTTAGCTCATCCACTTTTATATTGCTTCGAAGACCTTCAATATCTTTGATGATGTGGTCAACAGCTGCTCCATCATAATTTTTTAAAGTTGCTGAAGCTTCAGATGTTAAAGAGGTAGCTTGTTGAAAATTCTGCTCTTCTTCAAATTGTCTTGCTTTATCTAGGGAGTTATCAATGTTTATAGCCAATTCCACGAATTCCATTGAAGTTGTTGCCGCAGTGAAATGGCTATGGTTGTCCAATGCCTGCGAAAATAAGTCTCTGGCTTCTTTATAGTTACCATCTACGAGTTGTTGTTCACCCTGCATGTAGAGGTTTTTTGCATCAGCTGATTCACTCTTTAGAAATAAATGAAAAACGCCAGCAGAAGCAGCAATTAATACTGCAGTTATTAGTGGTAGATACCAGAATTTATTTATTTTTTTCTTGTTATATATACGATCCATTATGTCTTTAGGTAGTGGTTTTCCACATTTAATACAATACTGTTCTTCTTCCTTTACGTTCATTCCGCAATAAGGGCAGTGAATCATTTTACTAACCTCCAAAACCATTTGGGCTCCTGCGGTTCAGTCCAGCTCATACGCCCCTAAACAGTCGCCTCAGCATTTCTTACTCATTTTATCATATTTTGCTTTATTTAGGGTGGGGATATTGGTATGATAGAGGGTGTTGGATATTGTAAAAGGAAATTAATGACTTTTCGCACTAGGGAAAATGAAAGGGGTGCCACTTACATGGAGTTATTGCTTGGTGTAGTTTGTTTTGGGATTCTTGTAGTTAACATAGGATACTGTGTTCTTGATCATGAGTAGATAAGAAGGGGTGGCAGTTGTAAGCCACCCCTTCACATTACTTTGTTAGTTCCCATTCGCTAAATGGATAGATGATTAATTCAGATCTGCCAATGATTTCTTCCTTGTTAATAAGTCCGAGCCCATTTCTGCTGTCTTTACTTATTGCACGATTATCACCCATTACAAAATAGCTGTCATCCGGTATACTAATCGGTCCGAAATTGCCTGTTTTGTATTGCGCTTCCTCAGATAGGAATGTTTGGCTATATTCCTCACCATTTATCATTAAATTATTTCCATTCAATTCAATTGTTTCACCTGGTAAACCTATAACTCTCTTAACATAGTTTTTTGTTGGTCTCTGAATGATGACAACTTCCCCACGATCCGGTTCATCCAGTATATAAATGAGTTTATTAAAGATTACTCTTTCTCCATCTTCCAATGTAGGGTCCATACTTTCACCTTCAACGATGGAAGTAGCGAATATAAATGTTCTAAGGAAAAGAGCGATTAAAATTGCAATTATAATTGCTTTTGCCCATTCATACCATTCGTTTTTGATTTTTACTTCCGGCACAGAAGTCATCCTTCCTCTACAGGTTTCACTTTAATAGTAGCACAGAATTTAATCTTAGAATATAGAGAGGCTTATTTTATATGTATACAGTAGAAAATATTCTTAATCGCATTGAATTCCTCAGGAAAAAGATGACTGAGGTGGCCATGGAAAAAGGTTTTACCAATATCGAGTCTGTCCACATCAGCCAGGAACTTGACTTGTTATTAAATCTTTATGAGGAAGTCAAAGGTAAATCTAAATCAGATATGAAAGATTAACGTAAAGATGCATTT
Organism: Oceanobacillus sp. CF4.6; assembly: GCF_051262635.1. NCBI lineage: Bacteria > Bacillati > Bacillota > Bacilli > Caryophanales > Bacillaceae > Oceanobacillus > Oceanobacillus sp. CF4.6. The sequence goes on along the minus strand of NZ_JBIMEX010000005.1, from coordinate 52,025 downwards.
TGTAGAAACGTTTCTAAACGATTTAACCCCTGTGTGATCGTATCCATATCATAGGCGTATGAAAGTCTCATATAGCCTTCACCAAGCATAGAAAAACTATCACCTGGAACGAGAGCTACTTTAGCCTCACGCACAAGAGCCAGACCTAATTCAAAAGAGGTCATTTCTTTAATTGGAAATTTAGGGAAAAAGTAAAAAGCCCCCTCTGGATTATTAACCTGCAATCCCATTCCAATTAAACGACTATATACATAATCTCTTCTTTTTCGATATTCTTCCCGCATAAGAGTAGTACTATCCGTGTTTCCTGTCAATGCTTCCAAGGCTGCGTATTGACTGATTGATGAAGCGCAAGATACATTATATTGGTGCACTTTCAGTAGGTGTCTGCACAACCATTTAGGAGCAAGTACATATCCAATACGGAACCCGGTCATCGAATGTGATTTTGATACACCGTTGATAACAATGGTTTTCTTCTTTACAGAATCAAAGTCTGCAATTGAAGTATGGTTCCTGTCAAATACAAGCTCGCTGTATATCTCGTCAGCTAGTATAAAGATATCCTTATCCTTTAATACATCCGTAAGCTGCTGTAATTCCTCCCTCGAAAAAGATGCGCCTGTCGGATTGGAAGGGTAGGGGAGGACAACACATTTGGTTTTGGATGTTATATGATTCATCAGGGTTTCTTTCGTTAATTTAAAGTCTGTATTTGTCGTATCCGCATAAACTACCTTTGCTCCAGCCAGTGTAATTAACGGTTCATAGCCTGGATAAATCGGACCTGGGAGAATAACCTCATCCCCAGGGGAAAGAATAGTTCGGAATGTAATATCTATTGCCTGAGAAGCACCGGTTGTGACAATAATTTCTGATTCTGGATTATAACTAATTCCATAGTGGGTTTCATTGAAATTTGCAATTGCTTTTCTTAATTCTATAATACCGGCATTATTTGTATATGTCGTTTTATTATAAAATAATGCATCAGCTGCTGCTTTTTTTACATTGTCAGGTGTATGGAAGTCAGGTTGTCCTATTGTAAGCGAAATAACATCTTTCTCCTCAGCAACCATATTAAAAAATTTCCGTATTCCCGAAATTTGTATCTTTTTTACCTGTTCATTCAACAAGTTTTCCACAAAATAACCACCTTTTCTTAAATATTTCCTTAAATGTGACAAAAACTTAATAAAATGTTCAAACAATTTCGATTTATAGTGCGAAAAATAGGGTATACTATAATTAGAATATAAGAAGGAGTGTCACATATGCGACCAAAATCATTAAACTTTGAACAATTAGTTAAACAAAATAGACAGGAGCTTCTAAATGATGAAGAAAGTATAACACAAATAGAGCTGCGTTTAGAAAAGAAACAGGAAGCAATAGCTTTGGCTCAACGAAAAGAACTTGAATATAAAAATTAACTCATTAAAGCAGGAATGATTTTAATCATTTCTGCTTTTCTATTTGTACATGAGCTTTCTACTTCCAAATAGTTGAATCAATAGTACAGCTCCTATAATACATCCCATTCCCAACATTTGTACAACTGTAAAAGGCTCCGTAAATACGAAAATACCAATGAGTGTTGCTACTACTGGTTCAATTGTAGATAAAATAGAGGCTTTTGAAGCTTCTGTATACATCAACCCATAAGTATAAACAATATAAGCTACAGCAGTTGGTAGAAATCCTAGTCCTAGTGCATAAAACAAGACGGTAGGATTAAACAGCAACAGAAATTTTTCTGAATAAGGAAAAAATGGTACAAGTGCAACTGCAGCAACGATAAAAGTAAAGGTTGTTACGCTTAAGCTTGAGTATTTTTTTAAAGCAAATTTACTAATTATACTGTAGAGTGCATATCCAAGCCCTGATCCAAGTCCTAATATAATACTGGCAAATTCCAAGTTATGAATACTGTTAGGAGTGATCCCTACTACCAGACAGGTTCCCATTATTGTTAGAATAAGTGCAATCATTTTTAAACGAGTTAGGGGTTCTTTAAATAGAAAAAAGGAGATAACTGTTACAAATGCAGGAGCAGTATATAATAAAGCTGTTGCTACAGGAATGGTTGATAATTCAATGGCTGTAAACAAACAATAATTAAAAAATATAATACTGCAAATGCCAGTTCCTATAAAATATTTACAATCACGAATTGATTGTAGTTTCATATCCTTGGGTGAAACAATAATTATATATGTAATCAGTAAAATTGCAGAAGTCCATGCCCGCAATGTGACAACTTCCATTGGAGTAAAGCCCAATTCATACAGATGTTTCACAAACCAGCCAATCGTCCCCCAGAGTGTGGCTCCCAATATAATTAATAGATAATAGATATTCAAACTACTTCGGCCTCCTTAGCATCGTATTTAAATGTAATTATACCAAATAAGTGGAAAGATAAAGGTATAATTCAATAATTAGAGGGAGAGAATGCTAAAGCTGTTGGAATGGAATGATTGTACGAAAATGGTTTGTCTACAGAGTAATGCATCGAGAAGGAAGGGATTTTGTCTTGCGAACGTTTATTTTAATGGACTTCATACATATAGGAAACGTTGGTATAGAGGAAGATTATTTATACATTTTTTGTGGTTTGGCAAGCATTATCATCATTTCTTACGCTGCAAAGCCTATGGTAGAGTGGGCAATCAGATTTAAACTCCGAAAATTTTTAAGTTATTTAATCAGTAGTATTTTTGCGATACTTGCAATTTTAAGTATTTCTTTTTTTGCTGAAAACATGAGTCAGCTTGTAGTTATGAAAATAACCTTACAGAGTATGTCTGTTTACGGTATTTTATATTCGGTTGGGATTCTGATTCAACGATTTATTAGAAAGACGAATTGACGATAAAAGCGCATACAGCCTAGACTGTATGCGCTTTTATCTCTATCCATTATTAAAGCTTTCTCCGTTTAGATAATTTCTCAAATTTATCCTTTAAAACATGGGTCTGCTCGGCATATCGATGAAGTTCATAAATGAAATCTTATAAATTCATTTAATAGCCTCCTTTATTTGTACATTACCCTAAATAACAAGGTAATAAAACATGCAAAAGAGAGAAGCAGCTGAATTAATAATTTCGATGTGATCTACTAGGAGGCCATTCCATTTTTCCTAGAGAGGAAGGAGTATAATAGGAAGAAATTTGTCGTTTTTGTCTGGTCTGTGGTTTCTTATCCGGTTTCCAGTCAATGTATTGATAGACAATTCTTTTGGCCTGTGACAATGACATCTTTGTTTGGGGATTCCGATAATTTTGATCAAGGGAACCGAGATGTTTCAGTGCTTTGAAGTCGTCTTTGGATGGAGGTATATGAAAATAATAATCATCGACCTTAACAAGTAATGTAGAATGCTGATTACTAAGTTTTGGATGGTCAGAGAAATGCAGTCCGATTTTTTTGGCTTTCTTTTCATTCAATAGCTTACTAATGGCGTCTTTTTTTATTTGATATAAATGCTGTGGTTCTGGAGCAGTCTTCGCATGTCTATTAATTGTAAATATAGCTTGTGCTAAATCCCGCAGTGAATTTTCACGTTTCATGTTCTCGTCTCCTTTCTATAAAATTGTTCTGTTTCTATCGTATCGTAAAGCTTGTCCTCTGGCAAATAGAAATTAAAAGAAGAGTGAAAATAATAATAATTCAACTCTTCTTTATTTTATTATTGAACTTCCTTTAAATCTTGGACAATCGTATCAACTGCTGCTGATTCCACTCCGCTATAATTTTTAATAACTTTACCTTCCGGACTTACGAGGAAGAATGAAGTACCATGTGTTACCTGATCAGTTCCATCTGGCGCTTCCGCAACTAAATTTTTAAAAGACGTAATGGAAAGTTCTTTAATTGTGTTAAAGTCATACCCTGTCAGGAATGTCCAGTTGCTAAAATCAGCATTATAACTCTTCCCGTAAGCTTTTAAAACTTCTGGGCTATCATAATCAGGATCAACACTGAAGGATACGAGCTGTGCATCAATATCTTCTTCATTCAATTTCGTTTGTAAGGAGGCCATATTGGATGTCATCGGTAGACAAACGGTTGTACAATTAGTGAAAATGAAGTCTGCAATCCACCATTCTCCTTCTAACTCAGTAAGACTTAACTGATCATTATCCTGTGTAGTAAATTCAAATGCTTCGACATCTTGTGACATCGTTGTTTCAATTGGATAATCCCCACAAGCTGTCAAAAAAATGCTAAGCGTAAATATCAAAAATAAGTACTTCATTCTATCTTCCTTTCTAAATGATCTATTACGGTCGTTCAATGGTTTCAAGGCTATTATATCATTAATACAACATACATTTATTTGCTGAACCTTGAAATCTTTATGACATTTGAGATTTTAGTGTATAGACATGCAGTTCAGGTTTACAAAGAAAACGATATGGAAGTCTTGTCGTTCCAATTCCGCTATTCACATACAAGGATAGCTTTTCGTCGTTTAAAATGTATTTACCCTGAACGTACTTTTCAGCATAAGCTGGTGTATACAAATCTCCTATAAAAGGAAAACGTACCTGACCACCATGGCTGTGTCCGGAAAGTTGCACGTCAATGGGATAGGAGAAAGTTTTTTCCACGAAATCAGGTTCGTGGGCCAAGAGTATCGTAAAGAGATTTGGATCCGTGTGCTGCAATGTTGCATCTAAATCAGGTTTTCCGAGCATGACATCATCGACCCCTGCAATAACTATCGTTGATCCATCTTGTTCTATAGAAACATGATTGTTTTGCAATAAATGGAAGTGAGATTTTTCCATCACGTCATGCACAATATCTGTACCATATCCTCCATGATCGTGGTTGCCATATATCCAATATTTACCATGGTTTGCTTTCATCGATTGCAGGATAGTTGTCAATCTGGAATCCCAATTATAATGATTTGGTTCGTCAACCAAATCCCCTGTAAAGACAATAATATCTGGATTTTGAAGATTTATTTTATTTGCCAATTCCTGTAATTGCTCCAAAGAGTAATGAAAACCAATATGTGTATCGGAAAATTGTATAATTTTAAAATTGTTAAATGCTGAGTTTATTTTAGGAGAAGAAATCGTTTCTTCTGTAATTTTTAATAAAGTAGTTTCAATGTTTCTGGAATAATAATAAGTACCACCACTGATGCCAATAAAAGCCATCAGACTTCCGAGAGTATTCTTCAAAAAAACGCGTCGATTCATCTTACTCATACCTTTCAGATAATAAAAAACAGATGGTTAGAGTATAGCATGAAATGCAGTTTATATTATATAAAAATCTATGTGTATTTCTATTTAATGAAGGCTGTTCTCTAGAAAATTAGGACAGCGGTTACTCATCCCCCCCGAAATAAATTTTTGTTTTTGTCATAAAATGTATAAACTACGAAACAAGAAAAGTAACTTCGGCGACCGCTCTGGGAAATATACTTCGCTTTCCGCGGGCGGCTGGTGAGCCCCTTCATGCTGACGCATTTCAGTGTCTCACCTATGCCTATCCTCCCACAGGAGTCTTCGTATATTTCCCAGAGCTGGTTAGAAGGTTGCTGACAATTACTGCACTTATGATAGTTAAAATAGCAGCATACAGCTTCACCAGTCCGGGTGAGTGGCGGGCGGTGACTCCTGCGGGAACAGCACGTGTCCGAAGACCCCGCAGCGGTGGGTTTTCCGCGAGGAGGCTGAGGCCGTGCCCGCGGAAAGCATCCGCCCAGAGCGATCACGGACGGTAGCAATAGCACACATCTTAGAACATCACCCAGAAGTTACGGCGGTGGATAGGATCTAATAAAGATAGAAGTTACTTCGCAGTTTATCTCAACTGGGAGGATTATAAAGTAACAAAGATTAGGGAAAGAGCCTAATGAGAAGATTAGAATGTAGACGTGTAGATGTATAAAATTCATGAATTCATATTCTAAAATAACAATTGTTTTTGTATTTTAAATAATCAGTAAAATACTTGACTTTATATTCAGTTGCTATTATCCTAAAAGACAGATGGTGCTGTAAATAACAGGGGAATAGAGAAAACGTACGAACCGATAATAGGTTAATACGTTTAGTTTGTTTTTTTCTGCCGGATGACAATTGGGCCTTTTAATTAGTTGAATCATGGATAGTTAGCATATTATGATAGTAAGCAACCTACTACATCAATTACAGGAATCACAATCATTATGGTAACCTGAATGAATACCCTCCATTTGTATGGTGCAATGTGAAATATCGAATTGAGTTTTAATGAGTTTATTCGCTCTTGTTAATAATTCATCACGATTAATTGAGCCATTGACAACAAGATGGCAGCTCATGGATGAAAACTCAGAAGTAATTGACCAAATATGAACATCATGCACATCCTCAACTCCTTCGATCGTGGCAAGGATTTTTATCATGGAATCCATGTTAACATTTTGTGGTTTTCCTTCCATTAAGATGTGCAACGAATCCTTTGTAATCCGGTACCCGGAAATAACGATTAAGAGAGCGACAATCACACTGGCAATCGGGTCCGCAATATTCCAACCAAAAAGAATAATAAGAAGACCTGCAATGAGGGCACCAACTGATCCAAGTAAATCACCAAAAACGTGAAGTAATGCACTGCGTATATTCAGGTTTTCCTTCGAATCACCACGCATGAGCATCCAGGCTACCACGATATTGATACAAAGCCCGATGAAGGCAATAATCATCATATTTCCACTTACGTTTGGTGGATTGGCAAACCGGTGAAAAGCTTCATAGAAAATATAAAGCGAAATGATAATTAGTGTAATCCCATTAATAAAAGCAGCTATAATTTCAAATCTTCTATAGCCAAAAGTTTTATTTCCTGTAGCCTTTTTTTCGCCAATTTTGAAAGCTAGCAAACTGAGCCCTAACGCTGCAGCATCACTTAGCATATGACCGGCATCCGATAACAGTGCAAGACTGTTTGTCATTATACCGCCGATTACCTCAATAATCATAAAAGTAAAAATGAAAATAAAACTCCAGAACAGTACACGGGTATTATTTGTATGGTGATGATGTCCATGATTGTGTCCATGTTCATCTGGGTGATGGTGGTGATGTGTCATACGTTACCTCCTAACGGGTGTGTTTAGTATGTTCAATTGTTTGTTCTAACAAGTTCATCACGTGATCATCATCTGGCGAATAGTAGAGCATTGTTTTTTCTCTGCGCTTTTTCACGAGATGCAATTGTTTTAAATATTTTAATTGATGTGAAATGGTCGATTGGTTCATATTTAGTTGTTGTGCGATTTCATTAACAGAACATTCCTTGTGAAGAAGTACCTGTAGGATTTTAATTCTTGTAGGGTCGGATAAAGCTTTAAATATTTGAGATGTGTGTTCAATTAATTGTTCGTCCATGGAATGATTCTGCAAGTTGTTTACTCCTCTCTAATATATGAGCATATGTTCATATTATAAAATATGTGCATCGGTTTTTCAATGGTTTTAGCGTAAATGATGTATCAAAATTTGCGATATGGTAATATATAGGTAAAGTTGTGTCTTTTTAAATAGTGATTAGTTTGAAAGTTTCTTTAAAGGAGTGTGTTAGAATGAGTGTCATACAAGATAGAAAATTAGTTGAGATATCCATAGATGAATTGAGGATTCCCTCTGAAAAAGTAGCCCATGTTCAATTGAATAATCCGCTGGAACATGCGTTATTAGTTTTGGTTAAATCAGGTTATTCAGCCGTTCCAGTATTGGATGCTTCTTATAAATTTGTTGGTATTATTGGCAAAACTGTTATTTTAAATCAAATATTAGGATTAGAAAATTTTGAAATCGAAAAACTTTCAGAGATGAAGGTAAAAGAAGTGATGGACAGAAATACCCCAACGCTAACAAGAGAAAATACGTTACTTGATGGTTTGAATGCGGTTATTGATCATACGTTTATTTGTCTCGTTGACAAGGAAGGATTCTTTGATGGAATTTTAACGAGAAGAGCCATCCTTAAAGAAATTAAAAAAAACATTTATATTAATTCGTATAAAAAGTAAAAAATTTCAGCCTTTCCATATCAATGGTTAGGCTGTTTTTTGATCGTTCGTTCCTACTAACTGTTAAAATATTTGCGAGTAAATATGCGGTCTGCTAAAGTAAGGAAGAGATTATATAAAATCAGGAGGAATAGACATGAAAATGATGGATGCGAATGAAATTATCAGCTTTATTTCAAATAGTAAAAAAAGCACACCGGTTAAAGTATACATAAAAGGGGATTTAAATAATTTAAAATTGGATGATTCGATTAAATCCTTTGTTGAAACGAATAGTGGTGTTTTATTTGGTGAATGGAATGCGATTCAAACTTTTTTGGAAACAAATAAAGAGGTTATAACGGATTATGTTATCGAAAATGATCGTAGAAATTCGGCCATCCCTATGCTTGATTTGAAAAAAATCAATGCAAGAATTGAACCAGGCGCAATCATACGTGATCAAGTGGTGATTGGTGATGGTGCAGTTATCATGATGGGAGCTTCTATTAATATTGGTTCAGTAATTGGCGAAGGTACAATGATAGATATGAACGCTGTTTTAGGTGGACGTGCTACAGTTGGTAAAAATTGCCATATTGGTGCAGGTACAGTACTTGCGGGTGTAATTGAGCCACCATCTGCTAAGCCGGTTATTGTTGAAGATGATGTAGTTATCGGTGCAAATGTTGTTGTACTTGAGGGAGTTACAATCGGAAAAGGTGCTATTGTAGCAGCAGGGGCAATTGTTACACAAGATGTTGCACCGAATACCCTTGTTGGTGGAACACCAGCAAGAGTTCTAAAAGAAATTGATGAACAAACAAAATCAAAAACAGAAATTAAACAAGAGCTTCGCAAACTGGATAACTAAGGGTAAGATGGCTATGGATAGAAAGGAATTACAAGAAATTAGAAGAGAGTTACATCAAATACCGGAATTGGGGTTTCAGGAATTTAAAACGCAACAATATGTAATGGAGAAAGTTGAGAGCATGAAAACGGATCGTGTTTCCATAAAATTATGGAGAACAGGAATTCTTGTTAAAATTGATGGTTTATCACCAGGAAAAACAATTGGATATCGAAGTGATATGGATGGTCTGCCAATAACGGAGGCAACAGATTTTGATTTCCAATCGACTCATGATGCGAGAATGCATGCTTGTGGTCATGATTTTCATATGACAATTGCCCTTGGTGTTATGAAGCAAATAATTACCGAACCAATTAATGATGACGTCTTATTTATTTTTCAACCGGCAGAGGAAGGCCCAGGTGGAGCCTTACCTATGTTGCAATCGGATGAATTTCGGCAATGGAAACCGGATTGTTTATTTGCATTGCATATTGCTCCTGAACTACCAGTAGGAACCGTATCTTCAAGAGAAGGATTACTTTTCGCCAATACAAGTGAATTGTTTATCGACTTTAAAGGTCTTGGTGGACATGCTGCATACCCGCATTTATCACATGATATGACGGTTGCTGCGAGTTCTTTTATCGTACAAATGCAACAAATTATTTCCAGAAGCTTAAATCCCTTGGACAGTGCCGTGATTACGGTAGGAAAGATGGAAAGTGGCTTTGTCCAAAATGCGATTGCAGAAACAGCACGATTGGAAGGTACGATTCGGACATTAAATCCAGAGACAATTGGGATAATTAAAGAAAAATTGGAGAAGCTCATGAGAGGCTTTGAAATCAGTCACGACTGTCGTATCACGGTGGATTATGGTGCGAACTATTATCAGGTATACAATCAAGGGAATTATGTTGATTTATTTCAAAAAACGATGGATGAAAATGATATCACTTATAAGGAAGCCAATGCAGCCATGACTGGAGAAGACTTTGGGGATATGCTTAGAGAAATTCCTGGATTTATGTTCTGGCTCGGAGTTGATTCTCCATACGGCTTACACCATGCGAAGCTGAATCCGAATGAAGACGCACTTGAAATAGGTGTGAAATCCGTTATCAGTACGTTGAAAACCCTCACGAACTAATGTGTATATTGTTTATATTTTAGTATAAACTACGATTGTCAATGTACATGTTCAGAGGAGGAAATACGTATGGCGCGAATTGGTGTTGAAGGAACATTAACCGATGTAAAAACTGCATTAATGGAAATGGGTCACGAGATTATTGACCTCCGCACTGAAAACGATGCAGCTAATTGTGATTGTTGTGTTATTTCCGGGCAGGATAAAGATGTTATGGGTATGCAATCCACAAGCATAGAAGGCCCAGTAATTAATGCTCAAGGGCAAAATGCTGAAGAAGTTTGCCAAATGGTGAATGCGAAATTAAGTTGAATATTTAACAAAGCATAAGCAGAGTAGTCCTTAAAAGGGCACTCTGCTTTTTTGTGTCATAATACGTATTGTGCACATATATAAAATAAGAACTTATAAAAGATTCCTATATGGATTCTTTGAAATCGAGGAGGTTCTTAATTTGAGAATAAGGGATCGTATGCCGGACCTTAAAGCAAGTGGACAGTGGATTAATTCAAGGGAGATAAAAACAGAGGACCTACTAATGGGGAAAAAACCTACATTAATTTATTTCTGGTCAGTCAGTTGCCATTTATGTAAAAGGGCGATGCCACTTATCAATCAAATGCGTAATGAATTTAGAGATAAATTAAATGTCATAAGTATTCACACCCCTTTAAACAAAGAGGATAATGACCTTGATAGTATTAGATCAGAAGCAGCAAGATTTGACTTAACCGAACCACTATTTGTGGACCAGGATGAAATCCTATCTCAAACATTCCAAGTAAAATTCGTTCCAGCTTATTTTATTTTTGATGAGGAAGGCCAATTAAGATATTTTCAATCCGGTCTAAATGGAATCCAGACACTCCAGAGACGTTTAAATCGTGTATTGAAGGCATAATCTTAAACAAACTACTGATAAAAAGCACGCTTACTGAGATAGTAAGCGTGCTTTTTACTTTAGAACTTAATAATTTAAATAATATTTAGAAAAATTGGAAATAAGTATAGCATTTTATTTCGGAAACCGTTATATTAATAATTACGGTAAAAGTACAAAAGAGGGAGAGGAATTAAATGGATACATTTAAAAAATTAAAATTATTTTATTGGCCCCATAAAAAGTACTTTCTATGGTCATTATTCTTCTTATTATTTGTAACAGTTATCACGGTGGTTTATCCAATTATTTTGCAGGTTACGATAGATGAAGTTGTTCTTCAGGATAGGTATGAATTGATACCATGGATCTGTATCACTTTTCTTGGATTAATGGTTTTCAAGGGCTTATCGACATTTTCATTCCAATATTTAGGGGATATTTTTGGGATGACCACCGTTTATCATATACGGGGAGCGTTATATGACAAACTCCAGACATTGGCATTCAGCTATTATGATAATGCGAAGACAGGGGATATCATGTCACGTTTAACTGCCGATGTAGAAGGATTCCGATTCTTTCTCTCCGTAGGATTTGCAGAGTTGATTCGAGTAGTATTACTGATTTCGATTAGTTTAAGTATCATGTTTTATTATTCTATTCCATTGGCTTTCGTAACAATGGCTGCTATTCCGTTTCTGGCTATCGTCGTATTCAAGTTTGATAAACGGGTGCATCCAGCCTTTAGGGAGATTCGAAAATCGTTTGGTAAGCTCAATACGAGAGTGCAGGAGAACATAAGTGGTATGAATACTGTGAAATCGTTGTCGAGAGAAGAATTTGAGATTGGAAGGTTTTCTTCAAGCAATGATAATTATCGCCAAAACTATCTTAAAACTTCTAAACTTTGGGCTAAGTATTTTCCGTTCATGGAATTCATCGGTAATGTTTGTGTCGTTGCATTACTGGCATATGGGGGATTCCTGGTTATGGAAGGGAGACTGGGGTTAGGTGAGCTTGTTGCCTTTTTCAGCCTTGTTTGGTATATCCTTGGGCCATTAATGAATCTTGGATTTATTGTGAACCAATTTTCCCAGGCAAAAGCATCTGGAGAAAGATTAATTGAAATTCTCGAAGCGGAAGAAGATATTATCGAAAAAGAAAATGCGGTGGATGTTCCAATCCAGGGTCACGTTACGTTGAAGAATGTCTCACTGAATTATATGGAAGATGATGATGCAGCGTTGAAGGATATTAGTTTTGATGCACCGCCAGGAAAAATAATTGGTTTGATTGGAGCAACAGGTGCAGGAAAAACAAGTATTACACAGTTAATTACAAGATTTTATGAACCACAGGTTGGAGATGTACTCATTGATGGCAGACCAGTAGCTGATTATAAACTAAAAGCATTGAGAAGTCATATCGGGTTTGTATTGCAGGAGCCATTTTTATTTTCTACTTCAATTAAAGCAAATATTGCTTACGGCAGTCCAGATATTTCTGACGATCAAATTATCGCTGCTGCAAAAAGAGCGCAGGCACATGAATTTATAATGGAATTACCTGATGGTTACGATACAATGCTTGGTGAGCGTGGAATGGGTCTGTCCGGTGGTCAAAAACAGCGAATAGCCATTGCTCGTGCAATATGTATCAATCCGAGTATTCTTGTTCTTGATGATGCAACATCTGCGGTTGATATGGAGACAGAATTTAAAATTCAAAAGGCATTAAGGGAAGTTATGATAGGTAGAACAACATTTATTATTGCACATCGTATATCTTCTTTAAAACATGCGGATGAAATATTGGTTTTAGAAGAAGGAAAAGTTGTAGAGCGTGGTACACACGATTTCTTATTGAAGCATAATGGACCATATGAACGCATCTACAATATCCAGTATCAGGATCGTGAAGCAATTATGAACACAGTAGGTTAATAAGGAGGTGTCTATTCATGGCACATGCACAAAAGAAAGAAGAAAGCAGGCACTTAAAGCGGTTTTCCTATACCGTAGACCAGGTAATTGAAAAGCCATTTAATTGGTCACAAATGGGGCGGTTGCTTCAATTTGTAAAACCATATTCAAAAACATATTTACCTGCTGCAATAATCGCCATGCTAATATCAACCGTTATACGTTTAACTGTACCTATATTAATTGGTAAGGTTGCAATTGATATGGCAATATTAGGAGAAGATAGGCCGTTGCTCGGATATTTAGTACTCGGAATTGCAATCATGTACTTAGTCAATTTTGTTGCTAATACATTTCGAATTAAGTGGGTGAATATATTAGGGCAAAATGTTATTTATGATATCAGGCAGAAATTATTTTCACATATACAACGACTATCACATCGTTTTTTTGATACCCGTTCGGCCGGGTCTATATTAGTTCGGGTTTTAAATGATATTAATTCCTTGCAAGAGCTGTTCACAAACGGAATCATTAATCTGTTAATGGATGCAGTAATGCTTTTCGGAATTATTGTTATTCTCTTTGTATTAAGTCCGCCACTTGCTCTTGCTGTTATAATAGTGATTCCGCTAATGTTCTTTATTTCAACGAAACTTAGAAAAAAAATCAGACGTTCCTGGCAGGACGTTCGTCTCCATCAATCACGCTTAAACTCCCATTTAAATGAGGGTATTCAGGGAATAAGAATTACACAATCATTCTCACAGGAAGATGAAAATGCTGCGTTTTTTGATGGAATTAATAAAGGTTATTTCAACAGTTTTAAAGATGCATCAAGAAAAAGTGCTTTGTTCCGTCCGCTGGTAGACATATGTGATGCTGCTGGGACAATTATTCTGATTGCTTTTGGAGCTTACTTGATACTAAATGGTACGATCGAAATTGGTACCTTCGTATCTTTTGCGTTTTTCCTTGGTATGTTCTGGGAGCCGATATCAAGGCTTGGTCAGATGTACAATCAACTGTTGATGGCGATGGCCTCTTCTGAACGGATATTTGAATTCTTGGATGAACAACCAAATGTAAAAGAGAAAAAAGATAGCTATGTGTTTAAAGATATGAAAGGTCATATCGAATTTAATCATGTTGGTTTTTCATATAACAAAGATCGTATTGCCTTGCATGATATATCCCTTGATATTAAAGAAGGTCAGACGATAGCGCTAGTCGGTCATACAGGTAGTGGAAAATCGACGATAGCTAATTTGATCAGCCGTTTCTATGATCCAACATCGGGGTTCGTAAAAATCGATGGCCATGATTTAAGGGATATTAAGTTGGATAGTTTACGTCAACGAATCAGTGTTGTATTGCAGGATACCTTTATTTTCTCAGGTACGATTATGGAGAATATTCGTTTTGGCCGTCCAGATGCAACCGATGAAGAGGTTATCCAGGCAGCAAAAGTAGTGGGCGCAGATGATTTTATTCAACGTCTGGCAAGTGAATATGAGACAGAAGTAGAAGAGCGTGGAAATATATTGTCTGCCGGAGAAAGACAGCTTCTATCGTTTGCGAGAGCACTGCTTGCTAATCCTAGTATCATTATTCTCGATGAAGCAACAGCAAGTATAGATACGGAGTCAGAAGTAAAAATACAAAAAGCATTACGTAAGTTATTAAAAGGAAGAACATCAATTATCATCGCACACCGACTATCAACGATCCGCGAATCTGATAATATCTTTGTTTTGGAACAAGGTCGTATTTTAGAGTGGGGGAATCATGAGGAACTGATGAAGCAGCATGGTAAATACTTCGATCTTGTAAAATCACAGTTTACAATGCTCGATGCTATATAATTAGTAGATATGCATAAATGAAGAAGCAATCTTCCTACTGAAGGTTGCTCCTTTTCCTATGAATTAGTATTATTGTAAGAGAGTACGTTTTTAATGGGGGATAAACTATGACAAAAGATTTTGCTGTAATCGGTCTTGGTCGCTTTGGTGGAAGTATTTGCCGTGAACTAAGTCAAGAAGGAATGCAGGTTCTGGCCATCGATTCTGATGAGGATAGAGTTAATGAATATAAAAACATCGCATATCATGCAGTGATTGCAGATTCCACAGATGAAGATACGTTAAGGGAAATTGGAATTAAGAATTTTGATCATGTGATTGTTGCGATCGGGGAAAATATTCAGGCTAGCATTTTGACGACAGTAATTCTAACGGATATTGGGATAAAAAAAATTACAGTTAAAGCTCAAAATGATTATCATGAAAAAATACTGAATAAAATAGGTGTTGATCAAGTAGTACATCCTGAGCGTGATATGGGAAGAAGATTGGCTCATAATATTATTTCAAACAATATCTTGGACTACCTCGAATTATCGGATGAACATAGTATCGTTGAGGTAAAAGCAGGAAAAAAAATGATTGGAAAATCCTTGATTGATTTGGATATCCGTGCAAATTACGGGTGTAATATTGTAGCAATAAAGCGCGGACGCGATATCAACGTATCTCCAAGTGCGGAAGATGCACTGCGAGAAGAAGATATACTCATTGTTATTGGAGCAGATAAGGATATATCAAGATTTGAAAGAAGACTTGTAATTGATGACGATTAAGAATAAAAAAAGACCAGGAAGAGGAATTGATCACTCTTTCTGGTCTTTTTATTAGCTTTTAAACCTCCATTATGATAGGTAATACCATCGGACGGCGTTTTGTTTTCTCATATAAGAATGGTGCTATTGTGTCTGTAATTTCATTTTTAATTTCAGACCATTGCGTTGTTTTTCTATCCATCACTTTATCCAAATGAGTGGAAACTAGTTTTTGTGCTTCGTTAATCAAATCCTCGGATTCTCTCATATATACAAATCCCCTTGAAATGATATCAGGACCTGAAGCGATTTTGAATTCCTTCATATTAATGCTTACGACAACAATAACGAGTCCTTCTTCAGAAAGAATACGGCGATCGCGTAATACGATATTGCCAATATCACCAATTCCGCTTCCATCCACATAGATAGATCCTGAAGGTACTTTACCTGAGACTGTTGCTTGATCTTTGCTTAATGCAAGAACATCGCCGTTATCCATAATAAATGAATTAGCCGGGTCAACATCACATGTTTCTGCAAGTTTAATATGTTCTTTAAGCATACGATATTCACCATGAATAGGCATAAAGAATTTCGGTTTGATTAGTCGTAGCATTAACTTTTGCTCTTCTTGACTACCATGTCCGGAAGTATGAATATTACTCAATTTACCATGAATCACGTCTGCGCCTGCACGATATAATTTATTAATTGTTCTGCTGACACTAACTGTATTTCCAGGGATTGGAGATGAAGAAAATACTACCGTGTCGCCAGGAATGATTTGAATTTGTCTGTGTGTACCATTTGCAATACGTGATAATGCAGCCATTGTCTCACCTTGCGAACCAGTACAAAGAATGGTGATCTCACTTGCTGGATATCTGTTGATCTGATTTCCTTCTATAAATGTTCCTTTTGGTGCTTGAATATATCCTAGCTCCGAACCGATATTAATTGCATTTTCCATACTGCGTCCAAATACAGCAACTTTACGATTATATTTCACTGCTGATTCAATTACTTGTTGTAATCGATAAATATTGGATGCAAAAGTAGCAAATATTAATCTGCCGTCTACACGACTGAAAACTTCATCAATACTTTGACCTACAACTTTTTCTGACATTGTAAAGCCGGGCACTTCACTGTTTGTACTATCGGAAAGGAGACAAAGCACGCCTTCTTTACCAATTTCAGCCATTCTTGTTAGGTTAGCTGGTTCGCCCACAGGTGTAAAGTCGAATTTAAAGTCACCAGTATGAACAATGTTTCCTGGTGGTGTTTTGACGACAATTCCATATGAATCGGGAATACTGTGTGTAGTACGGAAAAAACTAACGGAAGTTTTACGGAATTTAATAACATCATCTTCTTGAATGGTAGTTAATTTAGCACTTCTTAAAAGACCGTGCTCATCTAATTTATTTCTGATTAATCCGATTGCTAGAGGCCCTGCATAAATAGGCACATTAACTTCACGCAGGAGGTAAGGAATTCCACCAATATGGTCTTCGTGACCGTGAGTTACGAAAAGACCTTTGATTTTATCCTGATTTTGAACAATGTACGTATAATCAGGAATAACATAGTCGATACCAAGAAGTTCATCCTCAGGGAATTTAATCCCTGCATCGATAAGAATAATTTCATCCTGGAATTGAACGGCATACGTATTTTTACCGATTTCACCTAATCCACCTAGTGCAAAAACGGCTGTTTGGTCATTCTTTACAAATTTCATCTTTTATATATTCTCCACTTCTAATTTACCGGTTTCTTTTTCATAATTCAGATGTGCCTCATCTAATTCGTGGATATATTCGATGTTATATTTCCGGTCACTTAATTTTTTTCTTACTTCTCTAACTGAATCTGCTTCAACGTAAATACTCTGTGTACGTTCCCGTACTGGAACTTCATCTTGAAGTTCTTGATATAAAACTTTAAAAATCATTTCATCTCTCCTATCTAATTTTTGTATCTTTTTATGTTCAAGGAAATAAGCTATGCCAAAAAATACAGGCGATAACTGTCTCCCGTTTTAGATGTTATTTGTTCTCCGTTAGAACCATCGTCCAGTATGTTTCCGTAGCAATACCAGATAATCTATAGATTACTTCATTGGTGTGATTGGTTGTATCCTTGGTAGCCTTATTTAAATGTAGTAGGTACACGTCCTTCTTTGCCTAAAAAGTCTCTCCACCGTTTCTTAAGCTTTTCTCTTAGGCGCTTCAGCATGAGGACACACGTCTCCTTTCAGATATCTAAAAAAGCAACAAAAATTCTCTACCGTCCAATCCTCTTATATACAGTATAGTACGAAATGAGGAATATTTAAATAAAAACACATCAATTATAAAAAAATAGTAATAAACTCTTACAAATGCTACTCGTATATTTAGCTTTTACATGGAGATTAATCTTATACATTTGCCCGTTGTAATTGCGCTCGGGAAGTAAAAAAGCTGTCTGTGAACGATAGACACCCCAGTGAATTATTCAATTGCAGTCGAATTTTCTGGTATTTCAAATGGGTTATCTTTGTTTATATGATCGTAGAACATAATACCGTTCAAATGGTCGATTTCGTGTTGAAATACGATGGCTGGGTAGTCTTTCAATCTTAATTTTAAAGGATTCCCATCCACATCTGTTGCCTTTATCGTAATTCTCGCATTCCTTGGAACATATCCTTCCACAGGACGATCAACAGAAAGACAACCTTCCCCCGACGCTAAATAGGATTTTTCAACTGAATGACTAATAATTTTTGGGTTAACAAGCCCGTAACTATATAACTTTCCCTTGAAGTCTTCAAAATGAATCGCAATAAGTCTCTTTTCAATTCCAAGTTGAGGAGCAGCTATTCCGACACCAGCTCTTAAATTGTATTTTGCTGCTTTCTCTTCATCTTGACTGTTTATAAGAAATTCTAACATATCTTCAAGTAATTTTTTTTCGTCACTGGTTATTGGAAGACCTACTTCTTCTGCCTTTTTTCCCAAGGAAGGGTGTCCTTCACGTACGATGTCTTTCATTGTTATCATCATGCATTACTCCTTATTGGTTATAATATCTATAATAGCGGGTATTTAATAGATGACCAAGTAGTGTTGGTCTCTATATGAATATGAAATGGGTTTCTTTAAATTAACTATTTCAATTTAACATTTTAACATATACTGAAGGAATTAATCATAAATTTTTAAAAGAGGCGAGCTCTATACAAGGTTATCATTGATTTATGAGACGTACTTTATGATATACTTTAAAAACACACTACCGATAATAGAACACATAGGAGGAAGAAATGTGCGTATTAAGAACTTATTATTTATTTTACCTACCATCCTGATTGTATTATTAGCTGCATGCAGTAGTCAATCTACTGAAGAACAGATACATAGCCATTTAGAGCAGGCTGTAGAACTTGAAGCGGAATTTGAAAACCAACAAAGCGCGATAACAGACTTGGAAGTACAAGAACAGGAAATATATAATCAAATCATTGATTTAGGTATGGAAGACTTCGAACAAATAACGGAACTATCAAATGAGGCATTATCCATTATTGATCAGCGTGAAGAAAAAATAGAACTTGAGAAACAGAGTATTGAATCGTCTCAGGAAGAGTTTGCAAAAATCGAGGATTTAATTTCAGATCTTGAAGATACAGAAGTAAAAGAAAAGGCAGAAACGATGTATGGTGTAATGGATGATCGATATAGCGCCTATATAAAACTAAATAAAGCCTATGTGACTTCGCTTGAGTTGGAGAGGGCGCTATATACCATGCTTCAGCAGGAAGAGATTGAACAGGAAGAATTAACCGAACATATTAATTCTATAAACGAAAGTTATGAACAAGTTCTTAACTTGAACGAACAATTTAATAATCATACTTTGGAATACAATGCATTAAAAAAGGAATTTTATGAAGCTGCTGAATTGGTTGTATCCTATGAACAGAACTAATATGATAACGACTGAATCTTTATTATGATTCAGTCTTTTTTGTTGTTTTCTTTTATAAGCCCGCCTGTATCCCGATTAATACAGATACAAGATAGGAATATAACAGTTATCTGCCAAAAAGTTATGAGTAGCAAAAACACCGAAATAATTCCCTTCTTTTGAGGAGTTAAAGTTGTAAACTAATTGACCATTAGAAAAAAGTAAGCTATTATTTAACTAAATTAGTTATTGTACTAATATACTTTACATAATTAATATAACAGGTTACCATTTAGTTTAAGTAGTGATTATTAATAACTGAAATAGGGTACAACAAATATGTGTGATATTTTATACGGAATTTTTGTATTCTGGGTAAGCTAGGAAAGACAATAATAAAAAAGGTATAAAGAAAGGAAGAGGTGAACAATTTTGAAACATGTACTTGAAAATATTGAAAGTCAGTTCGAAATGTTCCAGATTCTTAATGAAGATGGAAAGATTGTGAATAAAGATGATATGCCTGATTTATCGGATGAGGATTTGAAGGAAATTATGCGTCGAATGGTGTATACACGTATCCTTGATCAACGTTCAATTGCTTTGAATCGTCAAGGTCGTTTAGGCTTTTATGCACCTACAGCTGGTCAGGAGGCATCTCAATTAGGTAGTCAATTCGCATTGGAACAGGAAGATTTCATCTTACCTGGTTACCGTGATGTACCTCAGTTGATTTGGCAAGGTCTTCCATTATATCAAGCATTCCTGTTTTCAAAAGGGCATTTTCATGGTAACCAATACCCGGAAAACCTGCATGCAATGAGCCCTCAAATTATTATTGGTGCGCAATATGTTCAAACTGCAGGTGTTGCATTAGGAATGAAAAAACGCGGCAAAAATAATGTAGCTATAACATACACAGGTGACGGTGGAACATCTCAAGGAGATTTCTATGAAGGAATGAACTTTGCAGGTGCGTATAAAGCTCCCGCAATCTTTGTTGTACAGAATAACCGTTTTGCAATTTCTGTACCTGTTGAAAAACAAACGAAAGCAAAAACATTAGCTCAAAAAGCAGTTGCTGCTGGAATAGAAGGAATTCAAGTAGACGGAATGGATGTTTTAGCTGTCTATGCGGCTACGAAAGACGCTCGTGATCGTGCGATTGCTGGTGAAGGTCCAACACTTATCGAAACACTAACGTATCGTTTTGGTCCACACACAATGTCTGGTGATGACCCAACGCGTTACCGTACTGAAGAATTAGATAATGAATGGGCGAAAAAAGATCCACTTGTACGTTACCGTAAATTCCTGGAAAGCAAGAAATTGTGGTCGGAAGAAGATGAAAACAAAGTGATTGATGAAGCGAAAGATGATATTAAAAAAGCTATTAAACAAGCAGAAGAGCAACCAAAACAAAAAGTTACTGATTTAATTGGTAATATGTACGAAGAACTTCCATCCAATCTGCAGGAGCAAATGGAAATATATAAAGAAAAGGAGTCGAAGTAAATCATGGCACAAATGACAATGATTCAAGCAATCACTGATGCAATGCGCACAGAATTAAAAAACGATGAAAACGTGCTTGTATTTGGTGAAGACGTTGGTCAAAATGGTGGTGTTTTCCGAGCTACGGAAGGATTACAGGATGAATTCGGTGAAGATCGAGTATTTGACACACCACTAGCTGAATCAGGAATTGGCGGACTTGCTATCGGACTCGCTTTACAAGGGTATCGTCCAGTTCCAGAAATTCAGTTCTTCGGCTTCGTTTTTGAAGTAATGGATTCCATTAGTGGACAAATGGCACGTTTGCGTTACCGTTCTGGTGGGCATCATACTGCACCAATTACAATTCGAGCACCGTTTGGTGGGGGTGTGCATACACCTGAGCTTCATGCAGATTCTCTTGAAGGGCTAATTGCACAACAACCAGGTATCAAAGTTATAATTCCTTCAACACCATATGAAGCAAAAGGGCTTTTGATTTCAGCAATCCGAGACAACGACCCGGTTGTATTTTTAGAACATATGAAACTATATCGTTCCTTCCGTGGTGAGGTTCCAGAGGAAAGTTATACAGTTGAAATTGGGAAAGCTGATATCAAAAGAGAAGGTAAAGATGTAACCCTAATTTCTTATGGAGCTATGGTGCATGCATCATTAAAAGCTGCTGAAGAGCTTGAAAAAGATGGTATCGATGCAGAGGTTATCGATCTTCGCACTGTATCACCAATCGATTATGAAACAATTATAGAGTCAGTGAAGAAAACAAGTCGTGTTGTGGTTGTACAGGAAGCACAACGTCAAGCTGGTGTAGCAGCCAACGTTGTTGCAGAGATTCAGGAGAGAGCAATTCTTCATCTTGAAGCACCTGTATTACGCGTAACTGCACCAGACACAGTTTATGCATTTTCGGATGCTGAAGAAGTTTGGTTGCCAAACCATAATGATATCGTTGAAAAGGTAAATGATGTAATTAATTTCTAAAAAAAGACAAGGAGGTTTTCTAACTATGGCATTTAATTTTAAACTGCCCGATATTGGTGAAGGAATCCACGAAGGTGAAATAGTTAAGTGGTTCGTAAAAGAAGGCGATGTAGTAAAAGAGGACGACGTACTGTGTGAAGTTCAAAATGATAAATCGGTTGTAGAAATCCCATCTCAAGTGGATGGTACGGTTACAAAAATCCATGTTGAAGAGGGAACAGTAGCAATCGTTGGTGATACTCTAATTTCATTCGATGCAGAAGGTTATGAATCTGATGACGAACCTGCTGAAGAGAAAAAAGAAGCATCAGCTCCCAAAGAAGAAGAAAAAACTGCTGAGAGTACAAAAGAAGAAGCATCACAAACTGAGCCCGAGACACAGACAGACGGTAGTCGTATTATTGCTATGCCGTCCGTTCGGAAATTTGCAAGAGAAAACGATGTGAAGATTGAATCTGTGTCAGGTTCTGGTAAAAATGGACGTGTTTTAAAAGAAGATATTGAAAACTATATGAATGGCGATCAGCCAGTTGAACAAGTGGAAACGACGAATGAGTCTGCTGAAACTCAGTCACAACCAACTGCAGCTCCACAAGGGCAGTATCCAGAAACACGTGAAAAAATGACTAATATCCGTAAGTCAATTGCTAAAGCAATGGTTAACTCTAAAACGAAGGCACCGCATGTTACATTGCACGATGAAATCGATGTAACAGAGCTTGTCGCACACCGCAAGAAATTTAAAGTTATTGCTGCAGAGCAGGAAATCAAGCTTACTTATTTGCCGTATGTAGTTAAAGCACTTGTATCGGCATCCAAGAAATTCCCAATCATCAACTCTTATATTGATGAGAAATCAGACGAGGTTGTACAAAAACATTATTATAATATAGGTATAGCTGCTGATACAGATAAGGGTCTATTGGTTCCTGTAGTTAAGAATGCAGATCAAAAATCCATCTTTGAAATTTCTCAGGAAATCAATGAATTGGCAGGAAAAGCTCGTGATGGTAAACTAAAACCAGACGAGATGAAAGGAGCTTCAAATACAATTTCAAACATTGGTTCAGCTGGTGGACAATGGTTTACACCTGTATTGAATTATCCTGAAGCTATAATCCTAGGAATTGGTCGAATAGCTGAAAAACCGATTGTTCGTGATGGAGAAATTGTAGTTGCACCTGTTCTCGCTTTATCTTTAAGCTTTGATCATCGTATCGTTGATGGCGCCACTGCGCAACTAGCATTAAACCAAATTAAACGATTGCTGAATGATCCACAACTAATTATGATGGAGGCGTAGGTAATGGTAGTAGGAGATTTTCCGGTAGAAGTAGATACACTAGTCGTTGGGGCAGGCCCAGGTGGATATGTTGCTGCAATCCGAGCAGCACAATTAGGGCAAAAGGTAACAATCGTAGATAAAGGAACATTGGGTGGTGTATGTCTTAATGTTGGATGTATTCCTTCCAAAGCACTAATCCAGGCTGGACATTTAGCTGAAAGTGCTCATGGTTCTGAAGATCTTGGTATAAAATCAGAAAATGTAACTGTTGATTTTGCCAAAGTTCAGGAATGGAAAGGCACTGTCGTTAACAAATTAACTTCAGGCGTAGAAAGCCTTCTTAAAGGTAATAAAGTGGACATTGTAAAAGGTGAAGCTTACTTTGTTGATAAAAACACTGCTAAAGTTATGGATGAGAAATCTTCCCAAACTTACAAGTTTAATAACTGTATTATTGCAACAGGATCAACACCTATTGAAATTCCAACATTTAAATTTTCTGATCGTGTTCTAGACTCTACTGGAGCATTGAATTTGAAAGAAATTCCTAAGAAACTCGTAGTTATTGGTGCAGGTTATGTTGGTAGTGAATTAGGATCAGCTTATGCAAACTTCGGTACTGAGGTTGTATTCGTAGAAGGTGCTAAAGATATTTTAAGTGGATTTGAAAAACAAATGACTCAATTAGTTAAGAAACGTTTGAAAAACAAAGGCGCAACCATCGTTACGGAAGCAATGGCTAAAGGTGTAGAAGAAACAAAAGATGGTGTGAAAGTAACTTATGAGGCAGGCGGGAAAGAAGAAACTGTCGAAGCAGATTATGTATTGGTGACTGTTGGCCGTCGTCCGAACACAAGTGAAATTGGTCTTGAACAAGTTGGGATTGAACTTGATGACAGAGGTTTGGTCAAGGTTGATAAACAAAGCCGTACAAATATAGAAAATATTTATGCAATCGGGGATATCGTTGCAGGACCACCACTTGCACACAAAGCATCTTATGAAGGTAAAATTGCTGCTGAAGTAATTAGTGGAGAAAAATCTGAAGTGGATTATATCGGTATCCCAGCAGTAGCATTTACTGAACCAGAGCTTGCAACTGTTGGATTAACCGAGAAAGAAGCTAAAGATGCAGGTTATGATGTGAAAGTTGGTAAATTCCCATTCGCGGCAAATGGCCGTGCACTATCATTGAATAATAGCGACGGATTCCTTAAACTAATTACTCGCAAAGAAGATGGATTAGTAATCGGTGGTCAAATTGCCGGACCTAATGCAAGTGACATGATCTCTGAAATTGGACTTGCTGTTGAATCTGGCATGACTGCTGAGGATATTGCTTTAACAATTCATGCACATCCTACTTTGGGAGAAATTACAATGGAAGCAGCAGAAGTTGCAATCGGTACACCAATTCATATGATGAAATAATATTCTATATAATAAAAAGGATGCTCCTTCATTCGGGACATCCTTTTTATTATGATCTAAAGTAAATTGCAATTTTTCGATAATTTCTTTTTTCGGTTTCTTACCGGATAAATGTGCAAAAAAAAGGTTAGACACCGACAATTGGGATCTAACCTTTTAAAATTATTTTCTGTTTTTTTCTATTAACTTAACTTCTAGCTTCAATGATTTCATTAAGGATATAATTATCAATATCATTATTATTGTAAATGGTAAAGCAGCAATAATGGAAGCCGTCTGCAATGCAGCCAGTCCACCTTGCCATAAGAGAACTGCTGCGGTTGCAGATTGTATTACTCCCCATATAAATTTAATTCGATTTGTAGGGTATAAGCTTCCTCCACTGGTTTGCATCCCTAAAACAAAGGTGGCAGAGTCTGCAGAGGTAATAAAGAACGTACTAATTAGTAAAATGGAAACAATCGATAATAGTGTGCCGCCAGGAAAATTTTCCAGTAATGCAAACAATGCAACTTCCTCGCCTGAATTACTTACGTGTTCCATTATATTTGTGCCTTGGAATAGATCCATGTGTATTGCAGTGCCACCAAAAATGGTAAACCATAAGGCACCGAAAATGGTAGGTACCAATAATACGCCTGATACAAATTCTCTAATTGTTCTACCTCTGGAAACACGTGCAATAAAGGTACCTACAAATGGCGCCCAAGCGATCCACCAAGCCCAATAGAATATTGTCCAGTCATTAATCCATGTAGCGTTCTCATCATGGAATGGCGCCATTCTAAAACTCATACTCGGCAGATTTTGAACATAGCTGCCAATGGTATTTGTAAATAGACTCATAATAAAGTTTGTCGGTCCTAAGAATAGCACAAACAACATTAACACAATTGCCAATATTAGATTAGTATTACTAAGATACTTAATTCCTTTGTTCAATCCTGTCATAGCAGAAATCATAAACAATATCGTCACTACTGCAATGATTGTTAGCTGTAATGAAATAGATTGTTCAATACCAAAAACAAAGGAAAGTCCACCACTAATTTGAATTGCTCCAAATCCCAGTGAAGTTGCTACGCCAAATATCGTAGCAAAAACAACAAGACTATCTATGGCAGTCCCCCATTTCCCTTTAACATGATCGCCAAACAATGGTTCCAAAATGGAGCTTACGAGGCCGGGAGATTGTTTGCGGAATTTAAAATATGCTAATGCAAGGCCAACAATGGCATATATTGCCCAAGGATGTAATCCCCAATGAAAGAAACTATACTGCATAGCTGTTTTTGCTGCTTCTGGGGTACCGGCTTCTCCATATGGTGGGTTATTAAAATGGGATAATGGTTCTGCAGCTCCCCAAAATACTAAACCAATTCCCATTCCAGCGCTGAACAGCATTGCAAACCATGTTAAATAGGAAAAATCAGGTTTATCATTAGGTTTCCCTAGTTTAATCTTCCCGTATTTAGAAAATATCAGATACAGTGCAAAAAATAAGAATACGGTACTGCTTATTAAATAAAACCATCCCAGGTTATCTACAATGAATGCCTGAATAATTGCAGTAACACTGTCTAAATTTCCATTTGGCAAGATAGTCTCGGGAATCAATCCCCATAGAATAAATAAAAGTACAATTGAAACAGAGATATAAAATACTTTACTTGCTTTTTCCAAGATAATTCCTCCCTTTTGTTATTTCACGAATCGTACAAGTTAGAATTTGTTTAAAGGCACAGCGTTAATTTTTGGACTAATATGTGTAGTTTTACCATGAAAAAGGTATACATACTAAGATTGCGCCATCGTACAACATTGCCCACAGTAACATATTCCCCTATAATAAATCTAGTAATCTATTTAAGTCATCAGGGAGGGAATTAAGATATGAAAAGCGTTTTCTTTAGCTTTCTTTTGATTTGTGTTTTCGTTTTATCAGCGTGTTCAAGTGATACTGAATCTACAAGTCAAGGAAAATCAGAATCTAGTAATACAAAATCGGAAGAAGTAGACGTTCAAAATAATGCAGACGACGAAGCGGATGAAATTGACAATAACTTTGAGGAAGAAAAAGAAGCACAAGAACAAGAAGCCAAATACATAGTAGCAGAAGATTGGTCACTTGCGCCCATTGAGAAAGGAACGAATGAAAACGTGGTATTATTGACAATCGATGACGCTCCCGATCAGCATGCCGTAGAAATGGCAAAAAAACTAAAACAATTGGATGCCAACGCTATTTTTTTTGTGAATGGTCATTTTCTTGATACACCTGAGGAAGAGGAAATGTTAAAAGAAATTCACGATATGGGCTTCTTCATAGGGAATCATACATTTAATCATGTCACCATCCCCGAAGTATCCGAGGAGGAACAAAAAGAAGAGATTGTAAGCCTAAACGATCGCATTGAGGAAATTATAGGAGTACGACCATTATTCTTTCGTGCGCCACATGGGGCAAATACAGACTATGCGACCCAAGTAGCCGAAGAGGAAGGTATGACAGTAATGAACTGGAGTTATGGTTATGACTATTTTAAGCCGTATATGGATGCCGAAAAACTAACAAATGCAATGGTTACTGGGGAAGGCCCGGAAGTGGATGTACCATACTCATTACTTAAACCAGGTGCTAACCTTTTGATGCATGACAGGGAATGGACTGCAGAAGCACTTCCTGGCATCGTTGAGGGCTTAAGAGATAAAGGGTATGAAATGCTTGATCCTAGCTTAATCGAAACGAATTAAATCAGGCTATTCTCGTAATGTTTGTTGCTTTTAAATCTCGCAGATTTGAGATACATTGCGAAATAGGGTAAGTTACTTCAGCAACCGCTCCGGGACATATACTTGCGGTTCGCGCGCAGCGATCCCGGACGGCGGGCTAGCAGTTACTTCTCAGTTTATAATAACAATTCATTTCGGTGGGACGACCACAGTCCCAATCTTTTAGAAAACAGCCTGCTAAATAATTCTTAGCAGGCTGTTTTATTAGTTCATTAAAAAAATATATTTTTTTAATGTGTTATACTATTTAGGGGTTGATTCTTTTAATGTTACATATTATAATATGAATACGTTATCATAATCAATCAAAAGGAGATGGCTTAATGGGTACAATAATTTGTCAGGATTGTCAGCACGTTATTGAACATTATGAAGAAGAGAAAGTAACAACTCTTTACGGTACATGTCCTAGTTGTAATGAAAAATAAATAATTTACGATGAGCTGCATACGCTGATGCAGCTCTATTTTTTGTTTTTTTACTTATTCTCCGCATTCACTTTAAAGTATGTAAGGGATTTCAATTATAGTATTATTCACGGAAAAATGCTACGCTTATTATAAGAATCATAAAAGGGGATGAGCGTGTATGGGACTACAGACTCGTATTACGGAACTTTTAAATATTGATTATCCAATTATTCAGGGGGGGCTTGCACACCTGGCATATTCAGATTTGGCTGCAGCAGTTTCCAATGCTGGCGGACTTGGTCAAATTACGGCAATGAGTTTAGAAACTCCAGAAGAACTGAGGAATGAAATTAGGCGTGTGAAATCAATGACGGATAAACCTTTTGGAGTCAACTTTGCAATCGGTCAACATGGGAGACCATTTGAACATATGGTTGATATAGCAATTGAAGAAAGTGTGCCGGTGATATCGGTTACAGGAGGAAATCCAAAAGGAGTAATGGACCGCGTAGAAGGATATAATATTAAAAAGCTCGTTCTTGTCGCTGCGACCAGACAGGCTGAAAAAGCGGAGGAATTAGGGGCAGATGCGGTAATGGTTGTTGGCCAGGAAGGTGGAGGTCACCTTGGAAGAGGGGATGTCGGTACATTTGTATTAACTCCTGAAGTTGTTGACCATGTATCCATTCCAGTTATTGCTTCAGGAGGTATTGTTGATGGGCGTGGTCTCATGGCTGCCTTAAGTCTTGGAGCCGAAGGAATTGAGATGGGAACCAGATTTATTGCGACAAAGGAAGCACAGGTTCATATGAATTATAAACAGGCAATACTTGATGCAACTGAAGATAGCACCGTAGTCATCAAACGATCTATTGGAGCACCTGCAAGAGCCTTACGAGGACCATGGACAGCACGTATTTTGGAAATGGAACAAGAGAAAGCAGGATACGAATCGTTGAAAGCTTACATAAGCGGAAAAGTCAATAAACATTACATTGAAAATGGCGACCCCAATGAAGGATATGGTTGGGCAGGACAATCAGCTGCTAGAATTAAAGATATACCGATGGTTCGTGATTTGATTCAAAATATTGTAATTGAAGCAGAGGAAATAAAAGAAAAATGGAATAAATGAGGTGTACTAAAAAAGATGAGTTATGAATATCCGATTGATGAAACTTGGAGTACGGAGGAAATAATTGATGTCGTCAATTTCTTTAGCCTTGTAGAAAAGGCACACGAAAAGCAGGTTCAAAGACAGGAAATTCTTATGCTATATAATCGTTTTAAACAAATTGTGCCATCAAAAAGTGAGGAAAAGACCTTGTTTGCTCAATTTGAAACTGTTTCAGGCTACTCAAGTTATAAAACCGTTAAAAAGGCAAAAGAAACCAAAGAGGACGTTATTAAGATGTAAAAAAGAGGGGCAGTACGAAATCGTGCTGCCTTTATTTTATGGATAAAATAGCTTACCTATAATTCCTCGAATGTAATGCCAGTTGATAAAATGGGATGAGTTTATCGTAGGTTTCTTTGACTGTATCTAAAAACTTATCTCCGTCAGCCAATAATTGGTCTTCTGAACTAAAGTGGCGACCAATTAGAAATTCAGCCTTTTTTACATCTCTAAATCGTTCTAAATCTTTCAATTCCAAGTCGTTCATCTGTATGGAATTTTTTTCCATATGGTCCAGGGAGACAACAAAATTATTTGGAAGCTGCTTTATATCGTCATATTTAGTTATAAATGTTTCGGCAATCTCCTTTTTATTTGGTAATTCATATATGAGCGCAAGCCAGATAAAAACATGATCATCGAATAATCCTAACTGAAAATGGGGATGTTTCTTGTACCCTCGTTTGTTGTCAGCAATTGCCATCCATGTATCTTTTGGTGGATTTACTGTTCTTCTTGCATGTTTAGCAATATGTAAATAAACTTCATTTCCTAATTTTGCTGCCAAATAATCAACAATATCAGATCCTATTTCCTGGAATTTAGGCTGTATTCTAGTTTGGATAGCTTCCATTCTTGCATCCAAACCCTCTATGGTAAATGTATGAAAATCCTTCTGATCAAATCCTCGAAATGCCAAGGGATTCATCCTTTCTTAAAAGATTAGATTATAATAATTATTATTAAGTAAAATTGAATGGAAGTCAAGTCATGGATTTATGAGAAATTGACTTCTAATTCTTTGGTTATGTTTAAAAAGGATACAATTTGGGAAATGATTATAAAATAAATCAAATAAGACAAGAATGTAAAGAACACAAAAACGAACAAAGTCATAGAATAAAGAAAAAGATGGAATTGGCTAAACAAGCTCTTGGAAAGGGAGTGAAAAGATGAAATACGTTGTGGAGGCATTAAGAAGAAAAGAGGCCCAGGAAAAATTACCTGTGATTCGTATGGAAATCGATTATGAATTAGTAACCCTCTTTGATGCAATGAAAGCAGATGATAAAGTAATGATAATCAAAGCTAAAGAACGATTAGAGGTCTTAAGAAAGCAGATGCTTCAAATAGACAATGAACAAGTATAATAGCTGACCCCAATATGTATTGGAGCATTAACATAATATTCGAATACATATTGGGGTCATTCAAATACAATGACGTATATACTCCATTTTGATACAATCATATATACAGTCGATGAAAAATGGAGGTAAATATATATGGATTCATTACTTCGGGAAGATATATTTAAACAGGCAATAAAATGGGTAATGGAAGCCGGGAATACGATTAGAGATAAAATGAATGATCCATTGGATATCGAAACTAAATCCAATGCAAATGATCTTGTAACGAAGTTGGACAAAGAAACAGAACAGTTTTTCGTCGCTAAAATTAAAGAAAAATACAAAGACCATTTCATTCATGGTGAAGAAGGATATGGTGATAATCCTACATCTTTAGATGGAACCATTTGGATTATTGATCCGATCGATGGCACGATGAATTTTGTGCACCAAAAAAGAAATTTCGCTATTTCAGTTGGGATTTATCATGACGGTGTTGGCGAAATTGGATTAATTTATGATGTAATGGCCAATACGCTTTATCATGCAAAAAAGGGTCAAGGTGCTTACAAGGATGATGTAAAATTACAACCATTGCCAAAGAAGAAAAATATAAACGAAGCAATCGTAGGAATGAATCATTTCTGGCTATGTGAAAACAGATTCATAGATGAGCAGGTAATGCAAAGTTTTGTTAAGGATATTCGTGGAACGAGAACATATGGTTCTGCAGCACTTGAATTTGCCTTTACTGCTGAGGGAATTGTAGATGGATACATTTCCATGGGGTTATCTCCCTGGGATGTTGCAGCAGGTATTATCATTGTCAATGAGGTCGGAGGAAGTACAACAGACATTGATGGTAGACCAGTAAATATGCTTGAAAAATCAGCTATACTTACGTGTAACACATCATTTCAAAAAGATATTCTCAAATACTTAAAAAAAGGAAGAAAGTGACATGTTTCTATGTCACTTTCTTCTTTTCTTTAATGTTATTCCGTAGGCAAAAGTTCCGAATCCCAAAATTAGAAATAATAAAATGAGCCATAAATTACGGAATGCAATAGCTATTCCAACAAGTGCGAACAAAATAATTACAAGAATGGCTAACAAAAGCATTGGGAAATTCACATTTTTCATAAAAGCACCTCTATTTCCATCAAGATATAGTATAAATCAAAATCTGGAAATCTACAAAAATAACCATTTAAAAGATTATTCATCGTACTGGCAAGAACCTTTAAGTTTTAGTATGATAGTAGAAAGTTTTATTTAAATAATGGGGGACTTATAGATATGGATGGCTTTAGATTTGTGTTTGATTTGGTAGTAGAGATAAATGGTATTGAGAACATATTTTGGATATTCTTTGTAATGAATTTCGTTTTATGTGCCGTTGCATATGAATTGGGATTTGCGAGGAAACTCCCAATAGGGAAAGCAATTTTTGTATATTTGATGTTGTTGATTGGTACATATATTTTAACCATCTTTACCACAGTGATGAGGATGCCAACGGTGGAAAGTCTTCTAGTAATTATCTTGGTTCTTGCCATATACAGAATCAGACTTCATAGGCAACGGAAAGCAATCAAATAGGGAATCAAATAAAAAACGCCCAGGAGGCGTTTTTTATTTGATATTATAAGTATTGATCGACTTTTTTATTTTCACGGTATAATCTAAATTTCCCTGTATCTAGGCGTTTTTTGGTTTTATGCTCGACTCGTTCATAACAAGGAGTGCATAGATACATATAAATTCTTCTATTTCTCAATCTTTTTGCTTTTAAAGAATAATCCTCTATATCTTCAATTTTGTCGCAAAGAGTACATTTAACTTGCATAATATCACCTCAACATGGGAATAAATAATTTATTACTATGTAATAGTATATCATAATAATGGTAGCGATTAGAAGGTGTTGCTACATGTTTGATAAAAAAATAGAGGGGAATAAGGTATATACAATACACTTTAAAGCTATGAAAGGACGATTCGATGAAAAAAAGATATTTATTGTCTGCAGTAGGAGTCATGGGAGCAAGTGTTGCTGGATATTACTTAAAGGATGAAAAAAATCGCAACAAGATTAAAGAGGTTTCAAATGGGGTAACTGGTAAGATAAAAGGGAAAACAGATAGTACTTTTGAAAATGCAGGTGTACCTGATCAATCATCAGAAACAAGTGACATTGCTCAACTAGAAAATTCTAAAATGGTTTCTGAAGGATCACAATTCGGCGTTCAATATTACAATGATAAGAAAGACGAAAATAAGTTAGCAAATCAACAAGATTAATGTAAAAAAGGTTTCTGATTGATTCAGAAACCTTTTTACTTAAAATGAACGATATTTACCAATTCCATCCTATTTCTGGCGTTCATCATGCTGGTATGATTGATCGCCTTCGATATCATCTAACTTCTGCTGATCTTCTTCATCAATTGTTTCTTTATTTTGGTCTGGTTCTTCAGCGCGGTCATCATCGATTGGGAATTCAGGCATGAATCGTCCGACGATAGCTGCTAGTTCATCTACAACTCCTTGAACCGGATGCCCCTGACTGATTTTGTTACCCATTCCTCTTATCCTCTCCACAACATCCGCATCTGCTACAACAACTGCAGTTTTACCATAGGGATCATGATATAAAGCCTCTGTTACAGAGTATTTAATTGTGCCAACACGTGAGCGATCGAGATCCTTATCTACATCAATAGCAACTACGGTGTACGGTCCAGCGACGATTGCCGAAGCGTCATTTACATTTGGAATGTCTGTTGCAAGGTTTGCCAGACGTTTAGCAATTTGTTCGTTATCCAGATCTTCCAGTTCTGTCGGATCTGAATTTTTCACTTGAACAATTCGATCTGAATCCTTTTCTTCTCCAGCTAAAGGAGTTTCTTCTTCTTGACCGCATGCTGCTAAGGATAGAATTACAGCCAGTATTAATATATTTAATTGCAAGTTCATTCAGCATTCCTCCTAATTATAGTAGCTGATAAACCTATTTTGGATAGTTTACGTAAAAATATACAGGATATTGGGAAAAAGAAAAGTCTGCTATTAGCAGACTTTGATTAGTTAATAACTATTTTTTTAATATTTTTAACAGGATTATCTTTATTGGAACCGTCTCTATAAAAGTAATGTACGGGTCCATCTTCTCTTAATGGCTTGCCGTTGAGGGAGAATAGGAAATATCCATCTTCAAGTTCGGACAATGTAACGGTTACATCTTCTTCACCATCTGTAATAAATGTTGCATTCTTAGCATCCGATTTAATCTCTGCATTGGTTATGAAATCATGTAGCGGCATCACATAAGAATTTTTTAGTATTTCTTCTCCTTCGATCTTGGAAATACTCTTGTTAACAGGAGGTCGATTCATTTTTGTTTCTAAAACCTCTCTATTAAAGCGCTCGGAAACTTTTTCCAAGTCATCCATTTCTTCTATTTCCTCTACCTTTTTAGAAAACGCATCGTTTAATAAAATTTTTCTATCATCAAAAATCCATACTGTTGGATCCAATGTTATAGAATAGGAAACTTTTCCGGTAATTGGTACAATCATTTTTTCACCCCTAATTATGTATGTATCTTAACTTAGAATATCAGACATTAATTATTATTTCATCTAATGAATTAAATTTTATAAATTTTTTTCGGTTTTATTTGCATTTTTCAATGGCTAACGATAATATAATATAAAAGAAAGTCTTTTAGTGGAGGGGATTCAATTGATGCCTGAGGTGACCATAGATCATCGTGAAAAAGCCCATGCCCTTCTTAAGGCTGACGCTGACAACATTTTACGACTCATTGAAGTTCAAATAGAAAATCTAACGATGCCGCAATGTCCAGTTTATGAAGATGTGCTGGATACTCAAATGTTCGGTCTGTCAAGGGAAATTGATTTTGCTGTACGTCTGAACTTAATCAGCGAAAATGATGGTAAAGCACTTCTTGAGAATTTGGAGAAGAAGCTTAATATATTACATGAAGCATCTCAAAATACTTTATGATTAGGGCTTCTGTTTTGGCGTTATAGTACTATGGAGCAAAAACTTTGCCAGCATACACTTGGCGAGGTTTTTTTATTTACAGCGGTTCAATATTTTGAATAATTAACTAGAAGAATATTCTGAAATGAGCTAAAAAATATGGTACACTAATTATTACATATGGTAGGGAGAAACATGATGATACAAAAATTAAAAGATTATGATTTTACTTTAATCATCACACCTTTACTTTTAGCTGGCTTTGGAATCGTAATGATATATAGCGCCAGTATGGTAACCGCTGTTGTTGAAGGAAATGAGAGTACACATTATTTGTTTAGGCAATTAACCTGGTTTGGCATAGGATTGATAGGGTTTATTTTTTGCAGTCTGTTTCCCTATAAATATTATCAAAAGTTTATGAAGTATATTATCCTAGCAATCGTTGTGCTTCTAATAGCAGTTTTGGCTTTTGGTAATTCAGTAAATAATGCCAAATCATGGTTTCAAATTGGTCCCCTAACGATGCAACCAGCAGAGTTTGCAAAGCTTGGTCTGATTATGTATCTTGCTTCTGTTTATTCTAAAAAGCAGGCATATATTAATGAATTCAATAAAGGTGTATTACCTCCATTAGTTTTAACAGCAATTATATTGGCATTGATCATGTTGCAACCAGATATCGGTACTGCTTCGATCATTTTTCTGATTGCATGTTCAGTAATCTTCAGCTCAGGAATTCGCATAAAGCATTTATCTGTCTTAATCGGTATTGGAGTTGTGCTGGTTTTGCTAGTAGTTCCTTATATGATTACGGATGAAAGGCTTTCACGTTTTACTGGAGCTTATCAGCCTTTTGAGACACCCGATTCAGATGGATATCAGTTAATCCAATCCTACGTGGCAATTGGGGCTGGGGGATTGACTGGTGAAGGCCTTGGTCAAAGTGTCCAGAAGCTTGGTTATCTGATGGAAGGCCATACCGATTTTATTATGGCAGTAATAGCAGAAGAATTAGGCTTTATAGGTGTAATCCTTATATTAGGGATGCTCGCAATCATTGTATTGCGCGGTATTTTTATAGCTAGAAAATGTAATGATAGTTTTGGAGCTTTACTAGCGATTGGTATATCTTCCATGGTAGGTATACAAGCATTTATAAACCTAGGTGCTATTAGTGGTATCTTACCGATAACTGGGGTTCCGCTTCCGTTTGTCAGCTATGGAGGTTCATCACTGCTCATTATGCTCATTTCAATGGGTATACTGAATAATATAGCTATGACAGTTAAAAAACGGGAAAATGAAACTGTAGAAACAAAGCCATATGAAAACAGCAACAATAGCAATACTATTTATAATAATAGGGGTGGAAAAAGATGGCAAAATTAAACAACATTAATAAAGTACTAGTAGCAAATCGTGGGGAAATCGCTATACGGGTATTTCGCGCATGTACAGAATTAAATATCCGAACAGTTGCAGTATATTCAAGTGAAGATACGGTGTCATTTCATCGGTTTAAAGCTGATGAGGCTTACTTAATAGGGAAAGGTAAAAAACCTATCGATGCATATTTGGATATTGAAGGAATCATCGAACTTGCTAAAGAAGTAAATGTCGATGCCATCCATCCAGGTTATGGATTTTTGTCCGAAAATATAAACTTTGCAAAACGTTGTGAAGAAGAAGGTATTATATTTATTGGACCGACTAGTGAACATTTAAATATGTTTGGGGATAAAGTTAAGGCGAGAGAACAGGCTGTTAAAGCGAACCTGCCTATTATTCCAGGTAGCGGCGGAGCTGTAACAACGATTGAAGAAGTTGAAGCATTTGGTATAGAAAATGGATACCCAATTATTATTAAAGCATCTTTGGGTGGCGGCGGACGTGGAATGCGGATTGTACGAGCGGAAGAAGAGGTATCTGAAGCATACAATCGAGCAAAATCAGAAGCAAAAGCAGCTTTTGGAAATGATGAAATCTATTTAGAAAAATTCATCGAAAATCCAAAACATGTGGAAGTACAGATTCTTGGTGACAAGCATGGAAACATCGTTCACTTACATGAAAGAGACTGTTCTGTTCAACGCAGGCATCAAAAAGTAATTGAAGTTGCACCAAGTCTATCGTTGACAGATGAACTTCGTGAAGAAATTTGTACTGCTGCAGTTACGTTAATGGAAAATGTGGAGTACATAAATGCAGGAACTGTTGAATTTTTAGTTACCAAAGATGAATTTTATTTTATTGAAGTGAATCCGCGAGTACAAGTAGAACATACCATTACAGAGATGATTACTGGTATAGATATCGTACAGTCTCAATTGAAGATAGCTGATGGTTTCAATTTGCATAGTGAGTCAGTTGGTATTCCACAACAAGAAGATATTAAAATCAACGGTTACGCAATTCAGTCAAGGGTTACCACTGAGGATCCGTTGAATAATTTTATGCCAGATACTGGTAAAATTAATGCATATCGTACTGGTGGAGGTTTTGGAGTTCGACTTGATGCAGGGAATGGCTATCAAGGAGCCGTAATCTCCCCAC
The DNA here is from genome assembly GCF_051262635.1 of Oceanobacillus sp. CF4.6. Taxonomy (NCBI): domain Bacteria; kingdom Bacillati; phylum Bacillota; class Bacilli; order Caryophanales; family Bacillaceae; genus Oceanobacillus; species Oceanobacillus sp. CF4.6. The sequence continues at coordinate 15,094 of NZ_JBIMEX010000005.1, read as the reverse complement.
ATTACGATTCCCTACTCGTTAAAGTTTCAACATGGGCTCTGACATTTGAGCAAGCTGCAATCAAAATGGTTAGAAATTTGAAGGAATTTAGAATAAGAGGCATTAAAACCAATATTCATTTCCTGGAAAATGTAATTTTGCATGAAAAGTTCCTATCAGGTCAGTATGATACAACCTTTATAGATAAAACTCCCGAACTTTTTGTTTTTCCAAAAAGAAAAGACCGTGGAACAAAAATGCTTACTTATATCGCACAGACAACACTTAATGGTGGAGAAGGAATGCCTAGTAAGGACAAGCCGTCGTTTTCGCCGTTGTTGATTCCTGAAGTGGATCATAGTCAGAAGCTGCAGTCAGGTACAAAGCAAATATTAGATGAGAAAGGTCCGGATGGGTTAGCAAAATGGTTAAAGGATCAGAAAGAAGTCATGCTAACAGATACAACCTTCCGAGACGCTCATCAATCGTTACTTGCTACCCGTGTAAGAACAAATGACCTGCTTCAAATCGCTGAACCGACAGCACACATGTTGCCTAATTTATTTTCTGTAGAAATGTGGGGCGGAGCAACATTTGATGTAGCGTATAGATTTCTAAAAGAGGATCCTTGGGAAAGGCTTTTAAAGTTACGAAATAAAATGCCAAATGTTCTATTTCAAATGCTGTTGCGTTCAAGTAATGCGGTTGGGTATAAAAACTATCCGGATAACTTAATTCAAGAATTCGTTGAAAAAAGTTCCAATGCTGGTATAGATGTTTTTAGGATTTTCGATAGTTTAAATTGGGTTGAAGGAATGAAACTTGCGATTGAGTCAGTACGTGAAAATAATAAGATTGCTGAGGCTACGATATGTTATACCGGCGATATTCTTGATGTAGGTCGCCAAAAATATGATTTGAAATACTATAAGAATATGGCACAGGAACTGGAAACATCCGGTGCACACATTTTAGGTATTAAAGATATGGCTGGATTGTTAAAACCTGAAGCTGCCTATCAATTGATTTCCACCTTGAAGGAATCAACGGATTTACCAATTCATCTTCATACGCATGATACAAGCGGAAATGGTATCTTTACGTATGCAAGAGCGATAGATGCCGGAGTCGATGTCGTTGACGTGGCTGCTGGCCCAATGGCCGGTTTGACTTCTCAGCCAAGTGCACAAACTTTGTTCCATGCACTTGAAGGGAAGAGTCGACAACCTAAGGTTAATATCGATGCGTATGAAGAGATTTCCCATTATTGGGAAGGTATTAGAGAATATTATCAGGATTTTGAAAGTGGAATGAAAGCACCTCATACGGAAATTTACTTCCATGAGATGCCGGGTGGCCAATACAGTAATCTAAAACAGCAGGCGAAAGCAGTAGGACTCGAAAGTAGATGGAATGAAGTTAAAACCATGTTCCGTCAAGTAAATGATATGTTCGGAGACATTGTGAAAGTGACACCATCTTCAAAAGTAATCGGTGACATGACATTGTTTATGGTCCAAAATGATTTAACAGAAGAAGCGATTTACGAAAAAGGAGAATCTATAGATTTTCCTGACTCGGTTATTGAATTTGCGCAAGGATATATTGGACAACCATATCAAGGGTTCCCTGAAAAACTGCAAAAAGTAATACTTAAAGACAAGGAAGCAATTACAGTACGTCCAGGAGAACTGTTGGATCCAATCGATTTCAAAGAATTGAGAAATTCATTATATGAGACCTTGAACCGTCAAATTACTAGTTTCGATTTGATTTCTCATGCACTGTATCCAAAAGTGTTTATGGATTACACCGAGTTCTGTGAATCATACGGCGATATGTCTGTACTGGATACACCAACTTTCTTCTATGGAATGAAACTGGAAGAACAGATAGAAGTGGAAATTGAAAAAGGGAAAACACTTATCGTTAAACTCGTATCCATATCCGAGCCAAAAGAAGATGGTACACGCGTTTTCTACTTTGATTTGAATGGTCAAACACGTGAAATTACTGTGAAAGATGAAAGCATAAAGTCACTGATTTCAGTACGACCGAAAGTAGATAAGTCTAATGAAAAGCATATTGGTGCGACAATGCCGGGGACCGTACTATCAGTAAATTGCTCTAAAGGTGATTCTGTTAAAAAGGGCGAGCATTTGTTGACGAATGAGGCTATGAAAATGGAGACCACTGTTCAAGCTCCATACGCTGGCGTAATCAAGGAAATTCATGTTGGCAGCGGAGATACGATAGAAGTAAATGATTTATTAATCGAATTTGAATAAAATAAAAAAACAGGAGGCAATTATATATTGCTTCCTGTTTTTTCATGTTTTGAACTTCTGGTGGATAAGAGGATAAAATAGCTAAGCATACCGAAATATAACGATATAACTAACGCATGCATTAATGCTACACCAAGATTTAATAATGTAAAAATAATCATTGCCCCGAAGAAAACTTGCAATAAGATAAGTGAGAAAGTAACGATCCAACCCCAGTACATCACTTTATTATGATGATAGTTTTTAATCATTCTAATTGTAAGCAGCAGTGTCCAAATAAACAGGATTCCTGCGGATAAACGATGTCCCATTTGAATCCACTGATTAAAACTGTAATCAGCAAGGGCCAATGGCGATGTATTCGTACAAAAAGGCCAATCACGGCATACGAGGTTTGATTCCGTATGTCGTACTAATGCTCCTGTATATACGACTATCATTGTGTAAATGGATATTGCATAAATCTCAATACGGTGGGGTTTTCTAATATGTAGCACTTCCGTATCCAATTTCTTATCCACTTCAAAAATTAGGAGCATAAGTAAAAATACAGCAGCAAAGGATACGAGTGAAATTCCGAAATGGGCAGCCAGTACAAAGTCTGATTGTCCCCACATAACAGCTGCAGCTCCTATCAAAGCCTGCAGTGCAATGAAAAATACGGAAGAGAATGATAGAAATTTCACTTCACGCACATGCCCGATTTTAACCCAAGCCAAGATCGCAAGTATTACCACAACAATACCAACGACACCTGTTACTGCTCTGTGACTTAATTCTATTACCATTTCGAAAGTGAATTCAGAAGGTACAACTTCCCCTTCGCACAATGGCCAACTATCTCCGCAGCCATCCTCTGAACCGGTTTTTGTAACTAATGCCCCGCCTAGCAGGATCAGCAACATCCCAATCGTTGAAATAACGGAAAGGATTTTTAAGTATTTTATCATTCCATATAGCCTCACTTTTGATGATTAAAATTTCATGATTTCTTTTCAATAGTTTAATAATAGTATTAGTGCGATACCGAATGCAATGAAACTAGCTCCAAAAATACGTTTGGACACATAATTGTAATAGTATCATGTTTTATTCATGTTTTCACTATGCAAATTAAAAAAAAGCTTGCAATAATGTACTTTGTTTGCTAGAAATAGTATATGGGACGACTATGATATTCCATGCATGTCCGATCTTATTGGATAATAATACATATTAGTACATTCTATTAAAGCTTGTTATTCTTTCACATTTTAGACATATATAAATGGTGAATATGTTTTAAAATATTACAAGTAAATTAATTAGATTGTAAATTAGATCCGTGATACAATTAGAATGGATATCAGAATACTAAATAATAAGTGGTATTCTGTTTATTATCATGTCTTTTTGCCTGGGTTTAAAGGGGGGATAAAATGAATAAAGTGGAAACGCCATATTCTGAAATGATAGGAGATACTACTATTTCCAATAAGCAAAAATATTCCATGATCATCTCAGAAATAAAAGCACTTATAAAAATAGGAATTGTGAACTCTAATCTAATAACAACCATAGCAGGGTTCTTGTTAGCCGTTCATTTTACGAATACTTCCTTTATAAATCATTGGGGTACGTTCTTGCTAACAATTATTGGGAGTGCGATGGTTATCGCCGGCGGATGTATACTTAATAACTGGTACGATGTCGATATCGATCCTAAAATGGAAAGAACAAAAAACCGTCCCACCGTAACGGGGTTCTTCTCACTTAAAATGGTTTTAGTATTTGGATTGGCAACGACGATTGCTGGAATTATTCTATTAATGTTTACAACCATACAAGCTGCACTTTTTGCGTTTCTCGGTTGGTTTGTTTATGTAGTTTTATATACGATATGGTCAAAACGGAGATATACATTAAATACTGTAATTGGAAGCTTCTCAGGTGCAATGCCACCACTTATTGGCTGGGCAGCTGTAAGTCCGTCAATACATACCGTTCCAATCGTAATGTTCCTGATTATGTTTGTATGGCAAACACCTCATTTTCTGGCATTAGCTATGAAAAAAACAGAGGATTATCGTGAGGCTGGAATCCCTATGTTGCCAGTTGTACATGGATTTGACTTTACAAAACGTCAAATTGTTGTATATATAGCATGTTTACTGCCTTTACCATTATTATTAACCCCATTTTTGGGTATTACGTTTACTGTAATAGCAACTTTGCTTAATATAGGATGGCTCGTATTAGGTTTTAGAGGGTTCTTTATAAAAGATGATCTGAAATGGGCAAATTTGATATTCATTTACTCTTTAAACTATTTAATCCTTTTATTTCCACTAATGATTATCGTGACATTGCCAATATTTAATTAACTATTGTCCTTAAAATATATATATATAAGGAAACAACATGAAGAAAGAGAGGTATTAATACATGAAAGGTTGGATGGGAAAATCTAAAGCATTATTACTCTTTACAATGCTGGCATTGTTTTTAGCTGGTTGTGGTAAAGAAAATCTAACCGCACTTGAACCAAAGGGATATGGTGCAGAAGTTTCGATGGATCTAATTGTGTTCCCATTACTGATTATGATTGGAGTCTTTATAGTCGTAATGCTTATTTATGTGATTGCTCTAGTGCGATTTCGTAAGAAGAAGGGACAGGAGGATTTCATCCCTAAACAAGTAGAAGGAAATCACAAATTGGAGACAATTTGGACTGTAATACCTATTATTCTTGTTTTGATCATTGCTGTACCAACTGTGTTTGCTACATTTGATCTAGCAGATGATTCACAGGCAAGTGAGCATATTAATGTTGAAGTTACGGGTAATCAATACTGGTGGCATTTTAATTATGCTGGTGAAGAAATTGTTACTAGTCAGGACTTATATATTCCAACTGGCGAAAGAGTTTACTTAAATATGCTATCTTCAGATGTTATTCATTCATTCTGGATTCCTTCGATTGCTGGTAAGATGGATGTTAATCCAGAAAATGTAAACACGATGTATATTGAGGCGAATGAAGAAGGGGTTTATTGGGGGAAATGTGCTGAACTTTGTGGTCCTTCACACTCTCTGATGGACTTTAAAGTAGTCGTCGTAAGCCCTGAAGAGTATGATCAATGGGTTTCCGATATGCAAAGCGTTGATCCGGAAGCAGTTCCGGAAGATGCTGTAGCACAGGAAGGTCAAGAACTATTTGAAGCAAACAGTTGTGTGGCATGTCATGCGATTGGATCTTCACCTGCAGCAACAGGACCAAACCTTACAAACTTCGGTGATCGGTCAACTGTAGCGGGTATTCTTGAACCAACAAAAGAAAATCTTGTCGATTGGATTATGGACCCTGAGTCCATTAAACCTGGTAACAAAATGACAGGCGCTTATCCTAGCATTTCGGAAGAAGAAGCTAATAGTATTGCTGAATACTTAATGCAATTAAAGCCCTCTGAAATAACACCTGAGAGTGCTGGGAACTAAATTATATATGGGATGAAAGACACAAAAGGGAGGTTTATGCTTTGAGTATTGCAACTACTCAAAAGAGAGGATTCGGCGCAGTGCTATGGGATTATCTAACTACTGTAGACCATAAAAAGGTCGGTATTTTATACTTAATTGGTGGTGGATTCTTTTTCCTGCTCGGCGGATTGGAAGCTCTTATTATACGAATTCAGTTAATAAAACCTGAAAATGATTTTATCAGTGCAGGTTTGTACAATGAAATGATTACAATGCATGGAACTACAATGATATTTTTTGCGGCAACACCAATATTATTTGGTTTAATGAACTATGTTATGCCATTGCAAATAGGAGCACGTGACGTTGCTTTTCCATTTTTAAACTCACTTGGCTTTTGGCTATTTTTCTCTGGTGGGGTTCTTTTAAACCTTAGTTGGTTTACTGGCGCACCAGATGCTGGGTGGACTAACTATGCACCACTTTCACTACAATCACCAGGACATGGTATAGATTACTATGTGATGGGTCTCCAATTGTCCGGTGCAGGGACATTAATGAGTGGGATTAACTTCCTGGTAACAATCGTTACAATGCGTGCACCCGGTATGACCTATATGCGCATGCCATTATTTTCATGGACTACGTTCGTGACAAGTATTCTTACATTATTTGCTTTTCCAGCACTGACTGTCGGTCTATTTTTAATGATGTTTGATCGTATGTTTGGTACAGCCTTCTTTGATGTAGCGCTTGGTGGAAATTCAATTATATGGCAACACTTATTCTGGATATTTGGACATCCTGAAGTTTACATATTGATTCTGCCGGCATTCGGTATTTTCAGTGAAATCATACCAACATTTGCAAGAAAGCGATTATTTGGATACACTGCAATGGTATTTGCGACATTCCTCATTGCATTTCTTGGTTTCATGGTATGGGCTCACCATATGTTTACGGTTGGACTCGGACCTGTAGCAAACTCGATTTTCGCTGTAGCTACGATGGCTATTGCTGTTCCAACAGGTATCAAGATATTTAACTGGCTCTTAACCTTATGGGGAGGGAGTATTACAATTAACTCTGCTATGCTTTGGACACTTGCTTTTATTCCTTCATTTACAATTGGTGGAATGACTGGGGTAATGCTTGGCTCATCTGTAGCGGATTATCAATATCATGATACTTATTTTGTTGTTGCTCACTTCCACTACGTTATTGTTGGTGGGGTAGTATTTGCAATATTAGCTGCAATGCATTATTGGTGGCCAAAAATGTTTGGAAGAATGCTTCATGAAGGAATGGGTAAACTAGCATTCTGGACATTCTTTATCGGTTTCCATTTAACATTCTTTATTCAGCATTTTCTTGGTTTAATGGGTATGCCACGTCGTTACTGGGTATTCCTCGAAAATCAAGGGTTGGATACAGGTAACTTGATTAGTACAATTGGGGCGTTCTTTATGACTTTTGGTGTCCTTGTATTCTTAATTAATGTTGTTTACACTGCTGTCAAAGGTGAAAAGGCTCCTGCTGATCCGTGGGATGCCCGTACATTGGAATGGACGATTTCTTCACCACCTGCCCATTACAATTTCAAACAATTGCCATTAGTTCGTGGTCTTGATCCATTATGGATTGAAAAAACAGAAGGAAATGGAAAAATGATACCAGCAGAGCCATTGGACGAAATCCATATGCCGAACGGTTCCATACTTCCATTGATAATGACATTTGGTTTCTTTATCGCATCTTTAGGTTTCATTTATCAGTCTGATCATAAAGCATGGTTACTAGTTGTTTATGTTGGTATGGCTATCGCATTGGGTACGATGCTAATCAGATCATTGAAAGATGATCACGGCCATCATATTACAAAAGAAGAACTTGAAAGGGAGGATGATTGATATGAGTCATGATCACTCCTTGAATCCGGAAACAATGCCACAGGATCCTTCCAAAGCAACAATGGAAGGAAAACATAAATTTTTAGGTTTATGGATTTTCCTTGGAGGAGAAACAGTTCTTTTCGCCTGTTTATTCGGTACTTACCTTGCCTTAAGAAATTCAACTGCAGGCGGTCCATCTACACAGGATTTATTCGGACTTGAACTTGTTTTTCTAATGACCATTCTGTTATTGACTAGTTCATTAACTAGTGTTTACGCAATTTACCATATGAAAAATAATGACTTTAAAAAGATGCAACTATGGTTTGGTATTACTGCATTACTCGGTATCTCTTTCCTAGCTTGTGAAATTTATGAGTTTGCTCATTATATTCATGAGTATGGATTTACTTTCCGATCTTCTGCTTTTGGTTCAGCCTTTTATGCATTAGTCGGGTTCCACGGAGGTCACGTAGTTTTTGGTCTCAGTTGGCTGATTGCGATTATGGTACGCAATGCGAAACGAGGTTTAAGTCTTTACAATGCTCCGAAATATAATACTTTCGGATTGTATTGGCACTTTATCGACGTTGTTTGGGTATTTATCTTTACAGTTGTTTACTTGATGGGGATGGTGAGTTAATTTATGACGGATAATACGAATACCAGCAAAATTAATTCGTTCCAAAAAGAAAAGAACAAAGATGAAATGAGAAAGCAAATTGTTACTTTTGCGTTAATGATCTTCTTTACGATGATTGCATTTTTTGCAGTCATGATGGGAGTCAGCTCTACTTTTGTGATCCCATTGATTCTTGTATTGGCTCTTGTACAAGTAGGATTTCAATTCTACTACTTTATGCATATGAAAGATAAAGGACATGAAATAGCTGCATCGTTGTTGTATGGTGGTATCTTTGTTGGCTTCCTAGTGATTCTTACATTTGTAGCAATTACGTGGTGGTAAGATTTTAAAAAGTTAATTATGAAAAAAGATCAGGATTTGTTTCCTGGTCTTTTTTTGCTAAATCGTCACATTCTATGTTAGTAACAAGTAAATTTTAATGTATAATGTGAGGATAGTCAGGTATATGGAGTGATAATATTATGTGGTTAGAATTACAAATTTTTGGCTTTCGTGCTTTATGGAGTCCGTTTTACTTTGTTTTTATCTTAGCTTTGGCAGTATTGTATTATTTCATTACCGGGCCATATCGTTCTAAATTTGGTGGCGAGGAAAAACCAACGGCTAATCAACAGGTTCTGTTTTATGTATCCCTATTATTATTGTATCTCGTGAAAGGGTCACCAATTGATTTGCTCACCCATATCACACTAACTGCGCACATGATTCAAATGGCCATTTATTTATTAGTAGTCCCTATTTTAATGTTGAAGGGTATTCCTGAATGGGTTTGGAGGAAAGTGGTTAATGCTCCTGTAATCAAGCCTGTTTTTAAATTACTGACAAAGCCGCTTATTGCATTGTTGCTGTTCAACACACTTTTCTCACTGTATCATATACCAGTTGTTTTCGATTTCGCAAAATCATCGATAGTTGCACATACATCTATTTCAATTATTTTATTTATTGCTTCCTTTATCGTTTGGTTTCCATTAATTGCGCCGATCAAAGAATTGGATAAAATACAGCCGCTATTGAAAATTGGTTATATTTTTGCAAATAGTGTATTGATTACACCTGCATGCGTTCTGATTATTTTTGCATCAGAACCGATGTATGCTGCATATTCTCAGGATGGATCCTGGATTCAGGCCTTGAGTTTGTGTGTTCCTGGTGACGTCCTTCAAGGGTTGACCTCGGCTCTATCAGGTCCTGAAATGTTTACATCAATGGATACTGTTGAGGACCAGCAATTGGGTGGTATTATCATGAAAATTATGCAGGAAATAACGTATGGTGTAGTATTAGCATCCATTTTCTTTAGATGGTTCTCCGAGGAGAGTCTTAAAATTGATCCGGCTCCTGAATCAGTTGAATAACTAATATTTTGAGGGGAAGTTGATACTTCCTAGAAAGGATTTGTTTACATTATGCCTTTTTTACCGACAATTAGTACTTTCTTTATTGCTTTGAGTGCAATTCTTGTTGCGATAGGGTGGGTGTTAATTACTAAGGGGAAAAAGAAAGCACATAAAAAGGTGATGCTTTCTGCTGCTGTAAGTGCTATATTATTCTTTATTATATATGTGTCCCGTACCATTTTTGTTGGGAATACAAGTTTTGGTGGGCCAGATAATATTGAAATTTACTATACAATTTTCCTAGTCTTTCATATTATTTTAGCAACAACTGGTGCTGTTTTTGGGATTGTAACAATAACATTGGCACTTAAAAGAAATATAGCAAAACATAGAAAAATCGGCCCTGTTACAAGCGTCATTTGGTTCTTTACAGCGATAACCGGTGTTATGGTTTATCTTCTGCTTTATGTTATTTATGATGGCGGAGGAACAACTAGTATGTTGAAAGCAATTTTTGGTTTTTAAGATTACAATAAAAAGGTGAGAGCAATAAATATTGCTCTCACCTTTTTATATTTTTATATTCCATTTAATAATTCCGGCTTCTTTAGCTGTCGTAAATGCAATTACAAGTACAGGTCCAATAATGAAACCAAGAATCCCGAAAAGTTGAAGTCCAATAAACATCGATATCAATGTTGCAAGTGGTGATAGCCCTATATGCTGACCCATTACCTTTGGTTCTACTGTACGCCTGATAGCTAGTAATATGATAGCCAAAATAGCTAATTGAATCCCAGTCGAAGTGTCACCAGTCAATAGCATAAATAGAGACCAAGGCCCAAGTATGATAATAGAACCAATGATAGGTATTAAATCAACCAGCCAGATGATCAGTGACATGATTAATGCTACCTCAGGTACAATTAAGTACAAACCGATGAGCGAAGCTGCCAAAATGACAATACTAACTAAAAGCTGTGCCTTGAAGAATCCAAATAACACACTAGTTAATCTTGTATTCATGAACGATACCTTTTCGGCTGTCTCGTTTCTAAGTAAGCCGTATAAATTGGATTTTATAATTGGCAATTCAAGCATGAATAGGAATAATGCAATCATGTAAACAATAAAACTGATTAGAAAGTCTGGTATTTTAGCAAAAATCTTGGCAATGTTGTCCAGTGTGATTATTTCTCTAATGGTAGTACTCACGGAAGCTATACTACCCTCAATACTTGCAGATATCTCGTTAACAAATTCGATCGGCAGAGTGCTCGAATACCGATACAAATCAGCTTCCCATTTACTGTATATGTTATTAAGTTGGTTGACATAACTAGGTACTGATTCTGCAAAAATTACTAGTTGAGTAGCAGACTTCGTTACAATAAATGTACCAACAGTCCCCACTGAAATCAGAAATAAGAGGAAAACGAAAATGACAGATGTCCTTCGACTTATTCTTAACCTCTGTTGAATGAATCGAATGGTAGGATTCAATATAAGGGCAGTAATCAATGCAATTACTAATGGAATTGAAATAGGTAGGATAAAGAAGATAAAAATTAATAATAAGATTACTAAAAAGATAAGGGTCCAATGACGTTTGGTTATATTCCGAAACAAGGGGAAGCTTGTCTCCTTTCGTTACTTTATTTAAAATGTGGTTGGTTAAATGCCTTTTTAAAAAAACCAACTGTACAAGATGATACCAGACAGTTGGTTTTTACATATAAGGTTGTTTATCTTTTATACTGATGTATTTCCTCAGCAACTTTTAAAAGAATCGTTTGAGCACGTTCAATCAATGTCTCCGGGAATTTCTCGCCTTCGCCATACTCAACGCCATGTGGATAATAATGCTTACCTAATAGTGGAGTCATTAATTTAATAACCGCAGTGCCAGTATCTACATTTCCTTCGATAGCGTAACCTTGAATACGGATGTAATATGTAATATTTTTTTCTTTTGAACCAATCTTATAATCGTAAGTAACCCTTTCATAATCCCATTGTCCTGCACGAATAAAAGCATGTTTCCCAGTTAAATGGTCCAAAGGTTTTAATTCAACAACCGAATCTTCAATACCGGTATTTTCCAATCTCATTTTATTCACCTCATGTATTAGTCCTGATTACTTTAATAATAGTACGAAAACGCTTAATATGCAATTAAAAACAGTAAAACTATCATTTTAATTCTCCTAGTAAAGAGATGATATATTAATTAATAGGGAAAAGAGAATATATGCAGTTAGATTTCATAGTATAAATTATACTAATAAAAAAGATAAGGGGAAAGTATTCGATGCGTATAATCCGGAATATAATATTTTTAACAGTGATCGCATTAGTCGTTTTTTACTTTATCGAAAGTGCAGAGAATTCTCCTAAAGAATTAGTCAGCAATGTAACGAATGTAGCTAAAGAGAAGAGAAATGTTTTACAATCAAAAATAGCACCAGAAGAAACGGTGTCATCCATTCCACTGGAAGGAAATATTTTTAGTTGGATAGGTAAAACACAACAGGAGTTAGCAGGTCATCTAGGGGAGCCTAGTAGAGTTGATCCAAGTGCCTATGACTATGAATGGTGGGTTTACAGGGATACAGCTACCCAATATATTCAATTTGGTATAGAAGATAATAAGATAATTACAATTTATGGGACTGGAGAAGAGTTGGAAACAAAACCGGTCCATGTAGGCCAATCGTATGAAGATATCCGTCATCATTTCAACTTTACGAACGAAGTAACATACAATGAAGGAATATCATCCTATACCTTTCGTCTTACTGAAGAGGATTTAAGGATGAGACCACTAGTCAAAATTGATGATAATACCTTTATTCAATTCTATTTCGATACGTTTACAAGTAAATTATCCTCGCTCCGAATTCTTTCGGCGAATACGTTGTTAAAACATCGACCATATGAGATAGAATATCGTGGAAAACTGCCAAATGAGCCAGATCTAACGGAAGATAAATGGGATAAGATAGAAAAGGGCATGGAGCAACAAATAGTTGATATTACCAATGTAATGCGGAATCAGCATGGAATAGATAAACTCGATTGGGAAGAGAGTGTAAGCAATGTTGCCTATCAACATAGTAAAGATATGGCAGAAAATAATTACTTTTCCCATTATAGCTTGAATGGAAACGGACTTAAAGAACGTTTAGAAGTGGAAAGTGTATTTTATACCGCCGCCGGAGAAAATATTGCTGCACAATACCCTGATGCTCCTGCTGCTATGGAAGGCTGGTTAAATAGTGAAGGGCATCGTGAAGCACTTTTCAATGATGAATACACACATATAGGAGTAGGTGTATATCGTTTTTACTACACCCAGAATTTCCTTGGAAAACCATTATAAGAAATACGTACTCACTTGGTGATCTTACCAAGTGAGTTTTTTTGCAAGTAAGAAAGTATAAACTTTCTTACTTGCAGAAGTGCAACTAAGGCATTCGCCGAAAAGGCTTGGCGGATGCCAAGTTTTCTAACGTGATTGTACTTCTGCACATTCGTAGGTATCTCGCATAAATTAAATCGTATAAATGACTAATAAAAGGGGTGAAAAAATTGGAGGAATTACATCCGACAGTAATTGCATTTAAAAAGTTCATAAATAAACACCCACTTTTGCTAAGAGAAGTTAGAAAGAGTGGAAGATCATGGCAGGAGTATTATGAACAATGGGCACTACTTGGAGAAGACGATCCACATTGGGAAAAATACAAAGATGAACCAATAAATGAAAAAGTAGATAAGAGTACTGTAAAGGATTCTGAGTTGGTTAGTCAGCTGCTGAAATATACATCCAATTTAGATATGAATAAAGTACAAGGACAGGTCGATCAATTAAGCAAAGCAATTGCTTCTATTCAGGAAATGATGGAACAGTTCAAAGGTTCTCAAAAAAAGGAACAGCTTCCGAAAGATCCTTTTAGTTGGATGAGGGATTGAGGTGATTATAATTGGACCCAATCGTTAAGGAATATTTAACAGAAAACCCAAAGCTTGCTGAATTTGTGAGGTATAATCCGGTCTGGTATCGTTATTTATCAAGAAATCCGGGAAGAATAGAGGAGATGGAAAAGGAAGCCAAATTTTTTTATGGCAAAACATTTCCACAAAGAATCGGAAATTTAAATAGCCAAATCCAAATGATTAACATGCTTGCTCAAGTAGCAAAAGCAATGAAGGATTAAATACAATATATTTTCTTTCCGGTAATTAAATGATAGTATATATAATAGTGGAGGTGTTATAAATGATAGCTACATTGGAATATGTAGATATTCTAGATAAATCAGAGCAGCTAGGGAAGATGGTTATGGATTCTGACGTTATGGAAGCTTATCAGAAAACCCGTGTTGAACTCGATGAAAATAAAGAAGCACAAAAGCTTATCAAAGCTTTTTCAGATATGAAAGACAAATATGATGATGTACAGCGATTTGGCAGGTATCACCCGGATTACTATGACATTATGAAAAATGTCCGTTCCACGAAAAGGGACATGGATATGAACGATAAAGTAGCTGCATTCAAAATAGCAGAGCGAAATCTCCAAAAATTACTAGATGAAATAAGTCAGTTTGTTGCTAACAGTGTGAGCGTACAGATTAAATCACCTAAAGACGGAGCTGCTCTTAATGATAGTGGTTGCGGTTGTGGCAGTGGTGGAGCCTGCGGATGTGCTTGATAGCATTAAAAGAAGAGTAAATGCCTTCAGAAAGCTTCTGAAGGTAGATGCTTTTTCACGTATGAACTAAAATTCCAAAAGAAACGGGGGATTGCGATGAACACGAATCGACAGGGAATCGTCGTATGGTTTCAACATATGAAAAACATAAAACAATTGAAAAGATATGGAAACTTAATTTATACTTCCAAGAAACTAAGATATGCAATCATTTATGTAGATCAAGCAGAAATAGAGGAAGTTGAAATGAAAATGATGAAGCATTCTTTTGTTTCCAAAATTGAGAGATCCTATAAACCTTTTATACGTACTGACTTTGAAAATGCTAAACCTGACAAAGCGAAGCAATATGATTATAAAATGGGTATTTAAACCTTTGTGAATCGAAAATGGATTCTCAAAGGTTTTTTTGTTTGAGTCGCCTGCGCATTTAAGGCAAGGCTCTTAACGCGATGGTTGTTGCTATAGAACTCTCGCAGTTGAGATAACTGCGAACTAACTACTAGCTGTTATCCAAAATCGTGTGCTTCTATCGCCGTCCGGGATCGCTCTGGGCGGATGCTTTCCGCGGGCACGGCCTCAGCCCCGAAGAGAAAACCACTCTTCTGGTCTTCGGACACGTGCTGTTCCCGCAGGAGTCACCGCCCGCCGCTCACCCGGACTGGTAAGGCTGTATGACGATATTTTAGCTCCCCCCCCCCGTTAATGTAGTAATCGTCAACAATCTTCTAACTAGCTCTGGGAAATATACGGAGACTCCAACGGGAAGAAAG
>NZ_JBIMEX010000004.1:0-247791 GCF_051262635.1 Oceanobacillus sp. CF4.6 | reverse complement strand
TGTAAGTTTTAATATATATCACTCACATCGCGGGGTGGAGCAAAACCGTAAACATCTTGAGAAACTTCATTGTAGGTTTTGCGAGGAGTGCAACAACTCCGAATGGTCTTGCAACACGACGAGCAGTCGCTATTAAGCAAGATGAACATCATGGAACAATTTAGCATATTCCCTTATATCGCGGGGTGGAGCAGTCCGGTAGCTCGTTGGGCTCATAACCCAAAGGTCGCAGGTTCAAATCCTGCCCCCGCAACCAATTTATCTCAATTAACTACGTAGAATAGACTTCTTTGTTAATTGAAAATCAGTAGTACTTGAAGAGTGCAACAAAATTATTTTAATTATCTACATGAAGTAATTGAGAATCACAAAATAGATTTTATCCAGATTAAAAATGAAGTACTGGATGTTGATCGCATTTGTAAATTTGGTCCGGTAGTTCAGTTGGTTAGAATGCCTGCCTGTCACGCAGGAGGTCGCGGGTTCGAGTCCCGTCCGGACCGCCATTTTTATACTATAATAGATGATTGTACACATGATTTCGTTAAACGAAACGTGTGTTTTTTAGTTTTTAAGCTTCTTTACCATACATATTTTTTTAAAATATATATTTATCCCTCCTTTAATACATACGAAAATTCCTCTAATTTCTTCGATTCCTTTATTATTTTTCCTTTTTCTTTATGTTTTTGCTATCATAGTTGTAGTTAATAAAAAGAATGGTGATAATTGATGGATGAATTTTCCTTTATAGACTCAATAAAACAGAAAACGTATAGTCAGTCATCGTTAATCAAAGGTATAGGTGATGATGCGGCGGTTTTCAGAACTTCAATGGATATTGTTACAGCAGTAGATACGTTTGTAGAAAATGTCCATTTTTCTAAAGAAACAATGAATTCTTTTCATGTTGGATATCGAGCACTTGCAGCCAATATTAGCGATTTGGCTGCGATGGGAGCTGTACCTGCTTTTTATCTTGTTTCCATTGTAATTCCTAAAGAATGGGAGCAGGAGGAACTTGTTCAAATCTTTGATGGGATGAAACAATTAGCAGAGCAATATAAAATGGATTTAATCGGTGGAGATACAGTTTCAGGTAAAGAACTATCTATTTCCATCACAGTGATGGGGTATACAATGAAGGATAAATCACGTTTCAGAAGCGATTCTATTCAAGGCGATATCGTTTTTGTTACTGGGACATTAGGTGATTCACAGGCAGGATTTCATGTATTGACAAATCGCGATAATTACATTGAACCTGCTTATTTTGTAAATAAACATCGCATGCCATCGCCTCGCGTTGAGTTCTCAAGCAAATTAAATAACATAACTAGATTAGCATTAAATGATATCAGTGATGGAATTGCAAGTGAAGCCAATGAGATTGCTGAAGCTTCGCGTGTTACAATAACATTAGTAGATGAATTACTTCCTACCAGTACTAATTTTAATCAATTCTCATTAGATTTGCAGTATAAATGGAAATTATACGGTGGAGAAGATTTTGAATTGATGGGCACCGTATCAAAAGAAGAATGGAATGAAGTAAAGCGAATTGCAGAACTGACGAATACAATGGTTTCTGAAATTGGTTATGTTTCTGCAGCAGATCCTGTTGGTCGTGTATTTTTGAAACAAAATCATAACAAGGATATCATTTTAGAGAAAAAAGGTTACACACACTTAAAGTAGGTGGATTAAATGACGAAAATAAAGACAAATACAGAGCGGGAAACAACTTCACTAGCAGGAGAACTTGCCTTGTTGCTTAAGCCTGGTGACGTGATTACACTAGAGGGTGAATTAGGCTCTGGTAAAACAACATTTACAAAAGGACTGGCAAGGGGACTCGGTGTGAAACGAAATATAAGCAGTCCTACTTTTACGATCATAAAAGAATATGAGGGTGAGCTTCCTTTATATCATATGGATGTTTACAGGCTTGAGAATTCTGAAGAAGATATCGGTTTTGATGAGTATTTCGATGGAAATGGCATTAGTGTTGTAGAATGGGCACAGTTTATTGAGGAGTTTTTACCCGATGAACGTTTAAATATTAAAATCAGCTATATTGATGAACATAAGAGAGAACTGGAATTTACACCAACTGGTACTCACTTTAAATGGGTTGTAAATGAATTGATGAGTTAGGAGCAATTTGAATGAATATACTTGCAATAGATACTTCGAATCAGGTACTTGGTGTGTCTATACTGAAAGATGACCAGATCGTTGGAGAAGTAATGACAAATCTCACAAAAAATCATTCCGTAAGATTAATGCCTGCAATTGAAAATTTGATGAATGAGGTGGCCCTAAAACCTGACCAACTGGATAGAATTGTGGTTGCAAAAGGGCCTGGGTCTTATACAGGAGTACGAATTGGCATCTCAACAGCTAAAACAATGGCATGGGCATTAAATATCCCGGTCGTAGGTGTATCGAGCCTGGAAGTACTCGCTTATCAGGGACGGTTCTTTAGTGATTATATCTGTCCTTTTTTTGATGCACGAAGAGGGCTTGTATTTACAGGTTTATATCAGTGGATCGATCATAAACTTGTGAACGTCCTGGAAGAAAAGAATCTATTAATGGATGATGTGTTGAAAGAGCTTGGGATAAAAAAGAAAAGTGTTCTTTTTTTAAGTCCTGACATTTCTATTTATAAAGAAGGAATTCAGCAATCCCTTGGAGAACTTGCCGTTATACCTGAAGGTCCATACCATATACCTCAAGCAGGTCATTTAGGATTGGCTGGTATAACCAAAGAAGCGGATTCCACACATACGTTAACACCTAACTACTTGCGTCTGGCTGAAGCAGAATCAAATTGGTTGAGACAACAAAAGGGAAATAAAAATCATGGCTAAAGTTACGATAAGGAAGATGTTAGTTTTCGATGTAAATCAAGTATTGGATGTGGAACGTGTATCATTTCGGACTCCATGGACAACAGATATTTTCTATCAGGAATTGATTGATAATAAGCATGCGCATTATTTTGTTATGGAGCTGGATGATAAGATTGTTGGTTATATAGGAATTTGGATTGTGATTGATGATGCTCAAATTACGAATGTAGCTATCCTGCCAGATTACCGTGGGAATAAACTTGGTGAAAAGCTTTTTGGCTATACCGTACAGTACGCAGTGAAAATGGGAGTAAAACGGCTTTCTCTGGAAGTTCGGGAGTCCAATAGTCCTGCTCAGGGGTTGTATAAAAAGTTTGGTCTTGTAGCGGGTGGAATTCGCAAAAATTACTATACAGACAATGGGGAAGATGCTATCGTTATGTGGGTGAATTTAATATGAAAACAAATAGATTAATATTAGGAATAGAAACAAGCTGTGATGAAACTGCTGTAGCCATTGTAAAAAATGGAACAGAGATTATTACAAATGTTGTAGCTTCCCAAATTGAAAGTCATAAACGATTTGGCGGGGTAGTACCTGAAATTGCATCCAGACATCATGTGGAGCAAATTACGCTTATACTTGAAGAAGCTTTTCAGGACGCACAGGTGACATGGGATGAAATTGACGCGATTGCAGTGACAGAAGGACCTGGTCTTGTTGGAGCATTACTTGTAGGCGTAAATGCAGCCAAAGCACTTGCATTTGCCAAACAGAAGCCTTTAGTGGGCGTGCATCATATTGCTGGCCATATTTATGCCAATCGATTGGAAAAGGAATTTCAGTTTCCGTTGTTGGCTCTGATTGTGTCAGGTGGGCATACGGAGTTGGTTTTAATGAAAGAACATGGATTATATGAGCTAATTGGAGAAACGCGTGATGATGCAGCTGGAGAAGCTTATGATAAAGTAGCCAGAATGCTTCATTTACCTTATCCGGGCGGCCCGCATATTGACCGATTGGCTGCAATTGGGAAAGAAACAATTGAATTCCCAAGAGCTTGGCTTGAAAACGACAGTTATGACTTTAGTTTCAGTGGATTAAAATCAGCTGTGATTAATAAAATTCACAATGCGAAGCAACGTGGAGAGACGCTGAAAAATGAAGATATCGCTGCAAGCTTCCAGGCTAGTGTTGTAGAAGTCTTAACTGCCAAAACAGTAAAAGCTGCGAAAGAATATAATGTGAAACAGGTGATCGTAGCTGGTGGAGTGGCAGCAAATAAAGGCTTAAGAGAAGAATTGAATTTCGCATTTAGTAAAACAGAAATACCCTTACTAATTCCAGATTTCAAGCTCTGTACAGATAATGCTGCCATGATCGCTGCTGCTGGAACAATTGCCTATGACCAAGGAAGACGTTCAGGGCTAGATCTGAATGCAAATGCATCGTTACTATTAAAGTAATCCACAGGTTATACACAGGGGTGTGGATATTTTACTAGGATAACTGTAAAATATAGATTTTCATTGTGGGTAAAAGTTGTTGATAAAATGATGTAACCCTGTGGATAATGTGTATAAGTTTGTTAATAACCTTAAGTATAGCTAATTAATTGATGAAAAGGCTGTGGATATCTCTGATTTATCCACGACGTATCTGTAAAAAAGCAATGGAATGAACAGGAAAGAAATTTGGGTGATGCTGTAATGAATAAAAAACAATCGTATTATATGCAAACGGATTTAATATTTTTATTTACTTTGTTCGTCTGTGTTAGTTTGCTTGCCATTTTTAATGCACAGCAGCTGGAACAGTATGAAGGTGAAAACTTTGTTCTAAAGCAGATTTTATGGTTCACTGCTGGAGCTTTTATCGTAGCAGCTATCCAATTTCTTGACTTGGAACAACTCTATAAAGCAAGTGTGTATATATATGGAACGAGCATTTTGGTACTTATCGTATTGTTGATAAGTCCTGAATCAATAGCAAGGACTATCAATGGGGCAAAAAGCTGGTTTACTTTGCCGGGATTGTCATTGCAACCAGCAGAGTTTACTAAAATAACGACTATTTTATTTATGGCTGCTGTGATCAGTAAGCATAAATCAAAGTTTGAAGTAAGCAACCTTAAAAGTGATGCCTATTTATTAGTTAAAATACTTATTCTTACTGCTGTACCTGTATCCTTGATTCTGCTGCAACCCGACTTTGGAACAGCAATGGTATATCTGTTCATTGCGGGTATGATGATTATATTATCCGGCATTAACTGGAAAATAATTACGAGCTTAATCGTTGTCATTTCTACGGTGTCTGCTGCAGTGATTGGTTTTGTTATAAAATTTCCAGTACTGGCACAGGAAGTTCTCGGAATTCGTCAATACCAGGTTAATCGTATTCTGACTTGGTTTGATCCAACGCAACAGTCCAGTGACGCAACATACCATTTTGACCGCGCATATATGGCACTGGGTTCTGGACAGTTATTTGGCAAAGGAATGGGAAGTCTTGAAGTTAATTACCCCGAGGCACATACGGATTTTATATTCTCTGTAATTGGGGAGAGCTTCGGCTTCATTGGAAGTGCCATTGTTATATTTTTGTACTTTATGCTTTTGTATAAGCTTGTCACATTAGGGCTGAGCATATTTAAGTATTCGTCATTTGGTACGTATTTTTGTTTTGGATTTTTGAGTCTTCTATTAATCCACGTTTTTCAAAATATTGGAATGACCTTGGGGGTTATGCCGATTACCGGGATTCCATTGTTATTAATCAGCTATGGAGGGAGTTCCATCTTATCCACAATGATCGGGTTAGGTATTGTGTATCGGGTGGCAGTAGAGAACACCATTCAAAACGATTATTTATTTAAATAGAAAAACAGCAGTATCATTTAAGATACTGCTGTTTTTCTATTTTTAACTGTTTCATCGTTTTAGAGGTTCTCTTGAAGAGAAGTCCATTCTTCCATTAAATGCTCAGCTTCTTGTTTTGTGCTGCTTACTTTCTGGGTAAGTTCCAATGATTTTTCATGGTCCTGATATATTTCAGGTTTTGTCATTTCCTCTTCCATTTCGGAAATTTCCAATTCCAAACGCTCAATCATTTCCTCAAGGTCAGCAATCCGACGCTCTGTTTTCCGTTTTTCACTTTGCTGTTGCTTTCCTTCTTTAAAACTCAGCTTTTTATTTTCGGCTGCTGGCCCAATTTCCTTTTCCTGCTGAAGTCGTTTTAATTCTGCTTCTTCTTCCTTTTTTTCCAAGTAGTAGTCATAGTCTCCAAGATACATTGAAATGCCGTTTCGTTGCATTTCAGCAACCTGATCGGCAATTTTATTGATGAAATAGCGATCATGCGAGACGAATATAATGGTTCCGGGAAAATCATTAAGAGCAGCTTCAAGAACCTCTTTGCTATCAATATCCAAATGGTTTGTTGGTTCATCCAAAATAAGCAGATTCGCTTTTTGCATTTTTAATTTTGCGAGAGCAAGTCGGGCCTTTTCTCCACCACTTAATGTGTGAACCGGTTTAAGGACATCTTCACCAGAAAATAGAAAATTCCCGAGAATGGTTCGAATATCTTTTTCATTAATTGTAGGGTAATCATCCCATAATTCCTGTAGAAGGCTTTTTGATGAGTCAAGCTCTGCTTGTTCCTGATCATAATAACCAATTTGGACATTGGTGCCGATTTGGATCGACCCACGATCAGACTTTAGGTTACCTAATATAGCTTTTAATAAAGTTGTCTTACCAACTCCATTTGGACCTACGAGTGCGATGCGTTCGCCACGATTTACATGTAATTTAATATCGGAGAAAATAGGTTCCTGTTCATTTTCATAACTTAGACGCAGTTGATCTATATTTAAAACGTCATTTCCGCTTCTTTTTTCAATCTGAAAGGAAAAGGATGCCGAAGATTCATCTCCAGGTGGACGGTCAAGTCGATCCATTTTTTCGAGCTGCTTTCTCCGGCTTTGCGCTCTTTTTGTAGTAGAAGCTCGGACAATATTTCGTTGTACGAAGTCCTCCAATTTCTTTATTTCTGTTTGCTGCTTTTCAAATTCCTTTAATTCCTGTTCGTAATTTAAAGCCTTTTTCTCCAAATACTTACTATAGCTTCCATGATATTTACTCGTTTTGTGCCGTGCAATTTCATAAACAATGGAAACCGTCTTGTCTAGAAAATAGCGATCATGCGAAACGATGACAATGGCACCAGGATAGTTAACTAAATAATTTTCCAGCCAGGAAAGCGTATCGATATCCAGGTGGTTCGTTGGCTCATCCAAAATCAACAGTTGCGGTTTTTGCAGTAAGAGTTTCCCCAATGCCAGTCGTGTCTTTTGGCCACCGCTTAGCTCCATGATTGGTGTATTGAAATCATAATCAAAGAAATTCAACCCTGTCAGAACAGTCTTTATGTCTGATTCATACGTGTACCCTCCGCCAGTTTGATAAGCCAGCTGAAGTTTATCATAATCCTGAAGTAACTTTTCATAGTCTTCCCCCGCTAAATTAGAAGCATTTTCCATGTCCTTTTCCAACGAATGAAGCTTGCTTTCCTGAAGCCTTAGATGCGAGAATACCTCCATCATTTCATCCCAAATGGTTTTACCTGACTCCAGTGTCATATGCTGGGAGAGATAGCCGAATGTAAGGTCTTTAGGTTTAAAGAAATCTCCCTCATCATAGGATAATTCACCAGCCATAATCTTTAGCAATGTCGATTTCCCGGCACCGTTTCTTCCTACAATGGCGACACGATCATTATCTTTTATTTCTAGTTTAATATTTGATAAAATTTCTTCAGCACCGAAGGATTTTGAAAGGCCGTTTAATTGCATTAATATCATAAATATTCACCCCATCCTTCATAGTGTATCTTATAGTTAATTAAGTAAGCAACTCAGGTTGTGAAAAATATCACGACTTCTTTCTGGATTTCTGTTAAAATGGAATAGGATACGTTTATATCATTTACTATAGGATCGAAAAGAGGAACGTTTAATGGACCAAAATAAAATTCCACAAGCTACTGCAAAGCGCTTGCCACTATACTATCGTTTTCTGAATAACTTAAATCAGCAAGGTAAAAAAAGAGTTTCATCCAAAGAATTAAGTGAAGCAGTAAAAGTTGATTCTGCTACAATTAGAAGAGACTTCTCTTATTTCGGTGCACTAGGCAAAAAGGGTTATGGTTACAATGTCGAGTACTTACTAGGTTTTTTTAGAAGTACATTGGACCAAAACGAAGTTACAGAAGTGGCTTTAATTGGTGTAGGTAACCTTGGTACAGCATTCCTAAATTATAATTTCATGAAAAATAATAACATCCGCATTACAATGGCATTCGATGCTGACCGTGAAAAAGTAGGTACCGATATTGGTGGGATACCCGTTTATCATGTCGACGATCTCGATGAAAAATTGAATCATATTAAAGTTGCTATCTTAACCATACCAGCTATTGAAGCGGATTCAATTGCCAATAAACTGGTAGAAAAGGGGATAACTGGAATCCTTAACTTTACACCTGCGAGGATAACCGTCCCTAAAAGGATTCGCGTACATCATATTGATCTGGCTGTCGAATTGCAGGCACTCGTATATTTTCTGAAACACTATTCACTTGATAAATAATAATAATGCTATTGAAATGTAATTATTTCGATGGCTTTATTTTTTTGCAAATTGGAGTATATCTAATTATCTAATGAAAGATGGGAGAATTTTTTATGAAGAAATTGGGGCGCTTTGGTATATCCACTATTTTATTTATTTTTATTTCATTCGTCTTTTCAGCATGTTCAGAAGATGAAAGTATACAAGAATCGTCTGATAAATCCGTTCGTGCAGAGATGGAGGAAGATACGGAAGAAGATTTGCAGGAAAATCTCCCTGAAGACGAGGTATTATTTACAGTGATTGAGAATAATGTAAATGCACTTACAAATGGAAACCAAAATGAATATAAGAATACGGTACATAGTGAGTCACCTGTATATGATCAAACTGTAGATACAATGAAACAATTATCTCCTTATCAATTGGATATGGAGCTTTCCGGTCTTTCTGTAGAAGAAAAGACGGAAGAAGAGGCAAGGGTTTCTTTTACCCAGACAACGATAAAGATGGAAGGATCCGAATTTCAAAACAATAAAACTTCAGGGATACATGTATTAAAAAATGAAAATGGGAATTGGAAAATCTATCAGACAGAAGTCGAAGAAGTAATTACACTTGATGAAGATGTCTTATCTGAAGAAGTAACGATGGAAGGGGAATATACGGATTACATTACCAATCTGAAAACTCCATTTGATGATGGTGGGTGGACGCTCGGGAACTATCAGGAAGCAGAAGGCGAAGCGATTGCAGAGTATCTGCCATCTAATGAGGACTTCAGTAATTTAACGGAATTATTAACCATTCATTATTATCAAGATGGAAATCATCACATAGGCATAGAAAATTTCCTTTCTGAAATGGAGAACAATCTTACCGAAGTGAGTACAGGTAGCTTAGAATTCAACAGATTAGAACAATCATCAGAGGAAGGGATAATTGAATTCGCTTTAACTGATGATGAGGTACTGTTCGATCAGGAAGAGGTTGTGAGGGTATTCATAAAAGAAAATGACTTGTTTGCTTTACGGTATACGACATTGGAAAAAAAGATAGATAACAAAAAAGCGTGGATCGATATGCTAAAAGATATACAGTGAATAAGTAAAAGGAGCAGAATATTATCATTCTACTCCTTTTTATTTTTGGACTTAAAATATTGTGTCAGCAGTTTAAAGACTACCCAGAAATCCATGGCTGCAACTGCAGCGAAGATAAGCGTAACCGGATTCCAAAGCGTTTCCCCTTTACTTTGAATTGCAATGTAAATAAATGTCGTACCCATCAGCGTGTATATGAATGCTTTGATTAATAATGATTTACCCATTAATTATCCTCCAATGAAAATTGTTTGTAATTGGTCCAGTTGATGTTGAATTTCCTCTGGAGTCAGTGAATACTGTGCAAGAACAACCATCGTATTCATTCCAGCGTGAACGATAATTGGCACTAGAATCCGCTTCGTTTTTACATATAGAAATGCGAATACAAAGCCCATCGAAGCATAAATTAAGATGTGTTGCGGTTCACCATGGATGAATCCGAAGATAAGTGCGGAAAGCAGCCCGGCAAAAAAGAAATTCATTCGTTTATAAAAAGTACCGAATATGATTTTACGAAAAATTAATTCTTCCAGTATTGGTGCAATAATTGCTGGGATTAGCATAAATAATGGAGCGGCACGGGTAATATCCATAATCTGTTGCGTGTTCGCTGAACCTGGATCTATACCAAGCACTTCCATTTCAATTGTAGCTGCAATACCTTGAGCGAATAAAGCCATAAATATACCAAGCACAGACCAAAGAATGACGGTACCTGTAGTGGCAGCATTTCGGGCACTTTGCATTTGCATATCTGGTTTCATTATAAACAGGATTACTACAAGACCAGCAATAAAGCTAAAGATGGTCCAATAAACAACAGCATCAAAAGCAGAAATCGGAAATAAGTTTAAAAGCAAAGGGGCTCCGAGGATGCCTGAAAATTGAACAATAATATAAGTGAGAATTACGTACCAGTATCTTCTAGCCAAATGAATGTCTCCTTTAATTACTTTCTACATTTACATATCACCCATTCTAACATAACTTGGATGATGAATTATAATCGTATGTCTTACTTTAAAATCATCTTCTTTATTTATATTATTAAAAATATGGAAAAATAAAACATACTTTGCTTGCATTTTTCGGATGGATTAATTATTATATGAGTAGGAGTTAGCACTCAATGTATTAGAGTGCTAATAAACTAAAAATTGATATGGAATTAAGGAGGCATTCTACATGATTAAACCACTAGGAGATCGTGTTGTTATCGAACTTGTTGAACAAGAAGAAACAACTGCAAGCGGAATCGTACTTCCAGATTCGGCACAGGAAAAGCCGCAAGAAGGTCGCGTTGTTGCAGTAGGAACTGGTCGAGTAACTGAAAATGGAGAAAAAGTAGCACTTGAAGTTTCTGAAGGTGACGTTATTATTTTCTCTAAATTTGCTGGTACCGAAGTAAAACACCAAGGTGCAGAATACTTAATTCTTCGTGAAAATGACATTTTAGCTGTAGTTAGCTAATAAAAACATAAAATTAACTACTTATTTAAATAAATTAATCATGATTTTATCAAAGGAGGAATTTTCTTATGGCTAAAGATATAAAATTTAGTGAAGATGCACGTGGTTCGATGCTTCGCGGTGTTGATACATTAGCAAACGCTGTCAAAGTAACTTTAGGACCAAAAGGGCGTAACGTTGTTTTAGATAAAAAATTCGGTTCACCACTAATTACAAATGATGGTGTAACGATTGCTAAAGAAATCGAGCTTGAAGATGCTTTTGAAAATATGGGAGCACAACTTGTATCTGAAGTTGCATCGAAAACAAACGATGTAGCTGGTGATGGTACTACTACAGCAACTGTACTTGCACAAGCAATGATCCATGAAGGTTTGAAAAACGTTACAGCTGGTGCAAACCCTGTCGGTATTCGCCGTGGTATTGAAAAGGCCGTTGCAACTGCTGTTGAAGAGTTAAAAGCAATTTCACAACCAGTTCAAAACAAAGAGTCTATCGCACAAATTGCATCTATCTCTGCATCTGATGATGAAGTTGGTAGCCTAATTGCTGAAGCGATGGAACGTGTTGGTAATGATGGTGTTATAACAATTGAGGAATCTAAAGGCTTCAACACAGAATTAGAAGTTGTTGAAGGGATGCAATTTGATCGTGGATACTCTTCTCCATACATGGTTACGGATCAAGATAAAATGGAAGCAGTTTTAGAAGATCCATATATCTTAATTACAGACAAGAAAATCGGTAACATCCAAGAAGTATTACCAGTACTTGAGCAAGTCGTACAACAAGGTAAACCACTTCTATTAATTGCTGAAGATGTGGAAGGCGAAGCACTTGCAACATTAGTTGTAAACAAACTTCGTGGAACATTCAATGCGGTAGCTGTTAAAGCTCCAGGATTCGGTGACCGTCGTAAAGCAATGCTTGAAGACATCGCTATCTTAACTGGTGCAGAGGTTATCACTGAGGATCTTGGATTTGATCTTAAGTCTGCAACAATCGAACAATTAGGCCGTGCTTCTAAAGTTGTTGTAACAAAAGAAAACACGACTGTCGTTGAAGGTGCTGGAAGCCCTGAAGCAATAAGCGGACGTGTTGCACAAATTCGTGCACAAGCAGAAGAAACAACTTCTGAATTCGATAAAGAAAAATTACAAGAGCGTCTTGCTAAATTATCTGGTGGTGTAGCAGTAGTTAAAGTTGGAGCTGCAACAGAAACAGAATTGAAAGAACGCAAACTACGTATCGAGGATGCATTGAACTCTACTCGTGCGGCAGTAGAAGAAGGCTTCGTATCCGGTGGTGGTACAGCGCTAATCAACGTTTACAACAAAGTAAACGAACTAAAACTAGTAGGTGACGAAGCAACTGGTGTGAAAATCGTTCTTCGTGCAATTGAAGAACCAGTACGTCAAATTGCACAAAATGCTGGTCTAGAAGGATCTATCATCGTTGAGCGCCTAAAAAGTGAAAAAGTTGGTATAGGATACAACGCAGCAACTAACGAATGGGTAAACATGGTTGAAGCAGGTATCGTTGACCCAACCAAAGTAACACGTTCTGCACTACAAAACGCAGCATCTGTAGCAGCAATGCTATTAACTACAGAAGCGGTTGTAGCTCATAAACCTGAAGAGGGCGGAGCACCTGGAATGCCTGATATGGGCGGCATGGGTGGAATGGGCGGCATGATGTAATATTGCCCCCAAACCCTTGATACGTAAGGGTTTTATGTAAGATGAGAGTGGTTTGTTAACATTTTGTTAACATTGGAGTATTTTAATGGAGGCTTCTCATGAGTTCAGCGAACTTTTGGGAAGCTTCTTTTTTCATGTCTTGTGTCACATGGAGATACACATTTTTGGTTATTTGATCATCCGAGTGACCAAGCCTGTCCATGATTTGTTCGAGTGAGACACCAGCTTCTGCTAGAAGTGACGTGTGAGTATGTCGCAAAGAGTGTGGTGTTAAGTCTTGGTTTAGACCTGCATTGGCTAATAGCCGTGCCATTCTAAGTTGAACCGTTTTAATGACAATCGGATAGCCGTATTGTCGTTCGGTTTTTGCAAAGATAAAGTCGTTGTTATAGTAGTCATCTCCAAGCTTCTCGATAACGTTATTTTGAGCTTTTTTATGATCCATTAAAGCTTGTATTACATCTTCATCCACAATGATTTTCCGTCTTGATTTTCTTGTTTTTGGTGTGACTAACTGATAATTCAACGTGTTATTATTGGGATTGTAATACGTTTTGGTAATGCTTATTGTGTGGTTTATGAAGTCCACATCCTTCCACTTGAGGGCGACCAATTCTCCAACGCGTATTCCTGTGTAGGAAAGGATAAGAAAGACTAAATAATCTAGCTCCAACCCGTGATTCCTAGCAGTAGTTAAAAATAAAGCTAGTTGTTCTTTTTCTAAATACTTAGGAACTTCCTCTTCTTCCAACTGTTCAACTGTTTTCTTATCCTTTTTCACATAAGCAAACTCAGTAGGGTCTTTCTTAATCAGCTCCAATTCTAGTGCCTTTCTAAAAATCATCCTTCCTGTTCGATTGATTCCCCCTCTTGTGCTATCTGAATACCCTTGGTCCTTTAAGTCGTTCAGAGCATCCTGATATCTCTTCCTAGTAATGTCTTTCAATTTTAGCTGAGCAAGGTAGGGTAACCACTTGCCAATTTCATGAAGTCTGACACGAATGGTTCCCGGCTTTACATCCTTTGAATCCTTGTAGATGTTGAGCCACTCATTTGCAAACGCACTAAACGTTTGATTTGTTTCGTCTACATACATCCCTTGTTCTAGCTCATACATGAGGGTTGCAGCAGCTGATTCGGCTTCTTGTTTAGTTTTAAAACCGCCTTTTCCTTTCTGTTTGCGCTTACCGGATATTGGATCTATTCCAATATCCACTAAAAAGGCCCATTTGGAGCCACAACGGCATTTTTTCTTTTTGCACTTGCATCCTCTTCGATAAATATGTCCTTTCATTTCATTCAAAAACCTCACTTTCATTTATTTTTTGTTACAAATAACCATTATTCCCACTTGGGAAGTAATAATTCGTTTCGTAGGGATATAATGAGGTTTAAAAGATTTTTATGTAACTTGAAAGCGAAATGATCACATTTTGCTTTCAGTGTATTAATCAATATTAACTACGCATGAAATTGCCAAATTTATCACGAGTAGCTTTTTTCCTTTTTTCTGTTATATGAAGATATACCTTTCTCGTTACTTCGTCATTTTGATGGCCTAATCGATCCATAATCTCATCTATATCCGCTCCAGCTTGGGAAAGAAGAGATGTATGTGTGTGGCGAAGCGAGTGGGGAGTAAGTTTTGTGTTTAATCCACCAAGCTTTAGCAATCTTTTCATTCTATTTCTAACTAATTTTATCAGTATTGGATAACCGGGAACTTTACTTACATTAGCAAATATAAATCCCTTATCATCGTAAGAATTCCCAAGTCGAGCAATGATCTTTTCTTGTTTCATCTTATGTTTTCTCAACGCTTCAATTACCTCTTCATCTACCACAATTTTACGTCGAGATTTTTTTGTCTTAGGTGGAAGTAATTGGTATTGGGTAGTGTTACTTTTTGGATTATAATACGTTTTTGTAATACTAATCGTGTTAGTATCAAAATCGATATTTTTCCACATGAGTGCAACCAATTCACCTACCCGGATTCCTGTGAAGGCGAGTGTAAGGAAAATCGTGTTATCCATATACAGGCCATTTTCTGAGACAGTATCCAAAAGTTTATGGAGTTCTTCTTTTTCAAAGAAGTTTGGTAGTTCTTGTTCTTCTTCATCTGACTCCACAATAACTTCTTGTTCTTTATTTATATAGACATTTTCAGTAGGATCATCTTTGATTAATTTTTTACTAGTAGCCATTTCAAAAATCATTTCTCCGGTAATGTGAATACCTTCTTTTGTACTTCTAGCAAGATTTCGGCCTTTTATATCTTTAAGATCATCCAAGGCTTCTTGATACATTTCTTCTGTGATGTTTTTTAGTTTTAAGTGAGCAAAGTAGGGCAATAATTTATTGATACCGTATTGCCTTAGACGTATTGTGCCGGGCTTCACCCCATTACGTTCAATATAAATGGGTAACCACTCGTTAGCAAAATCCTTAAATAGAATATCAGATTCTTCAAAGTATGTGCCTTGCTTTACATCCGAAAGTAGAGCTGCCGCTGCTACTTCAGCATCTTCCTTTGTTTTACGACTTCCAGAACGCTGTCGTCTTTTCCCTGTTTGGGGATCTGGCCCAATATCTATCATAAATGACCAACTACAAGGGCAATTGTCTACATCACACTTGCAATCTCTCTTATAATAATGTCCTTTCATAATGTTTAAACAACCTCTCTATATAATTAGTATTTTTATTCAGTCATAGCTAGTTAATAAAAGGATGAGGGAGACTCCTGAATCAATTACTGTCATCCCCCAACCGTTCAATGTGCGATCAATCAAATAACAGATTGTTTTTTTTCTTTTCTCTTTGAAACCCAGTTTATAAGATCAGACTTTTCTACTCTTTTAGAAATGCCAATTTCAAAATTTGGAATACCACCATGGTCTACATGAATTTTAAATAGTTCATAAATTCTTCTTCTGGAAATCCCGAGAATTTTTGAAATGTGTACTGCTGTCAAAGTATCGGGTAATGAATCCCAAGTGGTGTATGTTTTTTTGTCTGCCATAATAAATAGAACCTCCTAAAGTATTTGTTATGTTTTGTTTGGTTAACAGTAATTTCGTTTTGAATTCACCGGTTAAATTCAAAAACATTCTAACCTCGGATTTTTCTCTTTTTAAGTGGTTTAAGTAAATTCATTTAAATTCTTTTAAGTTTTTTAGGTTCAAGTTCATTTCGGTTTAGTCGTATGGGGTGTTTCAAATGTGATATATTGTAAACATAGATGTTATGAACTGGAGGCAACAACATGAATAAATTAACGTTACAAGAATTAGAAAAAACACTATGGGATGCTGCAGATATATTACGTGGAGAATTAAATGCTGCTGTTTATAAAGATTACATATTTGGTTTAATGTTTTTAAAACGAATGAATGATCAATTTTCAGCTGAACGAGAAAAGAAGAAATCAGAATTTGTAAAACAAGGAATGGATACAGAAGAAGTAGAAATGTTGTTAAAAGAACCAACAATGTATGAGACCTTTTTTATCCCGGAATCTGCTCGTTGGGACAATTTAAAGAAACTTACCCTAAATATTGGGCCAGAATTGGATAAGGCATTTAAATCATTAGAAGACGAGCCTAAAAATGCGGAATTGATCGGTGTTTTAACGACGGCTAATTATAATGATAAAGAACGTGTTCCAGATAAAAAGTTATCACAACTCTTATTGTTGTTTGATAAGCACAACTTAGCATATGAAAACCTTGAAAACCCTGATGTACTTGGAGATGCCTATCAATATCTTATAAAAGAATTTGCAGACGATGGCGGTACTAAGGGTGGAGAATTTTACACGCCAAGAGAAGTGGTGAAAGTATTAGTAAATATCCTAAAGCCACAAGAAGGAGACAGGATATACGATCCAACGGTTGGCAGTGGTGGTATGCTGATTGAATCGATGCATTACATAAAAGATCATGGGGGAAATTCAAAAAATGTTTCCTTATTTGGTCAAGAGATTAATCTTAGTACGTGGGCGATATGTAAGATGAATATGTTATTCCACTTTGCTAAAGGAGCAGATATTCGAAAAGGTGACACTATTCGTAATCCTATGCATACGGAAGGTGGAGCTTTAAAAACATTTGATATGATTCTTGCTAATCCTCCATTTTCATTAAGTAACTGGGGACAAGAAGAAGCGCAAGGTGATCCTTATAACCGTTTTAATTATGGAATACCTCCTAAGTCCTATGGTGACCTTGGATTTGTCTCTCATATGGTTACAAGTTTAAATCAAAGAGGGAAGCTAGGAACTGTTGTACCACATGGAGTGTTATTTCGTGCAGGGACAGAAGGTAAAATTCGTAAAGGTTATTTAAAAGATGATCTTATTGAAGCAGTTATTGGACTACCTTCCAATGTTTTTTATGGGACGAGTATTCCAGCAGCTTTAATTATAATCAATAAAAGTAAACCAATTGAGAGTAAAGGAAAAGTTTTGTTTATTGATGCAAGTCAAGGTTTTGTGAAAGACGGTAATAAGAATAAAATAGGTGAAGAAGATATAAGCAGTATTGTTAAATCATTTAATTCGTTTGAAGATGAAGAGAAGTACTCAGCTGTTGTTGATCTAGACACGATTAAAGAAAATGATTATAACTTGAATATTAGTCGTTACGTTGATATATCTGAAGATGAAGAAGTAGTGAATGTTGATGCGGTGTTACAGGAGATTAAAGAAATTAAAGTGAGACACCAAGATACAGAGCTAAAATTAAATGGTTATCTTAAAGAACTAGGCTTAGAAGAAATATAGAAGGGGGGTTATCTAATGAAAAATTTATTTAAGGTCGATTATGATTCATTACCAGATGAATGGGATTCAAAACCTATTGGGAATCTGTTTGACTTTTATGGTGGGTTCTCCGCTTCTAGGTCTCATCTATCCAGTAAAGGTTCTTTATATTTGCATTATGGAGATATTCACAATTTAAACAAGAACTATTTAAATGTAGACGAAGATGAAAGCTGGTTGCCAAGATTAGATAAGGACCCTTCTGCTATAAAAAGCCATGTATTTTTACAAAATGGAGATATTGTTTACGCCGATGCTTCAGAAGATTATAAAGGAATAGGCAAAAGTGTTGTAATAGAAAATATGTCGAATGAAAACTTCGTCTCGGGGTTACATACTATTATAGCTAGGGATAAATCTGCTCAGCTTGAAATTAATTATAAAAGGTATTGCTTTAGTACCCATCATGTACGGAAACAATTTAGAGCATTAGCTACTGGGACTTCAGTGTATGGGATTTCTAAAAGTAATATAGGGAAGATAGTAATATTAATTCCTACAATAAATGAACAACAAAAAATCGCAAAAATTCTTTCTACTGTTGATGAACAAATTGAACAAAACGATGAACTTATTGAAAAAACAAAAGCACTGAAAACAGGTTTAATACAAAATTTATTAACAAAAGGGATTGGACATACGGAATTTAAGAAAACTGAAGTTGGAGAAATACCCATTGAGTGGAGTATTAAGAGTCTCAATAAAATAACAGATGTAAGAGATGGAACCCATGATTCACCAAAATATATTAATGAAGGCATACCTTTTATTACATCAAAAAACTTAAAAGAGTATGGGATAAATTATTCTGATATATCTTATATCTCTTTAGATGATCATAAAAAGTTTGAAAAAAGATCAAAAGTTGATGATGGAGACATTTTATTTGCGATGATTGGTACAATTGGAAATCCGGTAATTGTATATAAAACATTTGATTTTTCAATTAAAAATGTAGCGTTAATAAAATTCCATGAGTCCACAGAAGTAATA
This sequence comes from Oceanobacillus sp. CF4.6, assembly GCF_051262635.1. Classification (NCBI taxonomy): domain Bacteria; kingdom Bacillati; phylum Bacillota; class Bacilli; order Caryophanales; family Bacillaceae; genus Oceanobacillus; species Oceanobacillus sp. CF4.6. The sequence continues at coordinate 229,202 of NZ_JBIMEX010000004.1, read as the reverse complement.
AACAAATTTATTTTATATTTATTACAATCAAAAATAATAAAAAAACAGTTTGCCAAAGTTAGTAATGGTGGGGTTCAAAAGTTTTTATCTCTAAAAGTGATAAGAAACTTATCAATTCCTATTCCAACGCTAGAAGAACAAAGGAAGATATGCGATGCGTTATCTTTAGTGGATGAACAATTGAGTGACTATAGGTCTGAAAAAGATAAGTTACAACAATTAAAAAAAGGTCTTATGCAAAAGCTTCTTACTGGTCAAATTCGTGTAAATGTATAATGGGGGGTTCGTATGGGTTCGTACTTAGGAAACGAAGAAACGCTTGTTGAGTTACCCGCCATAGATTATCTTCAGAACAAGCTTGATTATCAATTTATTCAAGGTGAAAAATTAACACCTGAACACAATGAACGGGAGTCATTAACCGAAGTTATTCTTATTAAGCGATTGAAAAAAGGGATTCAACGCCTTAATCCGTGGATTGATGAACCAAACCTAAATAAAGTAGTTCGCTTTTTAACTAGACCTGAGCAACTTGGAACAAACCTACTTGAAATAAATGAACGTATTTATGATGCACTTGTTCATTTTAATTTTACAGTGGATCAAGACCTCGATGGTAAAGGTAAAAAAGATTACCATACAGTTAAGTTTATTGATTGGGAGAATGTTAAGAATAACGATTTCTTAGTAACTAGGCAGTTTGTTATCCAAGGACCTGATGAAAAGATTATTCCGGATTTAATTATTTTTATAAATGGGATTCCTGTCGTTGTTTTAGAATGTAAGTCCCCATTTTTAGAAAAGGGAAAGAACGAGAATATCGGTAAAAAAGCGGCATATGAACAATTACGACGTTATATGGATTTGAGAGAATCAAACAGTATTGAAGGCGCTCCACGTCTATTCTATACCAATTTTTTTACTGGCATTTTAAATAAATACCGAGCATATGTTGGAACAATCAGTTCTCAGTACACACATTATATAGAATGGAAAGATCCATATCCATATACAAAAGAGCAAATTGAAGACATAGGTAATAATGGTCAGAATGTCTTTTTACAGGGAATATTAGAGAAGACTAATTTTCTAGATATTTTACAAAACTTCTTATTATTTGAAGTCGATATAAACTCTTCCAAGAAAATAAAGAAAATTAGTCGTTATCAACAATTTAGGGCAGTTAATAAGGCTCTTGATCGTCTAATTTATGGACGAGACACCGTTTCTAGAGGTGGGGTTATATGGCACACACAAGGTTCTGGAAAATCGCTTACAATGGTTTTTCTTGCAAGGAAGATTCGTCGACTGCAAGAATTATCTGATGCTACGATTGTTGTTGTTACAGATCGAGTTGATTTAGATAAACAAATCTATCAAACTTTTCTAAGAACGTTATCAACGATAACTACACCAGTTAGAGCCGATGAAGTTAGTGAAATGAAAGAGTTACTCTCAAATGCTCAACCGCAAATTATTATGACAACGATCCATAAGTTTCAAAGTGAAATAGAAGAACAAGAGGAGTTACAAGACTCTGCACAAAAAACGTCTTTAATTTTGGAGAAAGAGTTTCCTGTCTTAACGCTTAAATCTAACGTAATCGTAATGGCAGATGAGGCACACCGTAGTCAATATAAGGGGTTCGCACGTAATATGCGACATGCTTTGCCAAATGCTGCATTTATAGGGTTTACAGGAACACCTGTTGAAAAAGAGGACAAGTCAACCCCTCGTACATTTGGTTCTTATATTGATAAATATGGGATACAAGAAGCGGTTGATGATGGAGCAACAGTTGGAATTGTCTATGAGGGGCGAAAACCAGATCTTCAAGTAAAGGCAGATACGTTAGAACAGCTGTTTGATGAAGCATTTGAACATCGTTCTGATGAGGAAAAGGAAGCTATAAAACAAAAGTATGCCAACCAACAATCAATTGTTGAAGCGGATGAGCGAATCGATGAAATTGCTAAGGATATGCTAAATCATTATAAAGAATCTATCTATCCTAACGGTTTTAAAGCACAAGTAGTTTGTGTTTCTAGAGAAGCTGCTGTTAAGTACTATAATGCGTTGAAGAAACATATGAAGGATATCTTGGGCGAAGAGCTTGATGCAAAAGTTATCTTTTCAGGTAATCTCAATGATTCCCCTCATTTAAAAGAGCATTTTACAACTAAGTCAGAACAGGAAGAAATCATAAACCAGTTTACAAAGCCGATTTCAGAAAGTAAATTATGCTTTATCATCGTGAGAGATATGCTTTTAACTGGCTTTGATGCTCCAGTAGAACAAGTGATGTACTTAGATAGACCATTAAAAGAACATAACCTACTGCAAGCTATTGCCCGTGTAAATCGAACGTATGGAGATAAGAAGAAATGTGGTTATGTGGTTGATTACTATGGAATCTCAAATCAACTTGAAGAAGCATTAAAGGTTTTTGATAAGGATGATATTGGAGAACCGATGGAATCAATAGATGGTGTCCATAAGCAGATGCTTTCGTATCGTGAGTCTGTCATGGGTATGTTTACAGGAATTGAAAAGAATAACTTAGATAAACTAGTAAAGAAATTAGAACCTGAAGATAAGAGAGCAGAATTTGAATTAGCATACAAACGGTTTGCTGGAACGATGGAGCAACTTATGCCCAGCCATGTGACCACAAATAATATAAATGATTTACGTTGGCTTTCTTATATTCGTGCAGCAGCTAAAGCAAGATTTGAACCTGATATTAAATTAGACATAGCGGACTGTGGAGAAAAAGTACGCGAAATAATTAATGCTCATCTAACTTCACTTGGAGTAAAGCAATGGATACAACCGATTACGCTTTTCGATCAAGATTATCAATCAAAGCTTGAGACTTTACAATCAGATGAAGCGATAGCATCAAATATGGAACATGCTGTTAAACATGTGGTAAGTGTAAAAATGGATGATAATCCGGTTTACTACACATCCTTGCTTGAAAGGCTTCAACAAATTCTTGAAGATACACGAAACAGTTGGGCGGAAAGAAAGAAACAATTAGAGGAATTTATCAATACTGTTGAAACTGGCGAGACTGAAGAAGCAGACAGGCTTGGATTGTCTAAAAGGGAATATGCTTTTTTTGAAGTGATTAAAAAACATCTACATGAGCCTGATGAAGTGTCAACATCTCAGGTGAAAGAGTCTTCAGAGTTATATATCAGTCAGGAAATTATTAATTTATCAAAAGAAATAGCACATAATGTTGCAGACATTGTAGCGGAATCTTGGGTGGTCGATTGGACAACGAACTCATCGAAAACAGCTGATATTGAACGATCTATTTTCATGATGTTAACAACAAAGTATTTTAAGCAAATTAAAATGGACGTTAGAAAACAGCTTGTAGGTCCGCTTCTTCAATTAGCGAAAAAGCACTTTGCAACAAGGGAATAAGAGGTTGAGAAAAATGATTCGTTCCATTGAGTATGGTACTAAGACAATTGAGTTTTCTGTTGAGTTTAAAAAACGAAGGACGATGGAGATTAGTGTTGAGCCGCCTAACAATGTATGCGTTGTTGCTCCCTTAGATACTTCTGAGGAAATAATCATACAAAAAGTGAAAAAGAAGGCTTCTTGGATTGTACAAAAGATGTTTCTTTTTAGGGAAATGGAGTATTTAAAAATCAACAGGGAAATAGTAAACGGTGAATCATTTATGTATTTAGGCCGAAACTATTCTCTTCAAATTAATATTGAAGAAACAGTAAAAAAGCCTTTGATAAAACTTTTTCAAGGTAAATTTTATATTGAAACACCATCGAGAGATCAAGAACAGATCAAACAAGCACTGGAGAATTGGTATCGCCAAAAGACACTTGAAAAAGTAACGAAAAAAATAAATTACTATCAACATTACTTTAAAAGAACACCTAATGGAATTAAGGTGAAGGAGCAACAAAAACGATGGGCAAGCTGTACATCAAACAATGATCTCCTATTTAATTGGCGTTGCTCTATGGCCCCATCGTATGTTTTAGATTACATTGTTGTGCATGAAATGTGTCACATGTATCATATGAACCACTCTCAAGCATTTTGGGATATGTTGGTATCTGTAATGCCTGATTACGAGAGTAGAAAAGAGTGGTTGAAGAAGTATGGTGTGCGTATGGATTTATAATTAGGATTTCCTCATCACTGGGAGTCCTTTTTCTTTTTCCGCGCAAGTTGGCTATAGTAGCAATTCTTTAGCACTCATTTTAATTTCCTTAAAATCCTTTTCTAACTTCTTTTCTGAATATAGATCTATAGCACGCGCTTTTTCCCATATTTCGGTTCTCATCCAAAATAACTTTACTTCCTCTTTGTACTCTTCTACTGTTAAATCTTTATATGTTCTTTCTTCCTGTTCTAAATCACTGATTGTTTTATCGTATAACTGTTTTATTTGAACAAACTCGTCGTTTGTAGGCAAGGCGCAACCTCCTTAAAACAAATTAATTATTCTAGATATAGCATAGCTGAATTATTATTACAAGTTGACTCTGTTGATTGAGTGTCATTAATGGTTTCTTAGATTATTATAATGAATTATATTTATCAAAGCAGTTAGATTACAAATTAAAAACAAAATTAAGAAAAAAACCAAATACCAGAGCAAATAACAAAACATATTAGCAATTTTTTGAATCACCTAATAATAAGCTGCAACCCCTTGCTACCAAAGCATTGTGGTATATGTACCCCTAAAACCTGCTTGATGTTTTTTAATCGGATACCTTTTTTCTGTACCTTTTGCTACTATATTTCAAGGTTATCACCTAATAATTATACTGGTTAAGATTATTATTTATCATTATAAGGGTTATAATTATGTAAAAATATTACATTTATTTATAAAGAAAAACTCGATCCTTAGAATCGAGTAAAAAATATGACAATATTAATAAAAGTACCTACTAACTAAGCATATATAAAACGAAGTTACTATTTGTAGAGAAATGAAAACATGACAAATAAGCTGCATGACCCTCCTTTTTTGAAGATTATGACAGCTGCAAAGATAAATCATATTTTTAGTTGCGGTCAGGGAGTATGTTTAATAATCAAAATTTAGCTCCCTTAAATTATCAAGAAATCCTTTATCCTTTAAACGTTGTTCTCGTTCTTTAACCTGACGAGACATCATTGATTCTTCCAGAGCGAGCATATCGTTGTTTATATCCTTTTTTGCGTAGTGTTGCTTAATTTTCATCTTTGATTTAGGAATAAACTGTACTTTTTTCTTTAATTGATTAACAGCTTCTTTAAGTTCTTCCTCTTTTACCAGCAATCCATCATAGGCCCACTTTTGAATGATTTCTTTTTGTTGTTCATTTGAAAGAATTTCATCATCAATATCGAAATCAAAGCGTTCGTAGGTTTCAGTTATTCGGTTGTTTAAAGAGTACCAATGGTTTGAGTATTCATTCTGTTCAGGATTTCTACCGATTAACTCTTCCATTTGGATATTATTGTTTTCTAACTCAGCATGGAACAATATCTTTTGATTATCAGATGACTTATCCGCGAAATAACCAATAAGATTGTCCACTTTTTCTTTATCTATAACATATCCACTTATCTCAACAGCTTCACTTTCATCAGTTGATGTAAGTGCCTTTACGATAATACTTTGGACGTCCTTTATTAAATGGAAATCCATCATATAGTTAACTGCTTTTGTCTCTTTTTCATTTTTTAAAAGGTCATGATACAGTACGTTTTCTTCTTCTTTAGAAAAATATGAATCTAGAGCATTGCGATATAGATATAATCCAGTTTTTCCAAATGTGTCATATAATTGATTCTGCACACTAATGAAGAAAGGGATCGTTTCCGCACGTAATAACTCGTGGTAGATGTTGTATTTATCAGCAAACAACCTGAATTCTGTTTCACTGGAGTTATTAGGTACAACTTGGTCTTTTTTGAGTAAATCTTCATGAATTTGAAGTGCAATCTTATGTTCTTTCTTTTTACTCATTCGCTTTTTTCCTGTTTTTACATCAAAGTTACAAAAATCATGAAAAGCCTCTTCGAATTTATGAGATGTGTAATCAAATCGTTTCTTATTAATATATACGACTAAATAACCTCTTTGTACGAACTCAAAAAGGAACTCTGAAAGCTCTTGATAACCATCAATATAATTGACACCGCTATGGTACATATTATTATATAAAGCTTCAACTGATACAGCTTTAGGTACACCCATTCGAGCGAATGAAATAATATATAATAAAAAGCGCTTTTTCTTTTTGTTTAGTGATCTAACGTAATCAGAAGTAAGAGCTTTAATGTTTCGGATATACCCCTTATCTTCTTTATCTCCATTAGAAAGAACGTGAAAGTGTGAATAAAGATATCCCTCTTGTTCAGAAATGAAACCAAGTGATTTTAATTCATCGATAACACGATCTAACGTTTGCTGCTGCATGAATAAAAAGGTACGAACCTTTTCAATATTACAGTAGATACGACCATCCTTTGCTACGAAGTTAATGGTATAGAACATAAAATCAATCGCATTTGCAGAGATGTCTATTTCACCATTACCTAGCTTAAAGAACAATGATTGAGATAATTTAGCGGTTTTAGTTGACGTTGTATGTTGTTGTTTGGACATTTTAGATTCACCCTTATTATTTATTAATCAATAGTCATAATCATTGTAAAAGACAAAAAAACCCCAAGTGCAAATCGTTATAAACTGCTAGCAGTCATATAACAATTTTGCGCTTGGGGTTTTCCCTTTTCGCATATATGAAATTGATTTGTTTAATTTATTAAATACTAACTAATAAAAGTATAGCAAAAACTCTTAGAGAAGACAATATTTTCGGGTAAGGAACAAATATAATTTTATTTTGTTAAACGTTAGATTGATAGTATTTAACTATAATAGATAGTAAAGTTTTGAAATCAAAAATGTTAACTCATTGTACAAATTTGATTGATTTTCAATAAGAATAGTACACGGGCGGATTGTAGAAGAAAGACTTGATGATATTTAAAATAAAGACATTTGTTTTCTCGACATGAATATTGCAGACAGCATGAGCCGCTAGTGCATACTTTTGAGCCACCTAATGCGGATAAAAGAGCCACCAAGTGCGGCGTAGAGAGCCACTAATAGAACTATTCTTTTATGGAATAGAGCAAAAGACATAGCGAAAATGCTTTCTGTTGACTGTAAGTTAAGTCAATGGTGGTGGACTAACGAAATTGCACTGTCTTAGGCAAGAGTAGCCCTTTTACTTTGTGGCAAATTGTTTGTCAAAGTTTCTTATTTTGTATTTTACTGATAGTTAATTGCAGCCAATGAATGACAGACTGTGTACCACTTCATACCTTCTGGATAGTCAAAGATATAAAAGCATTTTAGACTTTCAATAAAATCAGTCCTCCACAAACGGGCCAGATTGTGGAGTAAATCTTGTATTGCGTAGTAGACTAAATACTGTGCAACAAATAGATTCGTTTGTGAAAGAATGTCTTAATGTAAAAAAGTATTATTTAGGGGGAAGGTTTTCAACAAACGGGCTAGATTGTTGAGGTCCTAGTCCTTTTGAGTTTGCCATTTTTTAAAATTAAGTAAAGAATAAATATGGTACCAATAAAACGTAGATCGGTGGTACAATAGAAAGAAATGGAGGAGAATTGGAACTAAATAGAGAACTATTCTGTATGGTAGGAGTTTTAAAATTAAATATAGGTTGAAAATTAAAAACGCAAGAAATAAATTTGTTTGAGGTCTAAGTCATCTAAATACATCGTCCCTAAGTGGATTCATACATAACTCAGAAGAAATGCGTTGGAAAATAAAAAAGTATATCTTGGAATTATTGGAAAACTCTCGAACATGATAACATAAAATATTTTAGGAGTATTATTATATGCAGAAAAACCAATTATACTTACAGTTTAACGATAATAATAAAGAAATAGAGTTTGATTTAAACAAGAACACTGTTTTTTTTGGGAATAATGGACAAGGTAAAACAAGGATTCTCAAAACAATTAATTCTTTATATGTATTAGCTAAAGAAAAAAAAACAGGCAATTTCTCTAAAATCATTGATAGTATGAATTTGGAGACTCTAAAGATAAATGACGTGAATTATAACGAATTGTTTTCAGTTAATGAAAATTTAAAAGAAACAGAAAAACGGGAAATCATTCTATTTATAAGGAATTCTAAAAAAGTTTTTGAAAAGTTGCATTCATTGTTATTAGAAATTCCTGAAGAAAATTTTTACGATGTACAAGGTAGGTTAAATTATAATAGGATTCTTAATTACCTAAATAATTGTATAGATCTAAATGATATTAGATTTAATTCACGAGGATTTAATCGATGGTTAAACGACACCTATATTCTTATTGCTCGGCTAAGGAATAAGAATAAACATATGATTGAATTTGATACGATAATAAATGAAGAATTTTATTTAACATATATTGAAGAAGCTCTTAATTTGATTTCATATCTTAAAGAAAAGTATCAGTTTTCGGCTATAAATTCTGAAGATGAAGAACTTATCTCTCGTTTAGAACAAGAAAAGGGTAGTATTTTGAAAAAATTATCAATAAAATCTGCTCACTATATAACTACCGACAATATTGAAATTACAGGAATAAGTAATAAGATAGAGGTAGCTATTGATCAAATTAATAACGATTTGAAAAATTACTTTTGGCATAAGTCTACTAACTTGGATAGTAGTTTGCATGAGTTAGAAACTATTATGGTAAAGCGTAACAAGTTTTATTCAAAAATCGAAAAATTCAATTCTGTTATAGGGAAATATACTGATATAAAAGTTGATATGGAAAACATTAATGAATTAAAATTTATTAAAAACACTGAAGAAATGGATTTTGAAAAACTATCATCGGGAGAAAGAAAAATTTCATTTCTTTTTCTAGAGATATTATTTAACGATGTAGATATTTTTTTAATTGATGAACCAGAACTCTCGCTATCACTAAACTTCCAAAATAAAATCATTACAGATTTGCATATTCTAACCAAAGACAAGACATTATTTATTGCGACACATGCTCCTTATATTTATGAAGATTTTATAGCTATTGAAGGCAATATATCGAAAGAAGTGTAATTTAAATGGATTATAATAGAGAAAAATACAATAGAGGTAAGATGAAACTGGTTACCCAACCAATAATTTATGTTGAGGGTCGAACTAACAAAATTTTTTATCAACAATTAAAAGAGCTGAAGGACAAATTTATTGATAATGGTGGAAATTGTATTCAAATAAAGGAAAAAGTTGAATCACAAAGTAATAGTTACGGAATAGTAGATCATGACTACTTGGATATTAACCATGAAAGACTATTTCCTATAGATTTTTATAGTGTGGAAAATATCTCACTTACCTATATTGAGGAATTAGATGATTTAAGAGACTCAATTATTAAATATATTAAGGAAAACAAAATAGAAGTAGTTAGACTTCATAAGCCTCATTTAAAGATATGTTTAGACAAAGAAATTAAAAGAGTAACAAATTACCATATAGAATTAACAGATATAAAACATCATGAACAATACATAAAATATATCTCTAAAAGTATTATATCCGACTGTACTTTTATTAAATATAAAGATATAAAAAAAATGGTTGAACAATATGTTAAATTTTACAATGCTAAATTTAGTGTTAAAATAAATTACATAATTGATTTGGCAGGGTATTTACCGTCAAAATCGATTAACGTGATATTTGATGACACCACTTTAGACAGATTAAACAAGGTACTTCAACCTGAGTTATTCACGCATGTATAAGGGTTCTGTTTTTTAGAATAATTTTAAAAGTGAAGCAGCTAATATTATAATAAGTTAAGTTATTCATTCTTCCACAATCAGGCGTGTTTATCTCATAACGCGTCTTTTTTGTATAGGGAGTTAATGTTGAATAAGGAACGACGAAATAACAACAAATCTATTCGCAGTACAAATATACTATGCAATAGAAAAATGCTCTTCAACAATTAGGCGCGTTTGTTACAGATATATGCCTAATTCCTCGCTAAAACTACGGAGGGGTTAGGCTTTTTTATCTTTCAGTATCCTTAACGTTGTAAAATACGCGTACTGACGTAACCCATTGGTAAACACATTGACAACAAGTGATAAATATCGTGGCATCGCTGGTAAAAAACATTGCAGATGTGGAACATTCTTATGGCTGTAATCAATAGTCGCTCTCTTTCCGCATATACTGGCTCAGTCGTCCGCAAACAGTGGCTCAAAACTCCGCATAGCTGGCTCAATTTATCCGCAATACTCACTCGACAACCTGTAGACCATTATGGTATTCGATTTTAACGCTAAATATCCCCGAAGAATTCATAGAAATTTCGGCCGAGCTTACTTAGTTTGATTCTTTCTTTTGATTTTTGCTTTATTTTAACTTTCGATATCTTTGGAGGTCTACTTTTGCTTTTACCATTTACATGTTCTATATAGGCAACAATCTTATTAATTCCATCTTCTAATTTACTCATATCATCGTCGACATCATCTTTTACCTTGAGTTCTAATAACCCATTCCGTCTAAGAGTTTCTCTAACGGAATTATATTGGTCATAAGACATGCCGTGTTTCTTCATCACACTTTGGAATGTTTCTTGATTTTCCTCACTTTCGTATAAATAAGAACCTCCATAATACAATCGCAACACAGAAATATCGACCATTCGCAATTGTTTCAACATATCATAATAGTGCATCACAAAATCAGAAGTAATCTCCTCATGTTCCGTTAAGTAAATGTATCCATTCACCATATATTCGATTTTCTCTACTTGTTGTTCCTCCGTTGCCATTTCTAGAACAAATTGAAGTAAATTATCTAGTTTCTCACGATTCTCATCCGTTTGTTTACTTAGACTCTCCGTTAGTTTCTTATGATTATCGTTAAGATGATAAATGAGTTCTTTTAGATTTTTCTCTGCTCTTACTCTTTTGTAAGAGGAGATAGCCCCTCCTACACCCGGTAAAAATGAACTGGCAGTATCTATCATTAGTTCGCCCGCTATATGAGAGATTGACTCTTTAGCCACCTTAGCTCCGATATCCGTGCCAACATCCAAGAGAGACTCGGTAAGTAGACCAAATCCTGTTTTTGAGCTATCTGCAAATTTTCCTTTTTCGTTTTTCATTATCTCACCCTTTCAACACTTGTATTACTATAAGATTACCATAAGAATGAATGTTCAAGAAAAGTGATGTACTTTATAAAAGTTTTGTTACTTTTATTAGGAGTGCTAATGTTTTTGATTCCGATAAGCAAATTGTATTTACATGTGATTAGCTTTGCTTGTAGAAAAGGTAGTAAAAATAGAAATATATATGAAAATCAACACAATGCCGAGTTTGTTAAACATTTAAAGCTCAATTTGTTACAAAAGGTAAGGAGGAATTAGGATTTTTTATCTTTTTAAATCCTTAACGATGTAAATACGCACTATTGACGTTACCCCATTTAAATGCGTTGACAATCGCTGGTAATAAACATGCCAATAATAGTGCATTCTGATAACCGTAATCGACTAGAAGTTATTTTTTTTGAAATGTAAAAGAATTTTTTTGAAATAGACTTAAAATACAAAATACATTCATATATAATATTTAAAATAAATAAGGGAGCGCCCCAAGGAATTGTTATTGTAAATAGCAATTTTCTTGGGGCGCTTTTTTTTAGGAGGTTTTAAGAAAGTGGAAAAAAATGAAGAAGTAATTCGTAACATTAGTGAACTGTGGACTAATTCGGATAAGGAACGTTTCGGAAAAGAACGGAAGAGTTCTTCTCGGTATGGTATTTATCAGAATAACTCTTCCGATTTTGGAATAAATACTAATTATTTGGAAATAAATAGTAGTAAATATTCTGATAGCAGGAGGATGATGGAGATGTTAATAAATAAATCACCTTATATCAATGAAGAAAGCCTGACTAATCTAGGAAGTAAAGAAATTAATCCTTGGATTCTTAAAAACATTATAAGTGAAGAATTTCATTTACGTTCTATAATATTGTATTTAGAAAGTAAAATGGACCAAACTCCTAGAGTATATTTATTAATATACAGTTTTTTTAAAAATGTAATTAAGCTGACCAAAAAAGTGACAAATAAGAAGGAGAAGGAAATTACAGAAGAAGACTTAATTCATAAATCTGTTATTGATCTAATTTCAAGTGAACTTAAATCTAAGGATCAGGCACTATACTTTAATCAATATTTAAAGAAAATTGCTCCTTTCGAGTATATAAAAGTAAAGTATATTGGGGCGGCGGAAAATAAAGTTTTTAATCATCCATTGGTTCAATATTGTGCAAGGCAACTAAGGTTAAAGGGGACAAAGGAAAGAAGTATTCATTCAAATTTAATTTTACCAGTTAAAGGGTTGTTTAAATGGCTAACTGAAAATGTAGAAAGTTTCAAGCACAAAAACATCAATAACATAATAGTGAATGAGATAAAAGCAGAACACACAAATGATTATAGATCATTTTTAATGAGGTTAGTTAATGAAGGAGAAATGTATGAACGTAGCGCCAAAAATAGGATTCAAAGAATAACCACATTCTTTTCAATACTTTATCAAAAGAAAAGAATTTCCAGTGATATTGCAAGTAATATCAATAAAATTAAGACAGACGATTATAAGTTTAGATCAATTCCTAAAGTGTCTGAAATCAAAAATCTATTAATAGTAATTTATATGTATTCAGATGAACCAAAGAAAGAAATATTAGCCTTTTCTTTAATGTTATTTATGGGATTTAGAGGTATAGAAGTCGCTAACTTAAAATGGGAAGATATTAATATGGGAAATAAAACAGTAGTAATAAATGAGTCAAAGAAAAATTCTTCAATGTTGCCTATTCCATCTCAAATTTACAGACAGCTTAAAGAGATCAATACGAAAGATTTTGGTTATGTATTTGAAGCTAATCCGATGAAATTTAAAGATAAATTATTTAGAAGTTATAAAGTGTATGCTTTGATATCTGGTTGGAATTATGAGGGAGGATTACATTTATTAAGGCACACCTTTATTACAAATGTCACAAAATATAGCCCACTCCCATTAATTAAAGATTTAACTCGTCATAAATCAGGACATATGCCTTCGAGGTATATTCACCTAGAACGTCAATATGTGAAGGATGAACTTGCAAAGTTAGATTTAATAGAAGGTGATTTAAAATGAGTATTATTAGGAAAAAGTCAAAACAATCCGAAGTGGAAAGTCAGTTGCAAGAACTCTTAAACGTAAATGATTTAGAAACAATTTTAAAAGCTGCAAAATCTGTTTTTAACCTGTCAACAAGTCAAGAAGATGAAAAACTAGAGAGTACTACAAATATTTCGCTAGAAGATGCGGTTAATAAGTTCTTCTCTAGTGCGAAGTTTCTTAATTATTCAACATCGACGAAAGAATCTTATAAGTATGAGATAAAACAATTACTTTCCTTTCTTGGAGTTAAAGGGCTGGACAGAAGTTTACAGTTTGAAGATATAATATATCCTACAAAACCGTTAGTAGAATATATTAATTCATATGACAAAAAGAGTACGAGAAATAAGAAGTCTGCTTTTTTGCGTGCGTTTATTAAAACAGTTACAAGTGATTTTTATGATAAAAATAAGGAAGATTTTCAAAGTTCTTTAAAAATTGATTGGGATAAAAATGAATTGCCCAAATTTTACACTAAAGAACAATTAAGAGAGCTATTAATATTAAGTAAGAGTACGAGTAATGGCCTCAGAAATTATACAATTCTATGTGTATTTATTGGAACTGCTCTAAGAATTAGCGAACTTGTTGAAATACAAATAAAAGATATTGATATCGATAATGAAATGGTTATGGTAAGAAGAAAGCGTAATAAGGGTGTTAAAAAACCAGCTTATGTTCAACACGATTCATTTGAAATTCTATTAAGATATATTAACTTTATTTATGGACATTTAGAAGAAGATTGGAAAAAATTAAAAGACAAGCAAGGGGATATGTTTATATTTAGTGGTTTAAATGAAAAGAGTCATATTACAGATAGAGCAGTAAGGGATGATTAAAAACTTAATCAAGGAAGCAGAAACTATTACAGAAGAAGAGGCTGAAAGGTTAAGTGTTCATAATTTTCGCCATTCGTTTGCAGTTTATGGTATAAGGTCTGGGATAAATATCTTTGCAATGATGGATTTAATGGGCCATAAAACTATTAACGCGCTACAACAGTACACCAAGCAAACAAATGATCAATTAAAAGAAGATATAGAAAGACATCCTTTTGGTAAGGATGTCTTAGATTTTCACCAAAGAGGAGAGGAAATTTAGTGAATATTATATTAGACTCAGATTACTATAAATTCTGGTTTGAAAACGCCAATCTAGCAAAAAGTTCAAAGAAATCATATAAATGTGAATTGAAGCGATTTGGTGAATATCTTATGATACGAGGAGCAGAAGGTAAACTAGACTTTGATAACTTCTATTTTATTGAAGAAAGTAACACCTATGAACCAATAGATGAGGATATTTTTGATGAGTTTATAGAGTTTTTAATCGAAGAGGGACGTTCAAATAAGATGCTTTATCCTGCGATAAGCTTTATAAAAAGTTTCTTTAATTTTTTAAAATCAGTAGGAATGATAAAGATAAACCCACTAAAATATTATAGAAACCCTTACTATGAACTTGCTCATAGGGATTATACAATAACTAAAGAAGAATGTATAAAAATTTTAAATGCTGCCTATAAGTATGACCCTTTTACTAAGAAATATTATGTTTTAGTTCTTATGCTACTAACATGTGGATTTCGGAAGAAAGAATTATTAATGTTAAAGAAATCGCAAATTTCTTTTGACTTTAGCCAAATTGAAATTACACGTGGACAAAAAACAACAGCGGGTGTCGTAATGATGACAGAGTTATTAAAAAGTGAATTAAAATCGTATCTAGAACATCCAGCTTGGAGCGAGTGGAGTCAGGGAAGAGACAAGGAAGTTTTTTTTGAGAATGGAAAACCTTTAAATGAGAATAATTTACCTAAAATTATGAAGGAAATCTATAAGATAGCTGGTGTTAAACGAAAAATAAGGATGCATGATTACCGCCATACAATGGCATATCTTATGTACTCTGAAGGAATTAATGAAATGTCGATTAAAGAACAATTACGACATGCAAGGCTTGCTACTACTATTCACTATTTACCACCGGGAGAAGATTTAGCAAAGATTTTAGAAATGAATGCAAATAATCTGGTTAAATAAAGGGACCGTAACATACTATGTAAGCTACTTAGTATGTTATGGTCCTTTATAGTGAAAATTAGAAGGACCCAATTAATATAACAAGAAGAAATGCACTTTGGCACTTCTTCTTGTTCAGAGATACCAATTGTACTAACAATTGTATTTTACCAAACTTGGTGATTTTAATCATTGAGCTTAATTATTTTTCTCGTAGTATATTTATATCATAAATTTCAGGACCATTATTTATTGCACTTGTTATAATCACATTAGGCAAAAATACTAAAGGTTTTCGAAGGGTTTTTGATTCACTCACTTGAGCATATGATAACACCTTATATTTTGATCGTATATATTATATGAGTTCGATCCAAAATCGAAGTAGGTGATAAAATGAAGTTGTTATTGTGTCTAGAGTGTGGAGATCTTTTCAATCTCGATTATTCGATAAAAAAATGTAGTTGTGGAAAAGTTGAAGGTAAGTATATAGACAATATTAACGCTGTATATAAAGGTGGTGTTGCAGTGCCAATGGGAATTAGTAATCCAAGTTTACTTGAAGCTATTCGTAATCAACCAGAGAAAGGGATGGGGGAGGAATTTACTGCATTTACAATACCAAAAAAATGTCCGACTTTTATTAAACAAGATCAATAAATATCAGGATAAGTCGTGTCCAATAATAACCCGAACTAAAAGGAAATACTTGTATATTTTTGTTGTGAATTGTAAAATTAAAATGAAACAGAGAATATTTAAACTTTAAAAAAATAAAATAGAAATCAACATGAAAAACAGAAGTTACACCTCTTAGGGATACTTCTGTTTTTTTATAAAATATAGAAGTGCTACAACTCATATGAGAGGGGATCATAAAGTGATAGACAAAGTAATAATAAAAAACTATAAATCTATTGAATATCTAGACCTATCTTTAAACGATACAATGAATATTCTAGTTGGTAATAATGAACAGGGAAAATCTACTATATTAGAAGCAGTTAATATGGCATTAACAGGCACATTAAACAAACGAAGCTTACATAATGAATTGACTCCATTTCTTTGAAGATGAAAAAGATGTAAATTATAGATTAACTAAAGTATTAAATGATTTACCCGAATTATTTTGAAGATATATATTGCAAGGATTTAGACATTTTGGAACTAATGGTCATAAATTTAAAAAGATACTAACTAACAATATTTTTCTTCAAATACTAAAATAGTATAGAAACAGTGATGAAAAATGATTGGTTGTGCTTTTGAAAGGGATGGGGTTATTATGTCATTCAGAACCCGAAAGATTGAAAATAATAATTTTGATTCGCCACAAGAAATGTATAAAGATAACAAAAAAAGAACTATAAATGGAACATTAGACTATCAGTCTAAAATGATTGAAACATATATGCAACAAGCTTTTAATAAAAAAGATGTAGCATTTGAATTGCCTACTGGTAGTGGGAAAACTTTAATAGGGCTATTAATTGGTGAATACAGAAGAAGAAAATATAAAGAAAAAGTAGTCTACCTTTGCACTAATAATCAACTTGTGAACCAAGTTGTAGAGAAAGCAAATGCCGATTACGGTATAAAAGTGCATGGATTTACTGGGAAAATCATTGGATATGAGCCAAATGCTAAATCATCTTATAACAGGGCAGAAACAATAGCTGTAACCAACTACAGTAGTTTATTTAATACTAATGCGTTTTTTGATGATGCAGATCTTATAATCTTTGACGATGCGCATAGTTCTGAAAACTATATCGTCAGCAATTGGTCACTTGATATATCAAGGTTTGAAAACACAGAACTGTACTTATCATTAACGGAAAATCTTAAAGATGTATTAGAGTTAACACAGTATAACCGAATGATAAATGACGACCCAATGGTTGAAGATACAATTTGGTTCGATAAACTACCGAATATTAAATTTAATTCTAAGTTACAAGATATATTTCCTATAATTGAGGCACATGTATCTGTCAACAATTTAAAATATTCTTGGGCAAACATAAAGAATAACTTACACGCTTGTAATATGTTTTTGAGTTGGAAGGGGATACTTATTAGACCTTATATTCCTCCTACGCTTACACATGCCCCTTTCGCTAACGCAAAACAAAGAATATATATGTCTGCTACTCTGGGTGAGAGTGGTGAATTGGAGCGCATAACTGGTGTGAAGAACATTCATAGATTGCCGATGGCGGCGGAATTTGACAAGAAAAGTATTGGAAGAAGATTTTTTATATTCCCAAATGCATCCTTTCCTTCTAGTATGAACAGAGAAATTTTATTGAAAATTAATGATACTGTAAAAAGATCTCTATTTCTCGTTCAAGATGACAATACAGTAAAGCAGATTAAAGACATTATTAAAACAGAAACAGATACTGAGGTTTTTGTAAGTAAGGATATTGAAAAAGCTAAAGATACATTTGTAGATTCTGAAGATGGAATCGCAGTTTTAGCAAATAGATACGATGGTATTGATATGGATGGAGATAAATGTCATATGTTAATACTAGGTAATCTGCCAAATGCAACACACTTACAAGAAAAGTTTATTACAAATAGAATGGCTGCATCTGTACTATTCAATGAAAGAGTAAGAACAAGAATAATACAAGCAATAGGTCGTTGTACTAGGTCAGATGTCGATTATGCAGCGGTATGTATTTTTGGGAGTGATTTAGAGAATTCTCTAGTTTCTCCAAAAAAAATTCTGAATTACCATCCTGAATTAAGAGCAGAATTAGAATTTGGTTACGATCAATCAACCGATCATAAAAATGTTGACGATTTATTTAAATTTCTAAAACTTTTTTTTGAACGTGGTGAAGAATGGGAAGGTGCTGAACAGGAAATTATTAGTCTTAGAGATGAATATATTAGTAAGAATGATCTTTCTAATGAAGTCGAAAACTTTAAGAGATTAAAAGATTCTGTTTCCCATGAAGTTGAATATCAATATGCGCTTTGGCGTGAAGATTATGAAGAGGCATTAAAACAAATTGATCAGCTTTTACCAAAGCTAGATGGCAATGCTTTGAAGGGTTACAACGGTTTTTGGAACTACTTAGCTGGTTACGTAGCACATCAAATATATAAAAATGGAAATGAAAAGTATTATGAGGTTTCAAGGAATTACTTCAAACAAGCCTCTAAAACAACGAATACTATTAGTTGGTTTAATAAAATGCTTGAAGGTAAAGATATTCCGCATAGTAACACTGTAGAAGAAGGTATATACGATATCTTAGAGAGAATTGAAATACAAATTCTTAACGATGGAATTAAGAATAGTAGAAAATTTGAAAATAGAGCAAGACAAATACTTGAATTAATAAATAGTGATGATGGAAATGATTTTGAAAAGGGTCATGAAGAGTTAGGAAAACTATTAGGATATGAAACAGGTAATACTAATGGAAGTGCAGATCCTGACCCTTGGTGGATCATTAATGATAAGTATTGTATTGTCTCGGAAGATAAAATTTATAAATCAGAGGAAAAGTCGATACCTGTCAAACACGTTAAACAAGCATGTACACATCCAAATTGGATCCGGGAGAAGATAAATACTTTAAAAAAAGATGCTAATATTGATGTTATTATGATTACTACTTCAAAAATTATTGATGATTCAGCAGCATTACATGGAAACGATGTATGGTATGTTAATAGGGATGAGTTTGTTAATTGGGCAAGAAAGGCAATTGAGGCTATAAGGAAAATAAGGAGAAGCTTTATGGAACCGGGAGATTTTATGTGGAGATTAGAGGCTGAAAAAATTCTAAAAGAGGAAGAAGTTACTCCTATGGATTTTATTGAGTTTATCCAAAGAGAGAGACTATCTCAGATAGCAAAAAGTGAAATTACAAGTGTAAACGATAATTAAAAAGTCATTCATGGTTAATTTTATTATAGAGAGTGTTTGTCTTATTTTATAGTTAGAGGAAGGATATAAAAAAGTTACGTTAAAGGTGAGCTAAACTATGAGAAATGAGAAAAATGTTCATGAAAAAACAGCTGCTGAATCTAAATCTATAGGGTTTGATTATCAATATTATTTTTTTCTTTATGAATTACTGCAGATTAAAGAGGGACAATCTGTTGGATATGAGGTGAAGGACGATGTGCATATTGAAATGAGGGATGGTAAGCAAACATTGATTCAACTAAAACATTCAATTAATTCACAGAGTACACTGTCAGAGAAGGATGGTGATCTATGGAAAACTATTAGTAATTGGATTGAAATGATTACTGATAGCGCTTCAAATAGATCAGTTCCGAGTTCGCAATATAAGTTTATTGATAATACACATTTTCTATTAGTAACAAATAAAGCCTATTCCAAAAAAAATGAATTTCTAAGTAAAATCAGTTTATTAAAGGAAAATATCATTTCCGTTGATTCATTGAAAGAGTATTTAATAAAGTTAGGTACCCCAAAAGAAGGAAAAGGGGAATCTCAAGTAGATAAGTATATACGTAATCTGTACTCTATGGATGATGAATGGGTAGAAAAATTTATTAAAAAATTAGACTTTTGTTTGAGTAAAGACGAATTGTTTGAATTAATAAATACTCGTTTGAAGGAAAAAAATATTCCTGAGAGAAGGATAGAACATGTATTTCATGCTGTTGATAGTAGTTTAAGAAAAATGATTTACGAAGAGGTGAAAGCAAGAAGAAAGGTTACTATAAATTTCGATGAATATTATAAAAAGTTTACTCATTATTTCGATTTAGGAAGGATTAAAAAGCTTCCAATTAGTTTGTATCGACCTAAAGACCCGGTTCCTGATTCATCCGAAACTTTTACTTCAATAAGGCAACTAATCGATAGTGAGATTTTAGATAAAAGAGATGAAGATTATGAGGATGAGTTGGTATCAATCTTTACTTCAAAAATGATGCTATTAAATAACATTGAGCAATGGGTGCAGGATAGTGAAATAACGGTAGAAGAGAAAATGAGGTTTAATGATAATTCAAAGAAAATGTGGGAAACAATCCATAAAAAATATCATTCTAAGTTAAAGAGAAAACTAAGAAAAGTTAATATAGAAGATCTTGATATGGAAGAAATATTAGAATCCGCATCTCAATGCTATTACGATGTATTAGGGTTAAATCTTACCATAGATGAAACTGAACTAGATCCAATTTTAAGTAATGGACAATTTTATGTTTTGTCGGACGAACCAAGTATTGGATGGCTAATAGATTGGAAGGAAAGGTATAAAGAAAATGAGTGAGGAAATTTTTGGAGAGAATTCTAATTATTCTTCAAAGCAACTCTTTAATAACGAACTATTGGGTTTAATATCAATATTTTATGTATTAAAGCACGTAGGTAAAATAAGTAGTTCTACTGCAATGTTAATTCAACCAATAACATTTCAAAATAGAATTGTTAGTTACATTAATGACTCAAGAACTGATGTTAAGAGCATTGAACAATTAATAATAAAAAAGCCTGAATTCTTCGCAAATTTTAATGGCATATTTTATTCGTTAATAGATGTATCTACTAATTCAATACTGATACTGTCTTCTATGGATATAATTCGCATACAAGATAATGGGGATATTTCTTTAAAGACTAACGATGAAAATTTATTATTAAATAGCACTGAAAAAAGGGATATAGGAGCAAGAGCAAATAATATAATTAGAGCTTCTAAAAGTGTTGGAGAATTGTTAAATGATAGAAAAGAAAATTTGTATCTACAATTAAGGGTGGAATTATGAGGTTTAATATTAATAAAATATTGCTTTGGTTGAATAATGGTAAAATAAGAGAGATAAAGTTTGAGAAAAATAAGATCAACGTTATAACTGGAGATAGCGGAACTGGTAAGTCTGAAATAATAAGTATTATAGATTATTGTCTTTTTGGAAGTAGAGCTGATATTACTGATGAAATAATAAATGAAAATGTTACTTGGTATGGAGTGAATTTCCATATAAATAATAATTTATATACACTTGGAAGAGGAAGAATTGATAAGCGAGAGGTATCAAAAGAATATTTTTTTCACGCTGATGGCCATATTCCAAAGCATCCAACTGCGAATAATACTGAGAAACTAATCAAAAAAATTATTGATAATGAATTTAATATTACTGAAAGGACGGTTTTCCCTTTTGGCGGAAAAAACATTACTTTAGGGAGTAAAATTTCACCAAGATATTTTCTGATGTTTAATACTCTTTCGGGAGACACTATTGACCATAGTGAAGTTTTTTTTGATAAACAAAATGTTGATCGATATAGAGATGCTCTAATAAATATTTTCGATTTAGCAGTTAGTATTGAAACAGAAGAGAATTTATTGCAAAAAGAAAAGCTTAACGTTTTAAAATCAGAGCTAAAGAAATTGAAAAGAAAACAAAATTTAATTGATAAAGAAATGGATGTTTTTAATGAAAATATAAATGAATTATCTAAGAAAGCAAAAGAATTTAATTTGATTGACTATGATATAAGTGATTCAGCGGAATTGATGAATAAGTTAAATGAAATTAATACTACATATAAAGAAGAGAGTATAGATATTAACCTTGAGAAAATAAATAAATTAAAAAACGAAAAGAATAAACTGATAAGAAAAATTAGAAACTTAAAAATGTTTAATCTAGAAATTGGGCATTTTAAGAAATTACAAAAAAATACCCTTGATAGTTTGAAACCAGTGCAAGTATTAAATGAGAGTTACAAGTTATTAGAACTTCCCGATTTAGATTTGCTAATTAATAGTTTGCAAGATGAATACGAACTAATAAAACAAAATAATAAAGGAAGGTCCCCCTTTAACTTCAATGTTGATAATAAAATCAAAGAATATGAAGAAAAAGTCAAAAGTTTAAATTCTGAAATTTTTGACATACCTATTAATAGTAAAACGACTAAAAATGAGATTGATAAGTTAATTTTCATCGGAGAAGTTAGGACCAAGTTAGAACTTTATGGGAGACAATGGGGTATTTCAAATCAAGAAAATGACTTAGATGAGAAGATCACCAACCTTGAATCTCAGATAAATGAAGTGGAATTAATCGAATATCATGAAAAAAGAAATGCTACTTTGAGGTTGCTGGATGAATTAGTTCAGACATACCTAGATAAAAGTGGAGATGCTTTGGATAATTATAAAGGATATAAATCTTCATTTAATTATAAAGAAAAGAAACTTGAACTAAGAAAGCCTAGATCAGCATTTCCAAGTAAAGTAGGGAGTAGTTCGAACCATATGTTTCTCCATCTATGTTTATTCTTAGGACTTCATGAACTAATAATTAGTCAAAAATCACCTTATGTGCCTCAATGGTTAATAATGGACCAACCCAGCAGGCCTTATTTTGGGGAGGAAAAGGAGAGTAAGGTTGAAAAACTCAGTTGGGAAAAGGTTAAAAGGTCTGACAAAGGTAAAATTACTATTGCAATGCAGCTTCTTGATTACTTCATTAACTATGTAATTAAGATATTAGAGACTGATTTTCAAGTCATTTTATTGGAGCATATACCTAAATCTATATGGATTGACGCACGTTTAGAACATTTTCATTTAGTTGAAGAATTTAAAAATGGAAACGCATTAATTAGATTTGATGAAAATAATCAGCCCTATTAAAAGAGTCAACATTTTCATTGAAATTCTAAAATAACTTTGTTTGTCTACATTACTCATACTAAGCTATATTACCAATTTAATTCATAAATAAGAAAGAACACTATCTTGTTGAAAATTGATTCCAACTTGACAAACTAAAGTGAAATTTTTTATAACTTTGTGAAGGAATATTATCTAAGTTCTCTTCTAAGATCATAAGTTGGATTATAATTAACTATTGCAAAGTGTTAACATTTTGTTAACGCACTCTAGTGAAAAACAGTAAACTCCCGTTAAAGATGTTACAGACTTAATTTAGCAAAATCTTGGTTTACCGCACTTTTCGCATATAACGTTAAAGATATTACACACTCTCACCTTACGGGCGGCATGATGTAATAAACGCCTATAAACGTTGATATAACAATGTTTACAAGCGTTATAAATGTATCATGTTCATGCTTTTGTTCATGTTTTAATCAATAAGATTTATTGAGAGGTTTTTCATTAAGTTACTAAACTTAGTGGAAGCCTCTTTTTTAAGGTTGAACGTATTCGTTATTATGGAATTGTCTTTCAAATAAGGCGGCAGCAAGTTGGGCGTCTTTCTTTGTCAAAAAGCCAGACTTACTAGTTTGTTTATCCTTACCAGTTATGGGGTCTTTTCCAGCGTAAGCACGATAAGCCCATTTTTTCCCTCGTTTATAGAGGTATGCCATTTAATCACCTTCTTTTTTACGTTTTTCGTACCTATTAGAGATATAAGCCTCAATGATTCCATGTATAATTTTTATATCTTCATCACGTAATCTATGATAAAAAAATTTATCTAACTTTGATTCCCCTCCTGAATATTCCCCTCTTATATTGAAATCACGACCATAAAAAACCTCATGTTCCTTTTGAGTTAATAACCATTTTAAATCAAAATAGGGTTCATCAATGGGTTCAACTTTTAATGTACCTTTTTTTAATTTAAATTTATTTTTGCTAACAGTATCAATTGATGTATTCATTGATTTTTCTAGAGTTCGTAATAAATCAGCACGAAATTTTTGCAAATCATTCCATAGTTCATTTTCATTCAATCCTTTTATAGCGGCATATTCGGTTATTAATTTTTCTTGATAGTTGTTTTTAACAGAACCAATATCTAAAAAATAAGCTATTGAAAATAAAACCTTTTCTGAAGGTAATTTATTCCCATTTTCTACTTGACTAAGATAACTAGCAGTAACACCTATAACCTTCTCCAAATCATTCAGGGTCATGCCTTTAATTTCCCTTTGTTCTTTAATCAATTTACTTATAACAGGATAATTCATAGATCCTCCATCACCTTTTATTTTATTCCTTTTTATAATATCACAATTTTAGAACATGTACCAATTAGTAAAACATTGACAAATATATAAGAACATGTTTTAATATTAGTAAACGTTCTAGTAAAAGTACTTGGTGAAGAACATGTTTAGAGGGGGAGAAACATGCTCAACGTTCAAATTGATGAAAAAACAGTAAATACCATGCTTGAAAAAGCCATTAATGAAAAAGTGAAGGAATTAGCTTCATTAAAGTATTTCATGACCTATCAAGAATTAGCCGAGTACCTTAACATCAGTAAGCCAGTAATCGAGGACAGACTTATCAAAAACGGTTTACGTTATTACAAGGTGGGGAGTAAGTATCTATTTAAAAAGGAAGAAGTTGACCAATTCCTGGATGATATGACAGCCAACATGACAGCCACAAATAATGATCTAAAATTTTTTACAAAGTTACAAGCGAGTATATAAATAATGAACACTGCTTTCAATGAACTAAAACGTATGCAAACCGTAATAAATCTATATCAAGGAATGTTTCCGAAAGAAGATTATGAACCAGAGATAAGGGCTTATGTGAAGGCAATTAATGAATGTTAAAAACCAGGTCTTAAAGGAGCTCGTCGTGCACCACAGTTCTCAAAACGTTAATAAACCTTATATACCAAGGGTTTGCCCTCTTTGCTTTTGTAAAGAAGAGAGGGCTTTTTCGTTTCCAAATTTGAAAATGAATACTCCTTGAATACCCCGAGCTAAAATGTCATGTACTTCTGGAACATCTCTGTTGTTTTCTCCTTCGCCTCATCGGTCACATGAGTGTAAATATCCATCGTGGTTTTAATATCGGTGTGGTCGAGTCGGGATTGTACATCTTTGATAGAAGCACAAACAGCAAAACTGGCATGTGTATGACGGAAGGCGTGAATATTTATTTGTGGCAGCTCCGGTTTCTTTTGATAAATCCGCTCTAGCTTTTCATTTAAGTAAGCCAGTCGACAATAATCCATTTCATGTTATAACTGATTATAAACCGTAAAGACGGGCTGCTTATCATCAGATTGAAAAGGAGCGGCAAGTTTTAACGTCAAATAGCGCTGTATTTGCTTGCTACGCCATTTCTTTAAGATCGCCAGAGTTTCATCGTCCACGCTAACCACACGTCGAGAGGCCTTTGTTTTCGATGTCTGAAGCTGCTTTTTGCCGCTCGTGTGAATCAATGTCTTTTTCAAGCTGATCGACTTATGGTGGAAGTCCACGTCCGACCAATGCAGGGCATACAGTTCCCCCTTGCGTGCTCCTGTGAAGGCGAGTAGCCGAAACATGGTATAAGCCATGTTATCCTCCTGAATCGTCTCTAAAAAGCTCCTGAGCTCTTCACGTGTATAGTAATGCTTCTTTTCTTCCAGCTCCGCATCATATTCCATCTCATGTTTTAGTTTCGGTAACGTGACATAATCCATCGGATTGCGCTTAATGATGTCCATTTTCATGGCATATCGAAAGACCAGTTTTGCTTGTATTTTATAATATTTGAAGGTTTTAAGCTCCTTGGCCCAAGCGTTTGTAAGGACCGAAGACCTGGATAATCCTGCGGTTAAATTTACTCTCCATCGCCGGTTTTTTTAACGGGTTTACTTCAGAGGTTCATAAGCAAAAACACATGCGATTTCACAGCAGAAATCACATGTGTTTTTTTGTTCTATCAATGTCTTATTATTAAATAGACATGAAATCACAAAGTAATTCACAAACCTATTCATATAGTTGTAAATAATATTTCCTTCTTGTGATTCGATGTGATTTGCCATGGAATTTTTCTATGAAAGAGAAGGACTTGGGTATTATGTTAAAATAAATGAAGGGAATAAACAGACTTTGTGTAAAGTAATTGGTAGGTTTGTTTAAGAAGGATAAGGTATTTTAGTGATAAAATTTATAAGGAAAGATTATTTAATTGGAATAACTAATAAGGTGAAGCAACTGGAATACTAAGTAAAGAAGAAGAGCAGGAATATATAGAAATTCAAAAATAATGGAATATGTTGAATTTTCGCTACAAGTAAGATACGGTTTAGTAAGATGAAAATGGAGAAAGGGGATTTGATGAAAAAAATTATATTAGTAGCAGGATTACTGGTAGTAGGTGCTGTCATAGCAGGAGCATTCGTACAAGCGGACGATTCAGAAAAATTAACGGATGAAGATTATCAAGGGATTGCCAGCGCATTAGGAGAAAGCGAGGTAAATGACGAAGAAACAAAGGAAAACATCAAGAAAGCTGTAAAAGACGGCGACTTGGACCCATCAAAGATACGACTGGATTCCACGAAAGGTCTTGGCGAATTTGAATTAACCGTAGGTGGCTTTTCTGACCCAATGTTTTACAATTCTAATAGTATATTGCGTAATGTTCACACTGCTGTCTCTGGCATCACGTTAAATATTCACTTCAATAACGGTGGATTGGCTATAGACAAAGAATCCATACAAGGAACTTTAGAGGATGTAGAGAGAAATTTGACATTATTAACAGAATACAGTAGTGACCATGAAAAAGCAGAAGATATTCAACAAGCAATCGACTTGACGAATCAAGCGTTGGCTGACGGTGCTGATTTAGGCGACCCGATATTAGATGAACTTCATGCGATCATTCATGAATTGGATGAGTATTTTAATGTAGATAAACTAGAAGAAGAAAAAGTAGACAAATTCGGAGAACCAATTTAATAGGGAGGACATTATGAAAAGATTATCTGTTAAGTACCCCTTGGTTGGAATAGCAAGTGTAGCTGTAATTGGTTTTGTTGGATTTATAGGATATTCCATAGTTTCAGCAGAACCTAGTGAAAGTAAAATAGCTGCAGAAGAAGAAACAGAAAAAATAGTTCAGACCGAAACAATCGAAGACCAAAAAACGCATGATAATATAAAAGAACAAGTGGGGGATGGGGATTTAGAATACTCTCACGTTATAGCCGATTCATCCAGTGTTTCACCAGAAAACAAATTGACGAAAGATGGATTTTCCAATCCGTTATTTTATACCTCGAATTTCAAATTAGATAAAGCGCATTCGTTATCTTCCATACTTGCAGAAAAAGCTTCTGTAAAAAATAACGGAGAACCACTTGCAGCCGATCAGGTCAGAAGCTATTTAGAAGATATCAGATTTGATTTAATGGACATTGAATATAGCGGAGAAAAAGAAGAAGAATTGCAAAAAGCTATTGATTTGACTAGCAAAGCATTTATGGACGAAGCAAAGTTAGGTGACCCGATTTTAGATGATATTCATACGATTATCCATGAATTGAACATATATTTTAATTTGGACTCTCCAGAATACTGATAAATACAGAAAACCGATTAATAAAAAATAGGAGAATATCATGAAAAGGGTACTAAAAGGAATCAAGTACACGATCACATTGACTGTCAGGAAGCATCTCTTTACAAAAAAGAAAGTAATGAGCAAAAGTGGCTAATGAAGTAACTGGTGCAAGTGTTGAAGAAGGCAATCAGAATTTGATTGTCTTTTCTTTCGTTAATAATGTTAGGAATATTATGTTAATGTTAAATGAAAGGATAATGATCTATCTGGCAGTTATGTTGAACAAGAATTTTTGTGCTTTGATGGTAAAATATTGGTCGGGGAGATGGTTTTATGAATAAAATCGCAATAATTGTGCTTATTAGCATTTCTATTGTTTTTGTTGGAGGTTATGCTTCGATAAACCTATATACTAAAGCTAAACTTAACAACGTAGAAGAAAATGTGAAGGAACATAATCCTGAAATAACCACGGTAGAATCAATAAATAGTAGTATTGTCATTGGGGAGAATGGTTCTCTGAATATTCATTAGTTGTTTTAATTGAAAGTGAAAAATATCGGGTATGGACAAGTGGAGATGGAGATATTACAGATAAAATGCCAATAGAATGATATTGAGCTAACTGGTGCATTACCACAATAAGTGGTGACGATTCTTTAGTAACTGGCAGGTTTGTGGAAGAAGAAAAACATTCGCTTACGGCAGCAAATTCACTAAAATACGGAACTTTCTGTCATTATAAACGTATTACTTATTAGTTACCTTTTTATTAGATTACAAAGTGTGCTTATTTGATATATTTCACCAGAGTTCAATTTATAGAAAATGAATGATGGGAGGGATTTATATGTTAAAAAAATTATTATCTTTTGTTATTATTATTTTTACAGCTTTATTTATATCAGCTTGTTCAGATAATGAAAGACAAATGTATGTCGGTAAGAGTGATAACTGGGAAGTAAATTATGGAAGAGAAGAAAATTTTGCAATCAAATATATTGGTGAGGAATCTATGCCAAAGACAGAAATAAATTATATTATTGTACAAGGATTAAGAACAACAGACGGTAACTCCCCTCTTAATAGCGCTGGCGTTATGTCTATAAAAAGACCTTTTAGAGAACAAAATGATGACACAAATATCAAAGTAACAATAAATTGGGAAGGATACTCAGAGGAGTTTATCTTGGAAAGTCGATAATTTTTATAATATAAGCATGCAGGCATTATCTTAGATTATCTGGTGCCATTCTTAAATAATGAGAAGCACCGTTTTTGTTGAATTTATAATAGGGGCAGGTTAGTAAGATTGAATGAAAAAGAAGTTATTATTATGCGAGATAGAGGTTCCGTTGGATTTAAATGAATCTATGAACCTATCCATAAAAATAAGATATAGTATATTGGATATAAATCTTTATTGCTTGGTAGTTTATATAGAGTAACCCACTTGTCACTGCTATGAAAAGCAATTGGAAACAGCATGTTCCTTTTTAGGTATTTTAATTGGATATTCAAACCTATTACTGTGTCGAACTTCGGATATTCCCATCATGTACCCTCAACGCGCCAAGCAAAGCGTTTCTTAATCTTATTGATTGCTTTATCTTCTCTGCACTCACTCGTGCAAAATCACCCTCATTCAGCACGTTTTTATCATGGATGTCATCTGCGCTATGCTTGCTGATCGTTTATTCCAACATGTTCATCAAAGTAATCATAATTCGCCTTTTCAATTTCCCTCACATAAATCGAAGCTGCAGCATTTGCTTCCTATTGTTTGATTATGTCTCTCGTCAAATCAAGTTCTACTAAGTCAATCAACGCATCAGAATCCCTTGCGAATTGAAGCATTCACCGGGATTGTATCTCCCATTATCCAGGAGGCTCCAATCTTCTTAATCAGAAGCTGTGTAACCTTCTGACTTTAAAGACATTCCAACATTTAGCCATTCTTGATAATCTAAAATAGATGGGATCTATAAATTCTAGAAGTTCGATTAAATCTAGTTTATGTTCCATATGATAGTATCCTCTTCTTTCTTTGTGTTAGGATATAATCAATATTAACTGGAGGTAGTTTTATGAATTATTCACAATTTCATTGGTACGATCACGAACAAAATAAAGTTGATTACGACGAATATTCAATCGAAGAACCTAGACAATGCATGCACTGTCTACAAACTGGAACTCAAATTAACCTAGGGTGCTATCGTACTACGGGAGGACATGATAACTGGCATGGCGTAGGTTTGTATGCATGTCAACTTTGTGGATCTACTACTATCCATTACCTGATTAATTGCGGTGATGATCCCTTTGAAAATCGATACAAACCATTCGCGTCTATACCGACTTACAAAGGAAATATTACTGAATTATCTAGTGAAATCAAGTCTGAATTTCCTGATTTCTATACTATCTATCACCAATCTAAAAAGGCTGAAGAGAACGAACTTGGTCAAATTGCAGGAATGGGCTACAGAAAAGCTATTGAATTTTTGGTAACTGATTATCTATTACAATACCCAGTTGATGGGGTTGAGGATAAATGGCTCAAAAATCCAAAAATAACTTTGAGTAGTAAAATTTCTAAGATTCCAAGTGAAAGGATTCAAAACCTCGCAAAAGCTATCACTTATCTAGGCAATGACGAGTCACACTATACAAAACAACATCCTGAATATGATTTAAATGCTATGAAAGCTTTTATTAAAGCTTTGGTTGCTGAGATTCATAATGAAATTGAATATAGAGAAGCAGAAGAATTATTAAATAAACCTAAACCTTAGAGAATATTATTAATTATCTATCTTTATCATTTATTTGGCACATATTCGAATAGAATGGGTTAAGGATGAATTTGCAAGGCAATGGGTCCTATGTTCCAAATGGTTTAATGATCGCTACTATCATTTTAATTTTAGGGATTGTCTCTTTTATATGAGGGATTCAAAGATTCGCTTCAATAGAAATAGTAGACTAAAAGCAGTCTGCTTTGTTTGAGGATATGAATGAATATCACTTAATATCACTAGATAATTTAGATAATTATGTAAAGTATTTGGCAAAAAAGGATATTGCTCCAGTAATAAAAGTTTATGTATCTGAAACAAGTGATTATAAAGAATTAAGACTATATAAAGAATTTAAATTCACGGAATTTGAATGTGGATGTGTTAATTAGTTTTGAATTAACTGGTGCAAGAGTTTAACAGGCGATCAACAAATTGAGCGCCTTATCTTTTTAAAATCCTTTGGAATATTATGGTAATATTAAATTAAAAGGTTCTTGATCTAAACGGGGTAGGATTATAAAATAAGGTTTTTGAAAATAGAAAAAGGGAGGGGAAATGTTTGAAATTGAAAAGTCAAAATTTAATATATATTCTATTAAGGGAAGAAGAGTGGAACAGAGGGGCTATTTTGAGGAAATTTATCTTTACATTTTTATATTCGGCAATGACTGCTTGTTTATCCTACCTTGTGGTTAGCGATAAAATAGGTGCGATAATTTTTTTCGTTGTATTCTTCATCCTTAGATTACTAACACCAGAGAGGACACGCAAACCCAAGTCCAGCAAATCAAAGACTGTTTCCTTAGTTTTCTTATCTTTGTTGGTATTTTTTACAGCAATCTGGACTGCCAGTATTAGTATTAAAGTTGGTTCTTGGTTGATTTTATTTATAATGTATTTTCTTGAAAAAATTGAAAAGAACTATTTTATCTCGGATAACACGAGCAGTCACGATTTATAAGCTTATTGTGGTAACTGGTGCATTACTTGAACATCGAACAGCTATATCTTTAATTGTGTTATCGGGGCAAGTTAGTGGAACAGAACAGGAAATATAAGAAACTTTTAATAGTAAACCAACGTCATTTTATAAAGGAGGGAGAAAAATGAAAAAAATCACCTTTATTAGTATGATTGTTTTTATATTGTTTATTGTTATTGGCTGTGAAAATAGTGCAAGTCCTAAAATAACAGAAGAAGAAGCAGAATCAATCGTTATGGAACGCCATTCTGGAGGAATAGGAGAAGTTAAAATAAAATCAGTAAGTCATAGTTCAGGAGAGTATATCGTTGAATGGGAAATAGATGCAGATTGTGAGTTCGGCACTGATTATGTAAATGACCAAAGCGGTGAGATAGAAAAAGCCGAACAGACCAATTGTTAGTATAATGAATAATATACGAGAATTATTCAACTATATGGTGCAAGAGTTAAAAAAGGTGATCATTAAATTGACCGCCTTTTTCTTCTGGAAAAATTCATTAAAATAATTTGAATATTATGTTATTTTTTAGGTATAGAGATATTGAGCTAAAGGAGCAGTATACTCGAATAAAACCAGTTTAGTTTTAAATACTAAACTGAGGAGATAATTATGAAAAAGCTAGCTGTAACTTCTTACTCTAATAATATTTTAGTAAGCTATAACACGCTAGTTTCTGTAATTTACGGTTCAGTAACAAGCTAACTTAATTTTGAGAAGAAAACTCTAAAGAAGATTATTATTCGGTATAGTTCATTTATCTTGTTTGTAGAATAAATAAATGATAAAATTAAGTTAAATATATTTTACCGAGTAATTTAATGATACGGAGTTGATTTTATGAAACAGATGTTAACCTTAACAAATCACAGTCAATTAAAAGCTCTTAGTGATCCGTTACGGGCAGAGATGATGATGCGTTTATTAGAAAAACCATATACAGGTCAACAGCTATCAGCGTACTTTAATTTATCACGGGCAAAAATTCACTACCATCTTAAAGAATTAGAAAAAAATCAGCTCATTTCAATTGTCAAGAAAGAAGAAAAGAATGGAATCATTCAGAAGTTTTATCAATCTGTTGCTAGAGGTTTTACTCCTTCTGCAGAATTACTTCCTCACCTAACAGATATTAGCGAAACTTCTAGGCAACTACTCCTTCAAATGGCAGAAAGAACCAAAAGTGCAATACTTTCAGCGCCCGAAAAAGCTTTTAAATTGAATAAAGCTAGTGAGAATCCTTCTGAATGGGATTATGTAGGCTCGATGTGGCAATTTTCGGCAAAGGAAGAACACTTTAAGGAATGGATAAAAAAGTACTTCGCTTTAATGCAAGAGTTTAGTGAATTGACAAAAGATGATGATGTAGATCACCCTGATAGTAAAATCTATTATATTTCCACTATGGCTTTCGAAATTGACGAGCCTATAATGGAGGATATGAAAGATAACAAAGAGGAGGAATAACAAGTCTCCTTCTACTTTTTATAGTATTGTTAAAAAAAATTAACCGATTTGATTATTTTAACCAGGAGGAGAAATAGTGAAATTATTACTAAAAAACAAAGATTTTTTATATTTATTTTTAGGTAGAATCGTAACAAATATGGGGGATAGTCTATATTATATTGCATCTATGTGGCTTGTTTATGAACTGGGTAAAAGCTCTTTCTATACAGGTCTTGCAGGGTTCTTAATATTATTGCCCAAAGCAATGCAGTTTCTTACAGGACCGTTTGTGGATAGATGGAGAATTAAGAAGACTTTAGTGATTACACAAATTCTACAATCCGTACTCGTCTTAATTATACCTATCTCCTATTTATTCGGCTTTCTTTCCATTCAATTAATTTTAATTGTAATGCCTATTATTGCATTTATAGAGGAATTCGCTTACCCAACTCAGACAAAAGCACTTCCTTTAATCCTTCATAAATCACAATTAATAAAGGGCAATTCGCTTTTTTCCTTTGCTTATCAAGGAGTAGATATCATATTTAATGCTCTAGCCGGAATTTTCGTAGCAGCTGTAGGGGCAATAAGTTTGTTTGTTGTAGATTCTATAACTTTTGCTATCGCAGCCATCCTGTTTAGTTTGCTAAAAGTTCCCCAGAATACAGAGCAAAGTTCTAAAGATGAGAAAAATAGCGAGTTATCCATAAAAGCTTATTTTGGAGAACTAAAAGAAGGGTTTTCAACCGTTTTTAAATCGTTATTGTGGGTATTTTTAGTTGGATCTTCCGTTGCTAACTTTTGTATTGGCATTACCATGGCCATATTACCTTCTTTTTCCGATACATTAGGTGGAGTTGAAATGTATGGCGTATTATTAACATCGTTGTCTGCAGGATCTTTAATTGGAGCATTACTGGGTTCCTTTCTTGGAAAATATCGTGTCGGTATCCTATCCATCGTTTGCTTCACATTGGGGGCATGCTGCTGGGCGTTTGCAGGAATCGTTTCATCACCTATACTTACAACCTTACTTTTCGGATTAGCATGGATACCGATTGGTGCGGTAAATGTATTATTTGCAGGGGTTAATCAATCCGTTATTCCGAATAGAGTTTTGGGTAGGGTTAACTCAGCAATGTATAGTTTGAGTGTTATTGTCATGCCTATAGGCTCCTTATTAGGTGGTTATTTAGCCACTATAGTAAACAGCGAAGTTATCTTTACTTTTACAGGAGTTGGCGTGCTATGTATAGCTATTGTTTGGCTTGTCCACCCAGCATTAAGGACATTACCCAAGGCGAAAGAAATGAGTGCAAAAACATTTAGGCTTAATTTTGAGGAGTCAAATAATATTGTTCTTGAAAAAAGGACCCGTGACCTTTAGATATTTTGTTCCATCGAGGATGGGGAAATTTTAAGTAGAATAACTTTTAAAGGTTGTAAACCTCCATTTGGTTTAGTAATACCCCTATTTATTTACCCGAATCGTATATGCTGAGTTTCAAAAAAATTTAACTAAGCTAGGGCTAATGTTCACAATAAGGACAAACCGATTTCTAAAGCAATTGTTCATCCACAATTGCGATTGTTTAATAAGCGTCTCTTTTTCTTCTTCACCTAAATGGTGCAACAGTTGAACAAGGCGGTCATTTAAACGAGCGTCTTTTTTTAATAAATATTTTTTGAATATTATGGTATTATGAATGAGGAGTTATTTAAATATCGGGCAGTTTAGTTCAATAAAGAGGAGTGGAAATTTGAAAATAAAGAAAAAAATTCTTGAGTTACTGTTTAACGAAAATAAGTATAGAGGTACTAAATTTATATTTTTTCTTATAATTTAGGTGGCAGCAATAATTATAGGTAGCATCCTTCCTGAATTTAAGCAGGTTTATATCGTTTTATTTGTACCTTTATTAACACTTTTTTTGGTTATCTAAATTATTAAAGTAATGTGGTATAACAAGAAAAATAATATCAAGACACGTATGATAGATAAGATAGCACCCTTTTTTATGGTTTTAATAATAATCGCTTGTCTTTATCTTGTTTGACGGTTATTCAAGTATATGGTACATAATTCAAGAAAAATGTATAGGTTTTCTTATTAAATATGAATTGGGGGAGTTTCATTTGGATTTTGGAATGTCACTTTTATTTTTCATGGTTATAATTAGCGTGTTTTTGGCTTGGAGAGATTATAGAAAAAAGTTAAAAAAGCAGAAGGCGAAGAAGAAATAAGAAATGTATTTTTTCCTTTTTTTCTCATAATATTTCTATTTATTTTAGCAATTATTGCATTTGTTTTTTAAGCTAAATTGTGCTTTTCTACAATAAATGGCGACGGTTTTTTAGTAATTGGCAGTTATATGTAGAAGAAGGTTTTTGAAAAAATTGGGAAAAATGTTCAGATTGTATTTTGTGAGAAAGTGGGAATATAGCACTGTTATAAATTAGGGGGATAACAATGAGGAAAGTCATCATAGTTATGTTAATTTCGTTAGTAAGTTTATCTTTAATAGGTTGTTCTGGTCCAAAACAAAAGCTAAAGAATGTGACAAATGCTTATTATAATGCTCTTGTAAATGGAAACTATGAAAAAGCCTTCGAAACATTATATTTATATGACTTTGTTGAAGATAAACATCCTACTGATGGCACGACATTAAGTAAAAAAGAAACTAAAGAATTTTATATGAAAAAAGTTAATGTCTTGAAGGAAAAAAAATATAAGGTTACGGATTTTGAAATTAAAAAATTTAGACAAGAAGATGGTCATACATTTTTTGCGGAAATAACCCTCAATGTTGAGGTGAACGGAGACAGTTTTGAATGGTCTGAAACAGTTGATGAATGGGAAGGAAAAGCATGGGTTATCAATGGAAATGACCCATTTTCTAAGTATCGTGATGGAAAAATGAATTTTGATATTGAAAAAGAATTAAAGAAAAATGATATTTAATAATATTTAGCTAACGGGTTCATTAATGGATAAAATTGTATAGGAATCACGGGCAATTTATGAAATAATATTTATAGTAATAAGTAACGGAGGGTTTGAAAAATGGGGATAAAAAGGAAGTTAGGAATATTAGTTTTAATGTGTGCTGTTGCTACTTTTACGTTTATTGGGTTTCCACAAAAAGAGCCATACAGTGTAGATGGAGTTGTTGATTCTGTATGGAATAAATATAAAGTGCAAAGTACCCAAGTTGGTGGATATGGGGAATCTAGTGAAAGAGAACCTGCAATTTTCGTAGATGTTTATGATAAAGATGATATACGAAAAGTTGAGAAGTACCTAGAAGATAATTTATCTAAAGATGATATAGCAAAATATGAAATAAATGTGTTTTCTAATAAGGGGATACATTATTAAATCAGTTTCAAACTAAATGGTGCATTACTGCAATAAGTGGCAAGGTTATTTTAGTAACTGGCAGTTTAATGAAAGAAGGACTGGTTTTAATTTTCCATAATTGAAACAATTGTTGGTACAAATTCGTCTATATTATAAAACAATTTTTAGGGGGAGTTATGAATGAAAAAGGTTACTATCGCCTTTCTAACTGTAACATTAAGTTTTGTTTTATTTGGTTGTAATAACACACAAGAATCACAAAATAAAGAACAAATTGAAGGAAAATCGGTTGAAGAAAATGGACAGTATGAACAGAAAGTCATTATTATGGATTCTGTTGATGAACCATTACCACCAGAGGCAAAAAATGTTCAATCTATGCCCAGTGAAAGTGAACCACAACAAATTCCAAACGTAAATTTAAGTGATCCAATTATAATTACAAAAATGCCTTATTCCGAAAACGTAAAACCTCAATAGACTTTTTGCTTCAACAAACGGGTGCATTACTTGAACAAAGGTATGACGGGATGGAGAATTTAAGATTTATAAAGGGGGATTAAAAAATGGCAATTGTCGTGGGGTATGCAATAGCAGTTCTTGGAGCAGTTTTGGCTTATCAGTTTGGTGAAGGAAAGTCGAAAAAGAGAAAATATAGGGTATGGGGCTTCGCTCTTATGGTGTCAATTTCCCCAGCCTTATCTTTCGCGATTGGGCTAACATACGCAGCTATCGTTGGAAGTGGTTGGGCGTCAATGATTATGTGGATCCTATTTCCCATAGGTTTCATCGTAGGACTTGTTATGTTATTTGTTGGGATATTTAAAAAAGAAGCAACAGAAGAAGTTTTGTAACTTCTTCCGCTATTTGGTGCTTTAGTTGAATAAGCAAATAAAAAAAATATGGAAATAGCCTAGTTCAATTTGAACTCTATTTTATTGACAACAAAAAGCACCGCATTTTGCGGTGCAATTAATTGTACATGTAAATTAGGTGCCCCGTTTACACTCTTCATTTAAAGTACAACAGGCATCTTTTCCTGATTGAAATAACACCAATATGCTTTAAAACTTACCTTATAATCTTCATTACTATGCCTAAGACATGACTAATGACTTTCGATGTTTATTGTCCATAAATTTAATCAAACATGAACAGTATTGTTCAAGCAATTCAAACTCTGATAGAGAGAGTAAGTGATTATGGGCAATTTTGTTTCGTATTGGATAAAGTTGATGAAGTAGAGTGAATAATTTTGGTGGTAAGTTAGTAAAGGCTTTGGGATAATTTCGGAAGTATGTTTCGTAGTCGCTGAACAGGAGGCTTTCAAAAGATTTAGATGGTGGGCGTTTTAACACAATTCGTGGTGCGCAGTGGAACCAATGAATCCCATAGTAATCTTCCATATTAGCCCTAATGAAGGTTCGCATAGAATTTTCTAACTCATACAATAAACCGTACGCCGTTTGCATTAATTTTAAATCTTTTTCGGCAATCAATAAGCTACACCTCTTTACAATTTTAGACACATTTCACCCAATTTCATAATACACTATTTTATCTATTCTGAAAATAAAGATATACCTTTTTCTATTAAAACAAAAAATTAACCTTTATAAAAAGGATAATTTTCATCATTATATTCCAATGATTACTGAAACACAGAATTAGTAGGGAAATGTAGGAGATGGGTTCTAACAAAAGATTGAAAGTTACGACAAAATCAGGATTGCCGAAACATAACCCTATACAAGTAATATAGACGTAAATAAGGTTTCGTACTTCCTGATTTTAAAAAACATAAAAACCCTCCTTGTACCGGGACACTAATAGACGGGATAGGTAAGGCACCGGTATTATGTTCATGTTTCTGCTTTATCTTTTGTCTTTACAAAAACATAATATTGATTTTAGTGTTTTCTATATGTTAAAATAGGAACAATTGTTCTTGATGAGGGAACAATGAATTGTTTTTCTTTTTTATTTATCTTTTAAAAGGTGGAGAACGAGATGGTAAATGATAGAGGAAATATCAAGTGGACAGCGATGATGATGCCTGAACATATAAATCTCTTGAATCAAATGTGGGAAGAGAAGGAACATAAGATAAAGTCAGAACTGGATGAGCAGCAATTAAATGATATAAACATGAAATTACAACTAGCAATACATAACGACCTGAGTATAACCATTGAGTATTACAAGAGATATGACTTTCATAAAATAAATGGCAAACTAAAAAAGATTGATACAATGAAAAGGTATTTACAACTGAATGATAACAAATACACCATAGTATCTCTAGAGAGTATCCTTGAAGTTTACATAGATTAATGATCTATGTGTTTTTTGTTGTTCTTTTTATAGGATTACTATGAGGAGTGAAAGTCAAAATTAGGATTGCCGAAACATAACCCTATACAAGTATATTTTTAGGGAAATTAGATTGTGGCTGTCCTATTGCAAAACTATCTCCTTGAACTGTTACACTTAATAGGAAAATTGGGTAAGGCACCGGATTACCTATATTTTCCTATATTTGGTTTCATTTTTTGTCTATATCCCAAGCGTAGGATCCGATGTAGCTCACCATTACTTTACCGTTTATGATGCGGGTAATATATTGTCGGTCTAATGGAACACCGTGGTAGTTAAAATAGTTTTCCCACCTTTATTATAAAATGTAAATCCTTTTAACAAAGAACAATTATTGACGATGTTTGGCTACAAAATCTGACCTTTGAACTTCTCCTGCTATTATGGTGTTCCATTGATGGCCATGCTCATATGCCAAAAGTATTTTACTTACGTAAGCTCTTACTTTGAAAAGAATCACTATGAAAAATGACCGTTTTTTGTAATATCTGTCTTCATTAATTGCATTAAGTTTTAATTATAATTTTCCAAATTATTATTAAAACAAAGAAATAAAGCCAACATTTTATGCTGACTTTATGTACTTACTTCACTGCTTCTTTTAGACTTTTACCTGGTTTGAAAGCAGGTACTTTACTTGCTTTTATTTCTATTTCCTCACCTGTTTGTGGGTTACGACCCTTTCTTGCGGATCTTTCTCTAACTTCAAAATTACCAAAACCGATTAGTTGAACTCCGTCTCCACTTGAAAGTGCTTCACTAATAGATTCGAAAATAGAATTAACTGCTTTGCCTGTATCTTTCTTTGAAAGCTCTGAAGCCTCAGCAACTTTATTAACTAATTCTGTTTTATTCATTACGCATCTCTCCTTCATTGATAGTAATACTTTATTAGTTTTACCATATATCGCCTGGATTAACAAGATTTGTTATATATACGAAGTTTCTAACTAACATATTGATCAATAATAAATTGCTCTACTTTTCCTATGAGAAATCCTATTCATATATGTTAATATTAGCATCCTCTTTGGTTAAATAGGTATTTCCCTAAAGCAAAAACATTACATTTATTAAACGCCATTCATTCAACTTGCGATTATTATTGAATTATATTGTTTAAGAACACTAATAAAGGGAAATGTATATATTACGTCAAAATAACTTATGAATTGCCAATATTTGCCTTGATTTGGCTCCTAACTTTAAAGGCTTTAAAGGCTTTAAAGGAAAATAATTTATGAAATCTATAATTTTTATGGGAGAAACTTATGTTTGCATATAACAAAGAAACGAAAGTGAACTTGATAGAGAAAATAAATCAGAAAAAAGAAACGTTGCTAAAAACGGCGGAAGTTTATGGTATTAGTAGTGAAAATACAATAGAATGTAGTCAAGAATTAGATAAATTAATTGTAGAGTATCAGAAAATAACAGAATCAAAAAGAGAAGGTTTAACATAAATACTATATTAATTACATACGATTTAAATCTTTACGAGACCTGGTCATTAAAAATAATTCAACAGGTTTCACACAACTCTTTGTACCTAATAAGGGGACTCAATAACACAAGATTTTATACTTAAAGATGAACATTAAATACTTTTAACTCTCGGATTGTATATTGCCATCACGCAGAACCAGTCGAGCCATCTTTTTTGATCCACTTAAATAAATTGCCAAAAAGCAGATATGTAGACCAGTTTTGAAGAAGTATGCCCA
Organism: Oceanobacillus sp. CF4.6; assembly: GCF_051262635.1. Lineage (NCBI taxonomy): Bacteria > Bacillati > Bacillota > Bacilli > Caryophanales > Bacillaceae > Oceanobacillus > Oceanobacillus sp. CF4.6. The sequence continues at coordinate 188,873 of NZ_JBIMEX010000004.1, read as the reverse complement.
TTTCAAGGTCTTGACAAGGAGCCTCTGTGGTAATAATTTCAGGAAATATACTGCAGCTAGGAGCTTGCCTGGCATGGGAAACCTATACATTACCACATCACCTTGTAAAGACCGTTTCCGAATATTTATAGTAAGTGAATAATACAGGATCACTTAATGGCAGAGGTGGATCAAAATGATGTTTTAGGTGGATCAATTTCATGGCATAGGTGGCTCATTTCAATGGCAATTATTTATAAAGCCAATTCGCAATTTTTTTCATCTAGGTCACGGAAAATAAATGTCACACAATTTTGATTTGGTGTTAGAGTTGGGAAACAAACTGGTAAAATCATGATGAGTTAACTGATTCGTTGGTCGATACGAGAGTTAACGAGGTATATGATTTTGATTTTGCACTTGAATTTCTGATTACCATAAAAAATGCCCATCTTTTATAAAGAGGCAATAAGTAAGGGGAGGACGGCCTTTGCAGCCATGTCCACTAAGTATTATTTACTTTGTTAATTAAACTATACTATTTTTTTATGCCTGAATATTCTTTTTTATTTGTAGGTTTTAACCTTTCTAGACAACTCCGTACATACCTTATTAACCATGGTCCTTCCTAATTAAATATTTCTGAAATCGTGGAACCGCAAGATTCTTCGATACTAATTTATTTATGTTTTGCTTTATCAGTGAATGATTGCCTTCATCTTCAGATAGCTCATCCATTGATACTGCATGTGGATATCTCTGATTAAGTCGAACAAGTATGCTTACTTCAATTAGAGTCAAATTATTTTCTTGTGCAATTTCTAAGTAGTTTACCATTAATTTCACTTCCTTTTATACAGTCACCTTTCCAACTTTACTAGAATGAAACCATGACTACTGTTAAGTTTTGGTAAATATTTTTTGTTTCAACTAAATTGTAAAATAGGATTTAATCTTCCCATATCCGTTCTTTTCCTGGTTATTAAAAATAATTCAAACAGGTTTAACACAAACTCTTGTAAGCAATAACACAAGATTTTATACTTAAAGATGAACATAAAATACTTTTAACTCTCGGATTAACTCCATAGTATTACTAAACTGTAAATTACAGTTTCTCACCACATCTTCTATGCTAAAATGTTTTAACACGCATTCATAGAGATGCAAACTATATTAATGTCCCTTTCTTTATTAGACGAGTGATTTTATGGATAGAAATGTCAGATTTTATCGCTAAATCGAAAGCGTTGGAATTTGGACACTTTAATAATATTCCTTTTACCTTTTCTATATTATCCACTTCTTCGTTGTAACAATCGCTACATAAATTGGATATAAGGCGGTCGATTTTTCCGCAATATACACAAGAACCATAGTTTTTCATCGTATTTCCCTCTCTAAATTTAATGAAAATAAAGTTATTACTTTATAATCTTGTACTTTTGCTCTTTTATCTCAATCAAGTTTTTTTCATTTAATTTATTGAGACTTACTTGAATTTGCCAATATATAGTCTTATCGTTTGTCATTTCCTCTATGGAAGCTGGGCAAGGATACCTACGGTTAAGACTAACAAGTATGCTTACTTCAATAAGATTAAGGTTATGTTTTTTTGAGATTTTTAAGAAATTCATTTACCAGTCTCCTTAATTATCTACAACAGTTCCATCTCCTACCTGTTGAATGCTCCAAAGGTTGACGTTTATGCTCTTTTTTAAAGAGGGTAATTTTAATACATCCCTCAATTATTACCATCTAAATCAGGCTATTCTACAGGTGTAATTTCATCAATCTGATTAATCATAAAATGCTCCACTGTTTTTGTATCATCTATATAGATAAGGGTGCTATTCTCATATTGATTAAATTTAATCATTCTTCCTTTGATCGTTTTCCGACCAATCCCCTCAAATATGATTTCCATTACTAATAGCCGATTATCTCTTATCCAGTCTTGAAAAAATTCTAGCAGATTTGCCATGTTAATCGTCCCTCGCTCTATGACATATTTTTCAAAGAAGTCGGCTTTCCCAACAAAAATCCTTGACCATATAAAACCCCTAAATCTTTAGCAACAGCCAGATCTTCAGTTTTTTCGATTCCTTCTAATATGAATTTCGTATTCGTATTTTCACAGTAAGTCATAAAGGATTTAATCATTTCCTGTTTCTGTTCCGAAACGGACAAATCAAATGCAAAATAATTATCCATTTTCAAATAATCAGGCTCTAATTCAATAATTGACTTTAAAGAAGCAGAACCCTTACCAACATCATCAATCGCTATCTGAAAGCCTCTTTTCTTTAACAAAGATATATTACTTTTCAAAGAGGTAATGTCAAAAACAATCTCCGCCTCGTTAATTTCAAAAATTATTTCTTCATTAATGGAGTTTAGATTTTGATAAAACTGTCGTTATAAAGGATGGGAAATCTGGGTTAACAAGGGTAGAAGGAAAGACATTGATGAATAACTTTCCATTCTCTGGTGAATATGGAGATTTAGAATATGAAGTAATTGCATTCTCAGTTGATCTTTTTTCTAATTCATAAAGCAGATTTACTTTTAAAGCAGTTTGAAAGACTACTTCCGGATTCTTAATAAGGTTTGATCGGAACAATACCTCGCACCCTATCTTTTTCCTTATTGTTAGATTGTATATAGGTTGAAAGTGATGGAAAAATTGTTGTTGTTCTATTAAGTCTTTTATCTTAGTTACAGGCATTCACAAAAGCTCCTTGATTAAAAAAATCCAAACAAAAACCACCTCAAAAGGTGGTAGCGTTTCAAACGTCAACCATCTTCTTCGGTAACCCGGCTGTCATAGCAAACTTAGTTGCCTTAGACCCGTAGCTTTGCGTCCCTATTTTTCAATAGGTTTGCCTTTATCGGAAATTGAACTGGTATTATTTTCCCTTACTTCCATTATAACTATTCCCTAAATAAAAACAACTTTTTTCGACAATTTACAACATTTCCTAACTTGACGTATCATTTTTATTTAATAGAGGATTTCTCATGATCCCTTTCAAATCACAAATTGTCTATGGCATTTCAAGTATAATTAGTATTTTATATAATAAGAGACTTAACAAAAATCTTTTTTTGATATACAGTGTATAATGTTGCCAATATTCTGGAGAGGAAAATATATGTGATAATGAATATTTCTGATGTTTTATTACTTCGTTCATATTACAAAGCTATAGATCAAAAAATACATTCAGATTTTATTGAAATTTTAAAAATCGAGATTGACAGAAGAAATCTGGAAACAACCAATCATCAAGTTTAACTCCGCAGGTTCGTACAATACATTTCAACCTTTTTTTCGCTTTTTAATTAAAATATTAAGGGATTGTTTTTATAAATGAATATATGTTATAAATGATACGGGAGAATTTGTTGTGGAAAAGAATCGTTTATATCTTCCTGCACTGACACTGGTACCAGGTTCGCGGTCATCATTTTTTGGAGTTCATTGGCTACTTTTTTTTCCTGATTCAATAAAAACACAACCTTTCAAAGATAGTCATTTTAGTATTGGTTTTTTAAATGTTTTTAATAAGTAAGAATGAATTTTAGTTCACTGTTCCTTCTGTTTAGGGCGTTTTGTTAATATGTGAAATAAGATGCTTAAAGTAAATGGTGCGTTAGTTTAACAAGCTATTTTGTTAATAAAAGGGACGAAGAGAACATTCTTCGTCCCTTTTTCAATGCGATTTATACTGTGATTTTGGGTGTAAAAGCTGTGTGATTTACCGTGTGATTTTGTGGGGCACCGTTGAAAAAAGAAGAGGAGCCATTAACAAATGAGATGATTTCGAGTTTGTGGAACCTGGAATTAACCAAGACCATGAAACGTCTGAATAAGTTCACACGCATTAGGTTATTGGAAAAGATTAAAAGCCCGCATGATGGACGAGTGGTTCATTACGTCTTAAACGAGCTTTATTTCCAAAAAGGGAAGACCACCACAAAACCAAGAGAAAAGTTCGTGAAACTATTCCAAAACAAACTGAGCGATGTCATTAATGAAGTCGAAAAGATTAATGAATTGAAGAATCGCCATCGTAAACCAAGACGAGCATACATAATATGATCGGACTCTTGCATTGCGTGATGCCCTACTTTCATATCGAAACCTATTATTTAGTATCCAACCCAGATGAATCGATATTGCAAGAAGGAGTGACGCTGCTCGAAGCCTTAGAACGAAATCCGAAAGCATTAAAGCATTTGTCTGAGAGTCACATCGGTCATATCCTGGGTATGAGAATGCCAACCGAAAAACCATTGATAACTACATGGATATCTTGCAAAAAGCAGGCGCGGTCATGGTATTAAAGTCAAAAAACAAAACCCGGTACTTAATCCATCCTGATTTGAAGTTCCGTTTGGATCACGATGGTATGGATAAATATACGCGCCATATTCGTGCGATGTGTGAACAGCACGATAACTGAGAAAGTGGCCCTATAACGCACTGCACCCCAAAGGTTAGAGTTAAATCTAATTTGGGGTGCATTTTATGCCTGTTTAGTTGCCTTTTTATTTGGGTATGCTTGAATAAAAACCGTTCTCTCATGGTAATACTTTTTTAGCCGAACTGTGCTGTGTCGGACATACTTTCCAATAAATATAGCCGTAAATAACCAATAAAACCCGTTCTCTGGTGGGGTCACTTCTCTTAAAAAAGCGTTCTCTCATGGTAATACTTTTTTAGCGAAACCGTGCTGTGTCGGACATACTTTTCAATAAATATAGCCGTAAATAACCAATAAAACCCGTTCTCTGGTGGGGTCACTTCTCTTAATGAAAGCGTTCTCTCATGGTAATACTTTTTTAGGCAAACCGTGCTGTGTCGGATATACTTTCCAATAAATATAGCCGTAAATAACCAATAAAACCCGTTCTCTGGTGGGGTCACTTCTCTTAAAAAACCGTTCCCTCATGGTAATACTTTTTAGCCGAACCGTGCTGTGTCGGATATACTTTCCAATAAATATAGCCGTAAATAACCAATAAAACCCGTTCTCTGGTAGGGTCACTTCTCTTAAAAAACCGTTCTTTTATGGTCATACATCGATCTCAACCCGTCCTCTAGCTGTCATACAACTCGAAAAAAGCGTTCTCTGGTGACATACTTCTTAAAAGAGTTATCCACAATAGAAACCTTTTAAAATACTTATCCACAGGTAATTTTCCGACCTTGTCCTCTTATATCTTGTTCCAACTCTTTATTAATAGAGAGGTGTGCGTCTACGGTGCTTAAAGCACCGTCCCCTCACAGGTATTCACATTGTTGTCGTTTGGTTTTATTTATTTTATAATTTATATAACATTTTATACCTAAATTAAAAAATAGAAAGGTGCGTTATGATTATATGATTTGTTCTTATTGCAAAACTGAAACACAAAATAGTAATGTATGTGACTTCTGCCGTGCCGATCTGCATGCAAAACGCCCTCAATTAAACCCGAACTTAGATGACACAGCAAGTGATTACACGCAACCACAATTAAAAGAACTACACACATATGATTTAATGCGCCTATTAAGCCATATACGAAAAGAACGTTCCGATATGTATAAAACCATGCAAACCGTCAGAAAAGCCCCCGACGAAGCTAAAATTGGCAATTATGACGAAGTTAACGAGGTTGGACAGCAAATGTATCAAGAACTCACCACAAAAAAGAACATCATCGAACAAATTCTGGTGGATCGTATGGGATATTACCCTCAATGAGCCGATGATAAGCTCTGAAGTGCTTTAAAAAAGAGGTCACGAAAAAAACAGATAGGCAGTTCCTATCGGGGGGAATGTAGTGACCTTGCCACAATCCTGTGAACCGTCCTTGGTATTGTTATTAGATATATCATGCTTCTGAGTGTTATCTAAATCTAATACATTGTTCTCAATAGATGCTTCAACCTCATTGGAAGAGAGAATCCGTTTTACCACTTCGTCGTTCTCAGAGATACTGTGAGCTCTGTGTAAATATGGTTGTACCTTACATTTGACAAGGCAATTTGCTTGAATACATTTGTACAAAGAAAGAATAGTTTACGGATAGTCAAAACTTGATATCTATTTGTTTAAAAACTTTAAGGGGAAGGTGAAAATAACTTATAGGTATTCGTTCCGTGTATTTTTTGTGAAAATGTGGTATGATGGTAGTATAGAAACATACAATAAAAAAATGACCATATCGTAGGAACTGTGGTCAAGTAGATACTCATCCTTCTGATAGGGGATTGGCGTTATCTAATCTAAAAGAAAAAATAGCCCTTACCCATTGGAGACAGGGGGCTATTTTTGCGTTAAAAATAGCAACAACGCCTGCAATTCTGTTCAAACTTCCTGTTACTTCGCCTCTATTACAAAATACAACGAAGCCCTAGGCGACGAATCCAGGGCATTATAAAGATCAACCACGGGAACCCCGACGCAGGGTTCCTATTATATTAAAAGGCGTTCTCTTATCGTTGGGGGGAACGTAGCTAACTAATAAGAAGAATATAGGTTGAAGATAGCCCATTAATTAAAAATTAATTTTTTCCCCTTGAATGAATAAAGCAAAGCGAATATACTAAAACTATAGATAAGGTGACGCGCGGTTACTTGTTCGGTGTTTCGCCACCATAAGTGCGAGCTCTAAAAGTGGGTGTCTCACTACCATAAACGTGAACTTTAAAAGCCGGTGTTTCGCCACCATGAGTGCGAGCTTTAAAAGTAGGTGTTTGACCACCAAAAGAGCAAATATATATAAATATTCAACTTGTAGCGCCCATTTCGCCGTCAACTCGATGTGGTGCGCCAGTAATAAATTTGTTTTCGTCAGATGCAAGAGGAAAGATTTGAAACCCTTACCGGTGGAACATAATAAGTTATTCAAATTGACTAGGGCGTTATCGCCCTGGTCTTTTTCCTATAAACAATAATATGTGCGATTGGCGTAAACCGATCATCTGATCCTATGAATCACAGAAAAAATTGGGGATCGCTAACATATAATCGTGCATTTATTTTTAATGAATACGCTTACTATTGTCCCTACTTGGTTCCTTTTAGGGCGAAAAAAGTTCCTTTTTCGCCAGGAAAGTTCCTATATTAGGATTATTTTGCATGCACGCAAGTAAAATTTTACATGAAAGCGCTCTTATTCACAGGAAAACACACGATTCATTTTACTTGCATGGATGCAATATCGCTTTAGTGGTTCCTGCTTTGCTAAAAAAGTCCCTCCAATGTCCCTGCATTTTCACGCAAAAAAGGAATATGCGAATGCTATTATATCAAGGGGTCACAGAGTTATGTTCCTTGTTTCCTACTTTTTTAAATGAAAAACTATAATAAAATATTATATATACACACATGTCACGCATATAAAGTTTTCTCGAAAAAAACAAGGAACCGAGGGACATTTGTCAAACTTCGAGAATTTCCGGGGGCAATTTGCGGTTGAGGTGTTGAAAACTCCCACAAGCAATTATTAGGTTTTTCTTTGTGACCCTTCTTGTTATTCGTCAAATCGCTCTAATAGGCTTTATGTGCGTCTTTAGGACGCGCGTGGGGGATTTTATCCAGCGGATACGAAAACGTCTTTATGACCCCTTATTTGCATCCTCAAGCCTTGTCTCTGTCAGACACGGTGTTACCGTTGTAGATTGAGTTTGGCTGATCTTCGTAGCGTCATTCAGCGTGCGAAGATATGAGCTACTGATTGGCGTATGGAACATGCGTGCATGTGAATCGCTCACGGAGCGTAGTTTGAATGCACGATGTGAAATAATAATATACTCGTACTTTTTCAATTGAGAGTGTCACAAACATCATGCGCATGGACTCCTGTGACATAGTGCCGTAAGGTATTTGTGGCTTTGAAACAATGTTTGATAATTTATAATAAAAGATCGATAATTTAATAAAGTTTGATACAATTATGTTGATATGCGGGATTCTCCCGCAAACGGGCCAGATTGCGGCATAAACTCCTTTCATTAAAATTGGATATTTATGTTAAAGTTTAGAAAAGATTGTGAAGGTTTGTACTTAAAGTAACGGGCAGGTTAGTTGAAGAGTGTTGTTTAGCTTATGTTCAACAATCTGGCTATATTATTGAACAACTACCATTATAAATTGAGGGTTAAAACAATTAAAGGGATAACCATAAATTAAGAACACTTTCCATTTCTACCACCATACATAGTATCCTTTTGTATACTATATCACTTATAAGTGCGTACTTCTTAATATGATATATATGTGTAATAATAATATTGTAAGTTAAAAATAAAACGATAGTATAAACGTATATGATTTTTCGTAAGGTAAAAGAAGAATACGTTTGAAGAGAAAGGCTGATTACAGCCAATGAAATGTACCATCCTTGACATATTTTTTACCACTGGATGACCAAAAGTGTACCAATGAATGACAAACTGTTTACCACTTCATACCTTTAGGATGATCAAAGATTAAAAAACATAGTTTTTTGGAATCAAAAATGTTTTACTTGTTATACAAATTTGATTGGTTTTTAATAAGAACAGTCTTCCGTATCATTCGTATACTGGTTGCCTCTTTATCAAAAGTGAAGATTTCACTTCGGTGTAATAACCTGTCCAGGATTGCCGTGGTTAGGGTTTGGTCCCCTAGGAACTTCCCCCATTCACCAGGCCCTTTATTGGATGTCAGTATAAAGGCTGCTTTATCATATAAGTAATACACAAATTTAAGAAATTTTAGCTAGTTTGCTCGGTTCTCTCCCATTTATTTGACCATTTCTCTATCTCATTCAGAATTGGCTTAAAGGCTAAACCTTTTTCTGTCAAGGAATACTCTATTCGAACAGGAGTTTCTGGATAGATAACCCGTTTAACAATTCCTAGCTGATCTAATTCTTTTAGCCTTTCGGACAGTACTCTTCCACTTATTCCTATTGAAGATTCAATACTATGAAAACGTTGTTGTCCGTCTAGCATCGTATAAATAATTAAGCCATTCCAACGTTTACTAAAAATATTTATTGCTTTCTTAAAGCTGGGATTAACCATACATTTATTCATTTTTAATCCCTCCTAGCGCGTATATTTGGGCAAGCAGGTATTCTGATTATTTCTGTTCGTTTGCAGTATTTTAATGAACCATCAGCTATGAAAATACTGATGGTTCAATCATTTCTTTAAAATTCGTATTGTGCTTCTTTTGCTTCTCGAATATTTTTATAGGTTTCGGTTAGTAAAACTGTGTCTTCCACCAATCGTGCAAGACGGAAGAAAATATCATCATTTACTATTTCTTTACGATGGAAATTTTTTTCTTCTATAAAGACATAAGTTTGAACGATTTGCGCCTTCATATATGAAAGAATTGGTTTTAATTGTTGTTCAGCAATTAAGAAATGTTTCGGTGACCCAGATGTAATGACCATGCTGACAATTTTATCTTGAAAGGCATTCGCAGGTAGTAAATCCAACAAATTTTTAAGCGTTGCAGGAATAGACGCTTGAAATATGGGGGTACCAATCACAATTGCATCTGCTTCCATCATAGCTTTTGTAATACGTCCAGTATCACCCTCATACTCTAAATAATTTCGACCATCACTAAATCGAATGTCCATTTCCGCTAAATCGATTAACTCCATCTCAACAGTTGAATAGGATTTTTTAAATTCTTCAAAGACGGCATTCATAGCCGTACGCGTTTTTGACCCAACAATTGAACTAGAAATAGCTAATACTTTCATGTTATTCAGCCTCTTTCTTTGTAAATTTTTAATCTCAGGTTATATTTTTGTACCAATTAACTAAATTGGATATTGTTTATTGACCCACTTTTAAATTAATTTTGTTAATGTTATTATGAACTTAATAATACATTTTATAAAGTACGCACTTTAAAGTAGTATAGTATCCTTTAGGAAACTATGAGGAGGAAACACGAATGGAAAAGAAAGCAATGGCGTGTCAAGTCGATGGGGCATTAGAAATTATCGTAGGAAAATGGAAATCGATTATCTTACTTTTGTTATTTGAACATAAAGTATTGCGTTTTAATGAATTAAAACGTGCAATTCCTGGTATCACACAGAAAATGCTTACAACACAATTACGTGAGTTAGAAGAAGAAGAAATCGTACATCGAGAAGTTTATCCACAAGTTCCGCCAAAAGTAGAATATTCCATTACGGAGTATGGGAAAGCGATTGAACCTGTTTTAGATGCGATGCATGATTGGAGTATTTTGCATTTAGAACATAAAAAAACTTCAAAATGAAAAACGCTAGCTATTTGCTAGCGTTTTTCATTTTGGGGTCCTGCCGATAAAAATTGGATATTATACGCTAAGAAAATTTTAGCCTAAAAAAGTCGAATTCTTATAAAGGAACCGACTTTTTCATATTGGCTTGTTGAACTAAAGCGTCGTTCAATCGACCGTTTTTGGTTATAGAAAAGGGGTCCTCTAAAAATTGTCACTTTAGGAGTTATTTTTAAGCGTTATTTTAACTATAAGTAAATATAAAAAATCCCAATTTCTCATCATTATATTGAGAAATTGGGATTTTCATTACTACAGAAAACCGCCCGATTATTGAAAATCATTGCTTAACCTTATTCAAGATAAGCAACCATGTGCTTAATAAACACGAAACTTGATACCTCATATCTCTTAATCAAATCTACAAACGTATCGACGACTGATTGTAAGAATTGAATAGTTCCCTCATTCTTAACTTTGCCGTTTTCATCCAATAAAGCTGCAACATTACTAAGATAAGCTTCCGATTGTTGAACCACTGGCATATTTAAGCATACAAGTATTTGCCGCAAATGATGATTTGCCCCAAATCCACTTAAATTCCCTGGGGAATGGCTGATAATCGATGCCGGTTTGTCATTCCATACATTCGCTACTTTAGGACGTGAACCTACATCTATCGCATTACTTAAAACAGCAGGTACAGAACGGTTATATTCAGGTGTTACAAATAAAACAGCATCAAGCTCCTTTATTTTGTTACGAAATGTAGTATATTCTGCCGGAACATTATTTTTATCATCATAATCCTGATTATATAAAGGCAAATTTCCAATTTCGATAAATTCTGTTTCAAATCCTTTAGGGAATAATTCTGCAATATTAGCCGCAACTTTTTTAGAAAAAGATTCTTTTCGTAGGCTGCCAACTAAAATACCGATTTTTGTCATTTTATATCAGCCTTTTGATTACGGCCATAAGAATGTACCACTTCTGTCAAATTTTTTTACCAGCAATCGCCACTAGATTTACCACTTATCGCCAATATAAAAAAGCATATATCCTCCGTATTTTAGCGAGGAATTAGGCTTATGATCTTCCGTAAACGTGCCAAATTGTTAAAGATTAGTTATTATTATGTCTTTAGTTAAACTTTAGTTATAACTCCACATTGATAGACATTATGATTATAAATCTATATGAATCATTTTTGAATAAGAAACTGTATGAACATTATATTTATACACATTTGTAAAACTGTGTTTTTAATTAACGAATCAGGTTAGCGTAAGAGGGGGTGGAAAAATAATCGAAGTCATATATATGCCTTAATTTCGAATATGCGATTCGACGATTCTTCGTTAAAGAAGGTTTGTTTTGTATTTGTGACTTTTACTGATAGTTAACCCTCTTACAATTTACTTTCAAATTTTTGTCGTCTGAAACCCGCTCCATGACCCATGGTTTCTTCAAAGAAACTACCACACATTAAAGTGCCTACTTATTATTTTGATACTAATTTGGCATAATGGATTTTGTTGATCACAATAATTAAAAATCAACTCAAACAAATTAATAGGAGGAATTTAAAATGAAACATTCACAGGGTCATCGAATCAGTGCATTGGGAACCACATAATCCAGTAGTTGGCAGGAGCCCATTCGTTATGAATACGGAAGAAGAAATTCGACAAGCATTTGAAAATTATAGAAACGGTACTATTTTGAATCAATCCAGTAAAACGAGTAAAGAAAGGTGGAATAATAGATGAAAAAAAAGGTATTATTGATTATCGCTTTATTTATAGCTTCGCTAAATCTACGTCCAGCAATTAACTCAATCGCCCCTTTACTTGAGAACATTACAACAGATCTCGGAATGAGTGCAGCTGTAGCTAGTTTGTTGACCTCCATTCCAGTGCTTTGTATGGGTCTTTTTTCTCCGCTCGCCGTTAAAGCTAGTGGGAAATGGGGAATTGAACGGATAATAGGCTTATCGCTTGTTATTATTGGGGTTGGTACTGTTATTCGTTTGTTCACTGATTCTGTATCACTACTAGTCACAACAGCTTTAATTGCAGGTATCGGTATCGCTTTGATAAGTCCGCTGTTGTCTGGTTTTATTAAACAGCATTTTCCTAATAACGTACCTTCTATGATTGCAGTATATACCGTAGCACTAACTTTGGGGGCTGCATTCAGTTCTGCTCTCTCTACAACGCTAGAGAATAGCTTCAACTCCTGGCAGACTTCCCTTGCATTTTGGGCAATTATAGCATTCGTAGCTGCAGTTATCTGGTGGTTGTTTGTTAATCTACAAGTCAAAAAATCAGCTCATACTGCTTCTGCAGGGACAAAAATTCAATTGCCGTGGGGGAACGGTAAAGCATGGATTCTTACATTGTCCTTTGGTCTTATGGCTATGTTATTTTACTCAATTACTGCATGGCTACCTCAAATTATTCAAGGAATGGGGTACACTAAAAATTACGCAGCAATCGCATTAACCATATTCGTAGCTATGCAAATACCAGTTAGCCTAGCGCTTCCAATTTTGTTAAAAAGGTTCCCCTCCCGTCGTTTGTGGTTAGTTGTGGAATCCGTAATAGAACTTGTTGGACTCATTCTACTCGTACTAAATGTTGAACCATTGCTAGCTTCTGCATTTATAGGTATTGGAGCAGGCGGATTGTTTTCTTTAAACCTTCTTCTACCAATCGATGCTACAGGTAATGCCCAAGAAGCAGCCTCTTGGTCAGCCATGACACAATCTGTTGGTTATGTAATTGGTGCATCAGGTCCTGTCATTCTCGGTTGGGTTTATGACACAACCAACAGCTTTGCTTCTGCGGTTGTTGGAATGGTTGTGATTGTTCTAATCATGATTATTGTTCAATTTGCAGCAACCACAAAAAGAAGTGTTAACACCCTCAAGGGAATAGCACAAGATGGTGGTAATAAACAGTCCATCATTTAAGCAAGATCATATTACAGGTTTAAGGGAAACGGAAGTAAAACAAATGGACTATGCACCAGAACGTGAATGAACCTTCCGATAAACGCACCTTTAATTTAGTCATGAGCAGTTGGAAGGGACCCTAAACCTTGGGTCTGCATCTCATGAGAAGCAGTATGGTGACTGCATGACTATTTAGAGGAAAAGATAAAAAAGCAGTATCCAAAGAGAAAGAATACATTTTTTAATGAAAACTAATTCACAATATACTAGAAATAATATCTAATAAAGAAATTCTACAGTGTATTTCAATTTTGTATTAAGGAAAGATAATTATATGACTGAAAGGGGATTGCCTTATGAGCAAGACAAATCAAGAGAAGTTTGAATTTGGTATCTATACTTTTGGAGAAATGATTCCAGATCCTATTACTGGAAAAATGATTTCTGCGGAAGAACGTATTCAAAATATAACCGAGACAGCGAAGCTAGCTGATGAAGCAGGATTGGATATTTTTGGCTTAGGGGAACATCATCGTTTGGATTTTGCGGTTTCAGCGACACCTGTTGTGTTAGCAGCGATTGCACAAGCAACAAAAAATATTCGATTAGCCAGTGCTACAACTGTATTAGGGACAGCAGATCCTGTAAGAGTATTTGAAGACTTTTCGTCATTAGATTTAATTTCAGGTGGGCGTGCGGAAATTATGGCAGGTAGAGGAGCATTTATTGAATCGTTTCCTCTTTTTGGCTATGACTTGGATGATTATCATGAACTTTTTGAAGAGAAATTACAATTGTTACAAGAATTAAATAATAATGAACGTGTTACATGGCAAGGGAAGTTTCGTTCGCCATTAAATAATAGCGAGATTGCACCTCGACCAAAACAAAATAATATTCCTATTTGGAGAGGAGTAGGAGGAACCCCTGCAAGTGCAGCTCGGGCTGGGCAGGCTGGGTTTGGAATGGCACTCGCTATTTTGGGAGGTAATCCTCTTAGCGTAAAGCCTTTAGTAGAAACCTATCGTCAAGCTGGGATTTCGGCAGGACACGCAGAAGAGGATTTAAAAGTTGCAATCACAAGCCATGGCTATATTGGCAAGACTGCAGAGCAAGCTGTGGATGAATTTCACCCCTATTATTCAAATTATATTAAATCAATGTTTAGAAGAGGTGTTCCTAAAGAGCAAGTGGCAGCAGCTGTTTCTAAAGACAATGCACTTGCTGTTGGAGGACCTGAAGAAATCATTGAAAAGATTCTTTATCAATATGAATTATTTGGACATGATCGCTTTATTATGCAACTTGATATTTGTCAGCCGGTTTCCCAGGTTGAAAGTGCGATTGAATTATTAGCTACTAAGGTAATGCCAGTAGTAAGACGGGAAATTGAAAAACAAAAAAATTAAATAGTTAAATAATGAACCTAAATCAAGTCTAAATGCCCCTTTAGTATCTTTTGTATACTATACCACTTTAAAGTGCGTACTTTTAAAAGGGACGATTATTAGTAATAGTAACATTGAGAGGAAGGCTGATATAAAATGACAAAAATCGGTATTTTAGTTGGCAGCCTACGAAAAGAATCTTTTTCTAAAAAAATTGCAGAAAATGTTGCGGCTTTATTCCCTGAAGGATATGAAAGTGAATTTATCGAAATCGGAAATTTACCTTTCTATAATCAAGATTATGATAATGAAAACAACGTTCGGGCAGAATATACTACTTTCCGTAACAGAATAAAGGAAATTGACGCTGTTTTATTTGTAACGCCTGAATATAACCATTCTGTACCTGCTGTATTAAGTAATGCACTGGATGTCGGTTCCCGTCCCAAGACGGATAATGTATGGAACGGCAAACCAGCAGCCATTATCAGTCAATCTCCAGGAAATTTGGGAGGATTTGGCGCCAATCATCATTTACGCCAAACACTAACGGCAGTAAATATGCCGGTAGTACAACAGCCCGAAGTCTATATTTCCAATTCAGCGAAATTATTGGATGAAAATGGCAAAGTTAAGAATGAGGGAACTATTCAATTCTTACAATCATTCGTCGACACGTTTGTTAATTTGATTAAGAAATAACAAGCGTGAGATAATTTCGATTCTTTTAGAAAGAAGATTAAATGTTCACTGGCTGAAGGTAAAGATAGAGGTTGGAGCATATAGCAGAAGAAATTCTGTTTTATGCTCCAACCTCTTTGTTTCAGAAAATAGAAAAAAAAGACAAACTCCTGACTTTAAGGATAATGACACGAGCAAATTACAACAATTTCAATGAGTTGATCAAATTCAGACCGTAAACTCCTTATTCTTCTAAAGTTTCGAATTTACCCTCCTGATAATCCCGATAAGCCTGTCGTATTTCTTCTTCTGAATTCATTACGAAAGGTCCGTGTGCTACAATAGGTTCTCTGAGAGGGTCACCTGCAAAAAGAACAAGTCGTAATTTTTCGTTTGCAGAAATGTGAATACTGCTCATTTCCCCATCATTTGCGGAACCTAGCCACATTGCTTGCCCTTTTTTCGCCTCAACTTTATTTTCACCAAATGTTCCATTTCCTTCTAATACATAAATATAGCCATTATAGGTACCAGGAAGGTCTTGACTAATGGATGCTCCTTCGTCCAACACCATTTCTACAAATGTGACAGGTGCGTAATTCAGGGTGTTCGATACAATATCTCCAGACGAACCTGAATATACTCGAATTAAGGCACCGTTATCTTGACGAAC
Source organism: Oceanobacillus sp. CF4.6 (assembly GCF_051262635.1). NCBI lineage: Bacteria > Bacillati > Bacillota > Bacilli > Caryophanales > Bacillaceae > Oceanobacillus > Oceanobacillus sp. CF4.6. Next base: position 172,919 of record NZ_JBIMEX010000004.1, on the reverse strand, counting down.
AGGCATATCTTTTGCGTGCATATTTTGATAACGGGGTTTTACCATTTTATATTTACGAGGTAAATTAACCCAAAGCTGAAGAAGATGAACTGTTTCACCGTCAAGTGGTGATTCATTATGGATCACTCCTCTACCGGCAGTCATAAATTGAAAGTCTCCTTTTTCTAGAATTCCACCTGCTCCGGTAGCATTGTCATAATGATTAAGCCTTCCGTCAATGATAAATGTTAAGGTCTCTATACCACGATGAGGATGCTCACTAAATGCACCTTTTTGAAATCTATCTTCCATTAGTAATAAGAACGGATCATAATCTACCCAGTTGCCAGGCGCAAGGATAGGACTTGCGGTATGAATATTGCTTATTTTTTGTTCGGTTACTGTCCATACTTTTTTTATTTCACGACGTTTAATATTTTCGGTATTCATATTATTTGCCCCCTTTATATAATCATAATAAACCATTAAAATCAATAATATAAGTATGCACTTTTAAGATATATAGTATGTAAAAGGATACTATTGGAGGTAAAGATGAAAATTAAACCTGAATATTGTAAAGTACACGATGCTCTTTCCATCTTGGTTGGGAAATGGAAACCTATCATCTTATTGTATCTAATGTCGGAAGGCACAATATTCTATAACAGAGTATGGAATGACATTGAAGCAGATTTTAGATTCAATGCACGAATGGAGTATGGAACATAAAAAGAGAAAATTGAAAAATACAAGGAATTAACATTTCCTTCCTTGTGATAATGAAGACAATTGTTCTTCAACTAACTGGTGCGATAGCACAATAAGAGCAATCGCCTTTTACTGTGCTATTTGGCAGGATTATTGAATATAGAGGGGTGATGTATTGATAGGTTATATTATCGGAATTGCTGGGATTATGATATCCATTTTAATGATAATATTATTTGTAATCGGGCTTTGGAATAGTAAAATTCACTCATTTAATGCTGGTGTATATTTTTTTCTACTACTAATCATACATGAAATTTATTCATTCGTCGCACCACCTTTAATACAAGATTATGTTGATAAGCTAATAGCCGAAAATAAGAAACCGATGATGGGAATGACTATTGGAGAATTAGTAGCATCCTTATCACTTATTCCGAAAATGATTTTATTGCTTGCATTTATTTGTTTAATTTATGGTTTACGTAGGCTTTGGAAATTAAAAAGTACGTCTCCCGAAAAGTAACTAGTGAGATACTGTACGTAAACAAAACCAGCTAATAGAAGCTCGTTTCTTAGTGCGTTAACTTGGTGCAAGAGTCGAAAAAGACAATCAGAATTTGATTGTCTTTTCTTTTTCTAATAATGTTAGGAATATTATGTTAATGTTAAATGAAAGGCTGTTGATCTATCTGGCAGTTATATTTAATAATAAAAATCAATGAATTTAGAGCTAAAAATGAAAGGAGGAGAAATCACAATGGCAGATTTTATGCCCATAATTATAATAATATTGAATTTGATAATTTTTATTGCTGTTATTGTTGGGATATTCCTCATAGTAAAATACACGCAATCTAAAAATGAGTCTAAAAGAGAGTTAAAGGAAAGAATTGAACGATTAGAAGAAGAACTGGAAAAAGTTAAAAAGTAAATAGATGTAACTTAGGTTTAATTCCATAATAACAACCAATAGGAGTTTTTAGCTTATTAAAGAAACTGGTGCGATAGTTTAACAGGGAGTTGTCGATGCGGCAGCTCCTATTGTGTTAAAGTGGCGTATAGTTCAATAAGATATTAGTTCTTAGGGGGTGTTTTAAATAAAAAAAAGAATACTAAGCATTGTTCTGTTAGGACTGCTTTCATTTGTATTAGTTGGTATAACGCCATTATTGGATAGTAAATCAGTTCAATCGCATGAGGAATTATCAAATTTAAGAGAAGAAAATTATATTATGGAATTAGGGTTTCCTATTCCCTTTTTAAAACAAGGCATACCACCGCTTGACCCTCCTATGCCATATTCATTTGGATTTAGCTTTTGGGACTTTAAATCAATTGATAAATTAAATTACTTTTATTCTGTTGGAATTGTATTTTTAGTATTAGTAATTATTAACGAATTGATTAGAGTGTTTATGAATAGACAAAAAGATATAAGCACTTAATCCTTGATTCAACAATCTGGTGCTTTAGCGTAAGAACCATTAAGTGATTTTAGGAGTGAGACATATCTTAGTTATTCCAGAATAATACGCTTTAATTAAATAAAGATCACAGAAATGATCAAACTTTTTTATAGGGCTACAGTATTTCGGTGTTTTGTGTACATTGGAAAGAATTCCTGATGGGTGTAAGCTGGCGCACTCAGGTCCGTATTTCAGATAGGCGTGTGTACAAATTTATTGATGTGTGCAACAGAATATTGAAGGACGCACAGAATGAAACACCTCGTATGTTCTGTTGTACATAATAGAACTGGTCGTTAAAAGACTACCAATTCCGTGTTTTACTTATCCAAGTTATTCAAAGACACTCTTTACTTCAGAGAAGATTTTGTTGTTTTAAAATTTTTAATTTCTTTAATATTCTCTGCACTCAAATGAAACCATTCCCCGTTTATTAACTTATGCTGATATTTCTTATGGAAAAATGTTTCCAACGAATCTACATTTGAACTTTTGATCGTATGAATAACTTCCCATTCAAAAGGCATTTTAAAAGGAAAGAATATTTTGGTTTTTAAGTTCTTAGTTTTTCCAATCTTAATAAAACCCTTATCTTTCTCTTGAAGGAAATACACACACATAACATGATCAGGTTTTACCTTCTCTCTTCTCCTTGGCTTAAAAGGTAGCGAATCTTGATAAAAACTGCTATCTATTATTATGGATCGGTTTGATTTGTCTTTTAATCGGAAGAAATAATAATCTTTAGTAAAATACTTCGATAGTTTTAACGTTTCATGCCAGTCTGTTACCCACTCCAACTTTAATTTTACTTTTTTAACTTTTTCCTGTTTTAAAAGGGTGGTTATTAATTCTATTGTTTCAGCATCGTACATTACTTTATTACGCAAAAAAGTGTATAAGGTAACGGCTATTTCATATCGAATGACCTTCTTTTCAGTAGGAAATTGTTCAATTAAGAACGGAATAACCCAACAAATATCATTCAAATTTTGGTTTGTTAATTTAAAATTTTTTAACCAATAATTCACGGTTTTTAAAGCATCTTTACGATGGTTAAATTGCCCATCTTGTAAATATCGAATAATCCGTGCTACAACTCCTATTCCGTTCCATTCTCGAATTTCCTTTGGGGATAATCGGTTAAATTTCTCTTGGGTAATCTTAGTCATAATCTTCACCTCTGACCCAGTCATTTCCAATACTCTTGGAAATTAAGCCAGCAGAATATTATTTTTTTGGTATTAGGGTAATTTTCGGTGCCACGACCGCGCTTTTCAACTTCAGAAGGTGCACCAAAAAAGGTATCATCAAGCTCTACTATTCCAGCTAGCGTATATTCTGCATCACGTTTTCTCATAGCCTTTCGGATTTTAAGAAGCATAAGCCAGTCAGTTTTATAAGTCACTTCAATTTCTTCCGATATTCTGTAAGCAGAAATACCTCTTTTATCATGGGCAATTAAATAAATAGCTAGAAACCATTTTGTAAGATTTGTACGTGATTTCTCCAAAACAGTTCCAACCGTAACAGTGGATTGATAACGACATTTCTTGCATTCGTAGAGATAAAGTTTAATAGCACACCGAAAAAGGCTCTTTTAGACGGAAATGTGCAAGCATTTCTGTCCGGTATTTCAGACAGGTGTGTGTACAGATAAATGGCGGTGTGTGTACAGATTATCAAAGGACAGTTTGATAATCATTCGGGCGTAAGCCTGAACATATACACACAGGTTTTCGCCATTTATTTACGCAGCGGGAGTACCGACATATATGTCGGTGCGGAAGCGGAGTGGTACTTGTACTTCGATAAATAGAAAACGACGAGGCGTTTTCGAATGAGCACCCTGCAACGAAGTGGAAGGGCAAGATTTATGGACGCGTGAGCGTTCATAAATCGCAGTAAGAAACCCGGTCAGCTATGCTGACTGACATGGAGCGAAGCGGAATGTCATACGGGGTTCTTATGCTCTTCCGTTGATACGTCCCGGGATGTCAGTCCATACAATTATACCGTCTAAAAACCATGGTGTGACAGGCGTGATACCACTTCGGTTCGAAATACGTCCCGACTAACCGACGTATTCCACCCCGATTTAAGCCCGCCATATCAACATTCGCCGAATTAGTCGGGTCCGATATTCCGAGTTGAGCGTATGACGAGTTAGTCGGGTCGAAATCCGGTGCGAAACTACAGATTGAGTTCCATGCCGATGCCACGGTGGCAATCGCGTCCGGCAAACCCGCACCGTTAAGCCAACTCGCAATGGCATCGCCTCGTCCCGGACGGAAAAGGCGTATGACGGTGGCAGAGGCACATTCCGGCACGATTTCCGCCCCGAAATGATGGAATCAGGGGCGGGTTTCGTGCGGAGATGCGGTGCGGGATTTCGCTCGGGAGAGCAGCCGTATCTCAATGAGAGAGAAAGGGGAGTTGTTCAAAAAAAGGGGTAGGGGGAGGTGTCAAAAAAGTGTTAGAGAAGCGGACCGAACGGGGAGCGGATCATCGAGAAAAGGTCTTCTCAGGAGAGTCACACGTCGTCAAACAGCGTGGACGGAGCAAGGCGCTTATATGTCAAAATAAAGGCTCTTGTACGCACGAATGTGCGAGTAGAAAAAGTCAGGAAAAAGCACCGCGCGATGGAAGGCTCCGCGCTGTTTGTAAGATGGTGTCTCAGGGATTTTCGAGTGGGAAGGAGGGAGCGGTTATACGAGCGCAGCGAGCGAATCAAGAAACACCACCGACCGACGCGGGACCCGCTTGAAAAGCACTGGCTGCCCTTGATTTAACAGCTTTTTGCGTGACTTCTGGGTGGGAAGCCCGGAGCGGTTATACGAGCGGGTCAAGAAGTACCACCGACGGGCGCGGGACCCGCGCAGAAGACGCGTGATGCTCTTGAAAAGTTATCAGGACAAGGGTTTAACGCTCTGGTTGTTCAAGTCGATATTCTTTTCTGTTGGCAAAAACAGAAGCCATAACCTTAATACAAGCTACTGGTTCTGTATTCTCAAGTTTATAATTTTCCGCCCCTCCCACTCACACACCGTGATGTATCTCGTGCGTAGATTCTTGCACATAATATCCGCATCTGATGCGACACGTCAGATGCATAACAAAATTTCGCGCCGTGTATCATATCGTATAAGTACAGCATGTAACATACGGTACGTTTGTTATCACTCATAATATGCGTATACTATATATCACCGCTTACATATATCATATGAGATAAGATGTATAGCTTTATTGCATATCATATACCACGGAGCAAGCTTTAAGGGTCTGCTGCAAGAAACCGTTCTGTGTCTTTTGTCAAAAAAACTGATAGCTTTTAGACTATCGGTTCGGGTGTTTGTTAATATCTGTGGAGTTGTCATGCATACGTTTCAATCGTTTGGTTCATCAATAGACAAAATAAGCATGCACCCGACTCAAACATTTTCTAACGATTTCTTGTGATGCTTTTCCTTTGAAATTTGCTGATCTGGAATGCCAGCCCGATGTTCTTATTTGGTCCGTAAGGATTACGGCATAGACCGGGAGATTGTCTGGTAATTCAACCTCAAATGGATAGCCTTTTTTCTCTTTCGTGATTGGGCAAACGGTGATGAACTTCCCTTTGTTGAATAGGCTGGGTGATAATACAATTGCCGGACGCATGCCTCTTTGTTCGTGTCAAGATTGCGGGCTGTAATTAATATAAATTAAATCTTCTTGCTCCAATGTCATTACCAAATTTCGTTCCCTTCTGACCTACCCCAATCAATTTCTTCGTGCTGGTTTTCTTTTGTGATTCCTGCCATTAATTCTTTTAAGGTCGGTTTTTTAGAAATCGGCTTTAATATAATGCATTTATTGTCTTCGCTGATCTCTAACTCTGTACCATTTACGATGTTATACTTTTTTGCTATTTTTTGGGGTATACGTACACCGATGCTATTTCCCCATTTTTGGGCAGTTGTTAACATGTGAGTCACTCCCTTATATTCCTTTGATTCCATTTTGACACGCCCTTCATTCGTTTGTATATACTATAATATACATAAAAATGAAAAAGGATACAGGCTTATTTTTTATATAATTCTTCGACAGAACCCCCCCACTTCAATTTTGTATAAGCCGAGACCCCAAAAAATAAGTGGGAGATGAATGTCAGTTGGTGGTAGTCGAACATATGTTGCACAGTATAATATATCTATGCAGATTGCTCTTTGAAAACTGAAGTATGAGGTTCTAGCAGGAATATCGTCTGCTAGGTAAAATCTTCAAACGTTCAGTTGTTTCCATGCATACCGAAGTTGCAAAAACCAAGCGAAAGTAGGGTGCTAGTCGAGTCCAACGTATAAGATATTTTGCTTTCACTGTAGGGGCTACGGGTAGAGCCTGCTCAAAAACTGATGGATACATCGCTGTTCGCGGGAATCTCCTACTTGTTGGAAATTAAGCGGTGAGTAGTTCAAAAACGATTCTAGGGATGCTCTTTGGAAGTTAAAACGGCATTGCGGGAGAGTCACAGAAGAATGGCTTGCGAGATTATTCTGCAGCTCAATCAAATTTCACACCCAAAAATACTCTGAATTCAGAGTAAGTTCCTTGGTTCCTCGTTTTTTCGAGTAAACTTTTATATGGGTAATGCATTTTATATATATTTATTTATATAGTCTTTCATTAAAAAAAGTAGGAACAGAGGGACATACATTGCGTGACCCCTTGATACGAAAGCATTTTTCTGTTCCTTTTTGCTGTGAAAATCCAGGGACCTTGGAGGGACATTTCGAGCAAAGCAGGAACAAGTTTGTAAATTCTACTTGCATGCATGCAATATGTGAAATTTGTGTGACAGTAATTAAAGCGCTTTCACCTAAAAAGATACTTGCATGCATGCAAAAATCCTCAAAAATAGGAACATTTTGAGCGAAAAAGGGACATTTTGACCCCTAAAAGGAACAAAGTAGGAACAAATTAAAACGTTTCCATATGAGGATGAGAATGAGCAAACGATGTTTTAGTAGCAGTCCCATTTTTTCTGTGACTAAGAGAACCATCTGTTTTTCGTCCATAAACAATTCCGGTCATATAAAATTCTGTGATGGGAAATATGAACGTCGAGGTTGTCTCTAAAATCAAAATCTACAGGGAGGATATCATGGAAAAAGTTAGAATGACAATAAAATATGCAACAGAGATTTATAATTTTGCAATGAAAATGTATAGGAAGGAGGGTAAAAAAGGAATTAATATTTCCGTTATTAAAAAATGGAGAATATAAAGTGGTCCATATGAGCAGATATCAATAAAAGCTCATGTGATTATGGACTATCCTGAGTTAAAAAAGTTATTGTATTTATATTTGGATCGTCAAATACGAAAACTCAAGGCTATTCAGATGTTACACACAGAGGTAAATTGAAGAGTGGATCAATTGTTTAAAAAGATTAGTTAAGGATTCTCAAGTATAATTGTGACAAAAAACGGAAATTCACCCACTATTTACTAATGTGGAGAACAGCAAAAGACGTTATTATAATTAATTCAAGGGATATTTCCTCCTCAAGAGAATAGACAAGCTAAATCAAACAACGAAGATAACAGGAAATGAGTGATGAATATGAATAATAATAATGTAGAAATTCCGTACTCCCTAATATTATTCTTGCTGGATATTAGGGAAGAACAAAGGAAAAAAAGTGTAATCATGCCTCTCCGCGATATTGTCAAAAAATATCTAGAGTCAGATAATTACGATGAAGAAGGAAGAAACTTTCTATTTGATGAGAATGGATCTTTTAATTCCAAAAATTATCTTGAAGCACAAAAAGAGCTATTTAAATATAGCAAATTTAATTGATCATACAACACTGAGGAATTGCAGGGTGATTTCACGCTTAATGTGGTGAAATCATCCTTTTGCATGTGTACGAGCCATACATAACACCGAAAGTGACAATTGTACTTTTAGAGTACAGTCTGGTTAAACAAATGAAAATGTAGTACTCTCAATATATAGGTTTGTTCAAACTGACTTGTTCAATGGATGGGGTGGAAAAGTTGATTATTGGATATGCCAGGGTTAGTTCAAAAAAACAAAACCTCGCTCGGCAGATAAAGGAACTTAAGGCATTTGGCTGTGACCGTATTATTAAAGAAAAAGAATCAGGTAAAAACTTTAAAGAACGTACAGCTTACAATGAACTGCGGTCTAAACTGCGATTTGGAGATGTATTGGTTGTTCATGATCTCAGCCGATTTGGAAGGAACAAGCAAGAAATCCGAGACGAATGGAAAGTATTAATGGATGAAGACATTGATATTGTTGTCCTGAATATGCCGATTCTTGATACCAGGAAGTATAGAGAACTGGAAGGTTTGGGGCAATTAGTTTCTGATTTGGTGTTAACTTTGCTCTCTTGGATGGTGGATGAAGAAAGAGAACGGATAAGGTTAGCACAAAAAGAAGGTATAGAGATTGCTAAGAAAGAGGGTAAGTTCCGGGGTGGTAAGAAGAAATATCATGTTGGTGCTACCGGAAAAGATAAGGTTATTTATGATAGAGTGGTAGAATTACTAGAAGAAAAAAATAGTGTGATGGACATACATCGAGAAGTGGGTATTTCAAGGAACACTATTTATGATATTAAAAGAAACATTGAAGGAATAGAAAATAATAGAAGGTTGAGGAAATACGATGTCTGAATTAAATTCAAAATTATTTAGTGCTGCCGATAGCTTACGCAGTAAAATGGATGCATCCGAATATAAAGATTACTTACTGGGGTTAATTTTCTACAAGTATTTATCGGATAATTTATTAGTAAAAGTAGTAGAGTTGGCAGATGAATCACCAGAAGAATATAACACACAAGAAAAACAAGCAGCATTATATCGAGATTTATTAGCAGATGAAGATGTGAAAGATGACTTAATTGAAACATTAGTCGATGCGTTAGGGCATCATATGGAGCCAGATTATTTATTTAATGTGTTGGCTGAGGATGCAAAACGAAATACGTTCCAATTAAATGATTTAAATAAAGCATTTATCAATTTATCAACGAGTTACGACCAATTTAGTGGCTTGTTCGATGATGTTGATTTAACTTCAAAAAAACTAGGGTCAGACGATCAGCAACGAAACATTACGATCTCTGAGGTCTTAAAGAAACTACATGAAATTAATGTGATTGGTCACGATGGTGACGTTATTGGTGATGCCTATGAGTTTTTAATCGGTGAATTTGCTTCAGAAGCTGGAAAAAAAGCTGGAGAATTCTATACACCAAGCAAAGTATCAGACATGATGGCGCAAATTGTTACGATTGATCAAGAGGATCGGAAATTGTTTAGTGTCTATGACCCGACAATGGGATCTGGCTCATTGATGCTTAATGTACGAAACTATCTTAATCACCCAGATAGCGTGAAATATCATGGTCAGGAACTAAACACAACTACATACAACTTAGCGAAGATGAACTTAATTTTGCATGGCGTTCGCAAAGAAGATATGCGTTTGCGTAATGGTGATACATTAAACAAAGATTGGCCGACAGATGAGCCTTATTTATTTGATTCTGTTTTAATGAATCCACCATATTCAGCAAATTGGTCATCTGACGCATCTTTCTTAGATGATTCACGTTTCAATCGATATGGCAAACTAGCACCGAAATCTAAAGCAGATTTTTCCTTTCTCCTCCATGGATTCTATCATTTGAAAGACTCTGGAGCAATGGCAATCGTTTTACCACATGGTGTATTATTCCGTGGTGCGGCAGAAGGCACAATTCGACAGAAGTTATTAGAAGATGGCAGCATTGATGCAGTAATTGGTATGCCAGCAAACTTGTTCTTTGGAACATCGATTCCTACAACTGTCATTATTTTAAAGAAAAATAGAAATAATCGAGATGTGTTCTTTATTGATGCGAGTAAGGAGTTTGCAAAAGAGAAAAACCAAAATAAGCTAACAACAGAAAATATAGATAAGATTGTTCAAACATATAAAAACCGAGAAGACGTTGAGAAGTATGCGCACTTAGCTTCTTTTGAAGAAATTCAAGAGAATGAGTTTAATTTAAACATACCGCGCTATGTTGATACGTTTGAAGAAGAAGAACCAGTTGATATGGCTGCGCTTGGGGCAACTATTCAAGACATTCATGAAGAAAAGGCCGAACTAGAGTCAAACTTGTATAAAACCATTTCTTCATTACAATTCGATAAAGAAAATGAAGAATGGATTAAAGGGGCATTAGAGGTGTTTAATCGTGGAAAATAAGCGAGTGCCAGAGATTAGATTTGATGGATTTAGTGGGGAATGGGAACAAATTAGATTAGAAAAATTAGCAGAATTCTCTAAGGGTAAAGGATATACTAAAAATGATTTAATTGATCAAGGACATCCAATTATTTTATATGGTAGATTGTACACTAAATATGAAACTGTAATTGATAGTATTGATACTTTTGCAACTAAAAAGGAAAATTCTGTCTTGAGTGTAGGTGGTGAAGTTATTGTTCCATCATCTGGTGAATCCTCAGAAGATATTGCTAGAGCATCAGTTGTAGCAGATTCTGGAATTATTCTAGCTGGAGATTTAAATATTATAAAACCTAAAGAGGATTTAGATTCACTGTTCTTGGCATTAACGATTTCGAATGGTAAGCGAAAAAAAGAATTAATGAAGAGAGCTCAAGGAAAATCAATTGTTCATATACACAATTCAGATTTAAAAGAAGCTAAAATACTTTTTCCAACAAAAATAGAACAAGAAAAAATCGGCAATTTCTTTAAAGAATTAGACGTTATAATTGCAATACAAGAGCAAGAACTAGACACCCTCAAACAAACAAAACAGGGATTCTTGCAAAAAATGTTTCCAAAAGAAGGAGAGTCTGTGCCAGAAATTCGTTTTCCGGGATTTAGTGGAGATTGGCAACAGCATTTGGTTGAAAATTTTTCAGAAGAGACGTTAGGAGGGGGAACACCAAAAACTTCAATTGAAGAATACTGGAATGGGGACATACCGTGGATTCAAAGTTCGGATTTACAAGAACATCAAGTCTCAAACGTAGTTGAAAAGAAAAAAATTACTGAAAATGGATTAAATAATTCAGCTACTAAATTAGTGCCAAAAAATTCAATTGCGATAGTTACAAGGGTTGGATTTGGTAAAGTTGCATTAATGAATTTTAATTATACGACAAGTCAAGATTTTCTCTCATTAGTTAATTTGAAAGTAAACGGCTGGTTTGGTGTTTATTCATTATATAATCGATTGCAAAAAGAATTAAATAATGTACAAGGAACATCGATAAAAGGTATTACAAAAAAGGAACTTTTGAAAATGAAAATTCTTATTCCAACAAATAACGAAGAACAAAGCAAAATAGGAAACTTCTTCAAACAACTAGACAACACAATTGCATTACATGAACAAGAACTAGAAACCCTAAAACAAACCAAAAATGCTTTTTTACAAAAAATGTTCGTATAATTAGTAGAAACGTAGAAAGGAGGAGAATCATGGCGATTTTATCTCTCAACAACGAAGCCGAAGTCGAACGCAGACTCATTGAAGTGCTAGGAGAAGGATATAATCAATGGAATTATCGTCCAGATCTAAAGTCAGAGACTGATTTATGGAATAATTTACGACAGATTATTACGCAAAATAACTTATCAGAAATCGGTGAACATCCGATTACAGATAAAGAATTCGATACGATTAAAACAGAACTTTTATTAAAAACAAAAATTCCCTTTGAAGCTGCGAAATGGCTTAAAGGGGAGAATGGCATTGCTCGTATTACGATTGAACGAGAAAATGTTGAATTGGGGCCGATGTCAGTCGTTTTGTACTCCAATCATGATATTGGCGGTGGAATTTCACGGTATGAAGTTGTCCATCAAATTGCTAAACAAAAAGCAACGGAGGAAGACCGGAATCGTCGTTTTGATGTAACACTTTTAATTAATGGCTTACCAATTGTTCAAATTGAATTAAAGCAAGCGAGTGCCAAAGATGGTGTGTTTCAAGCGTTTAATCAAGTTAAGAAATATGCAGAAGAAGGGATGTTTCGTGGGAATATCTTTTCTACGCTGCAACTTTTCGTTGTTTCTAATGAACAAACGACACGCTATTTTGCCAATGCTATGCCGAAAGATATGCATAAGAAATTTCTCTTTAGCTGGCGAACGACAGACAATCAAAAAATAGAGAATCTCTATGAATTTGTGAAACAAGCGTTAAATATTCCCGATGCGCACCGGTTAATTGCTGATTATACGATTGTGAGTGAAGACCAAGATAATAAAGTGTTAATGGTCTTAAAACCGTATCAAATCCATGCTATCCAAGCGTTATATAAATCTGCAAGTAAACATGAGTCCGGCTATATTTGGCACGCGACAGGTTCAGGTAAAACATTAACAAGTTTTGTTTCTACAAAGTTACTCGCTAAAAAACCGGGTGTAGACCGGACGATTATGCTCATTGACCGGAAAGACTTAGATAGCCAGACAACTTCCGAATTTACAAAATTTGCATCGGAATATAATACGGGAATTTCAACTGGCAATGCACGGTCAAATAGTTTAATTATCGGAACAGGGAGTGCGAGAGAATTAAGTGATACGTTGCTATCGGATGCGAATACCAATACAGTCATCATTACGACGCGTCAAAAGCTAGAATCTGCCATTAGATATGCAGAAAAGGTAGAAGAGAAGAAAGGTACACAACGTTTTAAAAAGTTACTTGGCCAACATATCGTCTTTATTGTTGATGAATGTCATCGTGCTTTAAGCGCCGAAGGAATGGAGGATATGAAAGGATTTTTCCCTAATTCCACCTGGTTTGGATTTACTGGAACACCGATATTTGAAGTCAATAAAAAGCAGGCGAAAGGGAACTTAGCACGGACAACACGTGACCAATATGGCGATGTCTTGCATACCTACACGATTAAAAATGCGCTAGAAGATGGTGCGGTGCTAGGCTTTCAAGTCGAACATGAAAATACAATTGAGCAAACATCCGTGGAAAATACTATTTTTGATCAACTGCGAGTACTTACCAAGTACGCAGATTATACAGATGAGGAAATAAATCGTTTGATTGACCAAATGGATGGAATTGAGCAAGAGACCTATCTTGATCCTGCTATTTATGAAAAGAAAGAGCATATTCAGCAGGTGCTTCGGAAGATTTTTAGGCCAGATAATGCCTACATGAAATTTAATTTTGAAAATGGTCGTCCGCAGAAGTCTGCCATTTTAACAACGAGTTCGATTAATATGGCAAAACGGTATTATCATGCGATAAAAGAGATGACGAAGGTTCCAGAATGGTTACAGAATGTGTTTGCTAATCAACCAATTCGAACAGGAAGAACAATGGAAGATCCAGATTTCCCGCGAATAGCGATTACATATTCTTTACAAGAAAACGATGAAAAGGCAGCAGCAAACCAAGATGAAATGAAGGAAATCATAAAAGAATACAACGATTATTACGATACTGCATGGTCACTCGAAAGTATCGATCGCTACAATGGTGATATTAATAATCGCTTGGCACGTAAGAGAGCAGAGTTTAAAGAGTTTGGAAAACAAGTGGATCTTGTTATTGTTGTTGAGCGTTTATTGACTGGTTTTGATGCACCGACTGTCCAGACTTTGTTTGTAGATCGTAATTTGGAATATGCCAATTTGATTCAAGCTTTTTCGCGAACGAACCGAACCTATCCTGGTAAAGAAAAGGGATTAATCGTGACTTTCCGAAAGCCACATACGATGGAATACAATGTCCAAGAGGCAACGAAAGTGTATTCTAATGAAGATGAAGCATCGACACTCATTTATCCAACGTATGAGGAATCAAAGAAACGTTTCAAAAAGGCGTATAAAAAGTTACAAAGCGTTGCACCAAATATTGAAGAAATCAACGAACATACACCAATTGAAACGCGAGTCGAATTTGTAAAAGCATTCCAAGAGTTAAATAATGCGTATGAAGCACTCGTCACATATAACGAATACAACGATGATGTGGAATCTTCCAAAGCGTTGCAAGGTCAAGTGAAGATTATCGAAGAATCTGTCGGTATCTATAACACGGTGAAGGGTTCATTAATCGAGGTAGATGATGGTGGTGAAGAAGAAGAAGTAGATTTCTCTGATATTGAATTTTACGGGGAAAATGCCGTTAAAATTTATGATGTGGACTCAAGTTATATTGACAAGTTACTAGAAACCTACTCAGCCAATAATAAGAATATTCGTGATGATATTGAGAACGCCTTACAAAAATTAGAGAAGAAAGAAATCGTTAAAGAAGTATACCGTGCGATTTTAAATGCGATTGATAATGAGGAAGTTGCTGCAGATGAGGATATTTTCATTGTCAAACGTGCTTACTTTACAGATGCACAAAATAAAGCGATTGTAGACTTTGCGAATACATGGTTTGTTGACAAAGAAGCACTGCATTTATCAAAGGTTCAATATCTCGTTGGGATGAATACAATACCAAATATTAGTGACATAATTAATAGCAGGGATTTTGAGCAGTATAAAGCTGTCAATCCTGATGCCAAGCCATTAAAATATGGACCAGAGATGAAACGACAGTGGAGAAAGATATTGGATGATGCAATTATTCCTTTGAGGGATGAGTTGAGATAACATGATCTTGAAATTAGGAAAGTTTGAATTTCAGCTTATTCCGGAAAGTGTATGGAAGAAGAGTATTAATGGTATTTTTGAATCCTAAAAACCTTTTATAGTTTTTTATAAATGAAGGGTTAATCATATAAGCAATTTAGGGGGGGAGGAATCCCCCCTTTTTTTCAATCATATAATATTTTTAGGTATTTATAACCCTTAGTTATAGATGCTCAGATGCAAATGTCAAAATCAAATATGATAGTATCTAGTCATTAGGAAATGGTGACTTTATAAAATAAAGTTACTTAGATTATTTTAATCTGCTATCAGTGATTTAAATCATTTGTTAGAACACGGTGAAAACGAACAGGGGGGCACCCTTGCGGGTACCGTTTCTTATTTTATAGCCTTCTGCACATCCTCAAGTTTAGATTCCAAGTTCATTACATATGTTTCAGTGCCTGAGGTTGAAGAGCTTATTGATTCTACTTCTTGATGAATTAATGTAAGTAAACCTATAATCTTATCTGCTTGTTCTTCAGTCAATTGTTACACCCCCTTTATTCTGCTATCAGTGATTTAAATCATTTGTTAGAACACGGTGAAAACGAACAGGGGGGCACCCTTGCGGGTACCGTTTCTTATTTTATAGCCTTCTGCACATCCTCAAGTTTAGATTCCAAGTTCATTACATATGTTTCAGTGCCTGAGGTTGAAGAGCTTATTGATTCTACTTCTTGATGAATTAATGTAAGTAAACCTATAATCTTATCTGCTTGTTCTTCAGTCAATTGTTACACCCCCTTTATTGATATAGACAAAGTTCGTTAAATAGAGAGGAAATTCCTTTATTTTTGAAAAAATACAGAGAGAAGAGATGTAACTCCCTAGATTTAAAATATTATAAGAAATTTCCGGTAATATATGCCCTTAGTTAATTGGTTAGGGATAAATTAATCTATATTTTATAAATTAGCAGGAGAATAGTCCCTATTTGTCGAAATAAAGATAAAAGACAACTAGGGGTGAGGTTTTTATGACTACCGCGATAGCGGGTATGACTATTAGAAGAATGGCAATTAACGCAATTAATTTAGAAGAATCGGATGCAAAAACATCCGGGGAATTGTTTCCAATAGAAAAGAGCAGTGAAATAATCGATGATTTCTTTAGAACTCATTTTCTGGAAACTAGGAATGGGAAGAATACTAAGAGTTGTAAATTTATAGATGAAGATGCAACAGTAAAAACTAAAATAGAGAGATTTGCCGAGAATCGTACTGACGATAGTTTGTTAAAGCTTTCAGAGGAATTGACTGAAAATTTATTTAAAATAATGAAGAACTCATCTTCCACTAGTAATGGAACTTTCTTCGTCTTCGAAGTTTATACTGGTGAAGAAGAATGTATTTTTCTAATTAAGTTAGATCCTAAGCATGGTGTTCAAGTTGATTATGAAGATTTAACTGTAAAAGTGCTAGAAAATATTTTGCCAGATTCAAATGACCGAGTACATAAGTGTGCGATCATAAGATATAATAAAAAAGATAACATAGATACAGATTTATTTGTGATGGATAAGCAACAGAAAGAAGGAGAGCCAGCTAGATTTTTCATTGAAACATTTCTTCAAGCTGAAGAAATTTTAAATGATAAAATAATTACTAGAACAGTAATTAAAGAAGCTAAGGATAAAATAACTAGTTTGCTTCCGGATGTTGACAAAAACTTGATTTATAATTCAATTGATAAGGTTTTTTCAAATGGGGCTCATATTGAATTAGATAAAGCCATAAATAATGTTTTAAAAGATCATGTCCCTGAAGACCAACCCGATAGAGAACTTTATATAAATAATAATGCAAATGATTTTGTGACTGACTATCTAACCAAATACCGTGATCATCAGACATCCTTTACAGTTGAAAGAAAAGATAATGTCATAGTCTATAAAGGTGATAAAGATCAATTATATTTTCGTTTCAATAAAGGAATAACATCCATGATAGGCTTTAGCAAGGATAATGGTGGTAATGATGTTATTACAATTGATAAAAGCTTGAACTTCGCCAGAACTTTGAAATAAAATTCAGATTGAAAGGGGGTATTACTTGAAATGGGAGTAGAAAAAGTATTAAATGAATATAAAGAATTTCAGGTAATACTCTTTAATCTAGATAGTAAATGGGAAATTAATGAAAGCCTGAGTTTAATTGATATCAGAACCGAAGATAAAATATCTATACAAGTTTTAAAGAAATTGAATAATTTGGTAGGCAATTTTGAGATATATTGCAATCCGTTTACCGATGATTGTAAAGAGATTATAGAGGATTTAGAAAGAAAATTTATAAAAATAGAAGAAATAGAATCGATTTCAATTCAGTTAGACAAAAGGACTGATTTAGGTAATTTAGATTATTACTTTTTTGATGAAGAATGCGCTCTAAAATCTATTCAGAACGTAAATAGTACAAATAAAAATCAAAAATTAATTATTGGAATACCTGAAATAGATTTCATTGAAACTGGAACCATACTATTTGTACCTCTAAATAAAAAAGTAAATTTAGATAGCGTAGGAAAAATATCCATTGACGAAATCACTCAGGAGAACATTAGATTCTATTTGTCAAATAATAAGAGAGATAAACACAATTTTTATTTCAATCCATACTCCTTCATAATAAGTGAATACGAAGAAAGTAATACAAATAACTTCATTAATCTAATTAAGCAATTCTTTTATCTTACAATGCTTGATTGTCTTGCTGATAAAAAAGAACAGAGTAATTTTGTGATTAGAGGAGAAAAAAGTATTTCAATCTTAAGAAACATGGATTTTACTACTAGCAATTATAATTCATTTGTAGACATATTTAACTTTTTAATCTCTGCTAAGAGATTCACTGAAAAATATATAATTATCAAAAAGGTGTTTTCTATATATATTGCCGATGAAGAAAATATTTCTTCTATGGATGTGAAGTTGTCTAATATTTGGAAGACAATAACTCACTATTATAATCATTATATAGAAGATAGTTTAGAAGATTTTTTCGAGACAAAAGATAAACTTTTAAAAGAAGCAATGAACGCTTCAAAGGTAATATATGAGCAGACTGATAAACTCTATACTACTATAATTGCATCTTTGCTATCTTTAATAATAGTATTTGTAACCACTTTATATAGATCAATGAGTAATCTAACAATAACCTATTTTAGTTCTTTATTATTATTGTTTATGGCTTTTTCCATCGTATATTATGTATTAATGAATAATTCAGCGAAACAAAGATTTGCAATAACAAAGGAGCAATTCTTATATTTTTTAAATGAAGTTTCTTTAATGGAAGAACAGGAAATTAAGAATTTAAAGAAGACATATTTAGATAGACCATTCAAAGTATTAACTGATACTTTAAATATGCTAAAAAAAGTATTAATTTCTCTAAATGTATTAATTTTTATATCTCTTATAATTTTTATTGTAATTAAGTATAAAGTAATAAATAGCTTCTGGAATTTTATAGTTAATTTTTTGTAGTTAGTAAGGATCCATACATAGAGCAACTCTTGAGGATACGGACAACCATTACTCAACCATTATTAGGCTGTCATCACCGGTGAAGCATAAGCATGTTACTGGGGAATAAGATTAAAACCAGGGTGTTATACCTTGTGGCAGTAAATGTTTTCTTTGAGAAGTTGTTTTAAAAGCAGCAACAAAGGTTAGCAACACAAGTAAGTAGACACTCTAATTCTTATAATAAATTGAGCAGAAACCTAAAAAACAAGAAATCAAATAGGTTTCCTGTATATAGCCTGCCAGCGTGTTTTTTAAAATATCTTTTTGAATACCCCTTGAATACCCTTTGCGAAGAATCGGTTAAAATCCCATGAAACCTAAAAGGGCAAAACGTTGATTTAAAGCGGTTCACCAATTTCCATATAATGGAAAATAAGCCCGCCTTTGAAAGAAGGTATAAAGTATTATGTTAGGTGAAATTGCAGCAAATGATCAAGACGTCTGCAGAAGTTTATTCAATTGATACTCTTTGACGAAGCCCATAATCTGTTTAAACAAAGCCAGTATTTATTCTTATATTCGGTAGTTATTGTATCAATGTGTAGGCAAAAATAGACAAGATTTTAAGGGGGCCACATAAAGAATAGGATAAAGATAATTGTTCATGTTTTGTTCATGTTTATGTTTAATATTGGCCTTTTTCATATTTAGCGAGAACAAAAAAACATTGATTTAATAGGGTTTTTAGAGTTTATTTGTTCATGTTTACATAGTTAATATATGGGCGGCATGATGTAATAACCGCCTAAAACCCTTGATATTAAAGGGTTTTTGAATCGGTTATTAGCAAAATGCTAACTTTTTGCTAACTTCCATTTTTTTGATACGCTATATAATAAACTTTTAGAGAAGGCCTTTCGTAAGTTCACTGAACTTTTAAGAGGTCTTTTCTTCAATGTTTTTAATCATATATGCGTAGATGTTCATCGGCGTCATTCTCTGATAAATTTCTGTCCTCCCAAATGTAAGATCTATACTTAGAGTATTAAGTCCCTTAATATCTTTATTCACTTCTCATATGCAATGAATCTGGATGCATCTCCATAAACTCAATCCAATTCCCATCGGGATCTAATACCCAGAATTGGTAGTTCAAAGCCGTCCCTTGAGAAATTTCTACTTCTAGAGGGACACCTTTTTTCTTTATTTGCTCCGCAGTTTCTTGGATATCATCTACCTCGAAGCAGATATGTTCCGCTCTGTCTTTAACACCTTCAGTACCTCCGTAAAATAATTCAATGAAACATCCGTCTACCACTTTCACATAAACAATCCAAGGTTCACCACTTGGTTGATTCAATTCAAACGCTTTCTTAAAACCAAGCTTATTGCAATAAAAATCTAATGAGCGTTCCATATCTACTACATGAAATGCTTTGTGATTAATCCCTTTAATCATATTCAAGTCCCACCTAACTCCATTTAGTATATTAATGTGTCCCTTTGACGTCTAATGTATTGTTCGTTACATGCTTTTTCTCAAATGTAGAAGTGCTGATTTTTTCTTGTAATTTTTCATAAAAATAATCTGGATTGACTGGCAATTCTACTGTTTGATTTAACCATGATGATAAGTAAATAGCATTAGAAATTTCTAACGCCCGTACTCCCTCTTCACCTGGTGCAAGTAAAGGTGAACCTGTAATAATTGAATTAATCCAATTTTGAAATATATCAGCATGATTCGCATTTTCACTTTTTACAGGAATATCTATCTTTCTGTATTCAGGTTTACCGAACCCACCTTTATACAATCTATTAAATTCACGTTCTGATTGTGTTAATTCATAAAAAGTAAGTTCTTCATTTTCAACAACGATTTTCCCAAGATCTCCAACCACTTCAAAACGATTCGTACCTGGTACTTCTCCTGTTGAAGTAATAAATATACCTGTCGCCCCATTTTCATATTCCACATATGCTGTTACATCATCTTCAACTTCCATATCATGATACTTCCCAAAACTGCTCACTGCATTAATTCGTTTTGGCATATACCCTGTCACCCACTGCCAAATATCTAACTGGTGAAGTGCTTGATTTAATAAAACACCGCCACCCTCACCTTTCCATGTCGCTCTCCATTTACTCGAATCATAATAACTTTGTGAACGATAATTATCAGTGACAATCCAGTTTGTCCGTTTAATATCACCAATTTTTCCTGAATGAATAAGACTCCGTAATTTTTGGTATAGAGGATTTGCCCTTTGGTTATACATGATACCGAACACTTTTCCACAAGATTCAGCTGCTTCATTCATTTCTAACACATTTTTTGCATAAACTCCTGCTGGTTTTTCAATAAGAACATGTATCCCTTTAGAAAAGGCTTTGACTGCTATTTCTGGATGACTGTAATGAGGTGTTGCAATAACGACAGCATCTATTCCTGAGTCCGTTAAAAAGGTCTCTTCGTCCCGGAAAATTTGTACATCTCCTGTTGTATGATCTTTCACCCAGTCGATTCGACTTTCATTACGACTACAAATTGCTGTTAACTTAGCCCCTTCAATTTCTCCTTTATCTAGCATTTGAACATGCCGACTTCCCATATTTCCTATTCCGATGACACCGACTTTAATTAAATTAATATAGATCACTCCTCCCATTATAGCTATGCACTACGTATTTAAAAATGCGATATAACATTTATAGAACATTTGAGTAATCTTTTAAAAATAGCTTTTAATATTTATTTCTATATAGCGAAAACTCCATAATAAAATCGTTATGATTTATAGAGGGTAATAGTTACTTGAAAATCGGGATCACCATTAACCCTTAATAACCGCAATGCGATACATGTGTATCATTTTATGGTTAAATAAAGTATAATAATATATATAATCACTGTCAATCAAATTGTTTTATCGCTAAATAATAATAAGTTATGATTGAAATAAAATAGTACAAACTTTAAAATAGATATTTATGTTTAATTTCACAATTTCAGATATACATGAATGGGTATTAATAAAGAGAAGGGGTACATACTTTTGAGCAACGTTAAACTAAATTCAAATAAAACGACTAATATTCAAGTAATTTCTCGTGCTGCCAAAATTTTAAGAACGCTTAGAAACCATCCAAAAGGATTAAGCCTGTCGCAGATTGCAAAAGAAGTGGACTTAGCACGATCGACCGTTCAAAGAATTGTTAATACTTTAGAACAGGAAAATTTTGTCGCACAAGCTTCAGCTAAAGGAGGTATCCGTCTTGGACCTGAGATTACGATGCTTGCTACCGCTGTCCACAGTGATTTAAGAGGAAAAATTAGACCATATTTAATACAACTATCTAATCAAATAAATGAAACAGTTGATCTCTCTGTTTTAGATAATGGAAAGGTACTGTTTGTGGATCAAATTATTGCTGCACATCCATTACAGGCGACTTCTCAACCTGGTGCATCTTTTCCATTACATTGCACGGCAAATGGAAAGGCCATACTCGCCTCTTTACCATTAAATGAAGTTGAGAAGCTGCTTCCTGAGCAATTAACACGGTTCAATGATAAAACGATTACGAATCGTGATGAATTGTTAAAGGAATTAGAAGTGATTCGTAAAGAAGGGGTGGCTTTTGCCCGGGAAGAGCATATTACTGGAATCTGTGCGGTAGGCGCAGTTGTTTATGATAGATTAGGAAATTTAAGTGCTGTTTCCATACCACTACCTTCTACTCGGTTTTATGGTAATGAAGAAAAGCTAGCAACAGCTATTCTCGAAACTTGTCAAAACATTAACCAACACTAACTATGACATGTAAATCTAGTTTTTAGCTAAAAGACCCTCTCGTTTTACTTGAGAGGGTCTAACTGATGTTATGATGACTGGCGAACAATATGATCTGCAAGTCGAATGGCCAAAGCAACGTTAGAAATGACCGGACCTGCTGCTGTTAGGGTAGGAAGGGCACTGTTATCAGCAACATATAAACCTTGGACACCATGTATTTGACCGTGGCGATTGGTTGCTGATGTTGCTGGATCTTCTCCCATTCTGCATGTACAGGACTCATGCATGTCTGCACCTGGTGGACGAACTACCAAAGTGGACTCATCAAGGGTTACTCTCATAGCAGCTGCTGACTTTCTAATCCCCTGTGCAACCTGGTCGAATGCTATCGTTCTTCATTTAAAACGCTTGCATGTAGGATATAACGAGGAAGAAATCCGCAGCTTTCTACCTCGATTTGTTCGGACATTTCATCTACATGAAGCTCAAGAGTTGATTAATTAAATATATATTGTTATATAATGCTCCTATGTGTATTACATTACATTGGAGCATTACGCTTGTTAAAAAAGTGGCCAATCGTTGAAGAATGAAATTAAATCCTAGTCCATTGTCGAATTCAAACGTAGCTATCTGTGCAAAGTTTAAACCCTTAACGAGCCACGGAACCCTCTGACACCATAGTAAGAGGACGCACCATTGTGATACAGGAAGACTTGACCGTAGCGATAATCGCAAAAAAGAGCTCCACCAAGGTCTCTAATATTAGACGGTGTTTGCACCCAACTCGATGTTTTCATATCAAAGTTTTCAAGCTCCTGCAACGCCAGGTATTGTTCTTCCGTTAAAAGCTCAATCCCCATGTTGGTTGCCATATCAATCGCATTATTTTCTGGTTTATGTTTTTTCCTTGACGCAAGCCCTGCAAGGTCATAACAAACACTTCTCCGACCTTTAGGACTTTCCGTTGAACAATCATAAAAAATGTATTCGTCCTCATTTTCATCATAATCCACAACATCCGGCTCACCGCCAGTTCTTTCCATTTCATGGAGTGACCAAAGTTTTTCAGGATTAGCATCTAGCTTTGCTTCGACTTTAGCCCAAACAAGAGCTTCGTGACGATGCATGTTTTTCTCAAAACGGGCTTTCAATGTTCCTAGTAATTCCGCGCGTTGTTCTGGTGATAATTCCTTTTTAATACTGTTTGTCACGTCCGTTTCCCCCTCAAATTTTAATAGAATTCGTCTAAACAATAGTGTGAATTCAGTTTACAGTAAAATAGATAATTAAGTAAATTCATACCTCCACAATCTGGCTGTTTCCGGAAGACTTCACATGAGTGGATCATGCAGCCAAATAAAGAATTCCAGAAAATATCCCCTCATCTATCTGGTGGATGTGTGCAATAAGTCTCCTTTTTAATCTCTAATACTCATCCTATGTTTACATAGTCAAAATTTTATCTTTTAAAAATTGCCAGCATCTTTACAAAACTTTCACGTTTAATTAATATCTGTTTAATGATTGTTTCGTATAATAAAATTGTAAACAAATATAAAGCAAACACAATCGGTGTCTGAAGTGGACTTTTAGTCAAATAAAACCGATTATATTCACTGATTTGAATGAATAATGTTTGTTTACTATTCAAAAGCAAAAATGTGGAGGAGATATGGTTGGCAAGAATCGAGCTAAAGCACTTATATAAGGACTATATGGAATCTGTTCATGCGGTAACTGATTTTGATTTGCAAATTGAAGATGAGGAATTTATCGTGCTTGTCGGTCCATCAGGATGTGGGAAATCAACAACATTAAGAATGATTGCTGGGTTAGAGGATATATCCTCAGGAAAAGTTGTGATTGATGGCAAACTTCAAAATAACCTACATCCAAAAGATCGAGATATTGCCATGGTATTTCAAAATTATGCACTTTATCCTCATATGAATGTGTATGACAATATTGCGTTTGGATTGAAAATGAGGAAGACCTCTAAAGCAGAAATTGATGAGCGAGTTAGAAAAGCAGCAAGCATTCTTGATATTGACAACCTGCTAGAACGAAAGCCAAAGGAATTATCTGGTGGTCAACGCCAACGAGTAGCTCTTGGACGAGCCATTGTCAGAGAAGCAAAAGTGTTTTTAATGGATGAACCGTTATCGAATTTAGATGCTAAGCTTAGATTCCAAACACGGGCAGAAATCACTAAATTACATCGCAGGTTAAAAACAACAACGATTTATGTAACGCATGACCAGACAGAGGCAATGTCAATGGCGACAAGAATCGTCGTTATGAAGGATGGAATTATTCAACAAATAGGAACACCAAAGGAAATTTATTTAAAACCAACGAACATTTTCGTAGGCAAATTTATTGGATCTCCTGCGATGAACTTTATTGATATGAAAATTAATGAGCGAGGAATTTCATTAGGTGAATTAAACGTGGATCTACCACCTGCTTTAAGAAATGCCTTGTTAGCTGAACAAAGTAAAGAGTTGGTTGTCGGCATTCGCCCAGAGGATGTTCAATTGTTAGATGAAGCAGAGAGCAACCATAACACCTTCCACTTAACATCGCAGATTGATATGGCAGAGCTTATGGGTGCTGAGACGCTACTGTACTTTACCTTGAATAATCAAACCCTCATCTCGAAGTTAAATACAATGGATGACTTTGAAAGTGGACAACTCATTCAATTTAGTATTGATGTAGATAAGATTCATTTCTTTGATAAAGAAACAGGTTTAAGAAAAGTGATTGAAGATGTAGCAATCGAAGAACAGAACATGGAAACAATAACAGCATGAAGATAGCATTATTTTATCAAGGTTTTACCGTCAATCAAACGGCACATCAATCCCATCTCGTGTACAGAGTTTATGTACCTAGAAATATAAAGGCGGTTGAAATCCATTTTGGCTATCATCCAATCTTGGAAAATAATAAAGATTCTATTCGAGGGGCTGTTCGACGGGAAGGGCTTGATGAGTCTATCGTGCAGGATGATACGGAGTTGAGAAATTTATTAACGATGTCTGTGAATGATCCCAATAAATACCGTGGTAGTCATCATTTTTTCTGTCAGGAACAAGTGATAGAAATTGGATCCGACGCAGCAACAGAAGGATTTTGGGCTGGAGAAATTCAGGAGGGTTACTGGGAGTTTATCGTAAACTGTCATGGTGTGTTTTCAAAAGAGGTGCACGGACAGGTGGAAGTGTTTGGTGTATCAAACGCTAAAGATGATAAGGAAATTCCTTTATCCCCGTTAGAAGAAATAGAATTGGTTCAAATGAAGAAGCAACGTCAATCTGATAGGGAACAGAATTATCAAGTAAAGAAAGTTGAGTTGCATGCACATACGGTACATAGTGATGCCACTCAAACGACGGAACAGCTATTGGAGCAAGCGGAGAAAGAGCATATCGATTGGTTAGCAATTACAGACCATAATACAACGAGTGCATTAAGAGAAGCTGAGGAAATGCAAAGCGTAGAGAAGCGGGTCAACCTATTACATGGCATCGAATACACAACGTATGATGGACATTTTCTCGTGCATGGCGATTTGGAAGCTATCACGTATGATTGGACAGAAATCTCTAAGACTAGCATTCCGAATTTCTTAAGAAAACTGAAAGAAAAAGATGTCTACCTTACCATTGCACATCCTTTTGATACAGGAAATCCTTTTTGTACCGGATGTAGATGGGAATATGTGCTGGATAACCTAGCATTTGTTGATGCCATTGAAGTATGGAATGGAACGAATCCACATCAGTCTATCTCAAATGTTGATGCCTATTATAAGTGGACGGAACTACTTGCGCAAGGTTATGAGATTGCTGCTTCTAGTGGAAGAGATTGGCATCAACTTTATCCGAATGAGGAAATTGCATACACATATGTATTGCTCCCAGAAGAGACGGCGGCAGAAAAAGACGTATTAGCTGCTTTATCGCTCGGTAGAACCTATTGCTCGATTCGACCTCAAATCGATTTTAAATTAAATGACTTTTATCTTTTAGGTGATCGAATCGAAGTAAAGACAGATGAACTAAAGATTTCATTACGTATTACGGACCTTCTAATGGGTGATGAGATTCGTATCTACTCGGATCGAAGCCTGCTTTATCAAGAGCGAGTGACAACGAATCGCTATTGGCAGAAAGTACTCCAACTGCAAAACGAAAGGTACACGTTATTACGATTAGAAATTAATAACAAAAGACATGAAAGAATTGCGTTTACAAATCCAATTTATATCGATTGTTATTAAGGAAAAGGAATGAAAGCATATTGGAAAATCTAGTCGTTCATAATGGCATATTGAAGACAAGGCAAGAACTGGAATTACATTATAATCCTGTAAAAGATAGCTTTTGGACACGGATAACAAAACATAAAGTATTCTATATCATGCTTTTCCCATGTCTGCTCTTCTTTTTAATATTTTCATATTGGCCTATGGGTGGATTGGTATTAGCGTTTAAAGAATACGGGTTTAATACAGGGATCTTTGGTGGGGATTGGGTAGGACTGCAATATTTCGAGAAATTCTTCTCCGATCCTAGAAGTAGCTTGTATATCAATAACACAATCATTATTAGTATTTTAAAGCTATTTATTGCTTTGCCTTTTCCGATTCTATTAGCACTGATGTTTAATGAAGTACAAAGCAATAAATTACGGGGAACATTCCAAAGTATCTCTTATCTCCCATACTTTATTTCTTGGGTAGTCGTTGTAGGATTAATGAACCAACTGTTGGCACCAAATACGGGATTGATCAATCAAATGATCGAGGCATTTGGCGGTGATGGGAGTACATTTTTCATGATGGAAGAAGGATTGTTCTTTCCCTTAGCATTTATCAGTTATGTATGGAAGGGAATCGGTTGGGATTCGATCATTTACTATGCTGCAATCGTAGCAATTGCGCCCACATTATATGAAGCGGCATCGATTGATGGTGCAGGGAAAATACGACAAGTATGGCATGTTACGCTCCCAGGAATCGCAGCAACTATCATTATCTTATTTATTTTATCGTTAGGTGATATTTTATCATCGGGATTTGACCAAGTCTATTTAATGCAAAACCCGGGGAATGCGGATGTGTCAGAAACAATTGATACATATATCGTTCGGACTGGATTGCAGGGCGGACAATTTGGATATGCAACCGCAATTGGCTTGATGCAAGGAATTGCGGGGCTGATTTTAACCATTATAGTAAACAAGATTACAAGTAAAAAATTCGGAACATCATTATGGTAAATGGAGGAATTAAATATGAAACAATCGCTTAGAAAATTAGTAGTAAGTATGGTATTGATGTTAGCAGCTTTCACATTGGTAGCCTGTTCAGATGATGCATCTGCAATTAAGACGGAAAAGCCTGAGGGTGCACCAGATACTTGGATTGCTGATCGAACGATTACAGGGCTTGTTTTTCAATCGGCAAACGATGCATCTGTCGATATGAACCCAGAAATTAAGGAATATATTAAAGAACGTACAGGGATTAATTTTGAATTACAAACGGTAACTGCAGATGATTCTACAGAAGCTTTAGCATCGGGTCTTGCAGCAGGGGATCTCGCAGATTTTACCGCGTTTTACTTGAATAACAGTGGAAGACCAGAAATGCAACTATTGTTAAAAGCTGCAAATGAAGGAATGTTTACGGACTTAACACCATTAATGGAAGATACGGAAATCTATTCGAAATATTTAGATGAAGATTATTTACCTGCTGACACAAGAGATAACATTATGTTTAGAGACGAATGGGACGGTGCTTCGTATCTTGTGCATATGGCAATTAACCGTGAAGGTGGAGATGCCGGACGTCCTACTGTCGGGGGGCTATATATTAAGAAGGACATCGTAGACGCACTTGGAATTGACCCACTTGAGGTCAACAATTCAGAAGAGCTGTATAATCTGGCAGTACAAATTAAAAATGAGAACTTCATAGATGATAATGGCACAGAAATTACCGTAATGGGACCAACAGCATGGGGTGGTTCTGACCGCGATTGGTTATACAATGATCTTGTTTGGACAGGCACCAGTGGAGAAAAGTTCATGAAGAATGATGATGGAGAAATCTTACATGAGGCACAAACGGATTACGGAATCAAACGTGTAGAATACGTTCAGCAATTAATGAATGAAGGATTAATGACGCCCGAGTATTATACGATGGAAGAAACAAGAGCAAAAGAAGGCATCGTAAATGGTTCATTTGCTATTGTCTCTGATATGCATAACTATATGCCAGAGAATAATGATCTAGCCTATATTCCACTTGGACCCATTGAGCGTGTGGATGGAACGAATGACATGGTTATCCCTTATAAATCTGGATATGCAGGATGGGCAATTCCAACGACAACGGAACATCCAGAGCATATCATGCAATTTGCTGATTGGTTAGCAAGTGAAGAAGGAAAACGACTCTATTTCTATGGTCTAGAAGGAAGAGATTATGAGTTAGACGAGCAAGGGAACCCAATTGTGAAACAAGAGGTTCTAGATTTATTAGAATCCAATCCAGAGGAAGCGAAAAAACGCGGTTTCCGTGGTGTAGGTGCTTATTGGGGCGAACATTTAGGATATACAGATATGGCTAATGAGGCTGATTTCGGTGAATTAGAATATGGATCTAGTGTAGTGAAGGAAGATACATCTGCAGCAACCAAAGCGCTAGAGTTGTATAACTATGATGAGAGATTAGAAAATGCAAGAGTAATTGACGGTATGACGGTTCAGTCCTTCCTATATGAATTTGAAGGAGACGATGGTAATTTAACAA
The DNA here is from genome assembly GCF_051262635.1 of Oceanobacillus sp. CF4.6. Taxonomy (NCBI): domain Bacteria; kingdom Bacillati; phylum Bacillota; class Bacilli; order Caryophanales; family Bacillaceae; genus Oceanobacillus; species Oceanobacillus sp. CF4.6. The sequence continues at coordinate 143,920 of NZ_JBIMEX010000004.1, read as the reverse complement.
CTGCATTCAATCGATACAATGAAGATATGCTACGTGCGTATTATGCGAAGACACTAGAAGAAGCAAAAATTATTCTTGATGAATCCCTTACGAATTTAGAAAACAATGGATTAAACGAGTTTCTAGACTTCGTTGAACAAAAAGAAGCAGATGGTATGACAATCAAATTCTAAGGTAAAAACAGTGCCTCACCTATTCATCTGGGTAGGTGAGGCACTTAATAAGGAGAATAGCGTATGAGTGACAGCATGGCAGGCACTAAATTTATGAAAATAGTAAATATGACATTGATTGTTTTATTAAGCTTAACGATTATTCTACCATTTATGCATGTTCTAGCAATCTCATTTAACAGTGGTATTGATGCACAAAAAGGCGGTATTACCTTTTGGCCACGTGAATGGTCGATTGAGAACTATATTGAAGTATTTAAACAAGAAAATTTAATGAACGGATTATGGATTTCTGTCTTCCGTACAGTGGTAGGGACAGTGATTGGTGTAGGCCTAATGGCTATGGCGGCATATGCTTTAACGATAAAAACGTTACCAGGTAGAAAATATATTACGTTCTTTGTTTTCTTTACGATGTTATTCAGTGGTGGAACAGTACCTTATTATTTAGTATTGAACGAGCTCAATCTAACGAACACCATTTGGGTTTTCATCATTCCAAGCTTGTATAGTGTGATCCATATTTTGTTATTCAGAACATCCTTTAGCCAATTACCATTTAGTGTCATTGAAGCGGCACGGATTGACGGCTGTAGTGAATTTAAGATTTTCAGAAGTATTGTCTTGCCGATGAGTAAACCAGTGCTTGCAACCATTAGTTTATTTACTGCTGTAGATCACTGGAATGATTGGTATTCAGGTTCGTTCTTTATCAGGGATCCTTTATTAAAGCCATTAGCAACGCTACTTCAAGAGATGCTAACGAGACAAGCAGCATTATCTGATATTCTACTACGCTCTTCAGGAACTCAGGCCTATGCGCAACTGGATAAAGTGACGGTAACAGGAGAATCTCTGCAAATGGCAACGATCATTGTTGTGATGATTCCAATGGTACTTGTTTATCCATTTATTCAAAAATACTTTGTAAAAGGAATTACATTAGGTTCTATTAAAGAATAATCAACAGAGGTGAAAGTAATGAAACTAACATATCGAGAAGACGGCACATTTAATATTGTTCAATTAACTGATTTACATATTGGTTCCATTCCACATCATGAGGATGATTATAAAACATTTGCACTAATTGACAAAGCATTCGAGAAGCTCGATGCCGACCTCATTGTAATTACGGGAGATTTAATTTGGAGTGAAGGTGTACCGAACGCGGATAAGGTTTTCAAGGAATTATTACAACGAATCAATAATCATGACATTCCCGTTGCTATTACATACGGAAATCATGATTCAGAAGATGAATTCACAAGATCTTCCTTAAGGGAAATGGAAAGCGGATTGGATCATTTTGTCGAGAAGAAAAATATATGTATTGTAGATGATCGAGAAAGTTATACCATCGAAATCTATGATCAATCTGGTGAAACTGTTAAAAATGTATTGTATGTTATTGATTCGGGGGCTGATGCACCACTACTGATTGGCAATTATGACTGGGTTCACCCGGAACAGGTAAATTGGTTCCGAGAAGTTTCTAAGCAATACAAAAACGTAGAGGCTGGGCAGTCGGATTTAATCTTTATGCATATTCCACTTCCCGAATACTGGCAGGCATCTCAAAATATTTTGTCAGGTGAATGCAATGAAACAAATGATATGATTTCTGCACCATATATAAATACTGGATTATTCGCATCTGCGGTTTTGAATGGGCAAATTGCTGGTGTGTTTGTTGGACATGACCATGATAATAACTTTGTTGGCGAGCATTTTGGTATAAAATTGGTATATGGTCAAGTTAGTGGCTACCAATGCTATGGTGATTTGGAGCGAGGTGCAAGGCTCATTCAATTGACAGTCGAGGGGATGGAGACGAAAACGATTGTTGAATCCGACTTCTGAGTTAATCACGGACAAAAATAAAGAAGCAACTTCCATACCCAAATTTAGCTTGTTGTTTATCCCGATATTAATGGAACAATTTTTCAGCTTGTTGCTAGGCAATGTCGATGTACTCATGCTCAGTCAGTACAGTGATGAAGCCGTTGCAGCAGTTGGACTTTCCAATCAAATTCTTATGGTTGGCTTGATGATACTTGGGATTGTTTCGTTAGGAAGCTCAATCCAGCTTATGCAATTAATCGGGTCACCAAGAAAATCGTATATCAAATCTATTATTCGACATTCCGTTTATTTAAATATAGTAATATCTCTTGGATTAGCTATCATCTTTATTGTCTTTGGCAGGACGATTCTATCCTGGATACAAACACCAGCACAGTTGCTAGACGGTGCATATGTATATTTAATGGTCGTTGGAATTAGTCTTGTTTTCCAATCATTAATTACAAGTATGAGTACGATCCTCCGTTGTTTTACATTTGTGAAAATGGTGATGGCAATCTCCATCATTACGAATATCATTAACATTATCGGTAACTATATTGTTATTTTATCGCCATTAGAATTTCTTGGTACTGGGATTCAGGGTGTTGCTACATCAACAATTATTGCGCGTCTCATAGGAGCAATTTTATTTATCATCTATTTTATTCGGCTTTTGCCAAATTATCTCTCATCATTTAATACAATGAAGCTGGAGAAAAAAACGATTCAGTCTATATTTAAACTAGGTTTTCCTTCCGCAATGGAGAATGTTTCCTATACGACTTCACAATTGATTATTACGGGGATTATCGCGATATTTGGAACAGCAATGGTCACATCGAAAATATATACACAAAATATAACGGCAATCATCTTCACTCTCGCTGCATCCATATCACTGGCGAATCAGATAATCATTGGGCGTTATCTCGGAATGGATTTGAAGAAAGAAGCTAAAGAAACGACAAATCAATTGATCTTTAAATCAGTTGGCATAGCTATTCTTACTGCAACGATGCTTGCCTTATCAAGCTCATTTATCATTCCGATTTTCACCGATAATCCGCACATCCAGGAAATGGTATTCATGTTAGTATGGATGGGAGTCCTGCTTGAGCCAGCACGCATGGTAAACGAAATTATAATTGGTGCACTAAATACTGCCGGAGATGTGAAATTTCCTACGATGGTGAGCATCCTCGTTACTTATTTATTTACTGTTCCGATGAGCTTTCTAATTGGTGTCTATTTTGGATACGGACTTGTCGGAGTATGGATTGTATTTATTTTAGATGAGTGGATAAGAGCGATTATCTTGTATATTCGGTGGTCCAGTGAATCATGGAGAGAGATTCGTATTTTTGATAGCAATGAATTAGTAAAAGGAGAATAGCAATGAAAAGGGACGGTCATACACATACAGAGTTTTGTCCTCATGGTTCAGGGGAGGACGTTGAACCTTTTATCTTAAAAGCAATTGAATTGGGCTTTACAGATTATAGTATAACGGAACATACACCACTTCCAAAAGGCTTTAAGGATCAAGCATCCGGTGATGAGGAAGCGATTATGACCGCGGGAATGAGCCTAACAGACGTAGACTATTATCTTAAAAAAATGCATCAGTTAAAAAAGAAATATGAACAGGAAATTAACATACATGTAGGCTTCGAGGTTGATTATTTAACAGGGTTTGAAGATGATACGACTGATTTCTTAAATGAATATGGAAAACTCATAGATGACAGCATTTTATCTTTACACTTTTTACAAGGAGCGGGTGGCTATCGTGTCATTGATTATAGCCCGGAGGATTATCAGAATGGAATGATTCATCACTATGGAACATTTCAAAAAGCACAGGAAAAATACTTTCAGACTTTACTACAACTCGTCGACGCTGACTTAGGTATCTATAAACCGAAGCGGGTAGGACATATTACACTCTGTCAGAAATTCCAAACCTTCTATAAAGATGAGGAAACGCATTTATCAGCGGAGTCGATTTTGTTAATCGATAAATTGTTAGAGAAGGTAAAGAAAAATCAATATGAATTAGATTTTAATACGGCCGGAATGTTTAAGCCTTATTGTGGGGAGCCATATCCATCGCTACAGATTATGAAAAAGGTGAAGGAAATGGAGATTCCCTTTGTCTATGGATCGGATGCACACCATGTTACGGATGTAGGAAGAGGCTATCAAGCTTATAAAACATTATAGAAAGAGGAATGAGCATGCAGGATATAGGAAATAAGATGAATCATGTAGGAGAATGGGTGTATCGCCTGCTCATATTAAACTTCCTTTGGGTCGGTTTCACGCTGTTAGGTCTCGGTATATTGGGTATATTTCCAGCAACCCATGCACTGTTTGCAGTACTTCGTAAATGGCTGATGAACAAAAAACCCGTCAAAATGACAAAGGATTTTATGTATTACTATCGAAATGACTTTTGGAAAAGTAATGCACTAGGGTATGTTATTGTACTGATTGCAGCAATTCTTTGGATCGATTTTCGCTATTTTATGTCGATTACTAGCTTTGGAATGTTCGTATTGGGGCACTTTATGCTTTTATTCTTTGTCTTTTCACTTCTTTCGCTATTCATCGTATTTCCTATTTTTACACATTCCGAGCTATCGTTTATGCAGTATGTAAAAAATGCATTGATTTATCCGTTTACCCATCTTGGAACAATGATTTTACTTGCTGTCTCTCTTGGGTTGTATTATTTTATCGTATACCAAGTACCTGGGTTCATTCCCTTTCTAGGAATTAGTTTTCCTTGCTTCGTAATTATGAAAATCATACTTCCAACCTTTCAGAAAAAGGAACAAAAAGTTAAAGGTTGGTTTAAAGGTCAAAAAGATACGCGTATCTATTATTAGTAAAATGGTGGGAGTATCTTGTAAGATTGAATAAGACAGGTAAATAGGTAAGGGGGAGACAAGTGAATAAAGAAGAGCGGCATTTGCAGATTCTAAATCAATTAGAAAGCCAAGAGAAGATTTGGGTGGCTGAGTTAGCACAAGCACTTGATGTTACCCCTGAAACCATTCGAAGGGATTTAGCAGAACTTGAAGTAAATGAACAACTAACACGTATTCACGGTGGGGCAGTACCGTTTATCCAGACTCAAAAGGAAATGATATTTGAAAAGAAAATGTCCGTACATATTGACGAGAAGAAGCAAATTGCCAAAAGAGCTGCAGCAATCATTCAACATGGGGAAACAATAGCTATCGATGTTGGGACAACGACTGTGCATATTGCGGATATGCTTGACAATGTGCAAGGATTAACTATTGTCACGAACTCGTTAAGTGCTGCAAGCCGATTTAATTTAGCAATTGAAGAACAGCGGATAACAGGACAGATTATCATGTTACCTGGGATCACAAATCCATATCAAACTTCTGTGAAAGGTGCCTATACGGTTGAATTTTTGAAACGATTTAGTTTTAACCGTGCCTTTATTTCATGTGGCGGGGTAACAAACTCCTCAATCTATGATTTCGATATGGATGAATCGCTCGTCTCCGAAGCAATGATTCACTGCAGTCAAGAATCGATCCTGCTTACCGATGCATCTAAATTGGATAAGAAATCATTATTTGAAATAGGACCATTAACGAATATATCTAAAGTGATTTGTAATGAGGCTAAGCCGAGTCATTGGTATGAGAATGGGTACGAGTGGATTGCAGTCGAATGAGGGGAAATTTGACGAGGCATAACAGATGGCGTGCCGAGGAGATAAATCAGGGATACAAGTGGAAAAAGCAATTATAAGAGAGCGATTTTAATAGAAGTGAAGCTAACTAAGAACTTTCTAAGTTAGCTTTTTTTATTTCCATAATCAAGAATTGGGATAATAATTGATGACTTCAAATATTATACTAAAATAATTAATCATTGATTCTAAAGTTTCTCATATTTATTTAGCTAGATACATTAATCATATATTTGTCTTGAAACTACGTTTGTTTATCTACCCAACAAATTATTACACATTTTAGTCATTTTACTGTTATAATTGTAGTGTTAAATAAAAGAAAGCGCAAACAATAGATAGTATATAGAGGAGGCAATAAAGTGGAATATAGTAACAAGCAACCAGAATTAGAAGTCAAAACAAAGAAACTCATTGAAGAAGATGGTCTGAAATTTAAAGATTTGAATGGAGACGGGAAACTCGATCCATATGAAGATTGGCGCCTGAGTCCAAAAGAGCGTGCAGAGAACCTTGTTTCCTTAATGAATATCGATGAGAAGATCGGTATGATGCTGATTAACTCACGTAAAATGGGACTTTCTCAAGAGGACAAGAAAAAAACAAGTCATGATGGTGTGTTAGATGAATCTATTGTGGAAAAAGGGGAAACGATCTTTGCCACATCAAAAGTATATGGGACAACACATACGATTGAGAATAGAAAGTTAAGACATTTCATTTTAAGAGACAACTTTAGCCCAGCTGAAATGGCAGAGTGGATAAATAAAATGAATGAAGTTGCTGAAGGGACCCGCTTAGGTATTCCTGTCTTGATCGCATCGAACTCAAGAAATGAACATGCAGAACCTGTTTTTGGTATGAACGATGCAGGTGGAATTTTCTCCACATGGCCTGGAACCTTAGGACTTGCAGCCGCAGCACAGGGAGAAATTAAAGATGGTGGAGATGCATCACTTATTAGCGAATTTGCTAAAATTGCCCGCGATGAGTGGGATGCAACTGGAATTAGAAAAGGTTATATGTATATGGCGGACACTGTTACAGATCCAAGATGGCAGCGGACGTACGGTACGTTTGGAGAAGATCCGGAATTTATTTCGGATGCAATTGGTCGCCTGATTGATGGATTCCAAGGTAAAGCGTTAGGGAAAGATAGTATTGCAATGACAACGAAGCATTTTCCTGGTGGCGGAGCAAGGGAAAATGGATTTGACCCCCATTATGAAGAAGGAAAGTGGAATCTATACCCAACTCCAGGGAGTTTAGAGAAATATCACTTACCACCATTTAGAGCAGCAGTAGAACATGGAACATCGTCCATTATGCCATATTACTCTATTCCAAGTATCAAGAAAAGTGTGGTACAGGAGTTCGAGGGGAAAGACATTCCATTCGAAGAGGTAGGCTTCACATTTAATCAATATTTCATCAATCATATTCTTAGGGAAAAACTTGGATTCAAAGGCTATATCAATAGTGACAGCGGTATTATCAATAATATGAGCTGGGGCGTTGAAAGCTTGAGTGAGGCCGAACGTTTTGCTAAAGCGGTTAATGCTGGGACAGATATTGTTGCGGATACAAATGATATTGAGAATCTTAAACTAGCCATCAGCAAAGGATGGATTAGTGAAAACCGTATTAATGAAGCGAATGAGCGACTGCTTACAGAAATGTTTACGTTAGGTCTTTTCGATGATCGTACGTATAATTCACCAGAATCGGCTACCACTGTAATTAGTAACAAAGCTAATTGGGATGCTGCATATGAGGGCCATAAAAAATCTGTAACCATTCTTAAAAATCAAAACGAAACATTACCACTAACAGCGGAAAAGCTTGACGGTAAGAAAGTTTACGTGGAAGTATTACACAAGGAAGAAGAACGGGCAACAGCATACACGGAAAAGGCAAGAAAAGAATGTCTTGAGCTTGGTCAGTTTACGTTGACCGATAACTATGAAGAAGCTGATGTAGCGATTATGTTCTTACATCCAAAATCTGGTTCTTACTTCAATGCGACACCAGGACTATTAGAACTTGATATTTGTCAGGATAAAGTAGTATCCGCTTTGGATGGTTCATTGTATCAGGAAACTACCATAACAGGTATCAATCGTCTAAAAGAAGTGGCAGACAATGTTCGTAGTCGCGGTGGTAAAGTGGTTGTCAGTGTGAATGTGACATTACCATGGCTTCTTGGAAACGTGGAACCACTTGCAGATGCATTAATTGCTGGATACGATACTTTCTATAATGCACAGTTTGAAGTTATCGCAGGCAATAGCCAACCAGTAGGTGTTCTTCCAATGACACTACCAGCAAGTGAACAAGTAATTGCTGTTTATCAGAATGGTGAAAGTGTGTCAAGAAATGATGTACCAGGCTATGACAAGGACAAGTATATGCCTGAAGGACTTAGCTATGCATATAAAGATAGTGACGGAAACGTTTATACACTAGGTCATGGATTAAGGTATTAATTGAAGTAAAATTATTTATGTGTTACAGATACATTCTTTAACATTATAAGAGGTCATTACTCAGATTGTTAGACCTGAGAAATGACCTCTTTTTTTGCATGGAAGTAGCCAGTTTTTTTCGAGTTGAAAAAAGTTCATTTATTTGGGCAAAATAATTTCAGAGAATTATTGCTTTTTTAACAGCATTCCGAAAGAAGTCTCCCTTTTCAAGCCTGTACCGGGCTGCGCCTAAGGCTAAGGGGGAGATGAATTTCGGTTTGCGATAGCAAAAACACTTGCACTTTAGAAACATACGTTCTATAATTAGGTATAGGAGGTGCAAATTATGTTGCTGAATCAAAAATACGAAATTTATCCTTCAGACGAACAAAAAGAACAACTGGATCGTTGGATTTCTTATTGTCGTCAGGCCTATAATTCTGCACTTCTGGATAAACAACGAAAATATAAGCAATCTAGAGAATCATACACACGCTTTGCTATGCAAAAGCAATTAAAGTTAGATAAAAGTAGTAAGCCTTTTCTGAAAGAAATACCTTCTCAACCATTACAAGAAGTATTCATTCGATTAGATAAGGCCTTTGTAAAATTCTTTCGAAAACAAGCAAATTATCCAAAGCTTAAGAAATACAAAGATTACAACAGCATGACTTTCCCACAATTTGGCTTCAAACCAAACTCACATCATCGCTACGCAGCATCTTTTGCCACGAATGGAAATCTACAACTTTCAAAACTAGGTCAAATACCAATTCATTTACATCGTCCGATAGACGGAACGATCAAACAACTCATTATAAAACGACAAGGAACACGCTGGTATGCTATTTTTAGTGTCGAAAGGCAAGTATATCCAGCACCAATCAACAGAGACCTTGTAGTTGGGATTGACGTTGGGTTGGATAAATATGCCGTTTTATCCGATGGTAAAAGCTTTGATAACCCAAGATTTTTTCGTCAAACAGAAAAGAAGTTGAAACGAGCACAAAAGAAGCTTTCCCAACAAAAGCGAGGCTCAGCCAATTATAAGAAACAAGTCATCAAAATCCGTAAGCTTCATGAAAAAGTAGCTAACCAACGAAGAGATACCTTACATAAATGGAGTTACAATCTAACGAAATACTATTCCGTTATTGCAGTAGAAAACTTAAACATTCGAAATATGGTAAAAAACAAACGTTTAGCTAAGTCCATTTCTGATGCAGGATGGGGAATATTTCGCAATATGTTATCTTACAAATGTGAAAGGAATGGTGGATTACTTATCAAAGTCAATCCAGAATTTACGACCCAAGATTGTTCTGAATGTGGTACGCGTGTGAAAAAATCCTTATCCATCCGCACGCATGTTTGTAAAAGCTGTGGAACTATCCTGGATCGTGATTACAATGCCAGCCTAAATATTTTGCGTAAAGGGTTAGAGCAATTAGATCAAATGTTAGTGATGGACTAATCAATAAAAACTGTAGGGCAAGGTTGTGTCCGAACAGTATAATCAAAGCCTGTGGAGACGATGTCAGCCATCTTAGGAAACCCCTTCGATGCAGTGGTCTGTGAAACAGGAAGCCCCATCTTCAAGCATTCGGAAAGAATGATACGGTGGGGTCATTCACGTAGTTCATTTTATTTCCATACATTCAAAAAAGATGCTATTCTGATTGAATATTCATTTAAAATAGGTGGAATCTAATTATCATATAATGGAGGAAAATCATGCAAACTAAATATACAGCGTTACTTGAGTCTTATCAATTACCAAATGGAATCGAAATAAAAAATAGAATGATGATGGCACCGATGACAAATTACTCATCCAATCCAGATGGCACTGTGACCGATGCAGAAGTAGCATATTATGCCCGACGAGCGAAAGGTGTGGGTGCTGTTATTACAGCAGTTGCAAATATCACACCAGGTGGGAAGGGTTTTCCGGGTGAGATTGGTTGTGACCGTGACGAATTAATACCTAGTTTAGCACAACTTGCTAAGAGCATTAAGAGCCAGGGAGCGAAAGCAATTTTACAAATTTTTCATGCTGGAAGAATGAGTCCTTCTGACCAAGTTCCAGATGGGGATGTCACAGCACCAAGTAATATTCCGGCAGAACGCGCGGGAACGCTTGGAGTAGTACCAAGAGAATTAACGGAGACAGGGATCGAAGAAATTATTGAAGCGTTCGGCCAGGCGACGCGTAGAGCGATTGAAGCTGGATTCGATGGTGTTGAAATTCACGGTGCAAATGGATACTTGATCCAGCAATTCTTTTCTCCACATGCCAACAGACGAGAAGATCAATATGGTGGTAATATAGAAAAAAGAATGACATTTCCGTTAGCAGTTATTGATAATGTACAACATGCTGTGAAAGAATATGCGAATGCTCCTTTCATTGTCGGTTACCGCTTTTCCCCAGAGGAACCGGAAACCCCTGGTATTACGATGGGAGATACGCTACAGCTCGTTCATGTACTGTCAGATAGAGGACTTGATTATCTACATGTATCATTGCAGCACTTCTGGTCTAAGGCGAGAAGAGAAGCCGATACATCAAGAACGCGTATCGAATTACTTTTGGAGACAATCAATAAACGGGTGCCACTAGTAGGAGTCGGATCGCTCTATACAGCAGATGACGTAGCGGAAGCAATGAAGACAGGAATCGAATTTATTGGACTTGGTAGAGAGCTTCTAATCGATCCAGAATGGGTACAGAAGATCGAAAGTGGGAATGAAGCAGATATTAATACGACTCTTGATTTGAATGGCAAGGAAGCGTTGGATTTCCCAGATCCATTTTGGAAAGTTATTACATCTGTTCCAGGCTGGGTTCCTGGGGTGGAATAACCTTTCAAATATAAATACAATAAAAATTAAGGCGCAGAGAATTAAATTCTCTACGCCTTAATTTTTATTAGTGCTATTATGCTAATTGTTTAATAAAGTAGCGATTTGAGGATGGCATTAGTGAACTTGCACCAAATATTTAAGTGAGTTAATTCACAAACAATACTCTTCGTTTTAACAATTTTTTTCTGTCTGTTCATAAATTAGAAATATTTAGTGCATTGACTATTTAAAATAATGTGATATTATATATAATAATTCCGATGTAAATAATAAGCATTAAAATCACTTCTTATAAGAGAGAGGGAGGGACTGCCCCCGTGAACTCTCGGCAACCAATTCAATGCTTCTTTTCAGATTGAACCCGATGCCAAATTCAGAGGGATTCTGAGATTCCGGATGAGAGGAACTAGCAAAATGAATTTATAATTAATATAAATTACCAATGAAAAAGGAGAGATTTTAAAATGGCAATTACAACAGTGAGTGCGAAAACGGTTTTAAAGGAAAATGTGTTAGTGGAAGCCGAAGCTAGAGGTCACAAAGTTATAGTAGATGAACCTAAAAATTTAGGTGGTACAGATCAAGGGATGAATCCAGTAGAGTTGCTACTTTCTTCATTAGGTGCATGCCAATCAATTGTTGCTAGAACTTATGCTGAAAAGTTTGAGGTTGATCTTCAAAACTTTTGGGTCGAATTAGAAGGGGATATTGATCTGGATGGATTCTTTGGTAAATCGGATGTACGACCAGGCTTTTCCGATATTCGTTATACGTTCCATATTGAAACAAATGCTCCTGAAGAGAAAATACAGGCATATAAGGAATTTATTGAAGCCCATTGCCCTGTGGGAGATACCATTGCAAATCAGGTAAATCTATCCTCTTCAAAAGTAGTAATAGAAACCCCAGTTAAATAGAATGGTTAGGTGGGGACTGCTTCTTTAGTAAAATAAGGAACTATCGATTGATAGTTCCTTATTCTTATTTTACCCTTGTGCCAGGTTGTTTAATAAAGATAAGTTACTTTTCAAAAACACCTTTAATATTATCCCATCCATAAACAAGTTCAATGAGTTTCTTTCCTACAATTTTTACTTCTACTTTATCTATTACTTCCACCCAGTGATTCATAGAATAATCTCGATTCATTATCTTCTAATACAAAAACAAGCATTGTATTTATTCCTACAGTCTCAAATGACCGCCTTGTTTAATTATTACCCCCGATAGGACAATTTGTCGAAATAATCCATTCACAAGCAAAACCGCAGTGATATTTACAATTTTACTGCGGTTTTTTATTGATATAAATTGATTTATCACTCTTTGTAAATCAAACTATTTTCATGGGAATTTCCTGCTATTTGATATACTTAAGCTAACTGAATGGATTATTAAACAAGTTCAGAAAAGTGTTCTTCATAAATCTGATGAATGACCATACAAGGAAAAAATTCAAGAGAAAGAGTTTATGAGATCTTCCTCTAATCAATATTTTTGTAGCCGAAAAACATAAAGCATTTAACTAAACACCACGTTTGTTCCCCCAGATAAGGGCATGAACTTGTGGAAGAACTCGAACATGATTCAGTTTAGTTGATGCAACAACCTTCTCAATCAGCCATTCATATTTGATTAAAAGTTTACTAGCAAGGTTAGATGCTTCACTTTCTACCAGGTCATCATTTCCAACCTGAAGGAAAAAGGGAACCTCTGGATATCGTTCATGCACCTTTTCTGCATAGGTTAAATCTTCATCATCAAAAATGACGACTTTTAAACTTGTATTTTTAAGCCGATTATTGATTTTTAAGTTTTTAATAATTAAATCAAGCGTTTCAAAATTTGTGTTCATCTTGGAGCTCGGCGGTTTAGGGGAAATTGTGAGATCATCGATTGCAAGGAACCAATCCTGCCAGCGGCTACCCTGTGTTTCCAGTGCCACTTCCATGTTTAACTCGTGTAATGTTTCTACTAGTTCATTTAGATTGGCTAAGAGTGCGGGATTTCCACCTGAAATGGTTACGTGATCAAAATGGTCTCCGCCTGTTTGTTTGAGCCGTGTCATAATTTCGTCGGTAGTCAACCTTTCAATCTCTTCTTTAGCACTGCCGTCCCAGGTAAAGGCAGAGTCACACCAAGAGCAACGATAATCACAGCCGGCTGTTCTGACAAACATTGTTTTTCGACCGACGACCATTCCTTCCCCTTGAATGGTTGGTCCGAAAATCTCAAGTATCGGAAACTTATTCATTTATCATCCACTCCCGTCTTGCCTCGGCATAGCTTGTCGGTGTTTCATAGAGTTTAACGAATTCTACTCGGCATTCATTTGATTTATCGAGAAGTGCTTTCTCCATCTCTTCATAAATCCAAACAACCATATTTTCGGCAGTAGTATTCATGTTTGGAAGGGTATCATTTAAATAACGATGGTCAAGGTGAATTTCAATTTGTTCTTTCCAAATGCTTTTAATTTCTCCAAAGTCGATGACAATGCCAATTTCGTTGGCAAACCCGCTAAGTCCAAAAATAACGTTGTATGTGTGCCCATGTAAGTTTTTACATTTGCCTTCATAGCAATGGAGGTGGTGGGCAGCATCGAAAGTGAATTCCTTACATACCAGAACACGTTTCTTATGGTATTTGAGCTCATGCTTTTTAATGTCTTTGTCTATTTTCTGCAAGTTCTCCACAATAGTAAATCCGTACATCAGGAATTCCCCTTCTTTTGCAGATAGTTATCCAGCCCATTTTTTCGCAGCTTACATGAAGGACACTCGCCACATCCCCCGCCACGAATTCCGTGATAACAGGTAAGTGTATTCTCGCGAACATAGTTAAAGGCACCAAGCTGGTCGGCAAGTTCCCAGGTTTCTGCTTTATCCAACCACATTAATGGTGTATGGATAACAAACGAATCATCCATCGATAAATTCAGTGTTACGTTTAGTGATTTAACGAATACATCACGGCAGTCCGGGTAACCGCTAAAGTCTGTTTCACAAACGCCTGTAATAATATGCTTTGCCCCAATCTGTTTTGCCAAAATGGTGGCAAAAGAAAGAAAGAGCAGGTTACGGCCTGGGACAAAAGTGGAAGGAAGGTCTCCATTCTCCCCATCTTTTACTTCAATTTCATCACGTGTTAACGCATTGGGAGCCAATTGACTTAAGAGCGACATATCCAAAACATGATGTTGTACATTCAGGTCAGCAGCAATTTCCTTTGCTACTTCGATTTCCTCTTTATGACGTTGATTGTAATCAAAAGTCACCAATTCAACGTGATCATACTTTTTTAAAGCCCAAAATAAACAGGTGGTACTGTCCTGACCACCACTGAATACGACGACAGCTTTATTATTTTTTTCCATAAAAAAATTCCCCTTTCATGATAGAAAAAGAGAATCCTACTCACCCAAATAAAAAAAACCATACTTATAAGGAAAGTACAGTTACATCCTTAGTTTTTTATAGAGGGTGTAGCTAGAACCTCTCCTGCAATAGTGCAGACTTTTTATAAACTTTTCCTTTTTATTATAGCATTTCTTTCATAAAAAGGGCCATATTTATCTACTATGGCCCTTTAACTTTAATTTTTCTTCTTACCAAAATAAAGTAAACCAACGAGCAAACCAATTACACACATGATTGCTGCAAAAACAAAGAATGGAATAGGACCGAATTGAAAGATTAGTGGAACAGATAATGCCGTTACTAATCCTCCACCAAGGAAGGGCTCAAACACGAGCTGTTTATAGCCGAAACCTTCAAAAGCTGGAGATTCCGCCTTCGGATCGGCAACACGCATCAAGAGTAAGCCAGTAGCGGTAATCCCCATCGATTGACCAAAATCACCGATACCTCTTTCAAGCCAATACGTAGGTATCATTCTTGGAGCGAGGACAAAGAATCCAATCACATTCCATGCAATACCAGTAATCGCAATGAGAAGAAATGGAATAAAGTTGTCTCCAATAACATCTAGTGATACCGTTCCTATCGCTGCTAATATTAGAATATCCAACGAAAATCCCTGAATACGACTAATCATTTGCCGATCGACTAGATATGCGTTGTCTACTTTGTTTAAGAATAGTTGTACGATTATTCCTCCAATCATTGCAAAAGGGAATAATGGAACATAGGTCATTAAATCTGAACCGAAGAGGCTTTCCTCAATCCATACGAACGATTGCAGTAAAATATAACCTGCTATAATTGCCAGGGCAATCACGGCAAAGTGAAAGGAAAGTGGCTCGATTGATTCCGGACGAACCGTCATTTTTGCTGCGGGCTCTCTATTCTCAAATTCCACAATTCCAGCCTTTTTTAAGGTGGAAAATTCTTCAACATCTCTAATGATTTCTGTTTTCTTTTTGCGTATTCCCCAGTTAATGATGATAATTCCTATAATAACCCCTGATAGAATACCAACCGTTGCTAATCCGACAGCCAAGTCATAGGCTTCTGGATATCCCATTTCTTCAAATGTCCCCTGTAGTCCTGCTGCTGTACCATGACCGCCTTCAAAAGATACTTCAATCAGCGCCCCGACCATGGGGGGCATACCAAAGAATGGTGTTAACACGAGCAGTGCCAACAGGATACCGACCACATATTGGCCCCAGCCAAGTGTCCAGCCAAAAGCAAGCTGTGGTCCACCAATTCGCCATATTTTTGATAGATTTGGAAGTATGGTCCCTAAGAACAAGGTTGCAAATACAACATTGATCATCAATCCAGGCAGTTCACTCCATACTTCTGTTGCAGCCGGAAACATTAGTCCAGTCGACCAAAATGACTGGTCTCCTATGTATGGTTCTAATACTCTGCCAAGTACTTGTGGACCAACAAGCAAAGCGATAAATCCACCGATGACGGAGGAAGGTAAAAATAAATTCTGCAGCCATTTCACACGAACCCTAATCCATTTCCCCAGTAAAAGAAATAATCCAAGGTATAAAAGGGCAAATCCAATCTCATTTGGGGTCATCTTACTACTCCCTTTCTAGAAATATAATTAATTTTTTCTTCCCTATATTTTTCCCTTTCAAACTAAAGCAGTTGATAAATCTTGGGGACAGGAAACTCGCACCGGAATAACCATGATTTTTCGGAAGAAGGTATCTGCGTCTAGCTTTCATTAATTGGCCCACTCGTTTAACATAATGTTATATAAATAGAACCAAAAAGGGGGGTGTAATCTTGAATGTTAATGAGAAGGAAACGATATACTATGATCAGCTATCAATGGATGGCTGGACTATGTATATTGCCACAACGGAGAAAGGTCTTTGCTTTGTAGGTTCACAAGCAGAAGGGTATGATGCAATGAAGGATTGGTTTGCTAGACACAGACCAAGAGCTGTATTGATTGAGGACTTAAATAAAGTGATAGTCTATAAGGAACAGTTAGTAGAGTACCTAAGGGGCGAGCGCAAAGTATTCGATTTGCAGGTAGATTTAATTGGAACAGAATTTCAAACTGCTGTATGGGATGAACTTCAGAAGATCCCATTTGGTGAGACAACATCGTATTCCAACATCGCAGAACAAATTAACAGACCAACTTCCGTAAGAGCTGTTGGAACGGCAATTGGAGCAAATCCTGTATTAATTGTTGTACCATGTCACCGTGTAATCAGTAAAAGTGGAAAAATGGGAGGTTATCGTGGTGGTATTTCAATGAAAGAGAGTTTGCTGCAACTGGAAAAATAGGGCTTCCAACAGGATTTCTTGGAAGCTCATTCGTCCACTTTTTTTATCGGCCAGAACAAGACGCGCCGGGAATAAGCATAATGAAAGATTGGGTTGCCAATTACAGTATCATCTGGTAAAAAGGGCATCATATCTTCAGTCTCAATATTAGCCTCCACATCGCAGATCTTCCACCGCTTATGATGAATATCTCCTCTGAATAAGAAATTGTTTCGATAGGTCCATAAAATATATCTTTCCAGCAGCCAATAATTCAGGCTGGATTTTTCAGGATAATAGGCCTCAGAAGTTGGCCGGTATGATCCTTTAAAAGAAGCATTCGATTTCCCTTTGCGGGTAGAATCAAAGTAAAAAATATCCTTCTTCTTTTTCATCTTCATGTTTGCGTAAAAATAAGGTAACGTGGCTACTCTTGCGCCGAGGACTGCAAGCAGTTTATTGGCATCCAGACTGAAGAAGTAAATTCCCTTTACCCCTTTTTGTTTTACATAGGTGCGAACATTCAACTCTAAATAGGAATGGAGAAAAGGAATTGGAGGCATTTTTCGAGGGCGCATATTATTTACTTTGAATGGAATGATGGTGATCCAAGCAGATCCGTCGTAGGTATCCAATACTAGCTCCATAGGAATATACTTATTGATTATGTCCTTAGGAACAGGCAAATGCATAAATAATAAATGATTCCATCTCTGGGTCGCTAACCAAGGACCATCAGGTAATGGATCGTCACGATGTTCTGTTTTTTGTAGGATATCTTTATACATATTCCCTCTCCTTACAGGTCAGTAATCGATCCCCATTATAGGGAAAGCCCGGGTATCTACCTGGGCTTGTTCGTTTAAAGAAAGTGCTTTTCTATAATCTCCCCTATTTACCATCTTTATTCTGCTTCGGCTTAGTATCACTTTCCTTTTGTGGTTCGATATCCTGTGCGGGATCTTTTTCCTTAACCTTTTGTTCAAGTGAATCGTCATTATGGTTCTGTTTATTGTTATCAGTTGTCATACTTTCACCTCCGAACGATTAATTAATGGGACATGGGGACAGGAAACTCATCCCAGAATGACCATGGCTTTGTGGAACTAGAAACCGCTGTTCTCGTGTCCCTCTAGATATGGTTAATAACCAGTTTTAATCGAAAACAAACATAGGTTGCAATTCCAGCAGAGTTTAGAAGAATATTAAATATTAGCACGGAAACGGAATTGTGCTTGTATGTAGAACCAAAAGTAAATGCTTTCGTGCTTAAGCCTGTTTAGAAATGACCATCATAAAAACCTCTCACTTTTTGACAGGAGCCACTGGGAACAGGAACCTCAGCCCACTTTTAAGTAGATTAATTGGGACCAGTGTTCCTGTCCCTATGGTCCAAAAATGACTTATAGAAGTATTGTTGTTAAACTAATGAAATAGATAATAAAATATATAGATATCGGTCCTTGTTTCTTTTTCTGTAGACTTAGAAGAAGCTAGAAATCTATTAGAATGGAACCGATATAAGGAGGATGTATGGACTTTAAAGGGAACATAAATCATAATCAAATGAAAAAGTTACAAAAGCTCGGCAGTTGGTCTGGGGTTATTATTGGGATTCTATTGCTTCTTTTCATTTTAGGTGCCGTCGCTTTCCAGTGGATCACAGAATATATTTGGATGGATTCCGTTGCTTTTGGTAACGTTTTCAAGACAGTTTTGGGCAGTAAACTGATGCTTGGTGCCGCTGGTTTTGTCATCTTTGGTTTCGTAACCTGGCTGACCGTATTTTGGGTGCGAAGATCGTATTTAAGCCATTTTGACCCGAATCAGCTTCCGGCATTTTTCTATCAAAAGAAAATGGCCATGAATGCGATTATAATCGCAATTGCTGTTTTCGCAGGACTTCTCGGCAGTGTGATTGTACAGGGAGTAGGCTGGGAACCACTTTTAAAAATCTTAAACTATGAAACTTTTGGGGAAAGCGATCCTATTTTCAACAGAGATATTTCTTTCTACATGTTTGTTTTACCGTTTTTAGAAATGATTATTAATATTTTACTAGGACTTGGTTTCTTCATGTTAGTAGTTGTGGTTGCTGCGTATTCCGTTTTTAATATATACCGGATGAACCGCTCGGCACAAATTCACTTAGGACTGACGATAGCTATTATCGGTTTGTTGTTAGCTGGCACTCATTTACTATCACCATTTCAAATGCTGCTTTCCAACAAAGTAAATATTTTTCAGGAGAGTGTGGTACACGGCCTAAGTTACACAGACCGCATCATTAATATTCCTGTTTCCTATATTTTAGCAGCAGTAGCGATTATCGGTGCCGTTTGGGTCATTTTTGCACTAAGAAAAGGCAAATTCAATGCGATGTTGATTCCGATTGTTGCTTATATTGCCGTCATCATTCTTGGGCAAGGAGCGTCCGTACTCGTGCAAAACTATCTTGTCGAGCCAAATGAATTTCAACGTGAGCAGCCATATTTACAGTATAATCTGGATTACACAAGGCAAGCCTATGAGCTCGAAAATATTGATGTATCGGAACATCCGGGAAATCAGGCTTCACTGGATGAAGATATGATTGAGAATAATGAGTTAACAATTAATAATGTGCGAATTAATGATGCACGACCATTGCTTGATATTTACAACCAATTGCAGACGTTCCGTACCTATTATCAATTTAATGATATCGATGTTGATCGATATGAAATTGACGGAGAGTATCAGCAAGTGTTTCTTGGTGCAAGGGAATTAAACACAGCTGACCTGCCTGAACAAGCCCAAACATGGGTAAACCGAACATTGCGTTATACGCATGGATACGGGATTGCGATGAGTCAAGTTAATGGGATTACTTCCCAAGGACAGCCAGAATATATTGTAAAGAATCTTCCGCCAAAAGGAGAAATTGACGTTGCGCGTCCACAAGTTTATTTTGGTGAAATGAGTTATCCAAATGTCATTGTAAATTCGGAAGTCGATGAATTTGACTATCCGTCAGGTGATGAAAATATGACGAATCTCTACGAAGCTGATAAGGGGATTTCGCTTAGTGGCTGGAATCGTTTACTTTTTTCTATTAATGAAGGGTCATTCCGTATGCTCGTATCAGATCAGGTTTCCAATGATAGTCAATTGCTCGATACCCGGAATATTGTAGATCGCATCAACCGAATTGCACCATTTTTCGAATATGATGAGGATCCATATATCATTGTACGTGATGATGGTACATTAGCTTGGATTATTGACGCTTATCTAGTAGAACAAGGCTATCCGTATGCGGAAAATTACGAAGACAATAGAAACTATATTAAAAACGCAGCGAAAGTGATGGTTGATGCGTACACCGGGGAAGTTAATTTCTTTGTTACCGAACCGGATGATCCGCTACTTCAGACGTATCAAAATATATTCCCTGATTTGTTTACAACGGAAATTCCGGAAGATGTGGAAAGCCATTTCCGTTATCCAGAAGGGTTATTTAAGATTCAAGCAAATAAATATGGTACGTACCATATGACCAATCTGGAAATTTTCTATAATCGGGAAGACCGCTGGGAATTCCCAACAGAGCATTATTATAATGAAGATATTGAAATGGAACCTTATTATGTAACGATGAAGCTTCCAGAATATGACGAAGAAGAATTCATTTTAATGATGCCATACACACCTAAAAATCGACAGAATATGATTGGTTGGATTGGTGTACGGAATGACGGGGAACATTACGGAGAAAAATTTGTCTACCGTTTTCCAAAACAGGAAAATGTCTATGGTCCGCAGCAAATTGAAAATCGGATCAATCAGGATAGTGTTATTTCTCAAGAGTTAAATCTCTGGTCGCAAGGGGGTTCTCAAGTCATTCGCGGAAACCTATTGTCCATCCCAATTAACGATACAATGCTATATGTAGAACCAATCTATATTGAATCCTCTAATGAAACATCATTGCCGGAAGTAAAACAAGTTGTCGTTGCTTATCAGGATTATATCGTCATGGAAGCAACGTTTGATGAAGCACTAGAACGTATACTTGAATTAGCTGGTGGCGAAATCGATGAGCGTGATTTACAGCCTGAAGGAGGACCATCAATAGAAGATATCGAAGGAGACCCTGAAGTGCCGGCAGAATCTGAAGAAGAGGAAACACCTGCACAAGTACCATCCGGAGATTCTGATCTATTATTGCAGGAATTCTCTGAGCTATTTGGTGGTTATCAGGATGCCCTTTCCAATGGAAGCTGGGAAGAAGCAGCCAAAATTATGTCAGAGATTGAAAAGCGATTGGAACAAGTAAATCAATAAGATTTAACTGCAAGAGATGAGCACTGCAATCGCGGTGCTCATCTCTTTTTTAATGGTAAAACAAAATACGTTTTTGCAGAGAGAAAAGTATAAAATTTCCTATCTGCATAAGCCCAACTAAGGCTGTCGCCGAAAGGCTTGATGACAGCCACGTTTTCTAATCAGGTAAGAATGTGGCATTTATCCGAATTTGGAAGAATATCTTACTCGCTAAAAAAGTTCTTGCCTCCGATTGGGTATAGAATTACATGCCAATAGTAAACCTCTCCCTAAAAAGAAACCGCCCCCAAATGTCAGGTGCCAAACTAACATGAGGAGACGCAGTTCAGAATGGGCTGTTATTCGGAGACGTTTCCTTCAGCAGGTATGGGTTGCTTCTGAAACATTTTAGCTAAGTGTATGAGGTTGTGACTTGCCATTTGAACATTTGATTGTGTGAATTCATTTTTATATCCTTCAGCTTCTATATAGGAAGGCCCAGGTCCAGCATCTCCGACCCAATATGCAATCGGATTTGGGGGGATAGCGAATCCTAGTTGTGCTAGTCCAAAGATAAGATCGCCAGCTGCATTTTTCGCACCATCTTCATTTCCGGTAACAACAGCCCCTGCAACTTTATTATAAAAAATCGGTTGACCTTTTTCATTTGTCTCACTGCTGGAACCATTTAAACGCTCCAATACTTTTTTGGATACACTACTTTTTTCACCGAGCCATACAGGAGAAGCAAGTACTAATATATCTGCCTGTTTTACTTTTTCCAGTATTTTCGGCCACTCATCGCCGTCACCCATATCATCGGCAATTCCATAAGCAATATTATAATCCACGATGCGAATGGTCTCCGACTTAATCTGTTTATTATCGAAAACATTGGTGAAATCTTTTAGCAGTGCATCTGTATTTGATTGTTCATCCGATTTTTTTAGGGAACAATTTAAAATTAAAGCTTTTAGATTTTCCAAGAATAACACTCCTTTTCATGGTATGTAGTGTCTCTTCCCGGAAATTCATTAAAGTATGCAGTGAAAATAGGATAGATCCCGATTCATTTAAAAATCGAGAGCTATCCAGGTTCGTTTGTGTATATTTTAAATAAGATACTTCGTAAAAGTACGCCAATTGCTAAACCAATTGGTAAAAATAGTATCGGTAGCCACATTGGTCCGATTAAATACCCAAAAATTTTGAAGCCAGGTGAAAAAATTAACCCTACGGTGACAAAATAGGCTGAAAAGACGAGTGGCAAATAAGCAAAAGGCTTATCTCCACCACCCGCATCTTTATAAGCATCCCAAATCGCAAAAAAATATAAACATGGATAAAACATTAACCATAAATAATTCGTTTGTGCGATTGCTTCTTCAATTTTTAAATTAAAACTTAAAACAATAATCGCATTGAAATTTCCCATCACATTAATTAATATTTCCAATCCAATAAACAAAATGCATTTTACATAATTTCGTTGTAATAACTGAGCGAATCCGGGCAGAGCAATGCTCCATAGTATTGCTTCTAATTTTTTGCTTTTTAGATTTAAATTTGTCCCCATTTGCGTACCTAATTCGCTAGTTCTTTTCGATCAGCTGCCATTGGCGGTTGCTCCATCCAACCGTTGTCAATCATAATGTTTGCACAATCTTCTGAGTATTGGGCTATTTCAGCTATTAGACGCGTATAGTGAGCTCCTAAATCCCTCCTAGGACTTACAGACACGGAAACACCATACTGTCCAATTCCATATCCGATTAGCATAGAAACCAAGAACAACATTAGCTTGTCGGAAAAGGGAGGGGTGGTAGAATCACTTACTTCCGATGTCAGTAAATAAGCACCATCAGATAAATAGTCATCATTTAATATCGATTCGAAAATTTCTACATGCTTACCAGATATATCTCTCCCCCGTTCGAAAAATCGTCTCACTTCTTTTGATTGTGCTACTTGACTAAATCCGGTAATAACAGCTTGTCCTAACGCATTCTGTTTTGCATTAAGCACTAGATTAGCGACTTCAACGCCGAGTAGTGGTCTACGATCTGCAAACCATCCAGCTAAAAAGATTTGTTTCTTCACGAAGTCAATCTGTTTCTGTTTTGGAATTTGTGGGGCACGTAAATATATCCCTTTTTCTTTAGCTAACTCTTTTGCTAGTTTGTGTAGTTCTTGTGTGCCAATTAAATTAGTGGAAAAATAGTCAATGACATCTGTTCGTACCGCAGCTGTGAGCGATGCTGAATACAAATTAAGCGATATATTAGTCATAGCCAAAATGTATTCAAGAAAAAGCTTATCAGAGAATAACCTAGGCGCACTCGCAATGACATCATGTTCGGTAAAACCTTGTGGAATGACATGCCCTTCTTGCTTAAAAAATTCTGTCTCTCTTTCTACATTCTGCTTTGTTATGGCTAATGTCTTTTCTAGTACCCCTTTAATTTGTTCGTCCTCTACATGTTGTAAAAAGTACGTTAATCCACATAAACCCATGGTATTACTTTGATAAGAAATCCAAATTGCAGAGACTTCTGGAGCAGTTAATCCAATGGAATTCTGATTATTCATAGTTGTATAACCCTTTCTTTTTACATTAATATTTACAGAATTGTACTCTATTTAGGTTGCTAATAAACGATGTAATTATTCATTTTTTATTTAATTTAAACCTGGACTAAACTGGGAACACATCTTAATACTACAAACCTCCTCTGCATAAAATTTACCTAATATGGGAAAGAAAAGGGGGAGAATCTATTTTATGTAATTGAGGGGATTAAATGGCGAGATCTCTTTTTAATCGAATGAAGAAGAAAAAGCAAGGTAACAGTAATCAATCTTCACAGCAAACGGCTTTAAAACCGAAAGTAACCAAAAACCTAAATGAAAATCTTAAAAACCTGAAGCAAATGCTTGGGGATCCAGATGATTTAGTTATTCGGGAACTAATGATAGGTGGAATAGAAACTAGAGCGGCCATTATATACATAAGTGGGTTAACCGATGTAAATCTAATTAACAATAATATTTTAAATACGATTCAGCATAATCTGAAGCAGTTTGAATCCAATGTACTCGATAAAGTTTATCAAGAAGTCATTTCAATTACGGATATTAAAAAGTCAACAACAATGGATGAGGTTTCCTTTGCTATTTTAAACGGTAGTACCGCATTTTATTTAGATGGGATGAACACCGTTTTATTAATGGGTACTTCGGGAGGGGAAAGCCGTTCGATAACAGAACCCGAATCGGAAACATTAATTCGGGGTCCAAGAGATGGGTTTGTTGAAAATATTCAAACAAACATCGCGCTCATTCGCCGTGATATTAAAGACCCGAATTTGCGCTTTACAAAACATGAAGTTGGAAAACGTTCCAAGCAAAAATTAATTGTGGCTTATGTGGAGGGAATTACGAATCCGGATATAGTAAATGAAATCAATCGTAGACTAGAAACGATTGATATTGATTATGCTTCGGATTCAGCATATGTAGAACAATGGATAGAAGATAGTTTTCTGTCTCCTTTCCCACAATTATTGGATACGGAACGACCAGATAATGTATCCGCTGGTTTAATGCAAGGGAAAGTGGCGATAATTATTGATGGATCCCCTTTTGCATTAATTGCACCTTTATCGATCGGTGATGCTATGCACTCCATGGAAGATTATACCCAACGATGGATAGCGTCATCCTTTCTGAGAGTATTACGTTATCTTTCCGCTTTTTTAGCTGTTTTTTTACCCGCCCTTTATATTGCGCTCGTTTCCTATCATCCAGGTATGCTTCCAAGTACATTAGTCTATTCGATTGCAGCTACGAGAGAAGGGGTACCATTTCCTGCAGCAATTGAAGCAATAATCATGGCAATAACGTTTGAAATCTTACATGAGGCAGGGGTACGGTTACCAAAGGTCATTGGACAAACGATTGGTATTGTCGGTGGGTTAGTCATTGGGGAAGCAGCAGTGAGTGCAGGAATCGTTAGTCCCATCATGGTAATTGTTACAGCTCTTACAGCGATTGCATCCTTTAGTGTTCCATCCTATAGTGTAACGATTACCTTTCGAGGGTTACGTTTTGCTTTTATGATAGCCGCTTCCTTTTTAGGGTTATATGGAATTATCCTTGTTTACCTTATGTTAAATATTCATCTTGTTAATTTAAAAAGTATTGGTGTACCTTACTCTACCCCTTTTGCTCCCTTCTTTGTCAAAGACTGGGTGGATTTGGTTATCCGTGCTCCAATTACAAAATTAGCAAAGCGACCAACTTATCTGAAACCATTGGATGATCAATCAAAGGATATCAAACCAGAACAAAGGAAGGAATAATTCATGAGTACGTTTAAATATGGTGATGAAAAAATTAGAACCCGAGATATCATGATTGCTGTTCCTTCTATGACAATCGCAATAGGAATACTCGTATTCCCAAGGACGCTTGCGGAAAAAACGACATCATCGGATGGATGGGTTTCCATTATGTTGTCTGGCTTGATAGCAATTATGCTTGCATGGTCCATAGCAAAAATTGCTGCAAATTTTCCAGGGCAATCCTTTCTTTCCTATGCTTCATCATTGGTCTCAAAACCAGTGGCTGTCATTTTAACATTTTTGTTCGTTATCCAGGGGATTATCTTAACTGCTTTTGAAGTACGCGCGATTACAAATATTGCACATCAGTATTTGTTTGAACGCACACCGAATGAGATTGTAGCGCTAACCTTTTTACTTGTTGTTGTCTATGCTATCTCTGGTTCTCGTGCGGGGATATTCCGTCTTAATGCTATGTTTTTGCCAATCATTTTTTTAACTTCAATAATTTTAATTTTTTTTTCAATCGGTTATATGGAAGTGGAAAATGTATTACCAGTATTTAAAACAGATATGCAGGGATATTTACAAGGGACAATGGAAAGTACCTTATCTTATACGGGAGTCGGTATCTTGTTTTTTTACATATCGTTGGTAAGGGAGCCTAAAAAGGCACCAGCTATGGCAGCCTTTGGAATGTCATGGGTAGTAATTATGTATATTTTTATTTATTTAACTTGTATTGCAGTATTCGGAAATGAAACAACAGCTAATATTCGCTTTCCCTTTATCGAATTATCCAAGTCGATAGAAGTTCCTGGAGGTTTTTTGGAACGGTTAGAATCTGTGTTCTTTGTTATTTGGATTATAGTAATCTTTACTACAGCGGCAATGGCATTTGATGTTTCCGTACTAGCATTAAACTCAATTTTTCCTAACATAGGTAAATTAAAAATTATATTTGTGTTGTCCCCTATCATTTACTTGATAGTGGGAATTCCTCAAGATTTTGTAGAAATAGGAATCTTTGGAGAATATATAGGTTATTACGGTTGGGGATTATCTGGAATGGTCGTTATTCTATTATGGATCATGTACAAAGTTAAAGGAGCGAAAAAAGGTGAGAAATAGAAAATTTTCAGTAGTTCTTACATCTACTTTTCTCCTGGTGATTCTTGCTGGATGCTGGGATGATGTAGAAGTGGAAGATAGAGCATTCATTTCTGGCGTTGCCGTTGATTTGGCAGGCGAACAAGGGGGAAATACGCGTTTTGAAATGACAAACCAACTCATTGTTCCCGCTGGTATAGGTACACCATCAGGAGGAGGGGGAGGAGGGGAGAAGGCCTTTCGAAATTTATCTCAAACTGGGGAAAGCTTATATGAGATTAATTCAGCTATCTCTAAGCAGGCCAATCGCAAGACCAATATAGAGCATATAGAAATAGCAATTATATCCAAGGATCTTGCTAAAGAAAAAGGACTATTTGCTGATATTATGGATGTGTTTATTCGTCAAGAGAATATGCGCAGAGGAATCCTAATGGCAATTTCAGATGGGAAAGCGAAGGATTTCTTAGATCTAGAAACGGAGCATGCAAAAGTTCCAGCACAGTATGTCAGTGAACTTATGGAAAATAGACAGGTTGCAGAAACAACAGAACCCATTCGAGTTGGTGATATACAGGAAGACCTTTTAATGAATAGAAGCTATATCATCCCACAAATTGCCATGTATGCTGATAATAGTATCAATTATGAAGGGTTAGCAGTTTTTCAGGGGCATACAAGTCAATTGGTCGATACCCTTAAAGGGGATGAGGCAAAAGGACTGAACCTTATCATTGGCGAGAATCAGCAAGGCAGTATTACTGCTGATGTAGAGGGGGATCAGGCGACATTTCTTATTAAGAAAGGCGGTAGTAAACTTAAGCTTAAGAATAAAAGTAAGGAAAATCTGGAATTTCAAGTAGATATTGAAATAAATGCTTCCATCGCAGAGTACTTTGGTTCATTGGATTTTTACAAAAAGGAAAATAGAGATAAATTTGAAAAAGCGTTAGAGGATAAGGTAAAGAAATTAGCAGAGGATGCTTCGAAAAAAATAAAGGATGACTTACAAGTAGATGTGCTTACTTTCGATAAATACCTTAGAATGCATCATTATAAATTATGGAAAGAAATTGAAGGAGACTGGGATTATGGAGAAAATTATTTCGCAAAAAGTAATATAAAAATTAATGTAAAAACTACAATTCAGGAACCAGGTAATTCTATTCGAATGAAGAAAGAAGGAGAGGATCAATAGATGTGGACTATGATAATGGAAAGAATACCAACCACTCTTGGATTTGTATGTACGTTCTTGGCATTTTTTGTACCGTATGTAACGTATAAGATAAATCAGAAGTTGCATAAAGATGGAGATCCTCCATGGAAAAAAGAGGATACGAATGAAACAAAAAAGCAACCCTCTTCAAATAGGTAGTTGGTTACAATAACCTTTTAATATTCCAAAAAAGGGTATCTATTCCATTGGAAAAGTGTGTCATAGCTGGTTGGTATTCATTAACACCAAGTTGGAGTTCTGAAATAAGTTTGTTCTTTTGTATGTCGGATGTTGCTGGCTGTAAAGGCCACTGTTTATGATGGATATCTGCCATATAAATAGTTGAATTCTTGCCCATGCTGTATAAGCGGTATCTTTCAGTGAGCCAATAATCCAATGATTCTTTTTCGGCATAATAGACACCTGGAAATGGTGTAAATGAGCCCTCGCTCTTCATATGCACATTCTTTTTTCGAATGCTATTAAAGTGAAAGAATTGCTCTTTTTGTTCAATGGAGATAATTGAGGGTTGATAAGGTAAATAATACCATCTCTTTGCTATCCTATTGGAGGCCCAATTGTTCACGTCAATAGAAAGAAAGTAAATTCCCGGTATTCCATTGTATGTTACATAAGTTCTAATATTTATCTCGGGAAATCCAGAGGTTAAAGAAAACGCAGGGATTCCTCGTAGATATATACTTTCCAGGTCAAATACAATCATACCTATCCATGCTTGTCCAAGATATGTATCAATCTTTAAAAAATCAGGAATCAAGGACCTTAAACGGTGCGGTGGAACGGGCCAATGAGTAAAGGCAACGTTTCGCCAGATTTGTCGCATAATCCATCGATTGGTAGGTATTGGAAACGGACGATGATGTAATTCTTTAAATGGTTCTATAGTAAACCCCTCTTTTAGACTCGAAATTAATTTATAATCTGCTTTGATGTATATATATGCTCGAAACCATAAAACATGTTTATCATTCTTAGGAAAACGATAAGGTTAAACAATTTGTTGGCAAGGTAGTGAAGATGATGTTCCTAATTGCTATTATTATTTTAATATTGCTTTCTATCCTATTTTTTATGTTCTTTTTCTTTCTGTTTGGCTGGCGTTGGTTGATGAAACGGATGGTAAAACATATGGGGAAAATTATTTTCACGGATAGTTATCAGGAAAACTTGATGGAAATGATTCCCGGGTTTAAACATATGGGAATCCAGAATTCACTGGAGAATAATTTGCGGGCTGAAACCGGTGATGTTCTTCATCGTCCGCTAGGTTCATCAAAGAAATGGCCTCATTTTGACAATATGACGTTTATCCCCGCACAAGTCTCTTCCTTTCCAATTGATGGGGAGGAAGAGGTGGATGTGAAAGTGACGATTGGTCCAAAAGCCAAAAAGCCGCTTCAGATTGATATTCCTTTAATAATTAGTGGAATGGCCTATGGTATTGCCTTAAGTGAAGAAGTCAGACTCGCGTTGGTCGGAGCTGCGAATCAAGCCGGAACAGCTATCAATTCCGGTGAAGGTGGCGTGATGTCAGAGGAAATAGAAGCAGCAGAAAAATATATATTACAATTTTCCAAAACAGATTGGTCAAAAGATGAAAAACTTATTAAACAAGCGGATATGATAGAGATTAAGTTTGGTCAAGGAGCACTAGCTGGAATGGGTGGAAAAATATCTCCTAAAAATTTAACGGGACGTGCTAGGGAAGTAATGGGGCTAAAAGAAGATGAAGATGCAGTTATTTATGAACATTTTTTTGAAAATCAAACAATTAATGATTTAAGAGAATTGGTAAAGGAACTTCGTCAATTAACAGGTGGTGTTCCGATTGGAGCAAAGATAGCTGCAGGAGGGAAGCTAGAAGAAGATATAGACCAGTTAATCGATATGGGAGTAGATTTTATTTCTATTGACGGGGGACAGGCAGCGACACACGGTGCACCACCCATTTTAGCGGATGATTTTGGAATACCGACCTTACATGCAGTTGTTCGAGCGGTTAATCATTTGGAAAAGCGGAAGATGAAAGGAAAGATTAGTTTAATTGTCTCTGGTGGCCTCTTTACACCTGGTGAATTTTTGAAGATTTTAGCACTTGGAGCGGACGCGGTTTATTTAGGGACGGTAATGTTATTTTCTGTAGCACATAGCCAGACATTTAAAGCACTTCCATTCGAACCACCAACACAAGTTGTATGGAATGAGGGCAAATTTAAGAACCAATTCAAAAAAGAGGAAGGGGTAAAATCAGCCGGGAAATTTCTGACTGCTTGTATTGAAGAAATCAGAATGGGACTACGGGCGATGGGGAAAAAATCTCTAAAAGAACTAACCAAAAAAGACCTTGTATCCTACGATCAACTTACAGCTAAGATGGCAGACATACCATTTACATTTGAACCTTGGCAAAGTAAGAAGAAAGAGGATCAAGAGGAAACACAAAAGGATAAGGGGAAAGCATAGTTTTGGAACAATTCCCCATCCATGTTAGACTAATTTGTAAAAGGCCTTTGTGGGGAGTGATACATATGAATTTAGAAACATACTTAAAAATGGATGCAACGGAAATGGCTAATTTAATCAAAAAGAAAGAAATAACCGCAAAGGAATTGATGGATACCGCGTTTAAGCAACTGGAGAAGGTAAACCCATCCTTAAATGTTGTTACTCATACAAGAATGGAAAAGGCACTGGAGGAAGCAGAGCGGATTTCGATTGAAGGGGCACCGTTTAATGGGGTTCCTATTTTGTTGAAAAATATCTCCCAAGCTGTGGAAGGTGAACAGATGACATCAGGTTCCAAGCTTCTTCTGGGGAACCGTTCTAAACATGATTCTTATTTTGTGAAGAAATTCCGTGATGCGGGATTCCATTTTATGGGGCATACCAATACACCGGAATTTGGCTTGAAAAATATTACAGAACCAGAAATGTATGGGCCCACGAGAAATCCGTGGAATACCGAATATTCACCAGGAGGGTCAAGCGGTGGAGCAGCTGCCGCAATTGCTTCTGGAATTGTCCCGATGGCTGGTGCTAGTGATGGAGGCGGTTCCATACGAATTCCAGCTTCATTCACTGGCTTATTTGGTTTAAAACCGACGAGGGGACGTACACCGGTCGGGCCTGGATATGGAAGGCAATGGCAGGGGGCTTCGATTAATTTTGCTTTAAGCAGAAGTGTACGTGATAGTGCTGCAATGCTTGATATTCTTCAAGTCGTACAAGCCGAAGCAGCCTTTCAGACACCGTTATTTCCTGGTAGTTATACAGATGCCATGATAGAAGACATTCGAAGGCCATTGCGTATCGCCTTCTCTACAACGTCTCCAGTTGGTACACCAGTTTCTGAGGATGCAAAGATTGCTGTCGAAAAGACGGTGAGATGGTTGGAGGCTCAGGGACATGATATAGAAGAAGCGGACAATCATGTGAATGGTCGCCAGTTAATGAAAGATTATTATCTAATGAACAGTGGAGAAATGAATGCAACAATCATTGGTCTGGAACGAGCGCTAGGAAGAAAAATTACTGCAGATGACATAGAGGTTGAATCATGGATATTGCATCAAGCAGGAAAATCAGTTTCAGCTGCAGCATACGCAGACAGTCTAGCATCATGGGATAACGCTGCAGAAAAGATGGCGAATTTTCATCGAATATATGATTTTTATATTACACCAGCTACTGCATATACAGCACCCAAAGTTGGTGAGCTAACCCATGAGAAGCAGGAACAAGAAAAATTACGAGTAAAACTGAAAGAAATGAACACGGTGGCGGAACAACAAGCATTGGTATATGACATGTTTTTACCAAGTTTAACCTATACACCGTTCAGCCAGCTTGCTAACCTTACTGGTCAACCTGCAATGTCCATGCCGGTGCATCTGTCGGAAGATGGACTCCCGTTAGGTGTACAAGTGATCGCACAAAAAGGGGAAGAGCACCGACTATTACAATTAGCAAATAAAATAGAACAATCAAGTTTGTGGGTTGGTATGAGAGGGAATACGTTTTTTAAAGAACTATTTTAAATTTCCGTTAACTTCTCATAATCGTACGTTAAAAAATGCTATTTCCTTTTCTATATATCTCTTTTTACATAAATAATCCTTCTAGGTGTAATCTTAGGAAAAATTTCATTATTATTGCTTTTTTAGAAGATATTTAAATTTACTGTTAAGGCATGTATAATGAAAAACGTGTCAAATTTTGTGCGTATTTTTCAGAATATTAACGATTTAAGGATGAGGAAGGAGCAACATTTATGTCAGAGGAAAGAAAGGGTTTGTTCCAACGCTCACTAGATGGAGTAGAGTTAGTTGGAAATAAGTTGCCTCACCCGGTTACGTTATTCGCAATCTTAGCTTTACTTGTACTCTTGCTTTCAGCTGCATTGCAGCCGTTAGGGATTAGTGTAGAGCACCCTGGTGAAGAAGGAACGATGGTTGAAATTAATAATCTGCTGAGTGCAGAAGGGATTCAATATATATTTGGAAGTATGACCGATAACTTCATCGGTTTCGCACCACTTGGAGTAGTGCTCGTAACGATGCTAGGAATTGGTGTAGCGGAGCGCACGGGTCTCATTAGTGCATTGCTTCGTGGCTTTGTATTATCTGTACCAAATCGTTTTATTACATTAGGACTTGTCTTTGCTGGAATTATGTCCAGTGTGGCATCTGATGCAGGATATGTTGTATTGCCACCACTTGGGGCATTACTATTTGCAGCACTCGGCCGTCATCCATTAGCCGGTCTGGCAGCAGCCTTTGCTGGTGTTTCTGCAGGATTTAGTGCAAATTTACTTCTGTCTGGAACAGATGCAATGCTTGGGGAACTTACAATTGCAGCAGCTTCGATTATTGACCCAGCATATGCAGAAACAATGAATATTGCAATGAACTGGTTCTTTATTGCGGCATCTGTATTTGTGCTTACTTTTATCGGTGCATGGGTTACCGAACGTGTTGTAGAACCACGACTCGGAACGTATAAAGGAGATCAAAAAGAAAGCTTGGAAGGTATTCAGCCAATTGAGAAAAAAGGGCTTATTTGGTCAGGGATTGCATTGGCTGTCGCGTTAATTTTAACAGCGTTGCTGATTGTTCCTGAAGGTGCACCTTTACGTGGTACGGAGGGTGACGCAATGGAGCAGATTGTTCAATCTCCGTTCATGAGCTCATTAGTTCCAATAATTGCAATCCTATTCTTTGTTCCAGGACTTGTTTATGGAATTGTTACAAAAGTTATCCGAAATGACAAAGATGTTGCTGGCCAAATGACGGATACGATGGCATCCATGGGAATGTTCATTGTTCTTGCTTTTACTGCCGGTCAATTTGTAGCTTTTTTCAATGAGTCCAATATGGGATTGGTTCTAGGTGTTTATGGTGCTGAGTTCTTGGATAGTGTTAATCTAACAGGTATACCACTTATTTTGGCGTTTATTTTAATTACTGCATTTATTAACTTATTTATTGGAAGTGCATCCGCGAAATGGGCGATGATGGCTCCAATATTTGTTCCAATCATGATGCAATTGGGCTATTCACCGGAACTGACGCAAATGGCTTATCGTGTGGCAGATTCAACAACAAATATCATTTCTCCATTAATGACATACTTTGCAATTATAATCGCATTTGCACAAAAGTATGATAAGAAAATGGGAATTGGTACATTGATTTCTGTTATGCTTCCGTATTCCATTTACTTCCTGGTAGGATGGACAATTATGCTAGTTATTTGGATGCTAGTCGGAATACCACTCGGACCGGGTGGACCACTTTTATATCAACCTTAATAAATAATAACGGTAGCATCACTCAGTTTAGGAGTGATGCTATTTTTCTATTATTCGACAAAATTCGGGGAGTGACAGGCACGCATTTCGGGAAAGGGATTGGTAGAGAGAGGTGGATTGTATGACTGCAGAGGTGGCGATTATGAATAAGCTGGGGATGGCATTAGCTGCTGATAGTGCGATTACAAGCGGTAGAGACGGCCTACAAAAAGTATATAATTCGGCAAATAAGCTTTTTTCCTTGTCCAGTGAACACCCAGTTGGAATGATGGTCTATGGTGCAGCCTCTTTTATGGAGGTACCATGGGATGTGATTATTAAGTCTTACCGAGAATATCTTGGTGATCGGAAATTTGCTGACTTAACATTTTACTTGGAAGACTTTCTCGATTTCCTGCGCCAGGACGAAAGGTTTAATAACCCAGAAATAGAAGAAATTATCGTTTACCGCACTTTTTCAGATGTTTTAAAGCGTATCGTCAGAGAAGTGGAGGACGGTATGGAGAATAGCGACCAGAAAGTTACGAATGAAAAGGTGACGGAGTGGTTAACAGATTGTGTGAGTAGAAGTCTTACTTCATATAGGAAGAAAAAGGAATTGTTTTTAGATATTCAGTATAACTTGTTTAGGGAAAAATTTAGCTCGGTAGTCAAAGAGATTAAAGAAGAATTAATTTCCTTTGAGCTGCCTGAGGAACTTAAAGATAATCTTTTAGAACTCGCTTTTGAAGCAACGAGAAAAGATTATTTTAGTATGGGCAGTACAGGTATCGTTATTGCTGGCTATGGAGAGAAGGAAATTTTCCCTCACCTGCTGAATTATCGCTTGGAAGGATTTGTGTTTGGAGAATTAAAATACAAGCAACTCAAGAAAAAGAAAATTAGCTACACGAGTGATCGAAAGGAAGGGACGGCAGTAATTACTGCTTTTGCCCAACGAGAAATGGTGGATTCCTTCATTGGCGGTATAGAACCCAATATGGAAGAAGCATTCTTCGGCATCATAAATAAAGTACTAGTAGGATACCATGAACAGATTCAAAAACACCTTCGTATTACATTTACAGATGAACAGGTTAAGGAAATTGAGAATATGGGTAATGAATTATACAAATCCATTGAGGATGCAGTGGAAGAGTATCAGAATAAAAATTATATCAATCCATTACTCGGTATCGTTCGTTCCCTGCCGAAAGAAGATTTAGCTGAAATGGCAGAGGCACTTATAAACCTGACATCTTTCAAACGAAGGGTTTCAAGAACTACCGAATCAGTCGGACCTCCAATTGACGTTGCTGTTATAACGAAAGGTGATGGATTTGTTTGGATGAAGCGGAAGAACTACGTTGACCCGGTATTAAATGACCGATTCTAAAATTTAGGAAGGGGTGGAGGGGATGACACTTAAAGAAGATAAGCCAAAAAAGGAATTCTTTAACCTACCAAAAGACGCTCAACTGGAGTTTGATTTGGAAGATGAAGAAAAAGCGGAAAAAGACCAAGCTGCAGAAAAAGTATTTAAGAAGATGAATGAAAAATACAGCAAATAAGACTAGGCTATTTTCGTAATGTTTGTGATTTAATTAACGCAGAAGTTGAGATAAACTACGAACCAGGATATAAGTTACTTCACTTTCCGCGGGCGGCTGGTGAGCCCTCCTCGTGCTTCGCGTCTTTAGGGGTCTCACCGATGCCTTTCCTCCCGTTGGAGTCTTCGTATATTTCCCCAGAGCTGGTTTTAAGCTTACAAACTGGTAACTGCATTAGTGATTTATAAAATTCATATCACCGAGCTTCACTAGTCCGGGTGAGCGGCGGGCGGTGACTCCTGCGGGAAAAGCACGTGTCCGAAGACCCCGCAGAGTGGTCTTCTCGAGGAGGCTGAGGCCGTGCCCTAAGGATGCGCATCCGCCCAGAGCGATCCCGGACGGCGGGGCAGCAGTTATTTCGTAGTAATAGATTTTATGAAATAAAAACAATTCTTTTCGATGAAACGAGTAACTCCAATCCTATCTTTTAGAAAACAGCCTAGTAATATTACAGAAAGATTAAAAGACGATATTCATGTTTAGGAAAATGATAAGGTGGAAAACACGTACTGTAAGCGAGGAATACTAAAATTGAAAGGAGCTGTTTTAAATGGCTAATAACAATAACGGTAAGATGTCTCGCGAAGAAGCAGGTAAAAAGGGTGGTAATCAAACTGCCAGAAACCATGATCAGGAATTTTTCGAGGAAATCGGTCAAAAAGGCGGAGAAACAACTTCGAAAAACCATGACCAGGATTTCTATGAAGAGATTGGTCGTAGAGGCGGTAAAGAAAGCACCGGTAGACAAAGCAAAAATAATT
This sequence comes from Oceanobacillus sp. CF4.6, assembly GCF_051262635.1. Taxonomy (NCBI): domain Bacteria; kingdom Bacillati; phylum Bacillota; class Bacilli; order Caryophanales; family Bacillaceae; genus Oceanobacillus; species Oceanobacillus sp. CF4.6. The sequence continues at coordinate 107,971 of NZ_JBIMEX010000004.1, read as the reverse complement.
CATAAGTAAATTACCAATGAAAAATTTAAGTCGAGAACATCTTTGAAGAGAAACGAATCGTGGGATTGTTAAAATGTAAGTGCTAAATACGAAACTAATTCGAAAAGGAGATGTTAAGTATGGCAAAAAACAATAATAACAACAAAATGTCTCGTGAACAAGCAGGTCAAAAAGGCGGAAATCAAACAGCACGAAATCACGATCAGGAATTCTATGAAGAAATCGGTCAAAAAGGTGGAGAAACTACTTCCAATAAATATGACCAGGATTTCTATGAAGAAATAGGTCAAAAAGGCGGGGAAGCTACTTCCAAGAATCATGATAAAGATTTCTATCGTGAAATTGGCGAAAAGGGCGGAAACCAACGGAACAATAATAACTCTTAATAAGAGTTTAATAATAGATTGAGAGTAGGAGAGGAAGATATAAATCTTCCTCTCCTTTTTTTGGCGCAAGTAAGAAAGTATAAACTTTCTTACTTGCAACTTTATAAACAAAATAGTTCGTATAAAGAAGATATTATATGTTCATAATAGTTTTAAACTATCAATTAATTACCTTTAACTTAGTTCTGTTTTCTTGTATAGTTATAATAGAGTGTTTTATGGGAAGGGGCAATCAGAGTGATCCATGGTACAAGCGTATATAATGAAAAGATAGAAAGAGTATTGAATAATATTAATAAAGTAATGATAGGTAAAGAGGAAGTGGCAACACTCAGTTTAGTAGCATTATTGGCGGAAGGTCATGTGCTGTTGGAGGATGTCCCTGGTGTGGGTAAAACAATGCTCGTCCGCACACTGGCTAAATCGCTTGACTGTGATTTTAAGAGAATCCAGTTTACCCCTGATTTACTGCCCTCTGATGTGACTGGTGTCTCTATATATAATCCAAAAGAACTGGAATTTGAATTCCGTGGCGGACCGATTTTTGGAAATATAATTCTGGCAGATGAAATTAATCGAACTTCTCCAAAGACACAATCATCACTCCTGGAAGCAATGGAAGAGAAAAATGTAACCGTAGATGGTGATACAAAACCTCTCGATAAGCCATTCTTTGTTATGGCAACACAAAATCCGATTGAATATGAAGGAACGTACCCACTCCCAGAAGCACAGCTAGATCGTTTTATTCTGAAACTAAAAATGGGATACCCATCTTTTGGCGATGAATTAGAGATGCTTGAAAGAACCTTAGGAAATCACCCAATCGAGACGATAAGCGCAGTTATTAGTAGAAATGAATTGGTTGAAATACAGGAAGAAGTTAAAGAAGTGTATATTGATAGAAATATTCAGCAATACATTGTTAATCTTGTTACACGAACAAGAGAAAACAGTGCCATTTATCTTGGTGTCAGTCCAAGAGGATCCATTGCATTAATGAAAGCATCAAAGGCTTACGCCTACATATATGGTAGGGATTATGTCCTGCCTGATGACGTAAAAACCTTGGCTCCATACGTTCTTTCCCATCGAATCATTTTAACTTCTGAAGCAAGATATGAGGGAATAACAAATGAGGATACGATTGCAGCGATTGTAAAATCAACACATATTCCCATTCGGAAGGAATTTAGTTGATGAATGGTTCGTTAAGAATGGTCGGTAATGTTATTTTTGCTATTTCCGTTATTATCGTTTTATTCTCCTTTGCAATGTTCCAAGGTGGTTTTGTCAGTTGGTTCTTGTTTTTTAGCTTTCTACCAATCTTTCTCTACTTGATAGGATTCCTTATTTATCCGATTAAGCAATGGAAGGTTTCAAGGGAATTCTCTCATCACATCATCGAAGCCGGTGATGGGGTCACCGCTACGATTAAGATTGAAAGGTCCTTTCCATTTCCTATATATTATTGCATTATTGAAGAAGTAATTCCACAATCACTAATGAAAGTAGACAGTCGTAAAGATAAATACCACTATATGAATCAGCCCTATCAATTAAATGTGGAAAGAAGCATCAAAAAAATTACTTTCCCCATTTCTAAGCGTGTTTTTCAATTCTCCTATTCTATTCAACAAGTGCCCAGAGGAGACCATCATCTACGGTCCATCCGGGTTAGAACGAGCGATATATTTGGCTTTGTAAAAAAAGAGCATGTATTTGAAGTCTCAGATAATATCATTGCTTACCCAAACAAACACTCTCTTCAAGTAACAGAGAGGTTCAGTAGTTATGAACAAGGTTCTGTTTCTTCCCACTCTCATAGCCTGGCAAATACGAATGTTGCTGTAGGGATACGTGAATATGCTCCAGGTGATCGTTTTTCATGGATTGATTGGAAACAAACAGCAAGAAAGAATACGGTGATGACGAAAGAATTTGAGCAGGAAAAAAGCACAGATATACTGCTTGTCCATGATAACTGCTACTTTGAAGGAATGAGTTCCTTGGCATATGAAGCCACGGTTGAAGTCTGTCTATCGCTTATGAGCTTATTCCAGAAAAGGGATACACAGATCGGCTTCTTATCCATAGGCGAAGAAAGCGTATATTTTCCGCCAGAACAGGGTAATTCATACAGTCAAGTCAACCAGTATTTGACGCGTATGCAACCTAATGGCGATCGGCCTTTCTCTATTAGAGTAAAAGAAGAAATAAAACGAATGGATCAAGGCAACTTTGTTATCTTTATAACGACTCATATCGATGATTTTTTAAAGCAATCGATACAACAATTGAAACAACGGACGAAACGTGTAGCAGTAATATTTATACAGTCAGAGACGCTGATTTCAGGTGGGGAACAACAACAGATACAGCAACTTCGTTATGCGAACATACCCGTGCAAGTGCTGACAGAGAAACAATTAATGAAAAGTCCGATAGAGGTGAGTATAGGATGAACCAACAGAAAAGGAAGACGACGATCTTATACACCTCTATTTTGTATCTTGTTGGATTTTTCCTATTTCTTGAATGGCTTTATCCATTGGAAGCTATTTCGGATACATCCAATATAATGATATTTGTTATTTATACCCTTTTTTGCTTCTTTATCTCCATCTTTCAGTTAAAGTGGTGGATTGGATTTTTACTCAAGGGGTTTGCATTGCTTTTTATTTTAAATGGTCTCTATTTTGAGGGGACTATTTTAAGTTCCGTATGGTTTGAACAAATACGAATGGAATTTTCCTATAATTTACAGGCTTTATTTTCGCAACAATGGTATTATTTGACACCATTATTTCGAAGTTTCCTGTTCCTCCTGTTAATTTGGTTGATGAGCTACTTATTGCATTATTGGTTCGTTCAGATGAAACGGATTTTTCTGTTTGTACTACTTACGATTATTTATTTATCCATTCTTGATACGTTCACTATTTATGACGCTTCCATTTCCATTGTAAGAACATTTGTTATCTCCTTAGTTGCGCTAGGAATAGCCAACCTTATGAGGGAAATGGACAGGGAATCGATCCATTCTTTATTGGTTAAGAATTCACCGGTATGGTTAATATCACTCCTTACTATTGTATTTTTCTCAGCGATGATTGGTTTTACAGCGCCTAAGGCCGAACCCCAGTGGCCTGACCCGGTACCATTTATTCAAAGTACTGCCGGTAATGCCGGAGAAGGCGGGTCGGCTATTCAAAAGGTTGGCTATGGGGAAGATGATTCAAGGCTTGGAGGATCGTTTATACAGGATGATAACACCGTCTTTCATGCTGTTGCCTCGGAAAGTCATTATTGGCGGATCGAAACAAAAGATGTCTATACGGGGAAAGGTTGGATTCCTTCAACGGAACCTAATTATGAAGCACAGTCTGCTGGTTCGATCACGTTGGACATGTTGGCGGACGGTGTGGAAACGGAAGAACTTCATACGTTTATCGAGTTTCAGGAAAATGAATCACTTAATAAGCTCGTATACCCGTATGGCATTAATGAAGTAAAAGGTCTCGAAGGTGCTGAATTTTACCTGGACTCAAATACGGAGGCAATAGAAGCTCGGATAAATGGGGCAGTTGCTAATCTATCTGGATATCAACTGAACTATGATAACCCTTCTTTTGAGATAAATTCTCTCCGGAACAGTACGGATGAATACCCTACTGAAATCATGGAACAATATACGCAGGTTCCCGATACACTTCCTGAACGGGTCGGTGGACTTGCTGAGGAAATAACTGCTGGGCAGGAAACAACATATGACAAGGTCAAAGCGGTTGAAAGGTATTTTGCAAGCAATGATTTCGTGTATCAAACGACGGATGTCCCTGTGCCTTCGGAAAATGAAGATTACGTTGATCAGTTTCTTTTTGAATCACAAGCCGGTTACTGTGATAACTTCTCAACATCCATGGTTGTTATGCTTCGTACCCTCGATATACCTTCTAGATGGGTAAAAGGTTTCACAAGTGGAGAAGTGGTTGGTAGTGAAGAAAACAATAATATATACGAAGTGACGAATGGAAATGCCCACTCATGGGTGGAGGTTTATTTTCCCGAATCAGGTTGGGTTTCATTTGAACCTACTCAAGGTTTTTCCAATTTATCAGATTTCCATGTTGATTCAGAGGAGAATAGTGAAGAAACGGAAGACGATATCCTAGAAGTGCCAGAGGTGGAAACACCACAACAGTCAGAGCCTGAATTGCCCGAAGAAGCAGAAATAGAGGCAGCTGAATCAGAAGCGGGTACCTCAACGGTATCAATTAAATGGTGGCATATGATGCTATTACTAGCAGTTCTTACTGCAATTGGCATAATAATCTATAAATCAAGGTATCGTTGGAAAACGAAGACACTTGCGGTAAAACTTCATAAAAATCAGGATGCAAAAACATTTCAGGATGCCTATCATTACTTGATGAAGGTACTGCAGCATCAAGGCTATACAAAGGAACCTGACCAAACATTAAGTGAATTCGCAAAAAAAATAGATAGTAGCTATTCTACAGATGAAATGGGACAGCTGACGAATTATTATGAACGAATGCTTTATAAAAATGAAACAAATCAATCACAAATAAATGAACTGACTCAATTATGGAAAAATTTAATTAAACGAATAATGGGTTGACCAGTTGAAGCTTGGTTAGTAGAATAAAGTACATGTAAAAATAGTCACGTATTGTTGTGTTACTTAATAGTCCTTTTACTAGGTCTTCGTGTACGACTTAAAAGTGAATATTGATGCCGTTCGTATATCCTCGACAATATGGGTCGAAAGTTTCTACCGGAGCACCGTAAATGCTCTGACTATGAAGGCGGAACCCTAGTTTGAATACCTGGATTCCTGTCTTTTTGTAGCTATCTATATGCGGATTTATATTTATATATAGAATGCAAAAAAAAGGGAATCCAGGTTTTTAGTAGAAGGTAGCGTCTGATCAGTTTCCAATGAAAGAACGAACATGATATCAAATGCAGATAGGAGAGCAACCATGGAGAATAATGAATTAATACTCGTATTAGATTTTGGTAGTCAATATAATCAGTTAATTACACGCCGTATAAGAGAATTTGGGGTATACAGTGAATTACACTCCCATAAATTAACTGCTGAAGAAATTAAAGAAATGAACCCGAAAGGTATTATTTTATCTGGTGGCCCACACAGCGTGTACGATGAAAATAGTTTCCGCTGTGATGAAGCAATTTTTGACCTAGGTATCCCAATTCTAGGAATATGTTATGGCATGCAGCTAATGGCACTTCATTTCAATGGAACGGTGGAAAAAGCAAAAAACCGTGAATATGGTAAAGCACTTATTGAATTGAATCAGGACCCGATTTTATTTAAAGATACGAAGGCAAAACAAACCGTGTGGATGAGTCATGGAGATAAAGTGACAGCAGCCCCACCTTCCTTCCAAATTGATGCAACAAGTCCATCAACACCAATTGCGGCCATTAGTGATACCGAAAGAAGTCTGTACGGTGTACAATTTCATCCAGAAGTCCGACATTCAGAGTATGGAAATGACGTATTAAATCATTTTGTCTTTGATGTTTGTCATAGTTCGGGTGATTGGAGTATTGAAAACTTTATTGATTTGGAAGTCCGAAATATTCAAAATAAAGTTGCCGATCGCAAAGTACTTTGTGCCCTAAGTGGTGGAGTGGATTCTTCCGTTGTTGCTGCGTTAATCCATAAGGCAATTGGAGATCAGCTCACTTGTATCTTCGTTGATCATGGTCTTCTCCGTAAAAATGAAGGCGATGATGTGATGGAGGTATTTGCTAAAGATTTCCATATGAATATTATTAAAGTGGATGCAAAGGATCGTTTCCTTTCGAAGCTTACTGGTGTCGACGATCCGGAGCAAAAGCGTAAAATCATCGGTAATGAATTTATTTATGTATTTGACGATGAAGCAGCAAAATTAAAAGAAATTGACTTCCTTGCACAAGGAACCCTTTATACAGATGTCATCGAAAGTGGAACAGATACAGCCCAAACAATTAAATCCCACCATAATGTTGGTGGTTTACCTGAAGATATGCAATTTGAGCTAATTGAACCTTTGAATACGTTATTTAAAGATGAAGTGCGTGAACTCGGATCTCAGTTGGGAATTCCTGATCACATTGTATGGCGTCAACCATTTCCAGGTCCGGGACTTGCCATTCGTATATTAGGTGAAGTAACGGAAGATAAACTTGAAATTGTTCGGGAGTCAGATGCAGTATTGCGGGAAGAAATTGCGAAGGCAGGACTTGATCGCGATATTTGGCAATACTTTACTGTCCTTCCTAACATTAAAAGTGTTGGTGTAATGGGTGATGCGAGAACTTATGATCACACAATTGGTATTCGGGCAGTAACATCGATTGATGGAATGACTTCCGATTGGGCAAGGATCCCTTGGGACGTCCTTGAAAAAATATCCACACGATTGGTGAACGATGTCGAACATATTAACCGTGTTGTTTATGATATTACGAGTAAGCCACCTGCAACGATTGAGTGGGAGTAAATAATTACCTTCAACCAGCTTATGGTTGAGGGTATTTTCAATTTATTATGTCTAATAAGCAATAAAACGAACAATACTCGCTTAAAATTATTCAACGTTCGTATTTTGTTGACAATATAATTATTTTTTAGTAAAGTAGCAATATAAATTAATATAAATACGTATATTTTTGGGGATAGGGCCCGGAGTTTCTACCAGACCGCCGTAAATGGTCTGACTACGTGGAAGTTAGTAATTTGACTAGCCATATAATTTATGGAATGGTCGTTATGGATTGCTTTTTCTGTCTAGTAAAGGTAGCGCTCTTGGAATACTCCAAGGGTGTTTTTTATCGATATATAATTAGGAGGATATTTTAATGAAGAACTATTTTCAGTTTGAGAAACTAGGTACAAGCTTTAGAACAGAATTTATGGCTGGATTAACAACATTTCTAGCGATGGCATATATTCTATTTGTAAATCCATCCATTTTAGGCGAAACAGGTATGGATGAAGGAGCAGTATTTGCAGCAACAGCAATTGCGGCAGCTGTTGGTTCTATTTTGATGGGTCTTATCGCTAAATATCCTATCGTTCTTGCACCTGGTATGGGATTGAATGCATTTTTTGCTTATACGGTAGTGCTTGGTTTTGGTATTCCTTGGGAAACAGCATTGGCTGGTGTGTTAGCTTCTGGTATTATTTTTATTATTTTAACATTAACTGGACTTCGGGAAAAAGTTATTAATGCCATCCCGGCAAGCTTGAAATTGGCGGTTGGAGCAGGTATCGGACTATTTATTGCTTTTATCGGTTTACAAAATGCAGGTATCGTTGTTCCAGATCCAGCTACTTTACTTGCACTCGGTGATTTAACATCATCAACGACTTTGTTGGCTATATTTGGAGTCGTTGTTTCGGTTATATTAATTACATTTGGTATTAGAGCGGGTATCTTTTATGGAATGATTCTCACTGCACTTGCAGGAATGGTTTTTGGATTAATTGGAGTTCCATCTGGAATTGGTGGAATTGTAAGTGGAGTCCCAAGTTTGGCGCCAACATTCGGCCAGGCATTCTTACACTTTGGTGAAATCTTCACTTTGGAAATGCTCGTTGTTATTTTAACGTTCCTTTTCGTAGACTTTTTTGACACTGCTGGAACACTTGTCGCTGTGGCATCTCAGGCAGGGTTAATGAAGGATAATAAATTGCCTCGCGCTGGTAAAGCTCTATTTGCAGACTCAGCGGCAACAGTTGTCGGTGCAACAGTTGGTACATCAACGACAACATCCTATGTGGAATCCACTGCAGGTGTTGGCGTAGGTGGACGTACTGGTCTTACTTCAATCGTTGCAGCAGGTTTCTTCCTGTTGGCCCTTTTCTTCTCGCCATTGTTAAGCGTAGTGACAGCGGAAGTTACTGCACCAGCATTGATTATCGTCGGTGTTATGATGGCATCTTCATTAAGACATATTGAATGGGATCAATTTGAAATTGCAGTGCCAGCATTTTTGACTGTTTTGATGATGCCATTAACATATAGTATTGCTACAGGGATTGCAATCGGATTTATTTTCTACCCCATTACGATGCTTGTAAAAGGTCGTGCGAAAGAGATTCATCCGATTATGTACGGACTGTTTGTTATCTTTGTACTGTATTTTATTTTCTTGAGCTAGAAATTTGAATGAGAGCTGAATCCTTTGGGGTTTGGCTCTTTTTTTGTGTTTCGATGTGTCGGGGAGGTCAATAATTGAGACAAAATAAAAAGGACGGAATTTATCCATCCTAGAAACGCACCCTAAGTCTCGTATATATTGATTGGCACAGACAGAGAATAGGTTTATTCTCGGTCACGTACAGTGATTTCTTTTCCGTAAGGCAGAATATGATAGGTGATAAGTAGAATCGTTCCTACTGCGGCTATTATTCCCATAAATAAGTACATGGTGTTACCGCCAAAGGTTTCGATCAGTGGACCTCCTGCAAGTGATCCGATAATGCCTGACAAACCAAAATATACAGAGAAAAACACAAGATGTCCGGTCGATTGTAAAAATGTTGGTATTAACCTTGTCACATAATCAAAGGCAGCTGTGTAAAATACACCAAAGGTTAATCCATGCATAAATTGGAGTGCCACAATGAACATTGGATCGTCAACTGCAGAATAGAGAAACCAGCGCAGTGTATAAAGAATGGCTGCCACAATGATAAATATCATGGCATGGTATTTTCTGAACCAAAAACCTGCAAATGCGAAGACGGCAGCTTCAGCGATTACGCCGACAAACCAGGCTACACCAACCAAAGCTTCGGTTCCTCCGAGTTCTGTAATATAGAGTGCCATGTAGTAATCATTCATCCGATGTGTAACAGTAATAAAGACAATAACAGACAAAAAGATTAAGAAGGGCTTATTTTTAACAATTCTGCTTAAATCTTTAATTTTAACGGGTTGTGATTCAACTTTAACATCTTTTAATGGGAAAACGGTTAGTAATGCTAAGGAACCAAAGAAGAAATAGACCCAACCCATATATTGAATTCCGAAACTCGCAAGTACTTCTCCTACAAGTAGGGAAGAAAGTGCAAAACCAACGGAACCCCACATGCGTATCGAGCCAAATGATACATTTAACTCGACAGACCGGCGTTGTGCGAGGCTATCGGTAAGTGCTCCAACAGGGGTAGCAAAAAAGTAGAATAGCGCACCCATTACTAAAATAGTCGGCAATGTATCCATCTGGAAGAATAGGGTACTTCCAATGAGTAGACCAATAATACAAACAAATAATATTTTTTTTACTGTTTTATATTTATCACTTAAATATCCCCAAAATGGCTGTGCGAGTATAGAGGCAAGTGATTCAACAGCCAATACCCAGCCAATCTGTGTACCATTTAAGCCACGAAACTGTAAATATAAAGGTAGAAAACTAATTAAAATCGTATTGGAAGCATGAAAACTAACAAAGAGTGTCTTTAGTGGTAGTAGGGATTCTTTTTTTGCCATATGTATTCACGTCTCCTTGGTACTCAAAACGTTGCCTGGACCTTTAATACCAACTCGGATATCTATTTTGAACAAGCGCATTAGTACTCGTTTAATTTATCTTACTAACTATATCATGATTTTCAACAGGTAAATAGAAATGTATGGAAAAATTTAATGATAGATTAATCAGAAGATACTGGTTATCTGTATAATAATAAATTACACTAATTGTATATGTAAAGAAAAGAGGGAAGTGTTATGAAACCGATCATTGGCGTCACAGCATCTATGGAAACGGATAAGGCCTATTATTCAGTTGCAAACAGGAATGTGAAAGCTATTCTGGCAGCGGGAGGGATCCCGATAATCGTGCCTTATTTAATAGATGATCATGAAGTAAATCAAATGACAGATCGAATAGATGGGCTATATGTTACAGGTGGATATGATATTGATCCGGTTATTTTTGGCGAGGAACCCCATCCGAAGCTCGGTACGATTATTCCGGAAAGGGATATGGCTGAGTTGTCTCTGGTTTCTTCCATGCTAGAAAAGAGAAAACCTATCTTGGGTGTTTGCAGAGGAAGTCAAATATTAAATATTGCAGCGGGCGGTGATATGTACCAGGATATTTATTCTCAAATGGACAACGAGCTACTGCAGCATTCACAGAAGGCCCCATTTGATTATTGTTCTCATTTTGTTGAAGTGGCAGAAGGAACATTGCTGCATCGGTTGGCCGGTAAAAATAAATTCCGGATAAACAGTTTTCATCATCAGGCAAACAGAGTCGTTCCTGAAGGATTTCAAATCAGCGGGAAGGCAAGTGATGGTGTCATTGAAGCAATTGAAAGTAAAACACATCCATTTGTACTTGGTTTGCAATGGCATCCGGAAGCATTAATTCATGCAAGGGAAGACCCATCGCTAAAAATTTATCAAGGGTTTATGGAGGCATGTAAATAGAAAAAAAAGGAGTCTAATTCAGGCTCCGTTTTCACGACAATAATACCTTCACGGTTTCCAAACAGCATCGATAAATTCATCTCTGCCAGATTCCGCCCGATCCGCTTCATATTCTTCTTTGCTCTTCTTATAAAAATCCTGATGATAGTCTTCAGCAGGATAAAATACTTGTGCTGGAATAAGCTTCGTTACAATCGGTTTCGCAAATTTCCCGCTTCCTGCAAGTTCCTGCTTAGAAGATTCAGCCAAACTTTTTTGTTCGGCATCATGATAGAAAATTGCAGTCCGGTACTGGTCACCACGATCAGCGAATTGCCCACCATCATCTGTTGGGTCTATTTGTTTCCAGTAAAGGTCAATAATGGTCTCATAGCGAATGATCTCTGAATCATAGGTGATTTCCACCGCTTCATAATGTCCTGTATTTCCTAGTTTTACTTCCTCATAGGAAGGATTTTCCACATGACCTCCAGTATATCCTGAAATCACGCTGTGGACCCCATCCCACTGATCAAATGGTTTAACCATACACCAGAAGCAGCCTCCAGCAAATGTTGCTTTTTTAATAGCCATGCATATCCCTCCAAACCGTAATAATTATTAATAAAATAGAATTTCTAGTAGAATAAAATTAATATAACATAGAAGTAAAGTAGGTGACAGGATGGAAGAACCGTATATACATAAAATTTTCGTGGATAGGATAGAACAAAAAGAACCCATTCCCTTAAAAAAGTATGGATTTGTGGATGTAGCTAAGATTGCGACTGCGAAAAGTGATATGATGGAAAAGGCTGTTTTTGCTTATCCGATAAAACATTATACAAATCTCCAAGTGGGAGAAACTTCTAATGAAAAAATTGGTTCAAAAAATGAAAATTTCGCTGTGCTGGAAATGGATGAATATTCCGTGTTTATCGGTGATACTTTTCGTATTGGTGAAGCAATTATCCAAGTGTCACAACCTGGCCCTGTTTCTTTGAAATGGCTTGAAAGCGGACTGCAAACAGGCTGGTACTTTCGGGTTTTGGAGGAAGGAAATATAAAAGGAGGAGTCGATTTAGAATTAATCGATCGTCCTTATCCAGACTGGTCTATTGCGGCATGTATAGAGGTTGTGTTTTTAAATAAAGATGATCTAAGAACCGCTGATGATCTATATTCCTGTGAACTTCTTGCAGCAGTTTGGAGACGCACATTAAGAAAAAGATTGCTTGGGTTTTAATCAAGGGTGTTTTCTAGAAGGGTGGGACTGCTGTTACTCATCACACCGAAAAGATTTGTTGCTATTGCCACAAAATCTATAAACTACGAAGTAACTGCTGGTTTTCTATCAGTATGCAGAAACTTCGGCGACCGCTCTGGGAAATATACTTCGCGCATCCTAAGGCGGCTGGTGAGCCTCTTCATGCTAACGCATTTCAGAGTCTCACCTATGCTTTTCCTCCCGCTGGAGTCTTCGTATATTTCCCAGAGCTGGTGTTAAGCTTACAAAAGATTAACAGCTTAGTGATATAAGATAAAAATCGTATCACAACTTCACCAGTCCGGGTGAGCGGCGGGCGGTGACTCCTGCGGGAAAAGCACGTGTCCGAAGACCCCGCAGAGCGATAGAAGCACACGATTTTGGATATCAGCTAGTAGTTAGTTCGCAGTTTATCTCAACTCTGCGATGCTCAAAAAGCATAGTCTCAATCATTAATTAAATGAGTACCCCATAATATTATAATTAGGGAAAATAGTAGATAAATATAATCTTACGGAATATTTCCAACTGATACGCATTTGATGTATGCTTAAGAGTAGATAAGTAGGAGGGATAACCTTTGTTGGAAAATGCATTTATGATGGTAGCGATAATCTTTCTAATAAATGTTGTATATGTATCTTTATCAACGATCCGTATGATCTTGACATTAAAGGGTCGAAGGTATATTGCTGCATTTGTAAGCATGTTTGAAGTCGTTATTTATGTTGTGGGATTAGGGCTTGTACTTGATAACTTAAATGAAATCCAGAACCTTCTTGCATATGCAATTGGCTTTGGGACAGGTGTCATTGTAGGAACTAAAATTGAAGAAAAGCTTGCACTTGGATATATTACAGTAAATGTTGTTTCAACAAACCCAGACCTTAAATTCACGCAGAAGATAAGAGAAAAGGGATATGGTGTGACAAGCTGGTCCTCTTATGGGATGGATGGCGACCGATTATCCATGCAAATATTAACACCGAGAAAATATGAGTTGAAACTATATGAAATGATTCAGGAAATCGATCCAAAGGCATTTATTATTTCCTACGAACCGAAACAAATTCATGGCGGATTCTGGGTAAAGCAAGTGCGTAAAGGCAGATTAATGAATCCGAAGAAAAAAGCCGCAAATGTGGCTAAACCAGCGGCGGAGTCAGAGGTCGGTCAGGAAACGAAGCCTGGGGAAAAATAATTGGGAAAGGAGCGTATCGTTAAAGATACGCTCTTTTTTGATACAGATAAATCATATTGGAGCTACGAAAAGAATAAAATTAGAAAGAATCTAACAAAAGGAAAGAAATTGTATGTTAAAATAATAGAAGATTATGAAAAATAAAAATGGGGGGAGGACATCGCTTGAGAACGATACCAATTATTCAAAGTCAGCTTGCTCCACCACAGGTTAGAGAACGATTTCTACAACGAAGCAAATTAAATAAAAAACTAATGAATATCGGGAAGTATCCTTTAACATTATTGTATGCAGGTGCTGGTTACGGAAAGAGTACAGCATTGACATTATTTGTACATGCTATAAATAAAGATGTAAGTTGGTATTCTGTTTCTCCAAATGATGCCGCTATCCTACCATTTATCAGCAAACTGGTTCAATCGATTAAACAGAAACATTCCTATTTTGGTGACGCCATTCTGCAAGAACTACAAAGTATTACTAATTATGTTGATTTAGAATACATCTATTCATTGGTGACTTCTTTTATTAATGAAATCATTCATATAAAAGAAGAAGTTATTCTCGTATTGGATGATTTTCATTATGTTGCCAATTCAAATGAAATTGAGAATTGGATGCTTTATTTATTTGACCATATTCCATCGAATCTCCATATAGTAATATCTAGCAGAAAGAAACCAAGGTGGGATATCCTTCCGAAACTAAAGGTGAAGGGAGATTTACTTGAAATTACCCAATTTGATTTAGTCTTTTCTACAGAGGAGATGCATTACCTATTAGAAGATGTGCATCACGTAAAAGTTACGGACCAAGAGGTAACTAAAATCTACCAGTTAACGGAAGGCTGGGCAATTGCATTTAATATGCTTATTCAGCAACTCAACGCAGGCACATCATTAGAGACCATTTTTACAAACCAAAAGAGGTCATTAAGGGACCTATTTGACTATCTTGCTGCAGAAGTGTTAACCAAGCAGTCATTCATCATTCAGCAGTTCCTCATGCAGTCGAGCATACTTGATATTCTCTCACCAGAAAGTTGTGATGAAGTATTGCAAATAAATGGGTCAGAGGATCTTTTAGCAGGCCTTATTGAGCAAAACTTGTTTATCGTTGAAGGAGATAGAAATTATTATCGCTATCATGCGTTATTTAAAGCGTTTTTAGAGAATCGATTGCTGAAGAATTATGAAAGCGAATACAAACAATTGCATTTACGGGCAGCGCGTTATTTTGAAAAAAGAGAGAGTATGGAATCCGCTCTTAACCATTATCAAAAGGTAGAGGAATATGATAAGATTGCTCATTTATTGAAAGATAACGGACTGGAAATGCTGCGTTCTGGAAGGCTTAAAATCCTTTATGATTTATTAGTGGATTTGCCAGATAAGTATAAAGAACAAACACAGGTTCTTTATTTCTATCAAGGAGAGATTGAACGTTATCGATCCTTATATGAATTAGCAATGAAGAATTATGAACGAATTATTCATTCACTGCCAGAACAAACGAAGGAAAACCATTATCTAAGAAGCCAGGCTTTGGAAGGGATGGCCCGTATTTATCTGGATACAATTCAACCTGATCAAGCAGAACGATTTGTGAATCAAGCTATCCATTACAGGGATAAGGCCGAGGGATTGTCTGAGGATATGGCTCAGCTGTATTTGTTGATGGCAGAAAATTTATTGAATGCCGGCAAAGCGGCTAAGGCGGAAGTTTGGTTTGAACGGGCAAAACGACTTAACTTACCGATGGAGGAAAGTAATCTACAGTCAAGAATTTACCTTCGTACCGGAAGATTAGCTAAGGCAAAAGAAATTCTAATAAACAGAAAAAAGGAAAGCGATAGCAATAATCATAAACATTTGCCGCAATCCCACCGCGAGACAGATTTACTTTTGTCTCTTATTGAAGCTTTTATGGGTAATGCCGAGGTAAGTAAGCAGCTTGCTTCAGATGCGATTCAATTAGGACTTTCCATACAGGCCCCATTTGTGGAAGCATGTGGTTGGATACGGATGGGGCATGCGGTTCAAATGACAGATCACTATGATACAGATTTAGCAATCCAATGTTATGAAGCAGCACTTGAAATGATGGGTAAAATTAATATTTCCAGAGGGAAGGCCGAACCATATATGGGTCTCTCCATTTTATATGGCAAACGACAAGAATATAACCGGGCCATGGATCATGCCATTAAAGGGCTAAAAGAAACAGAAAAAGTAAACGATCGTTGGTTAAGTGCGCTGATCAAACTTGGAATGACGATAACAGAGGTTTATAACCATAATCTCAATCAGGCTTGGATCATGAATGAACAAGTAATGTCTGATATGGTGTCCTGTGGTGATCGCTACGGAATCATGGTAACCACTTTTTGGAATGCTTATATTTCCTTTGAAAGAGAAGCGGAAGATCAATTTAGGATCGAGATGGCCAGTTTTCTCCATGAAATCCAGACAGAGGAGTATGAATTTTTCCTAAAGAGCAAAACAGTCTTTGGACCGACAGATATGCAAAATATTGCTCCAATGTTATTAAAAGCAAACGAGCTTGGTATTGCACCGCAATATGTTTCCAGGTTAATGTATGAACTCAACTTGAGTGAATCGATTAAAAATCATCCGGGTTATACATTGCGGATAAGTACACTTGGCCAATTTAGAATATGGCTTGGAACGAAACAAATAGAGCCTCAGGATTGGCAACGGGGTAAAGCAAAGGAATTATTTGAGTTGCTTATAACCAACCGTAAAAATTTTTTACAAAAGGAAGAGAT
Source organism: Oceanobacillus sp. CF4.6 (assembly GCF_051262635.1). Classification (NCBI taxonomy): domain Bacteria; kingdom Bacillati; phylum Bacillota; class Bacilli; order Caryophanales; family Bacillaceae; genus Oceanobacillus; species Oceanobacillus sp. CF4.6. Next base: position 91,857 of record NZ_JBIMEX010000004.1, on the reverse strand, counting down.
TTTTCAATTTTTATGGCCGGATCAGGATGAAGCGAATGTGAATAAAAGTTTTAAGGTAACACTGAATGCTTTATTGAAAGTGTTGGAGCCTCATAGGAAAGCAAGAGAAGAATCATTTTTTATTACGAGGGAAGGAAGTTCTTACAGATTAAATCCGGATGCAGGGTGTGAATTGGATTGCATTCTGTTTGAAGACTGGGTAATGAAAGGCATGGATGAGAGGGAGCCAAAACATGCAATGGAATTACTGGAGAAGGGCTTGAAACTGTATCATGGGGATTACTTGTCCGACCTTCGCTTTACAACCTGGTGTCAAGCGGAAAGAGAACGACTCCAACAACTTTATCTTAGAGGCGCGGAGAAGATGGCTCAAGTAGCAGTGCGTTTATTGGAATTTAACCAATGTATGGCTTGTTGTGAAAAAATATTGGTCATTGATCGCACGTGGGAGGAGGCGTATCGTCTGATGATGTATAGTTATTATCAGAACAACAATCGTCCCCAGGCTATGAAATGGTATGAAAAATGCTGTGATGCGCTGCAAACGGAGCTTGGTGTGGAACCAATGGATTCTACAAAAGAAATGTTTGAGTTAATGATGGAATCTGAAGAATTGAATACGTACTGAATATGTCTTAATTTGAAGAGGGTCACCTCTGGATCTATTCGATTAAGGCATTTTACTTTACCGTGTTGCTTGCCCTGAAAAAAAGTTAGGTAGAGGTCTAAAACAGAAAGATAAATGAATTATTTATCTGTAAGTCGTATTTTTGAAAAACACTTGCAATCTATCTGAAAGTTTTGTATAATCTAAAACTGAGAGGTGATTCATATGTCAGGAATAAAAGAAAATCAGTTAACATCAAAAGGTATGAAAACAAGACAGAAGATTTTAGATACTGCAGAAGAGATTATTGGTGAAAAGGGGTATTTTGAAGCATCCATTGTTGAAATTACTGTAAAGGCTGGTGTGGCACAAGGTACTTTTTATAATTACTTTCCTACAAAAAAGTCAGTATATGATGAACTGGTATATCAATTGAGTTCAAGTTTTCGATATCAGATTAAATTAGCAATGGAAGGAAAAGCAACATTTGAAGAAAAACAGCGGGCGGGCTTTCTCGCATTTTTCGAATGGGTAGTTAATCATCGAAATTTGTACAGTATTGTACAGCAGTCGGTATTAGTGGATAAGAATCTATATCGTTGGTATTACGAGAAGATTGCAGATGGATTTATTAAATCGGTCGAGGAAGCTGTAGATAGTCATGAATGTAAATCTTTGAACCCTGAAACGATTGCTTATTGCTTAATGGGGATTGGTCAATTTATCGGGATGCGCTGGGTTCTTTGGGAAGAGAGATTAGTCCCTGATGAAGTATTGGATGAGGTTATGGAGGTAATCTTTAATGGCCTGAAACGACAGGAGGTAAAATAATTGGAACCTATTTCCTACTGGATCCATAAACGAGCTTTTATAACACCAAATCGAATAGCGTTAATCAGTGATAAAAATAAGTATACGTACAAAGAGCTTTCGGAAAGAGTTGAATGGATGGCTGCTTTGCTTCAGAAGAAATATCTCCTTCAAAAAGGGGATCGAATAGCTATCCTTTCCAATAATCGTGAAGAGTATCTGATTTCCTATTTTTCCATTGCTCAGCTTGGGTTGATTGCAGTGCCATTAAATATTCGGCTGACTGCGCAGGAATTAACATATCAATTAAACGATAGTGGAACCAAAACAATCATTTACGAGGAGGAAACTGCTGATTTATATCATGCCATTTGCAATCATATAAAATTTGAGAGCGCTTTCCGATTTGAGGATGAAGAAAGCAAGCTTGATACAAAAGTAAAACATGTAAAAATAGATGCTGCAAATGATCCCTTTATCATCTGCTATACATCTGGAACGACAGGGAGACCAAAAGGAGCTGTATTAACGCAGGAGAATATGTTTTGGAATGCGATTAATTGCCAGTATGCAATAGACATTACGTCTAAGGATAAAGTGATTGTTCTTCTGCCTTTATTTCATATCGGTGGAATTGGGTTATTTGCCTTTCCAACATTACTTACCGGCGGAACAGTTATTATCCCTGGGAAATTTGATCCTGGCAACACCATCCAAACAATTGAAGAAACGGCTGTAACAGTCGTAATGGGAGTGCCTACGATACATGACGCTATCCGGAAACATCCCTTATTTGAAACTGCAAATTTCTCATCTGTGCGATGGTTTTACAGTGGTGGTGCTCCATGCCCGAAAGAAATCATAAACGCCTATTTAGAAAGGGGGTTGCCTTTTGGACAGGGAATGGGAATGACGGAAACTGCACCAACGATTTTTATGCTTTCCAGGGAAGATTACCAAACGAGAGTGGGCTCTATAGGAAAGCCGGTCATGTTTTCTGACATTTTAATTGTAGATGATGAAGGCAATCAAGTTAAAAATGGAGAGATAGGTGAACTTCTCATAAAAGGTCCGAATGTCATGAAGGAGTATTGGGGATTGCCAAAGCAAACAAATGAAGCGATAAGGGAAGGATGGTTTTATTCAGGAGACTTGATGAGACAAGATGAGGAAGGATTTATTTACGTAGCTGGAAGGAAAAAGGACATGATTATTTCTGGTGGGGAAAATATTTATCCATTGGAGGTCGAACAGGTAATTAATGAATTACCGCAAGTGAATGAAGTTGCTGTAATTGGAGTTGAAGATGAAAAATGGGGGGAGGTTCCAATTGCTTTTGTCTCCTTAAATAAGGATGAAATAATAAGTGAACAGGAAATTAGATCCTATTGCCTCATGAAACTAGCTAAATACAAAGTACCTAAAAAGGTGATGGTAGTGGAGGATATACCTAAAAATGCCACAGGGAAAATAGATAAAAAAGAATTAAATAAGAATTTGCTATCGAGGTGATATCGTTATGAACTTTGCAATTGGAGATTCAGCGAGTTTTTCAAGAACCGTAACAGAAACAGATTTTGTAATGTTTGCAGGATTAAGTGGTGATTATAATCCTATACATGTTGACAAGGAATATGCCAAAAATACATTTTTTCGTGAGCGCATCAGCCATGGATTACTTACAGCGAGTTTCCTGTCCAGATTATTGGGAATGCATATTCCGGGACCAGGTTCAATCTATGTATCGCAAACCTTGCATTTTACGAAGCCTGTTTATATAGGTGACACGATAACCGCTCGTGCAGAAGTGATGGAGTTGGATGAGGATAATAGATTAATAACGTTAAAAACAACTTGTAAAAATCAAACTGGGAGTATTGTCCTGGATGGTGAGGGAGTAATGAAACTACCAAAGAGGGAGCGAGATAAATGATTGGTATTCAGGCAACCAGTATTTATGAACCTGAACAGAAAGAAACTGCATCAGAACTATCACATAAAACTACCATTCCAGAACAGGTAATTATAGAGAAGTTTGGGCTATATGAAAAAGGAATAGCACCAGACCATATGCATGCATCAGATCTAGCGATAGCTGCAGGAAAAAAAATTCTGAGTAAAGTAGACCCGAAAACAATAGACATTGTCATTTATTTTGGGAGCCCTTTCAAAGATTATCAGATTTGGACAGCTTCATCAAAAATACAACATGAACTGGGAACGAGCAATGCGTACTCCTTTGAGCTGATGAATGTGAGTTCATGTTTTCCGATAGCCGTTAAAGTTGCAAAAGATATGCTCTATTCTGATGAAAATATCAACAATATTTTGCTCGTAGGTGGATCGAAGGAATCAATGACCGTCAACTACGAAAATCCTCGATCTAGGTTTATGTTTAATTTTGCAGATGGTGGTGCAGCAGCACTCGTAACGAAAAATGCGACAAAGAGCGAAATTCTTGCTTCCTCGATAATTACAGATGGTTCATTCAGTAAAGACGTACTTGTTCCGGGAGGTGGTTCAATACATCCAGTAAGTTCAGAAGTAGTTCAGCAAAAAATGCACTATATTGATGTGCCAAACCCAGCCAGTATGAAAGAGCGCTTGGACCTTGTATCGATTCCCAATTTTACGAATGTCATTAAACAATCATTAGAGAGAAGTGGGCTGACATTAGAGGACTTAAAGGTGCTTTTACCACTTCATATGAAAAAATCAATGTTTACCGAAATACTTGAGAGAGTAGGGCTAAGAGAAGAGCAAGCTATTTATCTAACACATCATGGGCATATGTCTGCTCTGGATCCTTGTTATGGTTTATATCTGGCTGAGGAAAGTGGCTTACTAAACGAAGGTGATATTGCGGTAATTGTATCTGCAGGAACTGGTTATACATGGGCAGCAACTGCAATACGTTGGTTTGGGTGAAGAACCTGTTTGTAACTTTCCTGTAACTTGTTCTTTTTATGATAGCAATAAGTAAAAATGATTATATTTTGAGGGGGAGAAATAATGAAGGTTAACCGAATATGGTCACTAGTAGTTGTACTGTTATTTATTGGTATTTTGGCTGCATGTAATGACAGTGATGGAGCTTCAGGCAGTTCAGAAGAATCAGGGGAAGAAACAGCAGAAGAAACAGCACAAGAAACAACAGAAGAATCAGGAGGAGAATCCTCAGGTGAAGCACAGGAAACAATCAAAATAGGTGTACTGGCTTCACTGACAGGTGCATTGGAAGCATACGGGGATCAGACAAAAAAAGGTTTTGAATTAGGATTGGAATATGCAACCGATGGAACGATGGAAGTTGCGGGAAAGAAAATTGAAGTGTTCTTTGAAGATACAGAAACAGATCCCACCGTTGCAAGGCAGAAAGCAATTGGTCTTCTAGAAGATAAGGAAGTTGATTTTCTCGTAGGTTCCTCTAGTTCTGGTGATACGCTGGCGGTGACACCTCTGGCTGAAGAATACGAGAAAATTATGGTTGTTGAACCCGCAGCAGCTGATAGCATTACGGGTTCCGAATACAATGATTATATTTTCCGAACTGCAAGAAACTCGGCACAGGATGCGGTGGCAGCAGCAGCAGCCATTGCAGGGGAAGGTGTCAAAATTGCAACACTGGCACCTGATTATTCATTTGGACATGATGGTGTAGCAGCATTTGTGGCAGCTGCAGAAGATTTGGGAGCAGATATTGTCCATGAGGAATATGCGGATCAGGCTGCAACCGATTTTACAGCAAATATCCAAAAAATAATCGAATCAGATCCAGATTACTTATATGTCGTTTGGGCTGGAGCGAACTCACCTTGGAATCAGATTTCTGATATGAGATTGCAGGATCAAGGTATCTCAATTACAACAGGTGCTCCGGATATTGCAGCACTTGCTACGATGACTCAATTAGTAGGCATGGAAGGATTTACTGTTTACTACCATACATTGCCGGATAATGAAGTGAATGATTGGTTGGTTAAGGAACATACAGAACGTTTCGATGGGGCTGTTCCTGATTTATTTACACCAGGCGGAATGAGTGCAGCTATCTCAATTGTGGAAGCGCTCAAACAAAATGATGGAGATGCAGATTCGGCCGCTTTGATTGAAATCATGGAAGGTATGAGCTTTGAGACACCTAAAGGTACGATGACTTTCCGACCAGAAGACCATCAGGCATTGCAGGAAATGTACTCCATCACATTGGAAGAAAGTGATGATGTGGATTATCCAGTTCCAGTATTAAATCGAATACTAACACCGGAAGAAACAGCACCACCAATTATGAATCAATAATAATTGATTTAGAACATTGCCCTTACCTCCTTGTTTGTTGGTAAGGGTATGTTCTGCATCACGCATTAGAGGAGGAAGACGATGAAAGCAATATTAGAAACAAAAGAATTAACGATCGCTTTTGGCGGACATGTGGCTGTGGATTCCGTGTCTGTTCAAATAAGCGAAAAGAAATTTACCTCTATTATTGGTCCGAATGGTGCCGGCAAGACAACTTTCTTTAATCTGCTCAGTGGACAATTATCTCCAACAAAGGGTTCTGTCTATTTTAAGGGCCAGAATATCACGAAGCTTCGCACTACCGATAGAACACGAATAGGCATTGGGAGATCTTTTCAAATTACCAATGTATTTCCTAATTTAACAGTACTGGAGAATGTTCGGCTGGCAGTGCAGTCACAAGCAAAGGTGCGTTACCAGATGATTGCTCACTTTCTTCATTATAAGCGATTCGAACAGAAGGCACATGAACTCCTTGAAACGGTTTATTTAAACGATAAGGCAAGCTCGCTCGCTGTCAATTTGGCCCATGGTGAGAAGAGGAAGCTGGAGATTGCCATGCTGCTCGCACTGGAAACCGAGCTGTTGCTGCTGGATGAACCGACAGCAGGCATGTCGCTGGAAGAAGTTCCAGCAATCATCGAAGTGATTAAAGAAATTAAGAGGCAGGAAGATCGTACCATTGTTCTTATTGAGCATAAAATGGATATGATTATGGACATGTCGGATGAGGTCCTTGTCTTATTCCATGGTGAATTGATTGCTCAAGGTACTCCTGAAGAGATTGTTGAAAACGAGACGGTTCAATCGGCATATCTAGGAGGTAGTTACAATGAGCAGCAGCTTACTTAAATTAGACCAGGTGGAAGCGTATATCCAGAAGTTTCATATTTTACAAGGAGTCTCCTTTGACGTGAAAAAAGGGGAAGTGACCGTCTTGCTTGGAAGGAACGGTGCCGGTAAGACAACGACATTGCGGACAATCATGGGGCTGAATCAAGTCAGTAAAGGTACGATAACGTATAACGATGAGAATATTGGAAATTTACCGACCCATCAAATAGCAAATAAAGGGATTGGGTATGTACCCGAAGACCAAGGTGTTTTTAGTGATTTAACAGTTGGTGAGAATATGAGAGTTGCAATGAAGAAAGAGGACGAAGGAACGACAAAGCGGATGGAATGGGTACTTGAATTATTTCCTGATCTGAAAAAGTTTTGGAAAAAGCCTGGAGGAGCATTGAGTGGCGGGCAAAAACAAATGCTCGCTATTGCGCGGGCATATGTGAATGAAAATGAACTACTGCTGATCGATGAGCCTAGTAAAGGGTTAGCCCCAATTATTGTAGATAAAGTTACCGAATCCATTGAACAAATGAAAGAAAATACGACGATTCTGCTTGTTGAGCAGAACTTTATGATGGCAAGTAAAATAGGTAATCAATTTTTTATTATTGATGATGGAAAAACCGTGCATGAAGGACAAATGGAAGAATTGAAGCAAGACAAAGTCTTAATGAAAAAATATCTAGGCATTGCGTAGGAAAGGGGGATGCATATATGGATTTGATCATTAGTTTAACCGTGAATGGACTTGCGACGGGTATGTTGATTTTCCTTCTTGCAGCAGGTTTGACATTAATATTCGGTTTGATGAGCGTATTGAACTTTGCACATGGTGGGTTATTTATATGGGGAGCATACACTGGTGTATGGAGTTTTCAGATGACTGGCAGTTTCATAGTGGGAATTATTGCTGCAATCATTACCGGTTTATTGCTTGGTCTCGTGACGGAAAGACTGATTATACGACCTGTTTATGGGAATCATATTCAGCAGATTTTGATTACGCTTGGTTTTATGCTCGTTATGCAGGAGTTTATAAAGGTTGTATTCGGACCTGATCAGAAGGCTGTTTTCCCTCCTGAAGTTTTACAGGGAAGTTTCCTGGTCGGAGACATTGTACTTATCAAATACAGACTGTTTATCATTGCAGTAGGATTACTTATTTTTATCGTTTCATCACTTATTTTGAAACGCACACGAGTTGGATTAATTGTTCGGGCGGGAGTGATGAACAAAGAAATGGTTCAATCCCTCGGTATCAATATAAAACTTGTATTCATGCTTGTTTTTATGGTTGGGGCTGCTATGGCAGCATTAAGCGGAATATTACATGCCGTGTATTCAGGTGTTATTTATGCCGAAATGGGTTTGGAATTTTCCATACTTGCTTTTATTGTAGTCGTTATTGGTGGAATGGGCAGTTTCTCAGGATCTCTTTTTGCAGCAATTCTAGTAGGATTGGCACAGGCATTCATGGCTTATTACGTTCCAGCCCTTTCGCTGGCTGTAAATATGCTGTTAATGACTGTTGTTCTGATTTTCAGACCGCAAGGATTATTCGGAAAGGGGTGAGGATAATTGAATATTCGTAATGTGGAGAAGAGCACTTGGATTTTTATCATCATCGGTTTATTGTTATTTATCGTTCCGTTTATCGTAACTGGACGGAGCATGCAATTTATTATTATACAAATATTTATTTTTGCGATTTTTGCAATGAGTTATGATATATTGCTAGGTTTTACAGGTATTATTTCATTTGGACATGTAATGTTTTTCGGAATTGGTGCGTATTCAACCGCTATCGTTATGGATCGCATGCATGCTACCGTTTTGTCTTTTTTTGTAGCGATATTGGTAGCGGTTGTTATTGCTTCCATCGTAAGTTTTATTGTAGGAGCATTAACACTCCGATTAAAAAGTCACTTCTATGCCATGCTGACCCTGGCACTCGCCGGACTATTTCTAGTTGCAGCTGAAAAATGGCGCTCGCTTACTGGAGGAAACGACGGATTTACGTTTGGGCTTCCAGAAATACTGCGTGACTCCCATCATTTATATGTACTTTGTTTGGTTTCTTTAATCCTACTATTCTTCGGGTTAAGACGCTTTACAAAATCCCCTTTTGGCAGGGTATTAATGGCAATACGCGAGAATGAAGCACGGACAGAATCATTGGGGTATAAAGTGCTGCATTATAAAGTTATTGCAAGTGTCGCAGCGGGAGTTGTTGCGAGTATTGCAGGGGTATTATACGCGCTTTCCCTCCGATTTGTGAATACAGGTGTATTTGCTACTGACCTAACAATCGATGTGTTGCTAATGACGATTATTGGTGGAGTTGGCACATTGGTAGGCCCGATTTTGGGAGCTGGTCTTGTTGAACTTGCCCATCACTGGTTATCTGGTTTATCCGATGTTCATTGGATATTTGAACGTTGGATCATTCTTTATGGAACGGTATATATTTTAGTTGTTATATTCTTCCCATTAGGAATCATTGGGACTCTCCAGTCTAAGTTTATGAATCGTTCCATAAAAGGATTTCGGGATCATCGCAAAACGGTTGGAAAATAAAAGGATGTGAATGAACAGTGGTTGCTATTGGAATTGTCAGTATGGGGGTCTACCTCCCTGAAAAGCGAATGTCTTCCAATGAATTGGCTCGTCTTGCAGGACTTCCGGTTGACGTTGTCGAACAAAAGCTAGGTATAAAGGAAAAGCCGATTCCTGGGGATGAAGATCATACTGCCTATATGGGTGTGCGTGCTGCAGAGAAGGCTATTGCCAAGGCTGGAATCAACCCGAAAGAGATTGATCTCGTTATTTATATCGGGGAGGAACATAAGGAATATCCGATTTGGACAGCCGGAATAAAATTGCAGCATGACATTGGAGCAGTTAATGCCTGGGCCTTTGATACAGCATTAAGATGTGGGACGACAATCATGGCATTAAAACTGGCAAAGGATTTGATGACTGCCGATGAGGAAATCAAAACAGTGCTTTTAGCTGGTGGATATCGTAATGGTGACTTTATCAATTATGATAACACCAATACAAGGTTTATGTTCAACCTGGGTGCAGGTGGAGCTGCAATTATTCTAAAAAAAGGACATTCTGAAAATCAGATATTACAAACACATCTGATTACGGACGGTTCCTTTTCCGAAGATGTTATCGTGACTACCGGAGGCACGAAAAACCCGATTACAACAAAAACATTGGCAGCCGGTCTATACCAATTTGATGTTCCAGATCCGACTGGTATGAAGCTGCGACTGGATGAGAAGTCGATGGAAAATTTTATATTATGTATTGAAAAAGCTTTGGAAAAAAGCGGGTACACAAAAGAAGATATCAATTACGTTGCCATGCTCCATATGAAGCGATCTGCCCACACATATGTCCTGGATAAACTTGGAGTTGACCATAATAAATCAATCTTTCTCGAAAACTATGGACATATTGGCCAAATGGATCAAATTATTTCACTGGAACTTGCCGAACAGCAAGGGAAATTGAAAAATGGAGATATTGTTGTGCTCGTTTCTGCAGGTATTGGTTATGCTTGGGGAGCTAATGTGATTAAGTGGGGTAAATAATAGGAGGTCTGCAGAATGATAGAAGTAGCTTTAAAAAAGGTAACGTTATCCAATGGAGAATGCATTGCTTACAGGGAACGTGAAGGCGGAAAGGAGATTGTTATACTCGTTCATGGGAATATGACTTCCTCCGTTCACTGGGACTTAGTAATTGAAAACCTTTCAAAGGATTATAAGGTATATGCGGTAGATTTGCGCGGGTTTGGTGAATCCAGCTATGAAAGCCCAATCTCTGAGATTAAAGATTTCTCCGATGATTTAAAGCTCTTTGCTGATGAATTGCAATTGAAAAATTTCGCTTTGGTCGGATGGTCTTTGGGAGGAACGGTCTGCCAGCAGTTTTGTGCTGATTATCCGTCTTATTGTAATCGGTTATTTTTACTTGCGTCAGGGTCTTCCAGAGGATTTGCATTTTATCCGTTAGGTGAGGATGGATTGCCGGATATTAATAATCGCCTGAAAACATTGGAACAAATCTTTGACGCTGATAAAACAAAGATTGTCCAAACGGCATACGATACGTTGAATTATGAATTTTTAAAACAAGTATGGGATATGAGCATCTACGTGAATAATCAGCCAGATGAACAAAGGTATCAAAAATATTTGGAAGACATGACATCACAGCGTAATCTTGCAGAGTGCTATCAGGCATTGAACACTTTTAATATTAGTAATACCCATAACGGACTAGTAGCAGGTGAGAATAGAGTGAAAGATATCACTATTCCGGTCATGATTGCATGGGGTGAGCATGATATGGTTGTTACAAAACAAATGACTGACGAACTGATAGAAGATTTTGGTAATCAAGCTGTTAATAAAGAATTGACAGGTTGTGGACACTCTCCGCTTATCGATGATTTAGGGCAACTACTGCAGACGATGGATGATTTTTTTATGGAGGAGTGGAATCATAAATGACCCGTTTGCAAAAAAAAGTCGCGATTATAACAGGGCAGCAAATGGAATCGGTCTCCAGATTGCAAGAACGTTTGCGAAAAAAGGAGCAAAGGTGATCATTGCTGATTATGATCTGTCAAAAGGTGAAAAGAGTGAAAAGGAATTATTAAAAGATGGATTTGAATGCAAGTTTATTCAAGTCGATGTAGCAAGTAAAGAAAGTGTGGATGGCTTGGTTGATCAAGTATTAGCGAAGTTTGGTCGCGTTGATGTATTAGTAAATAATGCTGGAATAACAAGGGATGCCATGCTATCAAAAATGACTGTAGAGCAATTCCAACAATTAATCGATGTGAATTTAACCGGAGTCTTCAACTGTACAAAAGCAGTTCTAGCAACAATGGTTGAACAAGGTAAAGGGAAAATTATTAGTACGTCTAGTGTATCAGGGGTCTATGGAAATGTTGGTCAAACGAATTATGCAGCCGCAAAGGCAGGAATTATTGGTATGACAAAATCCTGGGCGAAGGAACTTGCTCGTAAAGGAATTAATGTGAATGCGGTTGTTCCGGGGTTTACCGAAACGAGTATGGTCGAAGGAGTACCTGACAAGGTGATGGACCAAATAAAGGGGCAGATACCGATGGAACGGCTCGGACGTCCTGAAGACATTGCCAATGCATACTTATATCTTGCTTCTGATGAGTCCGATTATGTCAATGGCCATGCACTCCATGTCGATGGCGGAATTATGATGTAACACAAAGGATAGAAGGCTATTCCTGTAACTTGGAATGGCTTCTTTTTTATTGGCTAATTTCTAGAAGATTAATGTTTTTGTTACAAAATCTGTAAACTGCGCCATGGGATAGGCATCTTCGGTGGCCGCTCTGGGAAATACACTTACGGTTCGCGGGCGGTTGGTGAGCCAACTTGCGCTAAAGCGCTGCGCTGTCTCACCGATACCTCTGCTCCCGCAGAACAAGGAATGCTTCGACAGCGGTGCATCTTCGTTAGAAAATGCGGATGCATTTTCAAGGAGTCTCCGTGTATTTCCCAGAGCTGGTGAGAAGGTTGCTTCCATTGATAACACATTCCAACGATAAAGTTGCAATATACAGTTTCACCAGTCCGGGTGAGCGGAGGGCAGTCGACTCCTGCGGGAACAAAGGTTTTCGGTGGGGCGAGTAATCGCAGTCCCAGCACGTGTCCGAAGGCCCCGCAGAGTGGTTTTCTCGAGGAGGCTGAGGCCGTGCCCGCGGAAAGCGACTGCCCAGAGCGATCTCGGACGGCAGCAAGAGCACATATCAATGGATATCAGCCAGCAGTTACTTCGCATTTTAATCGACTGCGAGATTATAAATGCAATATTCATTACTGGTAGTGCTGATTTTAAAAAATTCCACAGTTAAAATGTAACTTTGTTGTAACTATCACTTCCTATACTTGATACAGATAAGTGAGCAAAGTTTGGATGGACGGGGAGGAATCGGGAGAATGAAATATGATATTAATTGGTTCGAAAGTCGGGTTAGTCTGACACCAAATAAAATAGCAATCATCGATTCAAATACAAATGATTCATGGACATATGCCGAGCTTCATCGACGCGTTGCTAAAGTTGGAAATTATTTCTATTCAAAAGGAATCCGTAAAGGGGATCGGGTGGCGATACTCGCTCCAAATCATATCAGTTTTTTTGATTTCTTCTTTGCTGCCATGAAGATAGGTGCAATCTTTATCCCGCTAAACTGGAGATTGGCTGAAGCTGAACTGGAATACGTCATTAACGACTGTGATCCAAAAATGATTGGGATTGACCCGTTATTTGTAGACAAAATAAAAGCAATTGATACAACATCAAATTTGGTAATGATTGATCACAATGATTACCTGAACGATTTGCACTCTGAACCATTCACTATAGATACGCAATTAAAAGAGGAAGATCCTTTAGCAATGATCTATACAGGAGGAACGACTGGCCGTCCAAAAGGTGCTGTCTTATCCCACCGCTCCATTTTGTGGAATGCCCTAAATACAACAATCAGCTGGAATTTGGATCAGGATGATACGACATTGACATGCTTGCCGATGTTTCATACGGGTGGATTAAATGTATATTCATTGCCCTTGTTACTAGTTGGTGGAACGGTCGTACTATCTTCTGATTTCAATCCCACTAAAGCGGTCGAAGATCTTATTACATATAAATGTACCGTCGTATTATTTGTACCCACCATGTACCACATGATTATTCAGACTGATTTGTTCAAACAATCAAGTTTCCCGGATATGAAGGTTTTTGTATCCGGAGGGGCCCCGTGTCCACTCAAAATCTATCATGCTTTTTCTGAAAAAGGCCTTGCTTTTAAAGAAGGTTATGGTTTAACGGAAGCAGGTCCGAATAACTTTTATATCGATTCGAAAGATACCGTACGTAAACTTGGCTCTGTAGGAAAGGCAATGATCTTTAATGATATACAAATTATTGGAGAGGACGGTTTGGTGGTGGAGCCGGGGGAAGTCGGTGAGTTATTGACACGTGGAAACCACGCATTTGAGTATTATTGGAATAAACCGGATGAGACAAAAGAAACAATTAAAGATGGATGGATTCATACTGGGGACCTTGCCAGAAAGGACGAAGAGGGATTTGTATATATTGTCGGTAGGAAGAAAGACATGATTATTACCGGCGGAGAAAATGTATATCCGCTGGAAGTGGAACATTGGATTGAATCCCATCAGGCTGTTGATGAAGCAGCGGTCATTGGTTTACCTGATGAAAAATGGGGTGAGATTGTCGTGGCATTTGTTGTAACCAAAATAGAGATAACACCAAAGGAACTGGAATTGCATTGTAGCCAAAAGATAACCCGATACAAGATTCCTAAGAAATTCATCGTTATAGAAGAACTGCCGAAAACCCATGTCGGTAAAATAAATAAAACTGCATTGAAGGAGAAATTCAGCAAAACTAAAGATAGCACAGTACCTTAATTGGAATTGTGATTTTCTTTTTTTTACTGTTTAGATTGAAATAAAGATTCTGATAAAATTCCGAAAATATAATAAAGGTAGTTAAAATGATGCTCATTACAGTAAAACCCGAACATTAAACAAAAAACATTAATAAATCGTTCGCTGTTTTATTGATTTTTTGTTTTCGATTTGTTATGCTTAAGCCGACAAATAAATACGGTACCTCATATATTTGCTGAGAATACGGCTCAGAAGTTTCTACCTAGCACCGTAAATGCTGGACTATGAGGGAAGATGATTCGTTGCGCATGTGTAATGATCAATTTGGATGCGTCCGAAGTAGCTAAGTCTATTCATCTTCTCTCATAAAGAGAGAGACGAATAGACTTTTTTAAATCAAAAAGGGAATGATATAAATCAGTTAGAGGAAGAGGGATTTGATGGCTCAGATTGGCGTTATTATGGGAAGTATCTCGGATTGGGAAACGATGGAGCATACGTGTAACGTACTTGAGGAATTGAACATTTCTTATGAAAAAGATGTTATTTCAGCACATCGTACACCTGACGAAATGTTTACTTATGCAAAATCAGCTCGTGAACGCGGGTTAAAGGTAATTATTGCAGGAGCTGGGGGAGCAGCACATCTGCCAGGTATGGTAGCATCGCAGACGACATTGCCAGTCATTGGTGTTCCTGTTGAAAGTAAAGCATTGAATGGAATCGATTCGTTACTATCCATCGTACAGATGCCGGGAGGAGTTCCAACAGCAACTGTTGCAATAGGGAAAGCTGGAGCAATTAATGCTGGAATCCTTGCAGCGCAAATAATTGGGACATTTGATAATAAAACAGCGGAAAAGCTTGAAGACTATCGTAAAACAATGAAGTCAAAAGTTATGGAAATGAGGGAAGACCTTGCAGAAAAGTAAAAGCATACTCCCACCACAAACAATCGGAATTATTGGTGGCGGACAACTTGGCAGAATGATGGCAATTGCAGCAAGATATATGGGCTACAAGATTGCTGTCCTTGATCCGACACCAAATTGCCCAACTGCACAGGTAGCTGATATTCAGATTACAGCGGCTTATGATGATTGGAATGCAATTAAGGAACTAACAGAAATCAGTGATGTCGTAACCTATGAATTTGAAAATGTTAATCTTAAAACTGCTGCTTATATAGAAGAAAAAGGGAAACTTCCACAAGGTGCTTATGCGCTTGAAATTACCCAAAACCGTGAAAAAGAAAAACAATTGATGAAGGATGCAGGTCTTCCAATCCCTCCGTTTGCAGTCGTTGCTAATGCAGAGGAGTGCAGTGAAGCCTTAAAAGAGTTTACATTTCCGGCAGTTATTAAAACTTGCCGCGGTGGATATGATGGGAAAGGTCAGTTAAAGATTAATTCAGCAGAAGACATGGAACAAGCTTTACAATTTGCAGAGGCAAATGAACATTGCATTATTGAGCAATGGATAACGTTTGATAAAGAAATATCAGTTGTGTTTACAAGATCCTTGACAGGGAAAATCACCTATTTTCCAATCGCAGAAAATGAACATCGCGATCATATTTTGTATCAAACAACAGTACCGGCAACGATTAGCGAACTCATCGAAGAGAAGGCATATAAAGCAGCAGAATCACTAGCTGAGAAAATGAATATTGTTGGTACTTTTGCGATTGAAATGTTTGTTAAGGGAGAAGGCATCTATTTGAATGAGATGGCTCCCAGACCGCATAACTCTGGTCATTACACGATAGAAGCATGCAATATTTCTCAATTCACCCAGCATATCCGGGCAATCTGTGGTTTACCATTAACAGATATAAAGCTGCTGATGCCAACGGTGATGGTGAATGTTCTCGGTGAGGATCTGGAAGGCATATTAAAAGCAATGGCTCAAACAGAAGATGGCTTTATTCATTTATATGGCAAAGCAGAACCGAAAGCGAAGCGGAAAATGGGACATGTTACATTTGTTGCCGAAAATGAAGAAGCATTAAAAAAACAGATAGTGAACTTCAAGGAGGCAACGCTATGATAGAACGTTACACAAGAGAAGAAATGGGAAATATTTGGACAGAAGAAAATAAATTCAAAGCTTGGCTTGAAGTTGAAATTCTTGCTTGTGAAGCATGGAGTGAACTGGGAGTAATACCTAAAGAAGACGTTAAGAAAATAAGAGAACATGCATCTTTTGATATGAACCGAATTTATGAAATAGAAGAAGAAACACGTCATGATGTTGTTGCCTTCACACGTGCAGTATCTGAAACACTTGGTGAAGAACGTAAATGGATTCATTACGGATTAACTTCCACAGATGTAGTTGACACGGCACTATCCTATTTAATTAAACAGGCAAATGAAATTATCCGTAAAGACTTGCATAACTTCATCGAAATATTGAAAGACAAGGCTATTGAGCATAAACATACGGTAATGATGGGACGTACACACGGTGTCCACGCTGAACCGACTACTTTTGGTCTGAAGATGGCACTTTGGTATGAAGAAATGAAACGTAACCTGGAACGTTTTGAAGCGGCTGCTGAAAATATTGAATTTGGTAAAATGTCCGGAGCAGTAGGAACTTACGCTAATATTGATCCATTTATCGAGCAGTACGTTTGTGAAAAGTTGGGTACAACTCCAGCACCAGTATCGACACAGACATTACAGCGTGACCGTCATGCAGCCTATTTCTCAACGCTTGCTTTAATTGCTACTTCTGTCGAAAAATTTGCTACAGAAATTCGCGGATTGCAAAAGACAGAAACACGTGAAGTGGAAGAACGCTTTGCAAAAGGTCAAAAAGGATCTTCAGCTATGCCACATAAACGTAATCCAATCGGATCTGAAAACATGACCGGAATGGCACGCGTGATCCGTGGCTATATGCTGACTGCCTATGAAAATGTATCCTTATGGCATGAACGTGACATTTCGCATTCATCAGCTGAACGCGTCATTTTACCTGATGCGACAATCGCTTTGAACTATATGCTTAACCGTTTCGGAAACATTGTTAAAAACTTAACTGTATTTCCTGAAAATATGAAACGCAATATCGATAAAACACATGGCGTTATTTTCTCACAGCGTGTTTTGCTTAAGTTAATCGATAAAGGAATGGCACGTGAAGCTGCTTATGATATCGTTCAGCCCAAAGCAATGCAGGCATGGGAAACGGCAACCCATTTCAAACAGCTTGTCGAAGCAGATGAGATAATTGCTGGAAAACTGACCCAGGAAGAAATCGAGGATTGCTTTGATTACACCTATCATTTGAAAAATGTAGATGTTATTTTCGGAAGAATTGGATTGTAGAGAGGGGTAAAACAGGATGAAAGCAGAGCTCCTTTATGAAGGAAAAGCAAAGCAAGTTTATCAAGCACAAGGAGAGTCCGGTAAACTAGTTTTATCTTATAAAAACGACGCTACAGCTTTCAATGGGGGAAAGAAAGACTCCTTTGAAGGGAAAGGCAGATTAAATAATGAAATTTCATCACTTATCTTTAAAGAACTACATGATAAAGGAATTGAAACCCATTTTATTGAACGGTTAAATGAGACAGAACAACTGGTCTTCCAAACGGAAATTATCCCATTAGAAGTTGTTGTGCGTAATATTGCTGCCGGCAGTATTCCAAAACGATTGGGAATTGAAGAGAGGACTCCTTTTGAGAAACCTATGCTTGAGTTTTTCTACAAAGATGATGAGCTCGGTGATCCGCTGATCAATGATGAACATGCATTGTACTTATCCAATGTAACCGAAGCGGAAATAAAAGAAATCAAAGAATTGGCACTTGAAATCAATACACATCTAATTGACATCTTTCGTTCAATAAATATTTCATTAGTAGATTTTAAGCTTGAGTTTGGGCGCAAATCAGGCCGAACAATCATACTTGCTGATGAAGTTTCCCCGGATACATGCCGATTATGGGATATGACAACAGGAGAAAATTTGGATAAAGATGTATTCCGTAAAGGTACTGGAGATTTAATTGAAGTATATGAAGAAATTTTAAAAAGGCTGGAGGCTAAAGTATGAGAAAGGTAACTGTCTATATTACATTAAAGCAAGGTGTTCTTGATCCACAAGGTAAAGCAATCCAGGAATCACTTAATTCCCTAGGGTATAACGAAATTGAAGATGCAAGAGTTAATAAATATATTGAATTAAAAGTGAAAGATGGGCCTGCTCTTGAAGCGCGTGTTACCGAAATGTGTGACAAGTTGCTCGCAAACCCTGTTATTGAAGATTACCGCTTTGATGTGGAGGAGGATGAGGGCTTGTGAAATTCGCTGTAGTTGTTTTTCCAGGATCGAATTGTGACCGTGATATGTACCATGCAGTAAAAGAAGTACTGCAAGCTGAAGCTGATCTTGTATGGTATGAGGATAGTAATTTAGAGACCTACGACGGAATTCTCATTCCAGGTGGATTCTCATATGGCGATTACTTGCGTTCAGGAGCGGTTGCTTCAACATCAAATGTCATGAAGCAAATAAAAGCACATGCAGCAAAAGGTAAACCTGTCCTTGGTGTTTGTAATGGATTTCAGATTTTGACGGAAGCTGGACTATTACCGGGAGCTCTCATGCGGAATGAAAAACTTTCATTTATGTGCCATCAGGAAGAACTGATTGTCGAAAATGCGAAGACGTCATTTACTTCTGGTTATGGAAAAGGGGAAGTGGTTCGCTTCCCGATTGCTCATGGAGAAGGAAATTATTTCTGCGATGAGGAAACGTTATCAGAATTGAAGGCCAATAATCAAATCGTATTTACCTATAAGAATAACCCGAATGGATCTGTTAAAGATATTGCAGGCATTATCAATAAAGAAGGAAATGTACTTGGCATGATGCCGCATCCGGAGCGTGCCGTGGAAGAATTATTAGGTAGTGAAGATGGACTACGATTATTCAAGTCTATGGTTCAAAATTGGAGGGACACCTATGCAACAAACGCATGATATCAGCCCAGAGCAAATAGAACGTGATAAATTATATCGTGAGATGGGTCTCAGTGATCAGGAATTTGAGATGGTTAAAGGCATTATGAACAGGCTTCCCAATTTCACGGAGACAGGAATCTTCTCTGTTATGTGGTCAGAGCATTGTAGCTACAAGACTTCCAAACCATTGCTTAGAAAATTCCCGACGAAAGCACCGCATGTCCTTCAAGGTCCTGGTGAAGGTGCTGGTATTATCGACATTGGAGATAATCAGGCAGTTGTTTTTAAGGTAGAGAGTCATAATCATCCATCTGCTGTGGAACCCTATCAAGGTGCGGCAACAGGTGTTGGGGGAATTATTCGTGACGTCTTTTCCATGGGTGCGCGTCCAATCGCATCGATGAACTCACTTCGTTTTGGTAATTTAACAACCGATCGTACGAAATATCTGTTTTCGGAAGTTGTTAGCGGAATTGCAGGATATGGAAACTGTGTCGGTGTTCCAACAGTCGGAGGAGAAGTGCAATTTGATGATAGCTATGAAGATAACCCGCTTGTGAATGCGATGAGTGTTGGATTAATTAATCATGATGAGATCCAAAAAGGAATTGCATCTGGAATTGGAAATACAATTCTCTATGCGGGTCCTCCAACAGGACGAGATGGGATTCATGGTGCCACATTTGCTTCTGATGACTTAGGAGAAGATGCTGCGAAAGATCGCCCTGCCGTACAAGTTGGTGACCCATTTATGGAAAAACTGCTTATTGAAGCTTGTTTGGAAGTAATTCATTCGGATGCATTAGTTGGTATGCAGGATATGGGTGCTGCCGGTCTTACTTCCTCTGCCAGTGAAATGGCGAGCAAAGCTGGAACCGGAATGGAAATGAACTTGGATCTTGTTCCACAGCGCGAACAGAACATGACAGCATATGAAATGATGCTCTCCGAATCTCAAGAGCGTATGTTACTTTGTGTCGAACGTGGTCGTGAACAAGAAATTATCGATATATTTGAAAAGTATGGATTGAAGGCAGTACCAGTTGGTGAAGTCATTGAGGAGAAAGTATTCCGTATTAAACATCTCGGAGAAGTGGTTGCAGATATTCCGGTTGATTCGCTTGCAGATGATGCGCCAGTATACAATATGCCATCGCAAGAAGCGGCATATTTTAAAGAATTCCAAAAGATGGAAAGTGAAATTCCGAAAGTAGACAATCCAGCGGAAATGCTTAAAACGTTATTACAACAACCGACCATTGCAAGCAAAGAGTGGGTATATGACCAATATGATTCCATGGTACAGACGAACACCGTTGTAACACCTGGATCTGACGCTGCTGTTGTCCGTATCAAAGGAAAAGACAAGGCACTTGCGATTACGACAGATTGTAATTCCCGTTATATTTATTTGGACCCGGAAACAGGAGGGAAAATTGCTGTAGCAGAAGCGGCACGTAATATTGTCTGCTCAGGAGCTAGACCACTTGGGTTAACAGATGGTTTAAACTTTGGTAATCCAACGAATCCGGAAGTATTCTGGCAAATGGAGAAAAGTGTGGAAGGTATGAGCCAGGCTTGTGAGCGTTTAGGAACCCCGGTAATTAGCGGAAATGTTTCCTTATACAATCAGTCAAAAGGAAAATCAATTTTCCCTACACCCGTAGTTGGTATGGTTGGGCTTCATGAATCATTGGAACATATCACACCAAGCTTTTTCCAGAACGCTGGAAATGCAATCTACGTAATTGGTAAAGCGGAAGTTGAATTCGGCGGTAGTGAGCTTCAGAATGTGATACAAGGAAAATATGAAGGTAAAGCACCGAAAATCGATTTAGATATTGAGGCAAAAAGACAAAAGCAATTGTTGGAAGCAATCCAATCCGGAATAATAGAATCCGCACATGACTTAGCAGAAGGCGGACTTGCCGTTGCTTTGGCTGAGAGTGTGTTTACAGATAATGGGCTTGGAGCTGATGTGAAACTTAATGGTGAAGCAACAACTGAACTATTCAGTGAAACCCAGTCAAGATTTCTCTTTACTGTTAAAGATGAACATAAATCATTAGTTGAAAGTAAAATTCAGGATGCGTTCCAGATTGGTACGGTTACGGAGGATGGAATGTTGCGCGTTTCCGCTGACAACAGTCCAATTATTCAAGAAGATGTTAAAAAACTCGAGAAATTATGGAGGGGAGCTATCCCATGCTTGCTGAAATCAAAGGCATAAACGAAGAATGTGGTGTATTTGGAATATGGGGACATGAGAAGGCAGCCGAATTAACGTATTATGGATTACATTCCATGCAGCATCGTGGCCAGGAAGGTGCTGGGATTGTTGTTAGTGACGGTAAGGAACTGAAAGCACATAAAGGGCTAGGGCTTGTTAATGATGTGTTTAAGCATGCTAAATTTGATGATCTCGCCGGTCGAGTAGCAGTCGGACATGTTCGGTATACGACACAGGGCGGGCGCGGGATTGATAACGTTCAACCTTTATTATTCCGATCCCAAAGTGGTGGAATGGCGTTAGCGCATAATGGAAACCTCATGAATGCACATAAGCTTCGTGGAGAACTTGAAGAGCAAGGGAGTATATTACAAACCTCATCAGATACGGAAGTGCTTGCACATCTAATCAAACGCAGTGGTAACAAAACGAATGAAGAAACAATTGCTAACGCGCTAAATCAAGTTGTCGGTGCTTACGCATACCTTATTCTGAAAGAAGATAAAATGTATGCTGCCCTTGATCCAGCCGGGATACGCCCATTATCAATTGGTAAACTTGGTGATGCTTACGTCGTGGCTTCGGAGACTTGTGCATTTGATCAAATAGGTGCGACATTTGAACGCGAAGTTTTGCCGGGCGAACTGGTGACGATTAGTGATGAGGGTATCAAATCAATGAGATTTGCACCACGTAATGGCAGAAAAATGTGTGCGATGGAATATGTATATTTATCCAGACCAGACAGCAATGTAAATCATGTTAATGTTCATGCATCCCGAAAACGAATGGGGATCGAACTTGCAAAAGAATCACCGGTGGAAGCAGATATTGTAGTCGGGGTTCCTGATTCCAGTATTTCAGCTGCTGTTGGTTATGCGGAAGAGAGTGGTCTGCCTTACGAAATGGGAATCATTAAAAATCGCTATGTTGGAAGGACATTTATACAACCTTCTCAAGAACTGCGTGAACTCGGAGTGAAGCTGAAATTGTCTCCAGTTCGTGGGATCGTAGAAGGCAAACGAATTGTCATGATTGATGATTCGATTGTACGTGGTACGACAAGCAGACGTATTGTACAGATGTTAAAAGACGCAGGCGCATTAGAAGTTCATGTTCGAATTGCTTCACCTGCCATCAAGAATCCGTGTTACTACGGGATCGATATGTCAACTCGGAAAGAACTAATTGCATCCAATAACACAAATGAAGAAATAGGCGAAATTATAGGTGCAGACAGTGTCTCTTATTTATCGGAAAAAGGATTGGAAGAAGCGATTGTAAAAGATAAAACAATTAATCAGGGAGTTTGTATGGCATGTATGACAGGAAATTATCCTGTGATGGTGGAAGAAGGAGAAGCAGAAATTAAGTACTGTTAATAAACCATAATAGAGGGAGTCACATATTAATAGGGGGTGTCAAACATGTCAGATGTATATAAAAATGCTGGAGTAGACGTAGAAAAGGGTTATGAAGCTGTTGAGCGAATGAAAAAGCATATCGCAAAAACGACTCGTCCAGAAGTTCTTGGGGGTATCGGTTCATTTGCAGGATTATTTGACCTTTCCGGCTTTAACTATAAGGAGCCTGTGATGGTTTCAGGAACTGACGGTGTTGGAACGAAATTGAAACTTGCCTTTGAAATGGATAAACATGATTCTGTTGGAATTGATTTAGTTGCCATGTGCGCGAATGACATTGTTGCACAAGGAGCACAACCATTATTTTTCCTTGACTACATCGCATGTGGGAAAAATGACCCTGCAATGATCGAACAAATTGTTTCTGGTATTGCAGGTGGCTGTGTTGATGCAGGTGCAGCACTTATCGGTGGAGAAACAGCGGAAATGCCTGGTATGTACAGCGAGAATGAATATGATCTAGCTGGGTTTGTTGTAGGGATTGCCGAAAAATCAAAACTAGTTACAGGTGAATCCATTGAAGCAGGGGATGTGGTTATAGGACTTGCCTCTAGTGGCATTCATTCCAATGGATATTCATTGGTTCGAAAAATTATTGAAGACCTAGACTTAAAAGAGACATACGAAGGTCTCTCAAAAACCCTAGGTGACACAGTAATGACACCAACTAAAATCTATGCGAAGCAAGTAGCAGCAGTTTTAAAAGAAACGAATGTAAAAGGTATCTCACATATTACAGGTGGCGGTTTTTATGAAAATTTCCCTCGTATGATGCCGAGTGGCCTCGGTGTGGAATTGAATAAAGGGAGCTGGCACGTACCAGAGATTTTCTCATTCCTTCAAAAGCAAGGGAACATTCCAGAAAAAGATATGTATGGTGTATTCAATATGGGTATTGGTATGGCACTCGTAGTGTCTTCGGAAGCTGTCGATCATACACTTGCGCTGTTAAAGGAAAATGGTGAGGAAGCAACTGTCATTGGCACGGTGACGAGCAATGAAGGAGTGCATTTCACATCATGAGTAACGTGAGGGCAGCAGTTTTTGCCTCTGGAACGGGAAGCAATTTCCAAGCAATCATGGAGACGGAATCCCTTGCGTGCGAGGTTGTACTTCTCGTATGTGATAAGCCGCAAGCAATTGTGCTGGAAAGAGCCAAAACATATAACGTTCCAACATTTATATGTGATCCGAAACAATTTGCTTCGAAAGCGGAGTATGAACAAGTAATCGTAGAAAGACTCCAAGAGGCAGAGGTTTCCTGGATTTTCTTGGCAGGATATATGCGAATTGCCGGGCCTACTTTGCTACAGGCTTACGAGGGAAAAATCGTAAATATCCACCCTTCCCTGCTTCCAGAGTTCCCAGGAATTGATGCCATCGGACAGGCATTTAAGGCTGGAGCGAAGAAAACTGGAGTTACGGTTCATTTCATTGATGAAGGAATTGACACGGGGCCAATTATTGCACAGGAAACTGTTACCATTCAGGAGAAAGATACAGAATCATCGTTGAAAGAAAAAATACAAAAAGTGGAGCATGAGCTGTATCCACGGGTGATCAATCAACTTCTACAATCAAAGTGAGGGATATGTCATGAGTAAAAGAGCACTGATTAGTGTTTCGGATAAAAGTAACATTGAAGATTTTGCCAAAGGCTTGGTTGAAGCAGGCTATGAGATCATTTCGACTGGTGGTACGTTACGTGCGCTAGTGAATGCTGGAATTAAAGCGAAAGCTGTCGATGAAATCACCGGTTTTCCAGAAATAATGGACGGACGTGTAAAAACATTGCATCCATTAGTCCATGGAGGATTGCTTGGTAAACGTTCCAATCCAGAACATATGAAACAGATGAAAGAAAATAATATTTCACCAATTGATGTCGTTGTCGTTAATTTGTACCCATTTAAACAGACATTGGAAAAAGATGGCGTTTCTAAAGAGGAAATTATTGAAAATATTGATATTGGTGGTCCAACAATGCTTCGTTCGGCTGCTAAAAACTTTGAAGATGTGGCCGTTGTTGTGGATCCTTCTGATTATGATAGCGTATTGCAGGCAGTACAGGAAGAAAAAATCGATAAGGAACTTCTGCAACAGCTTGCAGCTAAAGTTTTCCGTCATACTGCCAATTATGATGCGATGATTTCACAATATTTCATGGGAGAAACAAAAGAAGAATTCCCGGAAACGTATACCGTTACATATGAAAAAGTACAGGACCTTCGTTATGGTGAAAACCCGCACCAGCATGCAGCATTTTATAAAAATCCAACAGATAAAAGCACGAGTCTTGCTACTGCAAAACAACTGCATGGTAAAGAATTATCTTATAACAACATTCAGGATGCAAGTGCAGCTTTAGAAATCTTGGCAGAATATAATGACCCGGCAGCTGTAGCTGTCAAACATATGAATCCTTGTGGAATTGGTGTAGCAGAAACAATTTCAGGAGCATTCGGACGTGCATATGATGCTGATCCCATTTCAATCTTTGGTGGAATCGTAGCATGTAACCGGGAAATTGATGCGCCTACTGCAGAGAAACTAAGTGAGATATTCCTTGAAATTGTTCTTGCACCTGGGTTTACGAAAGATGCACTGGAAGTTTTAACAAGGAAGAAGAATATTCGCTTGCTAGAACTGGAATTAAAGAAAAGTGAAACGGTTACGAAGAAACTTACAACCGTTAGTGGTGGCGTTTTGATTCAAAACAGTGATAATGGAACGGTTACGCTTGAAGATTTAACAGTTGCAACAAAACGCAAACCAACAGATGCAGAACTTGAAAATTTACTGTTTGCTTGGAAAGCTGTTAAACATGTAAAATCAAATGCAATTTTGCTCGCAAAAGATAATCAGACAATCGGTGTCGGTGCCGGACAAATGAATCGTATTGGCTCTGCGAATATCGCAATTGAACAAGCCGGAGATAAAGCAAAAGGAGCGGTATTGGCTTCGGATGCATTTTTCCCAATGCCTGATACAGTAGAAGCAGCAGTAAAAGCAGGAATTACGGCGATTATCCAACCGGGTGGTTCCAAGCGCGACCAGGATTCTGTCACTGTTTGTGATGAATACGGACTTGCGATGGTATACACAGGAATGCGTCACTTCAAACATTAAAAATGATTATCAGGAGGCCACTGTTTTGGGGCTTCCTGATGTTTCTTAAAGGGGGCAATAATATCGTGAATGTACTAGTAGTCGGACGGGGCGGACGTGAACATAGCTTGGTGATGAAACTTGCTGAAAGTAATCAAATTACAAACCTGTATGCTGCACCAGGAAATGGTGGTATTTTGGACCAAGCAGTTTGCATTAACATTGATGAAATGGATATCGAAGGGCTTGTAAAATTTGCAAAAGAAGAAGCAGTCGATTTGACGATTGTTGGTCCGGAGAATCCATTAAATGCAGGAATTGCCAATCGGTTTCATGAAGAAGATTTGCCTGTATTTGCGCCTACAAAGGAAGCGGCTCTTCTGGAAGGTAGCAAAAGCTATGCGAAAGAATTCATGAAAAAATATGATGTACCTACTGCTGATTATGCTGTTTTTACCGACGCTCAGGAAGCAAAAGCATATATTGAGGAAATGGGAGCACCAATCGTCGTTAAAGCGGATGGTCTTGCTGCAGGTAAAGGTGTTATTGTAGCTTTGACGAAAGAAGATGCGCTTCAGGCTGTTGATGATATGCTCGTATCCAAGGAATTTGCCAGTGCGGGTGCCACGGTTGTCATTGAAGAATTTTTGGAAGGCAAAGAGTTCTCGTTAATGGCATTTGTTCATGAAAATCAAGTATTCCCTATGGTAACAGCAAGAGATCATAAACGAGCTTTTGATAATGATCAAGGTCCGAACACAGGCGGTATGGGAGCCTTTGCCCCAGTTCCTGATGTTACTCGTGAACATCTTGATTTTTCCATGGAGCAAATTTTGCAAAAAACAGCGGATGGAATGATGGCAGAAAATCGTGCTTTCACAGGTATTTTATATGCAGGGCTAATTATGACTACGAAAGGTCCCAAAGTGATTGAGTTCAACACTCGATTTGGAGACCCGGAAACACAAGTCGTTCTGCCATTATTGAAAAATGATCTCATTCAAGTGTTTACAGATGTACTGAGCGGAAGAAATCCTGAACTCATTTGGGAAGATGCGTCATGTATTGGAGTAGTACTTGCTTCCCAAGGATATCCTGGTGCCTATGAGAAAGGTGCTACCATTCCTGAATTTATCGAGTCAGCAAGCACATTTATTGTTCATGCCGGTACAAAACAAGTAGAAGATGCTCTTGTTTCGGATGGTGGTCGTGTCCTGCTTGTCGGTTCCAAAACTCCTACCCTCGATGCTTGTGCAAATGATGTTTATGAGTTGCTCGAAAAAGTAAACACAAACGGAGATTTCTTTTACCGAAAAGACATCGGAAAACAGTAAACGATATCGAACCATCTGCATACTGTGGATGGTTCGTTTTTAATAAAGGTTCCTTTCGAGATGTTCGTTGCTTTATAATCATCGCAGTTGAGATAAAATGCGAACTAGGATAGGGAACTTCGGCGACCGCTCTGGGAAATACACTGCGCTTTCCACGGGCGGCTGGTGAGCCCCTTCATGCTGACGCATTTCAGTGTCTCACCTATGCCTCTCTTCCCGTTGGAGTCTCCGTGTATTTCCCAGAGCTGGCTAGAAGGTTGCTGACAATTATTAAATTTAATAGTAAAAATAGCATCATACAGCTTCACCAGTCCGGGTGAGCGGCGGGCGGTGACTCCTGCGGGAACAAAGGTTTTCGGTGGGGCGAGTAATCGCAGTCCCAGCACGTGTCCGAAGACCAGAAGAGTGGTTTTCTCTTCGGGGCTGAGGCCGTGCCCGCGGAAAGCATCCGCCCGCAGCGATCCCGGACGGCGGGAAAAGCAGTTACTTCGCAGTTTATACATATTGTGGCAAATACAATTCCTTTCGGTGTGACGAGTAACCGCAGTCCCGACCTTCTTTTAGCCTTAATGAATGAAGTGATTCGCGGAAAAACCGTTATATACTTTCAAGCTTATTCCTAATCCAAGGAGTTAAAAATTTTTCCTTATATTAACAAAAACTTTACTTAATTAAAGTACAAAATATGTTAGAATAGAGAAAATGACTTATTGGAGAGTTGACAGATATGATGGAAAATGGATTGAATTGGAGAAACCGTGAACTCAGACAACATGTAAAAGTAGTCGATGGATTAGAGGCACCTACACTAGTACTTTCTAATGCTACTTATTTGAACGTATATACAAAACAATGGCTTGAAGCAAATATATGGATTTTTAACGAACGGATTGTTTATGTCGGTGACAAGTTACCAGATGATTTGGCAAAGGTAGAAGTGGTTGATTGTACTGGGAGATATTTAGTGCCTGGTTATATTGAGCCGCATTCACACCCATTTCAGCTTTCAAATCCGGAAGATATAGCTATACACGCTGCAAAATTCGGAACAACTACATTAATCAATGATAATCTGACATGGAATTTTTTGTTGGACAAAAAGAAAGCGTTTTCTATTTTGGATGAGTTTAATAAACTACCGGTTTCTATGTACTGGTGGGCTCGTTTTGATTCACAAACAGCGTTGCAGGATGAAGAACAATACTTTAATACATCGAATGTGCTCTCGTGGCTTTCCAATCCAAGTGTTGTACAGGGGGGAGAATTGACTGGATGGCCGAGTCTGCTCGCTGGTAATGATCGGTTACTGTATTGGATTCAGGAAGCGAAAAGACTTGGAAAGCCGGTAGAAGGACATCTTCCAGGAGCTTCTGTAAAAACACTAACAAAAATGAAACTGCTTGGTGTAAGCGCAGATCATGAATCGATGACTGGTGAGGAAGTTATGAACCGCCTGCAAATGGGTTATAGTGTAGGCTTACGTTATTCTTCCATTAGACCGGACTTACCAAAGCTTATCGAAGAAATTCTCGAGGCAGGTCTTGAATCGTTTGATAATCTGACAATGACGATGGATGGACCGCCTCCAGAATTTATGAAAGATGGAATCATGAATGTATGTCTTGAAATTGCAATCGAAAAAGGGATTCCACTGGAAGAGGCATACCGGATGGCGAGCTATAATGCTGCAAGACATTTTCATTTGGATGAGCAGATTGGTAGTATTGCACCAGGAAGAATAGCTCACATTAATATTTTAAAAGAAAAATCAAATCCTCACCCAGACAGTGTGCTGGCAAAAGGTCAATGGATAGTTAAAGATTCAGAACATCAGCTCTATGAATCAATCATTGACTGGAAACAATTTAATATTGGGCCAATGGAATTTGACTGGGACCTGGATGAGGGAGATTTGCAATTCTCCGCACCTGTAGGTATGGAAATGGTTAATAATGTGATTGTAAAACCATACACAATTGATACTGATATTTCGGTAGAAGATTTGTCAGCAACGAATGGAGATCAGTTTCTGCTTTTATTAGATAGAAAAGGAGAATGGCGAGTAAATACTGCTATACGTGGATTTGCTCCTAAATTAGGCGCTTTGGCCAGTACATTTTCTGCTTCTGGTGATCTTATTTTTATCGGGAAGAATAAAAAAGATATTCTTCTTTCATGGAAACGATTGAAGGAAATCGGCGGGGGAGTTGTACTCGTGCACGAAGGAAAAGTACTTGTAGAAATTCCGCTTGATCTAGGGGGAACAATGTCAGATGTTAAGATAGAAACCCTTATATCGAAAGAAAGAAAATTAAAAGAGCATCTTAAAGGATTTGGGTATGTTTTTAATGATCCAGTATACAGTCTGCTTTTTCTGTCAGCGATACATCTACCATTTATTCGAGTTACCCAACAGGGAATAATGGATGTAAAGAATAGAGAAATTCTCTTCCCAGCAACAATGAGGTAGCATATAATAGGATAGTATTAGACTACAATAGAGAAAGCGTGTTGGGATTATGAGAAAGTTATTTTTCGTGTTACTTGCAGTTTTTGTTGTTTTCCTTGTGAGCTGTTCGAAGGAGGAACTTCCGGCGAGTGATAATGGAACAAAAGGAAATGACCTCGGTAGTGAAAAAGCCAAGACCGAGGTACCTGAAAAAATGAAGGGAAATGAAACTATTTTCCCGCTTACAGGTATTGAAACAAATGAAAAAGTGGATAATCGTATCATAAGTGTTATGGTAAATAATCATCCAGCTGCCAGACCACAGTCGGGATTGTCTGAAGCGGACATTGTATTTGAAATCCTTGCAGAAGGTATGATCACTCGATTGCTTGCCTTCTACCAAAGCGAGATGACTGATGTGATTGGTCCGGTAAGAAGTGCTAGAGAATATTACTTCGAACTTGCAAATAGATATGAGGCACTTTATGTGTACCATGGAGCAGCTAGCTTTGTTAATGATATGATTGCAAATCGGGGAATTAACTATTTGGATGGCGCAATTTATGATAATGATGGTAATCTATTTAAACGGGAGTCTTTCCGTAAAGCTCCTCATAATTCTTACTTATTGTTAGATGCGGTATATGATAAGGCAGAAGATAAAGGTTACGAGACGGCTGTTTCCCATGAACCTTTGGAGTTTTTGGCAAATGAAGAAGTAGAGAATTTGTCAGGGAACCCTATGAAGCATGTTAAAATAGTTTATAGTAATAACCCTTCGTGGATTGTGGAGTACTCCTATGATGAAGCAAATGGCAACTACTCCAGATCAAGTGATGGAGAGCAAACCGTAGAGTTAAATTCAGAAGAACCTATTGTCTTGGATAATGTCTTTATTGTAGAAACTTCCCATAAGGTAATCGATGATGCCGGAAGAAGAGCAGTAGATATGGAATCAGGTGGCAATGCTTATTTAATCCAAAAAGGTCAGGTGCAGGAAGTCCAGTGGGAAAATAAAGAAGGACGAATTGTTCCTGTGAAGGATGGCGAGCTCGTTGGTTTTGTACCTGGTAAAACATGGATTAATGTAGTGCCGACAAATCCTGGAATGCAGCAATCTGTAACTTTTTCAAACTAGTATAATGATCAGGAGGTTTTTCTGTGCAAATTGATAAATTACGCGGAGAGCAGTTGGACCAACTGTTCAATGCGATTTTATCATTAAAAGACCGGGAAGAATGTTACCGATTTTTTGATGATATAGCAACCATGTCAGAGATTCAGTCGATTTCGCAGCGTTTACAGGTTGCGAAAATGCTGACAGATGGTAACACCTACAGTGCAATTGAAAAAGAGACAAAAGCGTCGACGGCGACCATTTCTCGAGTCCGTCGCTGTATTAATTATGGCAGTGATGGGTATCAGATGGTATTAGAGAGAATAGATAGCAAAGAGTAGAAACCGCAGCCCGAAGGTGGGTTGGCGGTTTCTGTTTTTTATTTTTAAAATAGCAACTTTCGCTGTTAAAACGAATTATCCGCCGATAAACGCACCACGTTCGCCGATAAAAAAGAAAATGCGCCGATAAACAGAACGCATCCGCCGATAAACCAGGTGCTTCCTTTTTGTTTTATAAAAAGATTAGCCATATCCCTAAATTCCGCCTAATATTTTTGGTATAATAAACTAACGAATTCTGTTGATGGAGGATACTACTGTTGAAGAAGATAAATGAATGGAAACATATATTTAAACTCGATCCGGCAAAAGAAATTTCCGATGAACATTTGGATTGGATTTGTGAATCAGGAACAGATGCTATTATTGTAGGTGGAACGGATAATGTGACATTGGACGGTGTACTTGATTTATTATCACGAATACGCCGTAGACATACGGTGCCCTGCATATTGGAAGTATCTGAGGAAGAAATACTCACTCCGGGATTTGACCATTATTTTGTACCGATGGTGTTGAATTCCAAGGATAAGAAATTTATGATGGATATTCAACATAAGGCGATTAAAGAATATATCGATATGATGGAATTTAGTGAGGTCTTTTTTGAAGGATATTGTATATTAAATGAAGATTCCAAGGCTTTTAAGCATACAAATAGTTTTCTACCAGATGCTGACGATGTGAAAGCCTATGCGTATATGGCAGAGCATGTTTTTCACCTGCCAATTTTTTATGTCGAATACAGCGGCACATACGGCGACCCGAAGCTCCTGGAAGAAGTGAGAAAAGAGCTGGATGATACGTTGTTGTTCTACGGTGGTGGTATCGAAAACAGTATGCAGGCGAAGGAAATGAAAGAGCATGCAGATGTTATTATTGTTGGGAATAGTATTTATACCGATATTAAAGGTGCATTACAAACAGTAAAAGCAATAAATTGATTCAAGGGACGGTGTAGTGATGAGTCAGACGATAGATGATATGATAAATGGATTAAATAAGGAACAGCAAGAAGCTGTCCGACATACAGAAGGCCCGCTGCTTATTATGGCAGGTGCAGGGAGCGGTAAAACGAGAGTGTTAACACATCGTATTGCCTATTTGATGGGGGAGAAAGAGGTTTCCCCAAGGAATATCCTTGCAATTACGTTTACAAATAAGGCTGCTAGAGAGATGAAAGAACGTGTTCGGAAATTAGTTGGTTCACAAGGCGAATATATGTGGGTATCCACATTCCACTCGATGTGTGTGCGTATTTTGCGCCGAGATATTGACCGAATTGGATATAATAGCAGTTTTACAATATTAGACAGTGGAGATCAACTGTCTGCTATTAAACAAGTACTTAAAAATTTGAACATGGATCCAAAAAAGTTTGATCCACGTGCAATGCTTGGACAAATAAGCTCTGCGAAAAACGAATTGATAACAGATCAGGAATTCAGCAAAAATACAAGTAATTTCTATGAAAATCAGGTAGCACAAGTTTATGAAGGCTATCAGAAAATGCTTCGGAAAAACCAGTCACTCGATTTTGATGATCTAATTATGCAGACTATCCACCTTTTTGATCGGGTGCCAGAGGTATTAGAATATTATCAGCGACGCTTCCAGTATATTCATGTGGATGAGTATCAGGATACGAACCACGCCCAGTATTTTCTCGTAAAACAGCTGGCAAGCCGTTATCAGAACCTATGTGTTGTAGGTGACTCGGATCAGTCTATTTATCGCTGGAGGGGTGCAGATATAGCAAATATCCTATCTTTTGAAAAGGACTATCCAAAAGCACGCTCGGTCTTCCTCGAACAAAATTATCGTTCAACGAAATCCATCCTTGCAGCTGCCAACAAAGTAATCGGAAATAACGCCGGACGCAAGCCGAAAAATCTATGGACACAAAATGCAGAAGGGCAGAAAATTAGCTATTTTCAAGGAGGTACGGAACAGGAAGAGGCACTTTATGTGACAGATAAGATTCAGGAGCTGACTCGCAACAAAGGATTTTCTCCAAGCGATGTTGCAATTTTATATCGCACAAATGCACAATCCCGTGCGATTGAGGATACATTTCTAAAGTCTGGGATCAATTATCAAATGGTTGGGGGACATAAGTTCTACGAGCGTAAAGAAATTAAGGATATGGTTGCCTACTTACGTTTGATCACGAACCCAGAAGATGATCTTAGCTTTGAACGTGTCGTAAACGAACCGAAACGCGGAATCGGAAAAACCTCTGTCGAGCGACTAAGAGCACATGCCATGCAACATGATATTTCTTTTTATGATGCAGTTAAAGAAGTTGACTTTACAGGCGTATCTGCAAAAGCAGCAAATGCACTTGCTGAATTTGGAAACTTGATCCAAACATTAACACAGCAGCAGGAATTCCTTACTGCAACAGATATGGTTGAAGCAGTTCTTGAACGGACAGGCTATGAACAAATGCTTGAAAACGAAAAAACAATTGAAGCACAGAGCCGTTTGGAAAACTTAGAAGAGTTTTTGACAGTTACAAAGGATTTTGAAGAAACAAGTGAAGACAAAACATTGATCGCGTTCCTGACAGATCTTGCCTTGATTGCAGACATTGACCGTGTTGATGAAGAAGATCCCGATAATGATGCGAAAATCACACTAATGACACTGCATGCAGCTAAGGGACTTGAGTTTCCAGTTGTTTTCTTAATTGGGATGGAAGAAAATGTTTTCCCGCACAGTCGTTCCATGATGGATGATGAGGAAATGCAGGAAGAGCGCCGTCTGGCATATGTAGGCATTACCAGAGCAGAAAAAGAACTCTACCTGACACATGCGAAGATGCGTACACTTTATGGTAAAACAAATATGAATCCAATTAGCCGCTTTATTAATGAAATCCCGCAAGAATTGATCGATGGGATTGAACAAGCAAATACTTCCATGTTCGGTGTTAGATCATTGGATCGAGCGAAGGATAAACCAGCTCCTATCAAAAGGAGAGCAGAACATATGCAAAAAACAACCGGTGCAGAGAGCAAAAGTTGGGCTGCCGGTGATAAAGCGACTCATAAGAAATGGGGAGTTGGAACTGTCGTTAAGGTTCAAGGTGACGGAGAGAAAATGGAATTGGATGTTGCCTTCCCGGCTCCCGTTGGTATCAAACGACTCCTTGCAAAATTTGCACCAATAACGAAAGAATAGGAGTGCCGTGGTGATGGATAAGCAAAAAGCAGCGAATCAAATAAAAGCATTGGTAGAGTTATTGAATCAATATGGCTATGAATATTATGTGCTAGATCAGCCAAGTGTACCTGATGCTGAATATGACGAGAAGCTCAGGGAACTCAGACAATTAGAGCAGGAATATCCAGAGCTTAAAGTAGATGATTCTCCGACTCAGCGTGTAGGTGGAAAACCACTGGATGCGTTTAAGAAGGTACAGCATAATGTTCCGATGCTTAGTCTTGGCAATGCATTTAATGAACAAGATCTGAGGGATTTTGCAAGACGAGCTAGTGGTGGGACAGACGATCCAATTACATTCGTTTGTGAGCTTAAAATCGACGGTCTTGCCATTTCTCTAACTTATGAAAACGGAAAATTTGTTCGTGGTGCTACACGGGGGGATGGAGAAACAGGGGAGGATATTACGAATAACCTGAAGACAATCCGAAGTATCCCACTCTCGATTAAAGAAAAAGGGACACTTGAAGTACGTGGAGAAGCTTTTATGCCACAAAAATCCTTTCTTGCCTTGAATGAAGCGAGAGAAGAAAAAGAAGAAGAGCCCTTTGCGAATCCAAGAAACGCAGCTGCGGGGTCTTTAAGACAACTTGACCCGAAGATTGCGGCAAAGCGTAATCTGGATATCTTTTTATATGGTGTTGGTGAGTGGGATGGCAGTCCTATTTCAACACATAGTGAACGGCTTGAAAAATTAAAACAGCTTGGCTTTAAGACGAATCCGGAATGGAGGAAATGCACAAGCATCGATGAAGTCATTGAATATGTGATCTACTGGACCGAGGAACGTCCAAACTTATCCTATGAAATCGATGGGATCGTCGTAAAGGTAGACGATCTCAATCAACAGGAAGAATTGGGGTATACTGCAAAAAGTCCCAGGTGGGCGATTGCCTATAAGTTCCCTGCTGAGGAAGCAATCACTCAACTTAGGGATATCGAGTTGAGCATTGGGAGAACAGGGGTTATTACACCGACTGCCATTTTGGATCCGGTAAAAGTCGCTGGTACAACCGTACAGCGTGCATCGCTTCATAATGAAGATTTAATCCGTGAACAGGATATTCGGATTGGAGACACGTTGATTATTAAAAAAGCCGGTGATATTATTCCGAAAGTAGTTCGTGCTGTGATTGAAAAAAGAACGGGTGAAGAAAAGGAATTTCATATGCCAACGGAATGCCCGGCATGTGGCAGTGAATTGGTCAGACTTGAAGAAGAGGTCGCATTGCGTTGTATTAATCCAAACTGTCCGGCACAATTGATGGAAGGGCTTATTCATTTTGTTTCCAGAAATGCTATGAATATCGATGGCCTGGGAGAGAAAGTAGTTATGCAACTGTTCCAGGAAAAGCTCATTCATACGATGGCAGACTTATACCGTTTGGAACGTGAAGAACTTCTTCGACTGGAACGGATGGGGGAAAAATCAGTCACGAATTTGCTCGAATCCATCGAGGCTTCTAAAGAGAATTCCTTGGAAAGACTCTTATTTGGACTCGGTATTCGTTTTATTGGGGCAAAGGCAGCAAAAACACTTGCTATGGAATTTGAAACAATGGAAAAGTTGCAGGTGGCAACGTTTGATGACCTCATTGCAGTCGATGAAATTGGTGACAAAATGGCAGACTCCATTGTTCAGTATTTTTCAGAAGACAAAGTAACAGAACTATTGAATGATTTACATGAGCTAAATCTGAACATGGAATACACAGGTCCAAAGAAGGCACAACTGGATGATGATTCTGTATTTGCAGGGAAAACAGTTGTATTGACTGGGAAAATGGAAGAATTCTCACGAGATAAAGCAAAAGAAATGATCGAATCCTTAGGCGGTACAGTTACTGGAAGTGTGAGCAAAAAAACAGATCTCCTCATTGCAGGAGAGGATGCGGGTTCCAAATATGATAAAGCACAAAGATTAGGTATTGAAATATGGAATGAAGCGCAACTAAAAGATGTTGTGGAAAGGTAAGGAGTGTTTTCATTGAAAAAAATAAGTGCGTTGCTACTATGTACACTCCTTTTTATCACAGGCTGTGTGCAAAATTCAAACGAAGAAGAAGTTTTGCAAAACGATGAGGATATTGCAGAACCGGAGACATCCATTGTACCAAGTTATCAATTATCCGATGAAAATTACCGAATGATTCTTCCGTATAAAACAAGTGAAGCAAGAGGGGTCATCTTAAATCAGATGGCTAATCGGGTTGACATTGATGAAATGGAAGAAGGACTCAGAAGATTATCTAAAGAAGTATATGACCCGGGAAAATTATATTTTCAGGAGGGACAGTACTTAGATTCAAGT
This sequence comes from Oceanobacillus sp. CF4.6, assembly GCF_051262635.1. Taxonomy (NCBI): domain Bacteria; kingdom Bacillati; phylum Bacillota; class Bacilli; order Caryophanales; family Bacillaceae; genus Oceanobacillus; species Oceanobacillus sp. CF4.6. Next base: position 55,282 of record NZ_JBIMEX010000004.1, on the reverse strand, counting down.
ACCATATTCACTTGGATTGATGAGCTTAACCCAGTGGTAAAAGAGGGTGCCGATGTAGAAACACACCGGGAGAATCCACGGTATTTATCCCATATACTGGAACAAAATTATATGAAACATAATGAAGATCAAAGTGTTGAACTTGCAGGTATCTCCATTGGGATTGCGATGAAATCAGTTTACCGTTTCCAAACAGAACTAGGTGGGTCATCTTATTATGAAGATATTCCTAAAGAGGATATGCTGTCACAAGGAAATAAGGTCGCTCAAGCAATTGTTCAAGAAATCCGCGGAATGGAAGGATTGATGGAAGTCCCGATTATGATAGCATTGTATCAGGAGGAAGAACAAGCCTCACCCGTACCAGGGAATTTTGTTGCAAAAGTAAATGTCCCGGGAGGCAGCAGCTCTGTCGACGGTTGGAAATCAATAAATGAAGAAAATATTCTCTTTCCATCTGATGAGGGAAGGGAAAAATATTACGATGATCACGAAATTGTATCTAGTTTTGGTACTGAAATTTCCCAGTTTTTCCCTAACTATGTTGGATTAATTGGTGAGGGATTTTATATCGATGAAGAACTCCAAAAGTTAACTATTGAAGTTCCTATCGAGTTTTACGGTAAAGCAGAGGTTCTCGGTTTTACACAATATGCCTACGGGCTGGTTCAGGAAATGTTCCCTAATTACTATGACCTGGAAATAAATATCACTTCAAGTCAAAAGATGGAAAGTCTAATATACCGTGATGCAGGAGATGAAACGCCTACCGTTCATATTTTTGATTAAATAATATAGTCAATGGAATGCCATGAGAAATTGGTGGCATTCTCGATACGATTAATAATTGTAATATTCCACTTTTTTTAATGTGCTATACAACTTACTACCAATTGACCACTTTCTGAGGATTTTTATCCCGAGAAGCTGTAAATTTTCCTGTAATAGGAAAACCGGAAACCTTTTTATGCTTTAATTCGCAAATTAACCCTATGGTTTTCCCAATATGCATTCTTTGAAACTATGATATAATTAAGTTAGTTAAAATATTTTGAATTTGATGATAGGGTGGGTATTTTGATAGAGATAGGATCATTTATTAAATTACAGCGTGCCAAACAGGAAATGACTTTAGGTGAACTTTCTGAAGGGATTGTTTCTGTTTCCTATTTATCAAAAATTGAAAACCAAAAAACCCAGGCAAGTCCAGAGACTATCCAATTACTTTGTAACCGCCTAGGGATTGAAGTGGACAACAGTCAGGAAGAAGCCATCAAAGAGAAATGCAAGCAATGGTATGGCATGTTATTTGAAGTAAACAACAAAGAAGAAATTATAGCTACATATAAGGAAATCCAGGCAATGATGGATAAGAACCTCTCAGATAGTCTCATGATGTTCGAGATTCATAAGATAAGATACTTTTTAATCTTGGGTGAGTTTGATGAAGCACTAAAAAAGATAAATGAACTAAATGAAATTTCCAGTACATTTGATAACTTGCAACAATTTTATTGGTATAAGTTTAGAGGGAATTACAGTACGCTTAAGGATTCGGAATATTATCAAAGCATGAAAATGTATAAGATGGCTGAAGACAAAATTAATCAAATTGATATTTTAGAAGAAGAAATTGCTGACCTGAATTATATTATAGCGGTTACTCAAAGTAAACTCCGTAATACCTTAGAATCAATTGAATACGCTAATAAAGCTTTAAATATTTTTATGAAACAGTATAACTTTATACGTTGTGCCCAATGTCATAATGTACTGGGCATCTCATACAGACGTATTAAATTATATGATAAAGCAATCAAAAATTTTAATTTAGCATTGCACCTTGGAAAACTTGAGAAGAATAAACAATTGATTCAACTTACTAATCAAAATTTGGGATTTCTATATTCTTCAAAAGGTGAACCGATTGAAGCTATAAAGTATTATAAAGAGATAATATATGATGTTGAAGTAAATCTAGTTGAGAGATTAGCATCTGTTTCTTCCTTGGTAAGAGAATTTTATAATATCAAGCAATATGAAGAAGCCAAGAACAGTATTGAATACGGCTTAGAACTAATTGAACAATTTAATGATAATGAATCATATGAGATTTTCTATTATGTAATTCATACTTATAATTATTTATTAACAGAACAATTTATGGAATTTGAAAATATGGTTGTAAAGAAATTCCTACCTTACTTAAAACAGCATAAAGACTATGCAAGCATAATTATATATGCGGAATTACTAGCTAATTATTATGAAAAACTCTATAAATATAAGGATGCTACAAAGTATTATAAAGAGGCTAATTTTGCCTATGAGCAAATTACTAATATATGAATTTCCTTAAGGGAGGGATAAATATGAAAAAACTTTTAGCTGGTTTATTATTAGGAGTTCTTTTGGTAGGTGGATTTGCATTTGTTCAAGAGACTAACCCAATAGACCTTAGCATGGATCGCGAACCAGGTATCCTCAAAGAGAGTGGTTCAACAGTATAATTTTAATCAGTTTTAATTTTTTACCCTATTACTATATGATGGATTTTGCCTGAGACGGAGTGGAACCTGTTTCAGGTATTTTTTTACCATTTTTAGGGAATAGTACTTGTCAGAAAAAACTTTTTTAATATATTTTTCATTCACTAAAAAGTGAAGGTAAGGGAAGGTATATGGATAAATTAGTAGTATTTTATGTTCTAAGTGATTTGTATCGTTCTCACACCTCTATATCACTTTTAATAAAAAAATATGGCTGAATACACATGAATAAAAGTTTATATTTTCTGTCAATATGGCTTTGTAGCAGCCTTTATGAGTTGAAAATGAACGCAATCTATGAAATCATAATAAAGGCTCATAAACGGGGGAACATAAATAAATAAGAGTATTAAATCAGGGGGAGGTAGAAAGGATGGAATATGCAATTAGGGGTGTAACATGGTTTTGGTTGTTTATACCGATGCCGATCGTGCTTTTATTATCCATCATTACATTATTTACAGAGAGGAGAAAATAAAGAGTGAGTCTTACAACATTAATTACGTTTATCGTTTATTTACTAGGTATGCTTATAATAGGTTTAATTATGTACTACCGTACTAATAATTTATCTGATTATGTCCTGGGAGGAAGAAATCTAGGACCGGGTGTAGCAGCATTAAGTGCTGGAGCCTCAGATATGAGTGGGTGGCTCTTGCTTGGTCTGCCTGGTGCGGTTTATGCTTCAGGGATGGCAGAGGCCTGGATGGCAGTAGGTTTGGCAATAGGTGCATATTTAAACTGGCAGTTTGTTGCAAAACGCCTACGTGTGTATACAGAGGTTTCGAATAATTCCATCACAATTCCGGATTTTCTAGAACATCGTTTTAAAGATAAATCACATATTCTCCGCGTTTTATCTGCTTTAGTAATTCTACTGTTCTTTACATTCTATACTTCTTCTGGGATGGTAGCAGGAGCGAAACTCTTTGAAGCATCATTCGGACTTTCCTATCAGGCAGCATTATGGATTGGTGCTATTGTTGTAGTAGGTTATACCCTGCTTGGTGGTTTCCTTGCAGTAGCATGGACAGATTTTATTCAAGGTTTATTAATGTTTGCAGCATTAATAGTTGTCCCAATCGTTGCATTAAATGAAATGGGTGGTTGGAATGCAGCTGTTCAAGCGGTTGGCGAAATTGATCCGACACACTTGAATATGGTTCAAGGCGTTGGGATTATCGCTATCCTATCATCATTAGCTTGGGGTCTTGGTTATTTCGGTCAACCACATATACTTGTACGGTTTATGGCATTACGTTCAGCGAAAGATGTACCAAAAGCACGCTTTTATGGTACAGCATGGATGGTCTTAGGTTTGTACGGTGCCATTTTCACAGGTTTTGTTGGACTGGCATTTATTAGTACGCAAGATGTTTCTGTATTAAGTGGTTTTGGAATACAAGTAATGGATGAAAATGGTATACAGATGCTGGCTGATCCAGAGAAAATATTTATTGCCTTTTCTCAATTATTATTCCATCCAATAATTGCCGGGATTCTCTTAGCAGCAATCCTTTCAGCGATTATGAGTACGATTGATTCCCAATTACTCGTATCGTCTTCAGCTGTAGCGGAAGATTTTTACAAAGCAATTTTCCGTAAAAAAGCTACAGATAAAGAACTTGTTTGGATTGGAAGATTTGCAACAGTAATCATCGCATTAATTGCGGTCATCATTGCAATGAATCCGGAAAGTACCGTACTAGATCTTGTAAGTTATGCTTGGGCTGGTTTCGGTGCAGCATTTGGACCACTTATCATCTTATCCTTATTCTGGAAAGGAATAACCAGAAATGGAGCTTTAGTAGGTATACTTGTTGGTGCGATTACAGTTATTGTTTGGGGAGATTTGCTTTCAGGTGGAATTTTTGATCTTTATGAATTATTACCTGGATTTATCCTCAGTTTAGTTAGTACCGTAATTGTTAGTCTAATGGGTAAACCACATCCTGAGATTGCAGCAGAGTTTGATCAGGCTGTTGAGATAACGAAAGAAAGATAGTATGGATCCACTTCTATTTAAAATAGAAGTGGATTTTTTCGTAAATATGAATAAGAGATAATTTGCCTACAAGTGACTATCTCTGCTATTATCAATAGTGTTATAATAATGAAATGAGAAAAAGAAGTACAACATATATAAACACCGATATGGAGGTATAACCAATGGCAGATATATCAAAAGAGCAAGTAAAACACGTAGCCCATTTGGCAAGACTAGCTGTAACAGATGAAGAAGTCGAAAAGATGGCTGATGAGTTAAGTGCAATCATCGGATATGCAGAACAATTGAATGAACTGGATACAGATGGTGTAGAGCCAACTACGCATGTTCTTGATTTGAAAAATGTGATGCGTAAAGACGAGCCGAAAGAGTGGATTACACAAGAGGATGCACTGAAGAATGCTCCTGATCAAGAAGACGGTCAATTCCGTGTACCATCCATAATGGCAGATAACTAAGTAGAGAACTTGTCTATCTGTACACGTGCAACAAAGACATTTGCCGCAAAGGTCAGGCAAACGTCAAGTTTTCTAAGAATAAGGAGGATAACTTTAGATGTCACTATTTGACCATACGATTAAAGAATTGGAAGAAAAGCTACATAATAAAGAAATTACAGTAGAGGATTTAGTAAAAGAATCCTATAAAAGAATAAAAGAGGTTGATGATCAAGTTCATGCATTTTTAACATTAGATGAAGAGAATGCGATAGCAAAGGCTAAAGAACTAGATGCATCTGACGTTAAAGGAAGCCTTTTTGGCATCCCAAGTGGAATTAAAGATAATATTATGACAAAAGGATTGCGTACAACTTGTGCGAGCCAATTCCTGGATAACTTCAATGATCCATTATACGATGCAACGGTTGTTCAGAAATTGAATACAGAACAAACCGTTAAAGTCGGGAAACTAAATATGGATGAATTTGCAATGGGTTCTTCGAATGAAAATTCCAGCTATAATCCAACAAGAAACCCTTGGAACACGGATTATGTCCCTGGTGGGTCAAGTGGTGGTTCTGCAGCAGCAGTAGCAGCAGGAGAAGTATTGTTCTCATTAGGCTCCGATACAGGTGGATCGATTCGCCAGCCTGCAGCATTTTGTGGAGTAGTTGGTATGAAACCAACTTATGGCCGCGTATCTCGTTTTGGACTCGTTGCATTTGCCTCATCTCTTGATCAGATTGGGCCGATAACTCGTACAGTAGAAGACAATGCACGTGTTCTTGAAGTCATTGCGGGTCATGATGCAATGGACTCAACGAGCGCAAATGTAGATGTGCCGAAATACACAGACGCACTTACGAATGATGTGAGTGGACTTAAAATCGCAGTTCCTAAAGAATATTTAGCTGAAGGGGTATCACCTCAAGTGAGAGAATCTGTCCTTGAAGCGTTGAAAGTATATGAGTCAATGGGAGCAACTTGGGAAGAAGTATCCTTGCCACATTCTAAGTATGCAGTAGCAACTTATTACCTATTGTCATCATCGGAAGCTTCTGCCAACTTGGCCCGTTTTGATGGTGTCCGTTATGGTGTGCGCAGTGAGAATGCCGACAATATGATCGATATGTTTAAAAATTCCCGCAGTGAAGGATTCGGGCCGGAAGTTAAACGTCGAATCATGCTTGGAACGTTTGCATTAAGCTCGGGTTATTATGATGCTTACTATAAAAAGGCACAAAAAGTACGTACATTAATTAAAAATGATTTTGATAAAATCTTTGAAGAATATGATGTTATTATTGGGCCGACGACACCTACACCAGCATTTAAAGTAGGAGAGAAAACAGATGACCCATTGACAATGTATGCAAATGATATTCTAACAATACCTGTTAACCTTGCAGGTGTTCCGGGAATTTCCATACCATGTGGAATCACTGAAGAAGGTCTGCCACTTGGATTGCAGATTATTGGGAAATACTTTGATGAAAGTACTGTTTATCGTACTGCACATGCATTTGAACAGGCAACAGATTATCATAAAAAACGACCTCAGCTTGGAGGTGCCAACTAATGAATTTTGAAACAATAATTGGACTAGAGGTACACGTTGAATTAAAAACAAATTCTAAGATTTTCAGCCCAAGTATTAATGAATTTGGTTCCAATCCAAATACAAATGTTAATCCAATTGATCTTGGTTATCCAGGTACGCTTCCAGTTTTAAATGAGGAAGCAGTAAACTTCGCAATGAAGGCAGCAATGGCACTTAACTGTGAAATTGCTACCAATACGAAATTTGACCGTAAAAACTATTTCTACCCGGATAATCCAAAAGCTTATCAGATTTCACAATTTGATCAGCCAATTGGAGAAAACGGCTGGATTGAAATTGAAGTAAATGGCAAGAAAAAGAAAATCGGTATTACACGACTTCACCTCGAAGAAGATGCAGGTAAATTGACACATGGTGAAGATGGTTATTCCTATGTCGACTTTAACCGTCAAGGAACACCATTAATTGAAATCGTATCTGAACCAGATATGCGTTCTCCAGAAGAGGCTTATGCCTATTTGGAAAAACTGAAAAATATTATACAATATACAGGTGTATCCGATGTAAAAATGGAGGAAGGATCACTTCGGTGTGATGCAAATATTTCACTGAGACCAATTGGACAAGAAAAATTTGGAACGAAGGCAGAATTGAAAAACTTGAATTCCTTCTCTTATGTGCAAAAAGGACTTGAATTTGAAGAAACACGTCAGGAAAAAGTATTATTATCTGGAGGAGAAATTCTTCAAGAAACACGTCGCTATGATGAAAAAACAAAAGAAACCCTTCTAATGCGTGTGAAAGAAGGATCGGACGACTATCGTTACTTCCCTGAACCTGACCTCGTTTCGTTGTATATTGACGAGGAATGGAAAGAGCGCGTACGCAGTGAGATTCCAGAGCTTCCGGACACAAGAAGACAACGTTATATTGCAGAGCTTGGATTATCTGAATACGATGCAGATGTACTAACTGCATCTAAACAAATGTCAGATTTCTTTGAAGCAGCAGTAGAGCAGGATGCTGATATTAAACAAGTATCCAACTGGCTGATGGGTGAAGTTTCTGCATATATGAATAAGAATTACAAAGAACTTCAAGAATTAGCAATTACACCAGTTGCACTGGCAAAAATGATTAAGCTAATTGAAGATGGTACGATTTCATCCAAAATCGCGAAGAAAGTATTTGCGGAATTGGTTGAAAAAGGTGGAGATCCAGAGAAAATCGTTAAGGATCAAGGACTTGTACAAATATCAGACCCTGAACAATTGAAAGAAATTGTCATTCAAATTCTTGATGAAAACGAACAATCGATTATTGATTTCAAAAATGGGAAAGGGAAGGCAAAAGGATTCCTGGTTGGTCAGATTATGAAAGCAACCAAGGGCCAGGCTAACCCACCATTAGTAAATAAAATTCTTGCAGAAGAATTAAATAATAGGTAAAAATGATTGTAGGCTGTCATCTTTTTAAGATGGCAGCTTCCATATATGTTTTGATAAACCTTTTCAAATGGTTCTAAAAGGATTATCATAAGGTTTAGATGTAAAGAAAAATTAATAAACGAAGAAGCCCTATATCGTTACCGTATTTGGGGGAGGAAATAAAATGGAAAAGGCTCGAATTATATATAATCCAACATCAGGGCGTGAAGCAGTAAAAAAATTGCTGCCTACCATTCTGGAAAAATTTGAAGTTGCCGGTTATGAGGCATCGACACATGCAACAACCAGTGAAGGTGACGCAATTAAGGCAGCAAGAACGGCCGTAGAACGTGGCTATGACTTAGTTGTAGCTGCTGGTGGAGATGGAACGATAAATGAAGTGATTCATGGACTTGCCGAACAGGAGCATCGACCGAAGCTCGGAATCATTCCTGCTGGAACAACCAATGATTTTGCCAGAGCATTGCTTATCCCCAGGGATATTCATAAAGCTGTGGAAGTTATCTTATCTGGAAAATCAATGTTGCTCGACATTGGGAAAGTGAATGAACATTACTTCATCAATATCGCCGGGGGCGGAAAATTAACGGAATTAACCTATGATGTGCCGAGTAAACTAAAGACAGTACTTGGACAGTTGGCTTATTATATAAGAGGTATCGAAATGCTTCCTTCTTTGAAACCTTCTCAAGTTAAAATTGAATACGATGGTGAAATTCTGGAAGAAGATATTATGCTTTTTCTCGTTTCTAACTCCAATTCCGTAGGTGGATTTGAAAAACTCGCTCCAGATGCGAAAATGAATGACGGCTATTTTGACTTGCTAATTTTACGCAAAACAAACCTTGCCGAGTTTATCCAAATTGCGACGCTCGCAGTAAGGGGCGAACATTTGAAAAGCAAGAACATCATCTACAAGCAGGCGAAACATATTAAAGTACACACAAATGAAAAAATGCAATTGAATATCGATGGAGAATATGGCGGGTTATTGCCAGGTGAATTTATAAACCTGCAGCAGCATATTAATTTCTGCGTGCCAGAAGAATTCATTGAGAATGAGGAAGACTGAAGTTTTTGAGGTCTTCCTTTTGTTTTGTCAGTAAAAATAATATCCGATTCTCGAACATTGGTTATAAATGAAATCTCTGCAGAAAATATGGTAAGATTAAATCACAAAAATTGCACGTAAAAGGAAGATATAAATGGCGAAACATACAACTCCCGTTAATAAAAATGATACGATTACCCTTACTTTTGAGGACTTAACCTATGAGGGGAATGGTGTAGGGAAAATCGACGGTTACCCGTTGTTCGTCCCGAATGTTTTACCAGGAGAAGAAGCTATCGTAAAAGTTGTTAAAGCCAATAAAAATTTTGGCTTTGGAAGGTTGCTTGAACTTAAGAACGAAAGTCCAGAACGTGTTACAGCAACATGTCATGTGCACTGTGGGGGTTGTCAACTCCAACATATGAGTTATCAGCTGCAACTTGAAATGAAACAAAATCAAGTGAAAAATGTGATGAAAAAAGTAGCGCATCTTGATCATGTTCCAATCCACACAATTATCGGGATGGAAAATCCGTTTCATTACCGGAATAAAGTACAAATTCCGGTTGGAGAGAAGAATGGTGAACTTATCACTGGTTTTTATCAAAAACGTAGCCATCGAATCCTTGAAAATATGGATGCTTGCACCATTCAGGATGAGCTTATAAATGAAATTATAAATGAAACACGACAGATCGCAAATCGTATCGGAGTTAAGGCTTATAATGAGGAAAAGCATAATGGGGAATTGCGAAATATTATGGTACGGACAGGCCATGCTACAAATGAAGCAATGGTTGTTCTTGTCACAAGAACGGATAAGCTTCCGAATAAAGATGTTTTAATTCAAGAACTAACTGAAAAATTCCCGCAAATTAGATCGATTATACAGAATGTAAATGAGAAACGTACGAGTGTTATTTTGGGGGATAAGACAAAAGTACTTTGGGGAGAAGAATATATTTATGATAAAATCGGCGATATTAAATTCGCTATCTCAGCCAAGTCCTTCTATCAAGTAAATCCTGTTCAAACGAAAACACTATATGACAAGGCATTGGAATATGCCAAAATTGGAAGTAATGATGTAGTGATTGATGCCTATTGTGGAATCGGAACTATTTCACTATTCCTGGCGCAAAAAGCAAAAAAGGTATATGGAATTGAAGTTGTGCCCGAAGCAATTAACGATGCGAAGATGAATGCACAATTAAATGGCATTACCAATGCGGAATTCCATGTGGGTGAAGCTGAGAGAGTGATGCCGAAGTGGAAAGAAAAAGGAATCAAACCAGATGTTATTGTAGTTGACCCTCCACGGAAAGGTTGCGAAGTGGACTTCCTCCAAGCAATGATTGATATGCAACCGAAGCGGATTGTATATGTCTCTTGTAACCCATCGACATTGGCAAGAGATCTCAGAATTCTGGAAGACAGTGGCTATGAGACGAAAGAAGTACAGCCAGTTGACATGTTTCCCCAGACCCCGCATGTTGAAGCGGTAACGTGGTTGGAAAAACGTGTTGTCTAGTTAATAAAAACATTTGCTCGTTAAAATAAACATTTGCTAAACCGACCCTGTTTTCGTTAAAATAAACATTTGCGAATTCTAGTCTAAATCCAATAATTTCTCGGGTTTCATCCAATAGGAACCCGGGATTTTTTCATGTTTTTCCAATACAAATTCAATTTCTTTTCATGCTAAACCATTGCCATTACTGGGTTTACCCAATATCTGATTCAATAATAAATTCAATAACAAATCAATACTCATCCAATATATTTATCTGTTTTCCTCATCTTTTTTCTCCGCTATCTCTTCCCTCCATTATGGCAAAACTTTATTCCAACTCCGAAAAAAAGGTGAAAAAACGTGTGAAAAACAGGCGAAAAACGGTCATTTTTGAAACAAAAAAGTGGTAAAATAGGGGTTCAGTAGCAAAACTTTATTTTAACTCCGACGGTGGAATGCGGGTTTGAGGTGGGGTTTTCCTAAGAGATTATTTTAACAGTACATAGTAGTAAAAAGAAATGAAGTTAGGTTTGTAATATTTCATCCAGTATAGGGAAATATGAGTTAAGAGGAAAGAAAACATAAATTGTGGGTACTACTGAACTTTTACAAAGTGTTTGACTATAAACTTATTTTATTCCTTGTTCTCTATCTTATAAGTAACAAAATAAGTGTAATTTCATTTGTTGATTTAAAATTCTTAATATAATTTGTGCTATACAGATAATGTGTTTTTGGTCGATATATAATGTAGAGTTTGATTAATCTTATTTAAAAAATATTAGTAAGGAGTGCAGGATAAACTATGGAGCAAAAAAATGATGTTATTAGGCGTCTTGCACTTTATTTTTTCTTTATGATACAATGGGTCCAAAAGTTTAAACTTGTTAACGTTAGAAAGGAATTATCATGGAAAACCCTAATAATAAATTACTCATGGATATTTTTAGAGAAAATACAACATTGTTACAGGCTTTAGGTGATCCGATAAGACAAAATATAATTATTATTTTAGGAGAAAGAGGGAAGCTCAACGTGAATGAAATAACCTCTTTAGCTGGTAATTCCAGGCCAGCAGTATCGCATCACCTTAAAATTCTCAAAGATGCAGAAGTTATCAAAATGGAAAAACAAGGGAAAAATAACATTTATTATTTAGACGCAAAGAAAAAATTACAAAGTTTAAAAGGTTTAATCGAAGAAGTAGAGAGGAATTGCAACGCCTAGTTTAATAAAACAAGATGGCGGTAATATGAGTAGGGTTTATAAAAAAGGGAGGAAGTTTAATGGCCCGATTTAGTAATACTTTGATGATTTCATCCGATGCAAAAGACGTATTTCAATACCTTGCTAAAATGGAAAACTTCACTATCTGGAATTATGCAGTTCAACAAATAAAAAAAGTAAACTCAAATGAAGGTATTATTGGTTCCAAGTATCATTTATTAAGAGGGACGGGCTTACAGTCTTTTGAGGAAATAGTAATCACCGAGTATGTGCCAAACGAAAGATTAACTTTTGAAGCATCTGGAAATATCTTTTCTTATACGATGACATATGAATTGGAACAGCAAAGCCAAGGAACATTATTAACCAACAAGGCCAAAATAATATCATCAGGCATGACTGGCATAATGATTGGGGTTATGCAAAACAACATAAAGAAAGCTGTAAATGAGAACTTACATGTCTTGAAAAATATTTTTGATAATGGGAAATTTGTATTTGTCTAAATTTATGCCTCCCATTTTTTAGTTTTTCCCTCTGCTGGGAGTTTGGCATTTGCTGATATTGCAGTTCTTCCTTGCCTATCAGGGAATTAAACTGAACAGTGAGAGAGCATTATGTGTTTAATCATTTTCCCACCACCAATCCAATCGGTTTTTGCCAACCAAGATCAATACGAAATTTAGCTGTATCCTAATGGGTTCAGTCTTTTTTCTTTATTCAAGACTTCTTCACAATCTTGCCTGTACTGGATGGAATCGGGTGGGTTCTAATTGCTATTCAGTTGTTGTTTTTCCAACTCCTTATAACCCAAAGAATATCTTTGCTTTTAACATCTTTATTCTTTTTCCGTTTCATTAACTTACTGCATTTTCCCTTTTTCTCCTAATTCCTCTCTCTGTTAGCGGAGAAAAAGGACATAAGCAATAAGAGGAAAGAAGTATGGAGTGAAGGCATTGAAAACTCAGGGATTAAGTTGTTATAAACATTTAGAATATATGGTAAAATGAAGATAGATTTTAGATATTGTGAAGAAGTTCACTTAAACTAACTAGGCAGGATAGTTGAATAAGGAATTATTATACCATTGGAACTTCCAGTTAATTGGAAGTTCCAATTTTTCACCTAATGTCAATAATAAGCTAAAACAGAGCCTTTTTATTAAATAACTGTTTAAATAAAAAACTCTCCTGAAGAAGGAGAGTTTTCATTTATTACATTCTATTTATAACTTTTCACTTTTATTTTTGTGCATATTATTGCATTACAGTAATTAATAATATTATTAGATAATCTTAACCATAAGAAACAGTTAACCCACCATCAATGACGACTTCAGCACCAGTAATATAAGATGATTCGTCTGAAGCGAAGAACAAGACTAAATTAGATATTTCTTTTGGCTCTGCAATGCGTTGTAAAGGAATTTTATTAACCATTTCAGCAATTGCTTTTTTTGTATCCTCTTGCTCTGTAATTGCTGTTCTAATAACACCTGGGAAAATAGCGTTTACTCGAATGTTATCTTTACCAAAATCTAATACTGCACTCTTCGTAAGTCCTCTAACAGCAAATTTTGATGAAGTGTATGCTGCTAAATTTTGAAGACTAAACATTCCTGCAAGTGAAGAAACGTTAACGATTGAACCAGATTCACCTTTCTTCATTGAAGGATAAGCATATTTCATCCCTAATAGAACACTATCTGAGTTAATTTTCATCATTCTTTGATATGTTTCATAATCAATATCTTGAACAGACTCATAGTTAGTTATGCCTGCATTGTTAATTAAAATATTAATAGGACCAAATATTTCTTCTGTTTTAGCGACTAAATTCTTCCAATCTTCTTCGCTTGATACATCAATCTTTACAAATGCAGCATTTTCTCCTAATTGATCTGCAAATTTTTGTCCTGCCTCAGCATTGAAGTCAGCGACAATTACTTTTGCTCCTTCTTTAATGAACAATTCTGCGTGCGATGCTCCCATTCCACCTGCTGCACCTGTGATAACTGCTACTTTATTATCTAAACGTCCCATAATATATTCTCCTTTGTCCCCCATATTAGAAATATTTATGAATATAAAAGCAAATATTTGTTCACATTTCATACATAATTATAGTATATTATCGATAATACTGTAAAGTTATCTGCTCTTTTAGAAGTGTGTTAGAATATAGAACAGTTCGATAAAATGAATTAGAGAATTTAATCGTTAAGGAGAAAACATAAATGACTAATGATAATCTAATTGATAAACCATTACCCATTCAAATTGCAGAATTACTGCTCTATCGAATTTTTTCCGGGGAGTTAGTTCAAGGTCAGCGTTTAATAGAATCAGAAATCGCTAAAGAACTTCAAGTAAGCCACGCGCCTGTCAGAGAGGCTTTTTATATTTTACAGAAAGATAATATATTGGAACGATTGCCAAGAAGAGGGGTTAGTGTACGGACCATCAGTGATGATGAGCTGAATGACTATATAGAAATATTAGTAATTCTCTTAAGAAAAGCAGTAAAAGATTGTGAAAATGAGTGGAATGCTGATGTGCACGACGAATTTGAAAAACGTCTAAATTTAGTAGAGAAACATCATAAAGAAATGAGAATTATTGACTATATTGCAAGTACAGAAGACTTTCTGAAGTTATTTTTTGAAGTCTCTAACAATACTGCGTCTGTTCGTTTTTATTCCCAAATTGCGATGATAACCAAGGTAGCTGCACAAACAAAATGGACTCCTGAAAAAATTAATAATTATCATACCTTACTTAGTAAATTCATTAAAGCGATCAAAGAATTAAACTTTTCATTAGCAATTGAAGAAATAACTGATACTACATTTTCATCATTTTTGCCAATTAGTCAGGAGTAAAAATTCGTTTAAACTTTATCCATTATATTATTATTAAATATAGGTGGCTGTTGCAGACTCTTATTACACTATAGGGTGCAAGAGTTGAATTAGGCAATCAGAATTTGATTGTCTTTTCTTATTCTAATAATGTTAGAAATATTATGTTAATGTTAAATTAAAGGCTGTTGGGCTATCTGGCAGGTTAGTTGAACAAAAAGAAAGTAATATGTTGAAACTCAGTTGTTTCTGGGGGGGATAGTATTGATTAGAAAAGCTGTTCAAGAGGATGTTAGACAATTAGCAGTTTTAATGGGGGAATTAGGGTATCCAACAACTACTGATGAAATGGAACATCGTTTTTCAAACATAAACTCTAATTCTTTATATAATACTCAAGTAGCTGAAAAAGGCGGAGTTATTGTTGGTATGATTGGTATGATGTTAGGCTTTCATTATGAAAAAAATGAGAACTATGTACGAATTGTTGCTTTAGTCGTTGACTCTAAATTTAGAAAACGAGGAATTGGTGAAAAGTTAATTGAGAAGGCAGAAGAATGGGCAAAGGAACAAGGAGCCAATAGGATAGTATTAAATAGCGGGAACCGAAGGGAAAGAGATGATGCTCACCAATTTTATATTAGACGTGGGTTTGAAGGGAAAGCGACAGGATTTTACAAAACACTATCCTAAGTTGCTCTTCTTAAATAAACTGGTGCAAGTGTTAAATAAGGCAATGAGAATTTGATTGTCTTTTCTCTTTCTAATAATGTTAGGAATATTATGTTAATTTTAAATATAAGGCTGTTGAGCTATTTGGCAGGTTAGCTCGCAAGAAATATTGTAGAAAATATAAGTGTTAATTACATAAATATTTTAAGGTGTTATATAATTAATCTATACATAATTTTTAGATAAGTGAGGGGAAATAATGCATAATCCAATGGATAGGGACCAAAAAGTAATAAAAAATGATGAGGAGAAATACAAACAAATCATTGAATATTCATTTGAAACTACAATCATTCATTCTAATCATAAGGTCTTATACATAAATGAAGCTGGCGTGGAACTTTTGAGTGCGAAAAAAAAAGAGGACTTAATCGGAGCTAATGTAGTAGATGTTTTTACTGAAGACTATAGAGATTTTATTATTGAGAGAATACGACAGGGAGAAGAGGAGCGACGGGTTGGTGAACTAATGGAAACAACAATATACAGAGTTGATGGTACGGTTGTTGAGGTTGATCTTTTCTGCCACCCTGTTATGTATGGTAAAACCAAAGCAATGCAATCAATCATTCGTGATATCACTCCACGTAAAGAAGCTGAGAGACAACTTATAAATGTTATGTCACCTATTGTACCTATATCCCGAGACGTTGCCGTCCTTCCATTGGTAGGTCACGTTAATGAGGATAGAGCCATTCGACTTTTAGTTAATTTACCTCCCAAAGTTCAAAGCCAGGAACTTAGTCGTTTAATTGTAGATGTTTCGGGTCTTTATGATATAGACGAAGTTGTATTAGATTTTTTATATAAAGTTCATTCTATACTGAACTTATTAGGAGTTGACTCAATATATACAGGGATAAGACCAGAACTTGCTCACAAATTGGTAAATAGATATGGTGAAAGTGAATTAACCTCTTTAAATACCATGAAGGATGTGGAACAGGCATTAAGATATATAAGCAATTCAAAGGAAAATAAGAATGATGTGTTCTTCAACTAAATGGTGCTTTTATACAACAATGAGGTCGTCAAAATGGCGGTCTTTTATTCTATTGGCAGGATTGTTTAATAGTGAAACTTTAATTTTTCTAATTCGTACATAAGGTACATTTAACGGAATAATACGTATAAATCAAGGGGGTATTAAATATGTCTAAAGATGTTATTGTCATAGTAGCCATAGTTTCTGCTGTGATATGGATTGCGGTTTCCCGAGAGGCTGTAAAACCTTCAAAAGAGATAAATTGGCGAAAAATGATAACCTTACTGTTTGCAGGATCTTTATCGGCATTAGTTATAACCATTTCTCTTTTTCAAAGCCTGCCGTTTTAGTTCCGTTAAAGGGTGCATTACTGAAAGAAGGGTAATGCTCCTTCCTCATTCAAGTAATGGGCAGGATTGTTGAAGAAAAAAAGAATAGTAGAGGTTATATAATTATATAATAAAGAAAAATTAAGGGGTTTGGAGGATACTGAAAATGCCAGATATAAACCATAAAACCTATATTAAAGTACCTTTAGAAGAAGTGTATAAAACAGTTTCAACATCTAAAGGTTGGAATGCTTGGTTTACAGATGATACATCTTTAGAGATATATCCTGATGGAACTGGTGAAATACGATTGAGATGGACAAATTTCGGTAGTGAAAATGTAAATATTGAGGATGGGGGGAAGATACTTGAGGCAACTCCAAACAAAAGATTTGTTTTTCAATGGTCACCAGGAGAACAAAATTCAATAGTAACTTTTAAACTTCAGCCTTATAAAGACGGAACATTAGTAGTTCTTAATGAGAAGGGCTATACAAATTCAGAAAAGGATTTAAAAGCCTGTATTGGATGTGCAGTAGGTTGGGGAGAAGCATTAACATCTTTAAAGATATACTTAGAGTATGGAATTGTTTACAAACAGGATTTATAATTCTCTAAGTTATATGAGATCTTTGAAAAGTAATGTACATAAAGGTGATTGTGGTAATCATCCAATTCTTATTCAACAAATGTGTTACTTTAAGATTCAGCTGCCTATTCAGGCGGCTTTTTTCTAATGGGCAGGATAGTTTAAGAACAACTCTGAATTCATATCTAATTATAACTGGGCTCTAATAAAAGGGTCTGATTCATTAAGAATCAGACCCTTTTATTAGAAATTTATATTTGAAGAAAATCTAATTTAAAAATCGCTCTCACTCTTACTAAATATCCACTT
This sequence comes from Oceanobacillus sp. CF4.6, assembly GCF_051262635.1. Taxonomy (NCBI): domain Bacteria; kingdom Bacillati; phylum Bacillota; class Bacilli; order Caryophanales; family Bacillaceae; genus Oceanobacillus; species Oceanobacillus sp. CF4.6. The sequence goes on along the minus strand of NZ_JBIMEX010000004.1, from coordinate 37,681 downwards.
AATTAATTTTATTCCTTGTTCGAGTGTTATTCTATTTTCCGAAATTGAATCCAGAATAGATCGCCAAGAAGAAATTATTACTATACTAATTGGCATATGGTGATTTGTATCAAATCCAGATAAATACTTTGTAATTTTATCCGGTGTTAGGGTTGTAGCTTCATCGCTTAATAATTTACATATATTTATTTCTACAGCGAATTTTAGGGATGTAATAAGTGCGGCTTCCAACCCTTGATCAGGTTTTTCAAAAACTGAAATAACTCCCTCCATTCTATCAACGATTCTTTGCTCCATTTCATTTTTAATAACTTCATACAGGTTTGCTTTTGAACCAAAGTGGTGATAAATTGCACCGGTTGTCATATTGGCTTTAGTGGCTAATTCGGTAATATTGACTCCTTTGTAGCCTTTAGTTCCAAATTCCTCTAACGCAACTTTAAGTATTTTATCTTTGCTTGAGCCTGGTATAGGTATCCATTCTTTCATCATACTTTCATTTTAGCATATTGACAGCTATCCGTAAATGGTTTATGTTTAACATAACAACATTATGAATTACATAATTGATTTACGGAAAATTATATTATAGGAGGAACATTAGATGAAATTATTATTTTTGTGTCACCCGGTTGAAAATATTAAAGAATCGACTGCGTTTTATCGTGATACGCTTGGTTTTAAAGAAGCTTGGCGGGAAGGAGATCATACTGTAACATTTCAACTACCCGATTCAGAAGTAAGGTTGATGATTGAAGATGATGAAAATGATTTGTTGCCTGGTGGTGTTTTTTTAGTGGGTAATGTAGATGATTTTTATAATCGAAATAAAGAAAAATTAGACTTTATAAAGTCACCAATTGATATTCCGCCGGGTCGCTATGCAATTTACAAAGATATCTCAGGCAATCCCATTAGAATACTTGATTTCACCAATGAAGATTAAATCTAAAAGAAGAGCGGTTTCTCCCTTGGAGGTGAAACCGTTCTTTTTAAAAATTTTGACCTAAGAACTTAATTTAGAATTGGCTTCTTGTTTAACTATCTGGTGCTTTTATACAACAATGAGGTCGTCAAAATGGCGGTCTTTTATTCTATTAGCAGGATTGTTTAATAGTGAAACTTTAATTTTTCTAATTCGTACATAAGGTACATTTAACGGAATAATACGTATAAATCAAGGGGGTATTAAATATGTCTAAAGATGTTATTGTCATAGTAGCCATAGTTTCTGCTGTGATATGGATTGCGGTTTCCCGAGAGGCTGTAAAACCTTCAAAAGAGATAAATTGGCGGAAAATGATAACCTTACTGTTTGCAGGATCTTTATCGGCATTAGTTATAACCATTTCTCTTTTTCAAAGCCTGCCGTTTTAGTTCCGTTAACGGGTGCAAGAGCTGAACAAGATAATAAGAGTATATGTATAATGCTGTTGATCTATCTGGCACAAGAGTTGAAGAATGAGATATTCTTTGTTACATTAATAAACGAACATGCATTCTAGTTTAACGGAGGATTTTATGAATAAAAAGCGAAATTTGGTATAATTTACTGCTTCGAGTTTAGATGGATATATTGCTACTAAAGGCGATTCACTTGAGTGGCTTTACAATGTCGAAGGTGAAGGTGATAATGGCTTTTCAGAGTTTTATGAAACGGTGGATACGGTTTTACTTGGTAAAAGGACTTACGATTGGATAATAAAACAAGATATTGAGGAATTCCCATATAAAAACAAAAAATGCTATGTGTTTACAAGGTCTTCTATTGAGGATACCGAAGATGTAAAATTTGTTAATGACGGTGTAACTAAATTTATTGAAAAATTAAAAAGCCAAGATGGGAAAAATATTTGGATTGTTGGTGGAGGAGAATTGTTACATTCTTTTATACAAGAAAAATTAGTTGATGAACTCATTATAACGGTTGCCCCTACTATACTCGGTAAAGGAATTCCGTTATTTAGAGAGGGAGATTATCAATTAGACCTTTCATTGAAAGGAATGAGAGACTTCAATCAGTTTGTAGAACTCCATTATGAAGTTAAAAACTAATAAAACTCTTATTGTGTTAACTGGTGCAAGAGTGAAACAAAGCGATCGTCTTTTTTTGGCAAATGTTTTTTGAATATTATGATATTATAAAGATAGAGTATTCTAACTAATTTAACAGGTAAGTGAAAGAGGAAAGTTTTTAAACATTTAAATTGGAGGGTATTTTTATGTTATTTCATTATCATTTTTGGACTCCTTATATGGAAGAAACAGAGAAATTCTATATAGAACAGGGATTTAGGATATCACAGCGTATAGGAAAGTTTCAAGGAGATTATCAATCATTTAATCCTCCATTAAATTGGGACGATTTTAGGGATAAAGATATTACATTTAGAATAATAGAAGCAAGAAAAGGTGCGATAAATATTACCTTTGGCTTTGGAAAAAAGGTTATGTTTGACCATATTGGTTTTTTGGTAAATGCTAATGAGCACGATGAAATTTGCAATAGAGCAAGAGAAATGAACTTTAATGTTAATTCAAATGATAGAAGAACTTTCATAGGGACACCATATGGATTTAGGATTGAACTTCAGGATAACTTGGATGCAATTGATGAACCTTCTGATGTAGCAAAAATAGAAGAATTGGAGTTATCTGTTCAAGCAGAAAACCTTGAGAAAAAATTATTCCAATTGCTTAATAATCAGGTAGCTAATGTCCATACCGTAAAAGGGAATAAAGTTACAATTAACAAAGCTGTTATGAAAGGTGTCTCGGTAGGGAATCAGACGGACCCTAATGGTGTACAAATAGCTGGGGGAATTTAAAAAAGTTATTAGACTATATGGTGCAAGAGTTAAACAGGGCGATCATCAAAGCAATCGTCTTTTTCTTCGAAGAGTGTTTTTTGAATATTATGGTATTATGAAGAAGAAGTTTTAGCGTGAAAAATTATAAGGGCATAACGATTAAATAAAAAATGTATAGCGTTTCTCTACATTTGAAAGGGGGAAAATTATTTGAATCAAGCATTATTAATTATTGATACTCAACAAGAATTAATTGATGGAAATCGAGAAGAAAATGCGATTTTTAATAAAGAGCAACTTATCAGGAATATAAATAAAGTGATTGAAAAATCAAGAAAAGCAGATGTTTCAGTTGTATTTGTAAGGGATCTCGATGTAGCTGAAGGAAAAGGTGATGGATTTCAAATTCACAGTGAAATCAATGTACCCACGGAAGCAAAGATTTTCGATAAATCTGCAACGAATTCCTTTTATGGAACAGGGCTTCTAGACTATTTAAAATCTCAACGGATTGAACATATTGTGATTATGGGCTGTGAAACACAACACTGTATAGATAGTGCTGTAAGAACAGCAACTATTAGTGGATTTGATGTAACATTAGTTGGTGATGGACATTCAACATTGGGGAATGATGTTTTAATCACAGAACAAATCATAAAGCATCATAACACCACACTTCACGGTCATTATAATGTTGATCACTTTTCAATTGTTAGAGATTCAGAGGAAGCCTTGTTTCGTCCAACTCACGACTCCTATAGATAATTTAAATTTAAGTGCGGTACAAAATTGTGCCGCTATTACTATTTTCTCTGCATTGGTTTGTATTTATTTAGACAAATGAGAGATGAAGCAGTCCTGGAGTATTAATAGTTCAGTTCATTAATTTAGGTACTAAATATTTTTTGTTCCATAATCTGATGCAATAGTTAAAAAAGAGCGATCACCAAAACGATCGGTTTTTTTGAGTTATATTTTTAAATACTATGGTAATATTGGATAGATTTATTGAACTAATGGGGCAGATTTGTTTAACAAGTTAGTGCTTTAAGGAGGTAAAGTATGGGGAAGAAAAAATTAGGAATTATAGTTGCCGGACTTATTCTAGTGATAGTGGTTTTCTTTTATTTTTATAATTCAAAAGAATTGTATGGAAATGATAAGGAATCCATAGTCAATGTAATTAACTCTATTAAAGGATACGAGGATAAACAAATTGAAATTCTAAAGATTAACGATTTCAATGAGGTTAGAATTGTAGGATTTTTGTCTAACAGTAATCCGTCTTATATCGAGTTTCATAAAAATCAGAAAGGTAACTATGAATGGAGGCATATTGAATCTGATAACGAATCATTTAGTATGTTTCTACCGTTAACGGGGAGTTCAAAAATGATGTTCGTGACGAATCATGACAATAAAATTGCTGAAATACAGGTTGATATAAACGGGGAAATCTTAGAACAAAAATTTACACCTTATAAAGGGTCTGTTGCTTGGGGTGATTTGCCTACAACAAATAAAGATAGTTACGAATTTCGGAATTATAAATACTACGATAAAGATGGAAATCTAATAAAAAGGTAATTAGATATTCAATTAACTGGTGCATTACTACAATAAGCGGCGGCGATTTTTTAGTAACTGGGCAGGTTAGTGAAACAATACAATCAAAATATCAAACAAAAATCCCTTCTTTCTGCAAAAAGATGCCGGCTGAAACGGCAGCCGGTCTCTATTTCCTAGGTGAAAAACTCCCGGGTTCGTTATTGATTTTTTCCAACTTGATTCATCGCTCTATGGATCGTTTCTACAACAAACGAATCACCATTTTCCAGCTCATTCAGTGTTAACGACCCATCCTTTAAACCTTCACATATTTCGTTTATATCTTCCTGCACTGACACTGGTACCAGGTTCCTGGTCATCATTTCTTGGAGTTCATTGGCTACTTTTGTTTCTTGATTCAATAAAAACACAACCTTTCAAAGATAGTCATCTTAGTATTGGTTTTGTAAATGTTTTTAATAAGTTCAGAATGAATTTTAGTTCACTGTTCCTTCTGTTAAGGGCGTTTTGTTAATATGTGAAATAAGGTACTTCAAGAAAATGGTGCATTACCACAAGAATGGTAATGCTATTTCTTCAAGTAACTGGGCAGCATAGTGTAAGTAAGAGTTATTTGTTATTGAATCAAATAGTTCAGATTACAAAATTAGAAAGGGGGATTAATAATGTATTACACATTGCAATCAAAGCGTTTAATTTTACGTCCTTATGAGTTAAAAGATGCCCCAAGAGTTCAGAAATTAGCAAATGTAAAAGAATTGGCGGAGACTACTTTCTTACCTCACCCATACACTTTAGAAATGGCTGAAAGTTGGATTAAAACTCATTCAAGTATTATTGAGGATGGAGATGCTTACCCTTTTGCTGTCATTCTTGAAAATGAAAAAGAACTGGTCGGTACAATGACTTTAAGAGTTGATAAATCACACAATAAAGGTGAGTTAGCTTATTGGGTTGGGAAAGAGTATTGGGGAAAAGGCTATGCAACAGAGGCTGCCAAAGAAGTAATTGATTTTGGATTTAATAGATTAAACTTAAATCGAATGTGGGCTCCTATAATGAGTAAGAATGTGGCTTCAGGTAAAGTATTGAAAAATGCTGGATTGACATACGAAGGAACTTTAAGACAAGAAATTTTAAGATGGGGTCAATATGAAGATACTGATATATATGGGGCTTTAAAAAACGAATACAATTACTAATTTACTACAACTATTTGGTAAACGATTGATCAATAACAGAATCACTTACTTCTCAAGCAAATGAGGCTTACTAATTGAGCAGGAGGTACAACATAATGGAATTTTATAAATTTAATAAAGATAACGGTAAAATAATCTCAAAATTTAATTCGAATTTTATTATGTCTCGTATTATTCAAACTAACAAGGTGACTAACATAGGATGTATGTACTTAGATGAAAAGGGCATTGTAGGATATCACCAAGCAGTAGTACCTCAACTTCTGTTAATCGTAAATGGGGAAGGATACGTCCGTGGTGAAAAAGAAGAATACTTCAAAGTCCAGTCTGGAGACGCTGTATTTTGGGAAAAAGACGAGTGGCACGAAACGAAATCAGATAAAAGATTGACTGCTATTGTAATTGAAAGTGAAGAATTAAATCCTTCATCATTTATGCTAGATAAATAGAAGTTGTTCCACTGAACAAGCTAATTGAAGGACCTCTCTTATTACGCTATATGGTGCGTTAATGTAAGAAGGGTTAACGCACCAATTTGTTTGATTAATTTTACAAATTGGAAGGATTAGTTCAATATTAAAGTAATATTACTGAAGTCGGGACATAACAGAATAAGACTTGTATCAACCACTTTAATTTTTATATTATTCTCTTTCAGTTTTTTCTTGCAGCTCCCCCGTTATTGCGTTGAACATCAAGTAAATCATACTTTTTCTGCTCTGATCCCATCCAATAACTTTTACGGGTGGAATATTTTTTTATAATAGCTAAACTATTTTCGTTTTACTTTATGAAGGGGAGTCATTTTTTCTAATATAAAATCAATGATGATTACCGGAGGGGGCTTAGCTTGTCATCGCATTAAAACTTTATCGTCCTGGTGTTTCTATAAAGGGTCCTGAAAGCATAAAAGATGACCTTGCCTTACACAATTATAAGGACATTCTGTTCTTGTTCGATTGTTTCCTTTAAATATTGAATATAGGCATTGGCCAGTGTGCTCTTAGGTACATTTTTATGGGGGATATATCCAACCTTTCAAGAAGTTCTGTCTGTTCAAGTACCTGCCTTGCATAACCTAAAAACTCCGAGCTTTCGATGGTAACCATAATTCCCTTATTAGTCCGAGAAAAAATTATAATGCCCATTTCCTTCTCCAACTCTTATTGCATTTGAAAGGCTTGGCTGACTAATAAACAACTTCTGTGATGCTTTGCTAATCGAAAGACTTTGCTACTTCGATCGGTTATATGCTTTCCTATCTGCCAAAAAATAGTGACTGTCCCTCCTTTAAGTATTAAAGCGAGAAGGCACTAGCACTAATACCTGGATACATAAAAACGTTTAATTAATCCTTCTTTGCAGCGGCTTTTTTCTCTTTTGCTGTAGTGATTTGTTCTCTTACTCTTGTTATTTCCGTTTGAATCTCTTCCATTTTCTTATCGCTAAGGCCATAGAATTTCATAGCGATGAGTGAGATAATCCAGCCGATAATCGGAATACCGAATATAAGAATCAAGGTCGCGATAAGCAATGGATATGTCAATGCTTCTCCCAATTGTGGGAACTCATCTTTGTAGCCAATCATTGCAACAACAATCCCAACAAGTGCAGGTGCCATTGCAGACATTACTTTATCGATAAAGGAAAAGATCGTTCCCATCATACCTGGTACAAATCTGCCTGTTCGATACGTTTCATAGTCGGCTACATCGGCAATCATTGGAATAACGATTGATGGTGTTAACGTTTCAATTCCACGAAGTAAGGCATAAAGAATTGTAAATAGAACCGTAGCAAACCCGATATTTTCGAGTGAGATTACATTCGGGTCGACTGACAGGAAGAAAACAATAAGAATGATTGATGTAATTAACCCCAGCCATGTAGCTTTTACCAGTGCATTCTTTAAACCTGTTTTTGAAGCTAACCGAACACCCAATAAAGTAATCAAAAGACTAGGTACAATTGTAATCATTGAAAAAGTACCGCTAAGTGCATAATCCCCCAACACAATACCAAAGAACATCACATAAATTGCCGGCTGTCTAAGCACCATGGTTGCAACTTTGTCTGTGGAAGCAGCAATAACTAACATTTGCAGTGGTCTGTTCCCTTTCAGAATTGGCCAGTAATCACGGAATTTTGTTTCTACATTTTCACCGGCAAGTCCAAAGTATTCCTTTCTATCTCTATTTTTAATCGCATATACTGCCAAAATCGTAAATAATCCTGCTAAAATAATGGCGTACATATTTAATTCCGTAAATAGAGACATCGTAAAATCTCCATGTTTAGCTACAAGATAATTGGCTACGAAAACTTGTCCACCAGTGAATACTACAATATTATATGCTGCATCGAATGCACTGAACAGCGGACGTTGTTTCGGATCATTCGTCAGAACGGTTTGTGCTGCCTTCGTACAAGCCGTCTGGAATGTATAACCAATAATATAAAAGATATAAACCAAAATGAAGAACGGTAATTGCCATACTTCCGGCAATAAATGCGTAATATTATACATAACTAAAACGGAACCAGCCAGAATAACGTTCCCAATAACCATCATCGGCCGGAACTTACCAAATTTAGATTCTGTTTTATCAATAATGAATCCAATAATTGGGTCAGTAATAGAATCAAGTACCCGACTAAATCCGATAACTGCACTAACAGCTACAACAGTTAAGCCAGCAATTCCTGTCGCATAATAGGCTATGAAACCGATAATGAATAAATATAAGTTTGTAGCTGTATTATTTAAGGCAAATAAACCAATCTGCCATACCTTAGCAGAATTATATTTATTATTGTTTTCAATTGTAGTACTCGACATTGTTGTTTTCACCCTTTAGTATGTTCTTATATATGTTTGTGTTGTATAGTTGTTATCGGAAATTGCAGTTCATAATTGAAAAACCTTGCCCAGTCTGCCATTATTCCTAACTGAATCTCCTTCCAGGTAATATCATTCCGCCTACAAGTCCCCCTGTTGTTAATCGGATCATAACTTAGTTTGATTTATCTACTGGAAAAACGCTTACATTCCGTAGCTTTTAACTAAGAATCAAAATAAACAGCGATACCAATAATCAAAATAATTATTAAAATTGAATTTTTTCCATTCCATTACCTCCCCGTATTTTTTTATTATTTGAAACTGTTCAAAGGTTATACATGGATTTGATATATTTACTAATCAGAATGTGAAGAAATGCACTTAAAGTAACTGGTGCAAGAATTGAACAAGACAATCAAATTTGATTGTCTTGTTCTTTTACTAATAATCTTAGGAATATTATGTTAACATTAAATAAATGAATAGTTAGAAAATATAAATAAATACAAATAACGAGGTGTAATTTATGCTAAATAATATAATTACAGAACTTTTGCATATTCAGTATCCGATTATACAAGCACCTATGGCGGGCGGAGTAACTACTTCGAAATTAGTTGCTGAGGTTTCAAATTCTGGAGGTTTAGGATCGATTGGGGCAGGCTATATGACCCCTATTCAAATGCGTGAACAAATTAGGGAAATAAAACAGTTAACATCCAATTTTTTTGGTATAAACCTATTTGTTCCCAACGAATTTGATATTACTAAAGACAAAATTAAATCAGCTAACAAGATATTACAGCCTATTCGTGAGCAATTGGGTTTACACCATCAAGATAACTTAGAAATTCCGAAATTTAATAATGTATTAGAAACATTTAATGAACAAATTAAGACTGTAATTGAAGAAAAAGTCCCTGTTTGTTCTTTTACATTTGGTATCCCTTCAAGCGAAGTTATTAGTGAGTTAAAACAACATAATATTATTCTAATGGGCACAGCTACTACTGTCAGAGAAGCAATTGAAAATGAAAAAGCAGGAATGGATATTGTTATTGTTCAAGGTAGTGAGGCTGGTGGGCATCGAGGTAACTTTATCGATGTGGAACAGGAGAGTTTAATTGGTTTAATGTCACTAATCCCGCAAGTTGTAGACCATGTAAATATTCCTGTTGTTTCAGCTGGAGGAATAATGGATGGGAGAGGGTTAATGGCATCTATTTGCTTAGGAGCGAAGGGTGTACAAATGGGAACGGCTTTTTTAACTTGTATTGAAAGTGGGGCTAATGAGATTCATAAAGAAGAAATTCTTAATGCTCACGAAGATCAAATGGTTTTAACTCGTTCATTTTCAGGAAAATGGGCAAGAGGAATTAAAAATAAATACATTTCAGAGATGCAGAAACATGAAGCAACTTTACCGAAGTTTCCTGTTCAAAACACATTAACTAAAGGAATTAGAAATGCTTCATCTTCACAAAAAAATCGGGATTTTATGTCTCTTTGGTCTGGACAAAGTCCAAGGTTAGCTGAAAACCAAACTGTTAACTTGTTAATTAAAAAGATTATTACAGAAGCAAAAAATATTAATAAAAGTAATTAACGTTTTACTAAACAAGGAAGATTTAATTGGAGACGGAAATAAGGATCAGAATAGCTACTGAAAAAGATTTAGATAGTATTCTTGCAATGCTTGAAGACGATGTTTTAGGAAGTAAGCGTGAACGTTATGAACAACCACTTCCTAATAGTTATATAAAAGCATTTAAAACTATAATCTGATCCTAATAACGAGTTAGTAGTTGCTTGTGACGGAAATGAAGTTATTGGGGTACAACAAATTATTCACTTTCACACCATATGTTACGCATCAAGGCGGATGGAGAGCAACTATTGAGGGGGTAAGAGCATCATCTTCTGTACGTGGTAAAGGTGTAGGCACTACACTTATTCAATGTGCAATCCAGCGTGCAAAAGAGCGTGGTTGTCATTTAGTGCAACTAACAACAAAAAAAGAGATGCCACTTTACTATTTTATGAAAGTTTAGGTTTTAAAGCAACACATGAGGGATTAAAAATGGAACTTTAAATTCTCTTTATTAAACTATAGGCAGTTTAACACAACAAGAAGATCGTCAATATGGCGGTCTTTTTTAACTATAGTGGAATGTAAGAATTGGTATTATGATATATACTAATCAGTGGGGTGGAACGTAATGACTGTTGGGAATGAGTATTTAAAAGTAGTTCAAGAAAGGTTTAGAAGTGTTAAAGAACTAGGAGATAAGACAATACAACAATTGTCAGAAGATGATATACACTGGGCTTTAAATCATTCATCTAATAATATTGCAATAATCGTGAAACATTTAAGTGGAAATATGATTTCAAGATGGACAGAATTTTTAACTTCTGATGGTGAAAAAACCTATAGGAAACGTGACCAAGAATTCGCAAACACTATATCTTCAAAACAAGAAATGATTTCTATTTGGGAAAGAGGTTGGAGTACTCTTACTAAAACAATTGATAATTTAAATGAAGAGGACTTATTAAAAAATATTTATATTCGTGGCGAAAGCCATACGGTTATTGATGCGATTGAAAGGCAAATGGCACATTACGCTTATCATATCGGACAAATCGTTTATGTTGGTAAGCAAATTAAAAATGAGGAATGGGAAAGCCTTAGTATTCCTAATGGGAAATCAGAAGAATATTTGCGACAAATGCTAAAAAGTAATCGAAAGTTAAAGTAAATATAAGTTTTCTTTTTAAGTTAAGTCAGCTAATAGAAGTTCATTTCTTGTTGCATTAAATGGTGCTTTAATACAGCAAGAAGACCGTCTGTACGGAGATCTTTTTAATTAATGGAGCATTTTAGGGGAGTGGATGAATATTATAAAAGCTGTTCTATTTGACTTAGATGGAACTTTGTTAAACCGAGATGCGTCAGTAAAGGCATTTATTGAGAAGCAATACCACCGACTAAATGTATGTTTAAATCATATTCCAAAGGATAAATACATAACAAGGTTTATTGAACTTGATAATAGGGGGTATGTTTGGAAGGATAAGGTGTATCAACAGTTAGTGAATGAATTTGATATTACAGGTTTGACTTGGGAAGAATTACTTCAAGACTGTATTAGTGAATTTAAACGTAGTTGTGTTCCTTTCTCTAACCTCATTAGTACGTTAGAGGAACTAAAAAATAAAGGTATTGTTCTTGGAATGATTACTAATGGAAAAGGGCAGTTCCAAATGGATAATATTAAGGCATTAGATATTCAAAAATATTTTAAGACAATTCTTATATCTGAATGGGAAGGAACGAAAAAACCTGAACCTCAAATATTCCAAATCGCCCTAGATAGACTTAATGTTTTACCTTCCGAAAGTATATTTGTTGGCGACCATCCAGAAAAAGATGTAAAGGCTGCTCAAAAGGTTGGTATGAAAGGTGTATGGAAAAGAGACTATCAATGGGATAACGTTAAAGCAGATTTCATAGTGGAAGATTTAAAGGAATTACCTTTAATTGTAGATAAATTAAGCCATCATAATATAAAATCTTGTTAAGCTAACTGATGCAATTCTATAAGAAGGCGGTTCTATTTTTGTCTTAAACTTTAAGCACAAATTGCAATTTTGCAGCGGAAAAATAAAAAACCACTCAGAGTGGTTTTTTAATCGTGCATAGCTCCTGCCTCTCGGGAAGTCATTGCACCTTGTCCTTCGCTGACATCTTTTTGAATTTCTTGTTTTACTTTTTGTGCATCAGTTCCTGCAAATTCTGGTTTCATAATAGAACTCAAATTCTCTTTAGCTTTTTTACCTTGTTGCATTACAAGTCCTCCTTTGTTATTTAACAATCTTACTTTTTACAAAAGAACGCTTGGTATGTCCAGAATATTTGAGCGAATGTCACTTAAAGTAAAAGGGGAAAGAGTTAAAATTCCCCTATTGTTAATGAAGAAACTGGCAGGATGTTAAATAAAGATTAGGGGGTAGTAAAATGGAGAGTTTCAAAAATGATACATATATAGTATTGGATTTACCAAAGAAAATTGCTGATAAAGTAAAGAAAATAAGGTCTGAATATAGTTATACAATGTCTTTTCCCGTCGAAATAACGGTTGCTGGCTCAAGTGGAATAGGGGTATTACAGTATGAACAAAACCCGAGTAATGTTTATACAACTATTAAAGATATAGCATTACGCACAAAGCCGATTAAAGGTATATTCGGAGAAGTCAGCAGCTTTCCAAATACGGATGTTTTCTTTTTCACATTACAAGATGAAATTTCTATTCGAGACTTTCACGAAGAGCTTGTAAAATCGAATATTAAATTTTTAGAAAATCCATTTCCTTATAAACCACATTGCACGTTATGTAACAACTCATCTCTAGTAGATATAGAAACTCAAGAGTTATTGTCAAAGGAAATTAGCGAGGAGTTCATTCTTGATACGGTGTCAGTTTATTCTCTGGAAAGAAAACCAAATGATAATATAGATGTTAGTTTGCTTGAAAGGGTTAATTTGTCTGGAAAATAGTAATTGTCTTCTTCAACAAACTGGTTCAAGAGTTGAAGGTGAGATTGAACGGCAGCTAGTTCTTTGTACTTAGGGGCAGGGGCAGTTTTGTTAAATAGTAAAAATAAATATATTTATAAAATGGGGTTACATAAATGGAGAAGTTGGAAACAAAAAGATTATTACTAAGACCATTAACTACTGTTGATTCTGAGAGAATTGAAGAATTGGCTGGGGAATACGATGTAGCTAAATCAACTCTGAATATTCCTCACCCATATCCAAAAGGTTCTGCGATACATTTTATTGAAAGTGTCCATGATACTGAAAGAAATAATATCATTATGTTGGCGATAACAGAGAAAGGATCACAACTTTTAATTGGTCTTATTAACTTAAATTTATCTTCACCTTATAGGCGAGGGGAATTAGCATATTGGGTTGGAAAACATTATTGTGGAAATGGTTACGGCACTGAAGCCGCAAAATTATTGTTGGAGTATGGCTTTAATCATCTTAAATTAAACAAAATATTTGCAGCATCATTTACCTCCAATCCTGGTTCTTGGAGAATAATGGAGAAAATAGGACTGAAATACGAAGGAACCTTAAAACAACATGTAGCTCGCTTTGGTCAATTTTACGATTTAGCTTACTATGGATTGTTGAAAGAAGAATTTGATACAGAATCACAAGAGTGAAGTAGAATTTAATAACGCTTTTTTTTAGTTTATTAAACTGAATGATGCTTTAGTTGAAGAATCGTTGAAAATAAATATAAGAAAAACCTCAATTCATTGAACTGAGATTTTTTTAATTTTAATTACAAATTTCAATACAATATACGGTGCAATACGTTATGCAAATCTAGAAACATTTAATAGTGTAATTTCAAGTTTTGCGATAGGTAACGAAACCCGTTATTATATTAAGAATTCTTTTTCTCATAATTCTTTCTTCTACTATGTCTAGCTAATAAAAACATTTGGCTGTGAAAATAAACATTTGCTAAACCGACCCTGTTTTCGTTAAAATAAACATTTCCAATCAGTTTGATAAAAAGTACTTAATCATGGTATAAGTATAAAAGAAGCAGGGACATTTCTGCTTTTTAATTTTGGCAGATAGGAAAGCATTAAACTTTCATATCTTGCATAAGTGCAACTAAGGCTATCGACTAAAGGCTTGGCGATAGCCACGTTTTCTAAGGATAAGGGTTTGACCAGATATCCCATAATGAGAGGATTTGAATTTGAATATGGTAGATAATTTTTGGCGTGATTTACCACGACCATTTTTTATATTAGCACCAATGGAAGATGTGACGGATGTTGTTTTTCGTCATGTAGTAAGTGAAGCGGGCAGACCAGATGTGTTTTTTACAGAGTTTACAAACACGGTGAGTTATTGCCACCCTGAGGGAAAAGAAAGTGTGCGTGGACGTTTAACTTTTACAGAGGATGAACAACCAATTGTAGCCCATATATGGGGCGATAAGCCTGAACACTTTCGGCAAATGAGTATTGGAATGGCGAAACAAGGTTTTAAGGGCGTAGATATCAATATGGGCTGTCCTGTACCTAATGTGGCACAGAAAGGGAAAGGATGCGGCCTGATCCGTCATCCGGAAGTTGCAGCAGAGCTAATAGAAGCAACGAAAGCAGGAGGATTACCCGTAAGTGTGAAGACAAGACTTGGTTACACGAATGTAGACGAGTGGCGCGACTGGCTAACACACATATTCAAACAAGACATTGCTAATCTTTCCATTCATCTGCGCACCAAAAAGGAAATGAGTAAAGTAGATGCTCATTGGGAACTAATCCCGGAGATTAAGAAACTTCGTGACCAGGTGGCACCAAATACACTTTTGACGATCAATGGGGATATCCCTGACCGTCAAACTGGCTTGCAACTCGTCCGTCAATACGGTGTTGATGGGGTTATGATTGGGCGTGGTATTTTTACAAATCCATTTGCATTTGAAAAAGAGCCGAAAGATCATAGTAGTAAGGAATTGCTTGATCTCCTAAGGTTGCATCTGGATCTCTTTGATAAATATTCAAAATTAGAAGCCCGTCCGTTCAGGCCTCTCCGTCGCTTTTTTAAGGTATATGTCCGTGGAATTCGAGGCGCGGGTGAGTTAAGAAATCAATTGATGAGCACAGAGTCAACAGATGAAGTGCGTGCATTGCTCGATAGCTTTGAGCGAGAGAATGTAGAGGTGGCGGGGGAAAAGTAGAAGTATTCCAATCAAGGTAAAAGCGAAGTGAAACGTTAAACTGATGTGACCCTAAGGAAGTTATATTCTATATTAAGCAGTTAATTGGCTGGTGTGAATGCGGTATTGAACCGGACTCATTCCCGCCAATTTTTGCTTATACGTTTGTTATTATAGTAATCTATATTGGAATATGAATTTAAAAATTAACAGTACGCAAATGGGAGATTATTATTCTCTTTAATATTTAGAATCATAATTTGTGCTTAACCTTTTTATGACCATCATGTCATTTTTGCCTCTTTTTTAACCGGAAACCAACCTTCAACCTCTAAAATTAATTTCCACAAAGGTGTTGGGACGACCGCTTTATGCTGATCGTTTTCTGTTAAGTGTTGAATGATAGTATCTTCCTTATCATCATTCGCTTTTTCAACCCAATGTGGATCAACGACAATGGCTCGTCCAAGTGCAACAAAGTCTGTTTTTCCCTTTTCTAAAACGAGTGCTGCATCATCAGGTGTATGAATGCTGCCGACACCAATTAGTGGGACACGCCCGCCAACATATTCGGCAATTAATTCGGTACGTGATTTTTCACTGACAATGCCTCGACGGGCTTTTGCCCAAGCATTTGTTGTTGCAATATGAAGATAATCGAGGTCTGCTCGAATCAAGTCATCCATTAACGCAAAAGCTTCCTTCATCGTGATTCCTGGTGTTTCTGGTTCTTCCGGTGAAAAACGATAACCGATTAAGAATGGTTTTGTTGCATGTTTTTCAATAACATTTTTCACTTCATCAATTAGTTTTAATGCAAATAAATTCCGATCTTTAAACGCATCTGTTCTTAAATTAGAATGCGGTGAAACGAATTGTTGGAGTAAGTAACCTGTTGCTCCGTGTAGTTCGACGCCATCAAACCCAGCTTCTATTGCGCGACGTGTTGCTTCACCAAAATCAGTGATAACTTCATATACTTCTTCTGTTGTTAATGCTCTTGGTACTTGATCGATACTATAAAACCCACGATCTCCAAGAGGTACAACTGCACTAGCACTAACGGTTTCACCATTTGGAGTAAGTCTTGGAACTGCTAAACGACCACCATGGTAAATTTGAACAACGCCTTTTGCTCCACCTTGATGAATAACCTCTGAAAGCTTTGTAAGACCATCAATTGTTCCATCATGATCAATACCCATTTGGCCATCAAAACCTTTACCGTTTTTTGAAACATAGGCACAAGCAGTAATGATGGTACCAACGCCATTTGAGCGTTCTTTGTAATAATCAAGCTCTTCTTGTGAAACATAATCATTATTATCTGCAGAAAAAGTCGTCATCGGAGCCATCATCAAACGATTTCTAACATGGACACCACTTTTAAATGTAAAATCTTGAAATAATTGTTGATTGTTGCTTTTCA
Organism: Oceanobacillus sp. CF4.6; assembly: GCF_051262635.1. Taxonomy (NCBI): domain Bacteria; kingdom Bacillati; phylum Bacillota; class Bacilli; order Caryophanales; family Bacillaceae; genus Oceanobacillus; species Oceanobacillus sp. CF4.6. The sequence goes on along the minus strand of NZ_JBIMEX010000004.1, from coordinate 21,062 downwards.
TGTTATTCCTCCGCCTGAATTAAATTTCTTTCAAATATCTAAAGTATCTATTTCTTTTGTGACTGTTTTGCTTCCTACAACTAGTTTTGTGGCAATATGCTTAATATTGCTACGTGAAATTTGCTCAGCTGGTGCTGCAATGGCTAATGCAGCAATCACTTCCTTATTGCGAAATACTGGTACGGCTACACAACGGATACCGACGTTCCGTTCCTCATCATCAAAAGCATAGCCGTCTTGATGAATCGCCTTCAAATGATAACGAAATAGTTGGGAGTCCTGGAACGTATTTTCTGTGGCGCGTTCCAGTGACATTTTATCGAGTAAATCCTCTAAGTTATGATCACCCAAATGGGCCAAAATTACTTTACCTAAAGCGGATAGATGCACTTTCGAACGATTTCCAATTTCTTCGTCTGCTGATTGGCGGAAAGGAGGATGTAATACCTGAGTCATGACAAGGTCAGTACCATCCACTTTTCCTAAGTAGGTGCTCATTTGCAGGTTTTGAGCTACTTGGTAGATAGAACGTAACGATGCCCAATCCTTTATAGAACGCTTTTCCAACCCTTCACTAAACATTTTAGGATTGAAAAAATATTGTGTTTGAATTTTATAGATATAGTTCATTTCTTCTAACGTTGTTAGTAATCGGAATGCTGTAGACTTACTTAATTGAAGTTCCTTCATCAGTTCTGCTAAAGTAATCCCTTGACTTTGTTTTACTGATTCCAATACGAGAAGTCCTTTTCTTAATGTAGATACTTGATTTTGTGACATTTGATCACCTCATCTTTTGCTAGTATAGGTGTTATGCGTTTTTTATACAAAATAATCCGAGAGAGTTTCATTATTTGAAACTTCATCGAGGGAATTTATAGTTTTCACAAAAGAGCCTTAACTAGATACTGGGGATTGGTGTCAGTCCATTTCATTATATCAGGGGCTCAAGTCAGTGAAAACGACAAAATTAATTACTTGACAATAACTAATTATAATTATAAAGTAAGTTACATAAAGTAACTGAATAAACTATTTAACTCTGATAAAAACTAGGAGGAATACGATGGGTTTCCACAGTAAACCAACAACATTTGTTGGCCATGTTAACATAAAGGTTGAGAATTTAGAAAGGTCTTTACAGTATTACAGGGAAATAATCGGATTCGATATTTTAGAACAAACATCTCAGAAAGCAAAACTTACCACAGATGGTAAAACAAGTATTTTATCATTGGAACAGCCCGAAGATGTCATTCCAAAACAAGGAAGAACGACGGGATTATATCATTTTGCTCTACTTTTACCTGAGAAAATTGATTTGGCTAATATCGTCGTTCATTTATCGGAAAAAGGTGTCCGTTTCGGTTCAGCGGATCATCTTGTAAGTGAAGCACTCTATTTACATGATCCTGATGGAAATGAGATTGAAATTTATATTGATCGAGACCCCACTGAATGGATTTGGAATGGTAAAGAAGTAGCCATGGCAGTGGACCCATTGGATTTCGAGAGATTATTAACGAATCGTGTGCCCGGTAAATCATGGAATGGTATGCCTGAAGATACGTTAATGGGACATATTCATTTGCATGTTTCTGAACTAGAAAAAACAGAAGAATTCTATGTGAAAGGGCTTGGATTTGATGTGGTTAGCCGTTATGGAAGGCAGGCATTATTCCTTTCAAAAGACAAATACCATCATCACATTGGCGTTAATACGTGGAATGGAGTAGGAGCACCAAAGCCGCTAGAAAATAGTGTAGGTATGGAATCTTTTACACTCATTTTACCTAATGAAGAAGCAATTAACGAAACAATCGATAGCTTGCAAAAGATAGGCGTTCCAGTAAACGTAGTAGAAGGAAGACAAATCACTTATGATCCGTCTGGAAATCGGATTGAATTAACGATTTAAGAGGAGAGAACGAGCATTGTCTACAACAAAACAGAATGGTATTGAAGTAGGAATATACACATTCGGAGATATAGGACCAGATCCTTTAACTGGAAAAACGATAAGTATGAAACAAAGAATGGATGAAATCATTAGGGCTGCAAAACTGGCGGAAGACGCAGGCCTCGATATATTCGGGGTAGGGGAGCATCATCGGTTAGATTATGCTGTTTCCTCTCCTGCAGTAGTTTTATCTGCCATTGCCGGGGCAACAAAGCGAATTAAGTTAACAAGTGCTACAAGTGTGCTAAGCACATTGGACCCGGTTCGACTATATGAAGATTTTGCTACATTAGATTTGATTTCAGATGGCCGTGCGGAAATTCTAGCTGGCCGAGGGGCTTTCATCGAATCTTTCCCACTTTTTGGGTACAGCACGGATGATTATAATGAGCTTTTTAGTGAGCACATGGATTTACTTTTAAAGCTGAATGAAAATGAAATTGTTACTTGGAATGGAAAGTTTCGTTCTCCTTTAAATGATGCGGAAATTTCTCCTCGACCTGTACAAAAACAACTGCCAATTTGGATTGGAGTTGGAGGGACACCTGAAAGTGCTGCTCGTGCAGGAAGATTGGGAGTCGGTATGGCCTTAGCCATATTGGGTGGTGATCCAATGAGATTTAAATCACTCGTTGATATTTATCGTAGGGCAGGTTTGCAGGCTGGACATTCACCAGATAAATTAAATGTTGGTGTTACGGGACACACATACCTTGCAAAAACAACAGAAGAGGCAAAGGATGAGTTTTATCCCTATTACGCTAATTACTGGAATTATGTTAATCGCCAACGTGGAATGGGGACAAGGATGTCAAGGGAGGATTTTGAACAATTAGCCAGCCCTGAAACAGCATTGTTTGTGGGAAGTCCAGAGCAAGTAGTAGAGAAGATTCTCCATCAACACGAATTGTATGGACATACACGTTTTCTAGCACAAATTGATATTGGTGGAATTCCATTTCAAAAGTTAGAGAAAAATATAGAATTACTAGCAACTGAAGTTATACCAATGCTAAATAAAGCAATTGGTCAGAACAAAGAGGAAACGTTTATTTAAAGTAACGGTAGCGTGGAAACTAATCATCTGGGTTTATGGCAAAAAAAGTAAAGCTCGATTTCTCAATTTTTATACTGGGAAATTGGGCTTTTTATGTTGGGATATCAAGAGTTAAACAAGATGATCTTTTTCGTTAATAAATGTTTTTTTGATTAACTGTGTTATTTTACCAATTTGAATTCATTTTTATTCATACATCTATTTCGTCAGTATATTTTTATATAATTTATAAAAACTAATACTGTTCTTAAAAAAGCGAAGGAGATGTAATGAAATATGAATAATCGCCAAAATATGATGACTGCATTGCTTACAACCGCTGCGACTGGTGCAGCAATCTACGGAATTACAAGAGGTGTACAAAATGGAACATTTCAACGTTTACCTGGGCAAATTTCTAATGCAATGAACAATTCAGGCTTGCAACAAGGCTTGCAACAAATAACCCAGCCCTTACAAAACATGGCAAACAACCAAAGTGGCCAACAATTAACAAATACACCAGGTAACAATAATGCTCAGCAACAGACAACCAGCAACTTAAATAATCAATTATAAGTAAAATTCCCCTTCTGTCTCCTCTTAGTAAAAGACAGAAGGGGAATTTATTAGGATTGAACTTCTGCAAGCTTTGTTAAATAATACTGTTCTTCCCTTGCCATATGGTCAGCCATTGAAGCAGAAAAGGTTCCTAACACTTCAGCACTTAATTCCATTTCCTCCAACTCATTTAAAAATGTTTTAAATAACCCCATTTCAATCTCTACATCATTATTAAACCTGTTTAATGCAGGGAATTTATCGATATTTGTACGTAAATAACCAGTTAATTCCACAGCTTTTAAATAATATTGTTCAAAATGCTTGGTGAAAGTATGGCTCGTTTTCTTTAGTCTTTTTTCTACTGCGTCCATCCGGTCATTAATAGCTCCAGCATGACCGGATGCATCCAGCAGCCAGATTAAATGATGATGCAGTTCATGAAACACCGGAGGGACATCGCCATTTACTAGGTAGCTTAATACAAGCTGGTACTCCTCTAATTCATTAACCATATGATTTAAGAAGGTAGGTGTTAGGTGAATACCGAATTGTCCGGTCAAATGACGTTTAATGATAGATAGTTTAAATTCTCTTAGCTGTTCGGTAACTTCTATCGCTTCGTTTGAAAAAGAAATGGCATTTGACTCATGAAGCGAACTTACCTGTTCAAGTAGTTGATCAAATTGTTGTACAAAATATGTAGCTTTAGCGATATCCTCTTTTTCGGAAGGATAAAGTGAATCATGGATAAATCGAGAATGATCGCCAAGTACCTGTATCCAAAACTGATGTTCAAAAATAGCACTCCTTAAATAATTTTCCAACTATATCCAGCTCCTTTTTTTACTTCGTATCCACTTTATTCAACATGGGATGACTTTATTCATTTTTTATTTGTTTTATATCATTAGCTAGCGGGAAGAAAGGGATAACAGTGCACTTTGATAGGAGGTATACAAAATGGGGAAAACAATTTTTATAACTGGTGCAGGTAGCGGTCTTGGAAGAGGTTCTGCACTCGGTCTAGCCAAAAAAGGACATCGTGTGATTGCGACTACAGAACTCACTTCTCAGAAAACCGATCTCTTGCGTGAAGTTCGTGAACAGGGTCTGGATATCGAAGTATTTAAATTGGATATAACAAATCAGCGGGATCTGGCACAGATTGAAGAATATAATTTTGATGTGTTTGTGGCAAATGCGGCAATAAATGAAGGGGGACCACTTGCAGAAGTGCCAATGGATCGGTTCCGTGCGCTTTTTGAGGTGAATGTTTTTGCTACGCTGGAATCCGTACAGATTGCAGCAAGGAAGCTAGTTAAAAAAGGTAGTGGAAAGATTGTGTTCCTGAGTTCAATGGCTGGTATTTCAGCAACCCCTTATCTAGGTCCATATACTGCAACAAAGCATGCGATAGAAGGAATAGCGCAAACGATGAAACCAGAACTTGAAGAATTCGGAGTCCAGGTAGCGACGATTAATCCCGGAGCATTTGATACCGGGTTCAATGATCGTAGCTCTGAGGAAATTTGGAAATGGTTTGATGAAGAAAAGAACTTTACACGGGAAGAAGACGTGCTGAAACAACAAGAGGGACTGAAAGATCAGTTTAATCCAGAAGACATGATTCAGAAGATGATTGAAATCATCCCGGCCGATCATCATAAATTCCGTACCGTTTATCCAGAGGAAACGGAAGCACAGTTGAAAAAGACAGAGAAGGAACGTTGGGATCTGGAAATTTAATCTAGAAATAGTAAAAGCACCTACTTTTGGTTTTATTCATACCAAAAGTAGGTGCTTTTACTTATGTCTAATACAATTATTATAGCTGTTTTAGGAATTTTTTTTATTTGCAATGAAGCTATCTAAAGATAAAGGATTGCGGTCTGCTAATATAAGATAAATCGAGATAGCTAATAATGCAAGGTCGAGTTCATATCCTGCACCTTGACCATTTCCAAGAAATCCTCCAGGTAATTTGGCTGTGAAAATTGCGCCCACCATAACAACAGCAAACAACAATGCAACTACTTTTGTTCCAATACCAAGTATCATTGCAATTCCACCGATTAATTCAATCAATGCCACCACGTATGCTAAGAAGCCTGGAATACCGAGGCTATCAAAATATCCAACCGTGTTGCTAATTCCTCCTTGGAACTTGTCTAACCCATGAATGAAAAAAGTTAAACCTAGTACGATACGTAAAATAACTGTACCTACTTCGCTTTTAGTCATGATTGTGTCCTCCTATATAAAGTTACTTTATGTAAGTAAATATACATTAATTACTTTGTTGTGTCAAGTAACTTTTGAAATAAAGTTTGTATTATTTATGTCTCCATATCAATTAAAAACCTACAGATAAGACACTTTTACGTGTCCAATCTATAGGTTTTTTAATTGATACTTATTTTTTCCCTTAAATAGTTTTGTAAGGTTTCCGTTGCTTCATCAACATTGTTTGCTTTGATTCTAATTTTCTGATTATCAGGAATTTGGTTTGCTGAATGATCATATAAAGGATCATAGTAATATTCAAGCAGAAGTCGTACTGCTTGAGAATAGTTTCCGGATTCTAAGTCCAATTCGATTTGATTGGCAATTGGCGTATGAATCCGTCTCTTTATTCTAGTGAAAGCTTCCATACATTCTTGCTCGTGCTCCCATGGTTGGTAGTCGTCAAGAATGTGAATAACTCTTTCTTCTATGGGAATATCAATAATCAGTTGAATGCCTTTATCTTTTTTCTCTAACATAAAATCAGGAAGTGTCACCTTTCCGATCCGTCTACTTTCACCTTCAAGTAAAACATAAGGAGAATTTTGGAGTCGCCTAATGTCTTCCATAAGCAGGGAGTCGAATTTCTTTTGATTATTGGGTTCCAGTCCGATTTGTCCAAAAATGGAACCTCGATGATTTGCATGGCCTTCAAAGTCGATAACCGGATAATTCGCGTTATGAAGACGCTGTAATATCGTTGTTTTCCCTGAACCGGTATAACCGTTTAGTACAAGGGCATCTGGCTTCCAATGTATCGTCTCTAGCCGATCAACTACCCAGTTCCGATAGCATCGGTAGCCACCATCCAAACGATCTGCTTTAATTCCCATTAATGAAAGAACGGTAGCGGAAGTTCTGCTTCTCATTCCACCTCTCCAGCAAAAGACAGCTTTTTTCCCTTCTAATTCCTTAAATTCCTTAATGAAAGCTGGCAACTTAGCTGAGACGATTTCAAGCCCGCGATCTTTAGCAGCCTGTGGATTTACTTGCTTATAAATGGTTCCAACCTCTGCTCTTTCCTCGTCACTAAAAAATGGAATATTGATACTGCCGGGAATGGTTGCATCTTTAAATTCTGAAGGAGAACGTACATCAATAATTGTAATGTCTCCAGTATCTTTTAATGAAAGTAAATCATCTATAGAAATATCTTGGAACAAGGAGTTTCCGCCTTTCTGAATAAGGACATTTATACTACGTTAATATGGCCTGGATGGTCTTCGGTTACTTCCCCAATTATTGCAGCTTCCACTCGAGCATTTTGTAATTTCAAAAGCAAATCATCAGCTTCTTCATCAGAAACTGAAATCAAAAGTCCTCCAGATGTAACCGCGTCACATAAGATCCATTGATCGATCTGATCCATTGTTTCCGGGAACGTAACATCATTTTTTAGGTGGTCAAAATTATTTTTTGTTCCACCAGGGACTGCGCCAGCTTCTGCAAGCTCTCTTATCCTTGATAACATTGGAACTTGTTCGTTATAAATAAGGATGCCTGTGTTGCTGCCTTTTGCCATTTCTGATGCGTGTCCAAGTAAACCAAATCCGGTAACATCTGTACACGCATGGACATCAAACGACTCCATTGTTTCAGATGCTGTTTTGTTTAATGTTGACATTACATTTGTTACTCGGGCAATTTCTTCCTCTGTAACTAAATCGTGTTTAATGGAGGTTGTTGTAATACCGACACCGATCGGCTTTGTTAAGATAAGTTTATCACCGGCTTTGGCACCGGCATTTGTACGAATTTTATCGGGGTGAACGATTCCAGTTACAGCAAGGCCGAATTTTGGTTCATTATCATCAATGGAGTGTCCACCAACAAGCGTAATACCAGCTTCTTTCAATTTATCTCCTGCACCCCGTAGAATGTCTGTTAAAATTTGCTTGTCCAATGTGGAGATGGGGAAAGCAACAATATTCAGTGCAGTTAATGGTTTTCCACCCATTGCGTAAACATCACTGATAGCATTAGCAGCAGCAACCTGTCCGAAAGCATATGGATCATCGACGATTGGCGTAAAGAAATCAACGGTTTGTACCATCGCCAATTCATCATTTAATCGATAGACACCGGCGTCATCACTCGTATCCAAACCAACGAGTAAATCCGAATTAGGAGAAGCTGGTGGTAAATCCCGTAACACTTTCGCTAAATCTGCCGGACCTATTTTACAACCGCATCCACCTTTGGACGATAGTGAAGTGAGCTTTATATTCGTTGAATCTGTCAATTTAAACCAACCCTTTCTTCTCTGTACTATCATTATTATAGCACTTTCATAACAATTGATGTCGGTATGCGGACTGTCTGTTTATTGGAAATCGTTCAATGGAATTCGCATGCTAATCAGCGAATTCCAAATTTCCATTTACTAAACTTGCTTGACCATTCAAGCCTTCAACAGGAAATATAAAGGCCCATGGCATACTTGTTTCTGGTTGAATCGATAGGGGTGGAATCGAAAAAGTATGTTCTGCAATCACTTTATTTTTTTCAATATAACGCAATTTAGTATTGTTAAATTTAAATACGCCTCCACTGAAGTTATGAACCAAAACAGTGATTAATAATTCACCGCGATGGTTAGTTGCTTGCCATAATGGGGTAAGCTTAATAGTAGGATAATGTTGAGAACATGTTTCCTTAAAAATATCCGCGATTCGTTCGCGATCTTTGCTTGGAAGTGCCTTATCCCACGACGCTTCAAATGTAAGTTTTTGCATGCTGAACACCTCTTTTTACTTATTTGGCTTCATTTTTTATAAAGTTCTTTCTCACCATTGTAACGTGAATTCGTTTATATGTTGTGCAGATAGAAAATATAATTCTTTGCTTCATGTCTTTTGGAGATAAATCGTTGATATAATAGCGTTTGCATTAAAAACTTTTAAATATATGTTAAGAGAAATGTGTAAATTTATGTTAACATTGGTAGAGGATGAATCAGCAATTGTTCATTGTGGAAGGATAATATGTAATTTAAAATCTTCATCAGCGTTAGAACATCACGTGGCTAGGAGGAATTAAAATGGAAGAAGAAGTACAAGAACAGAAAGCTATAAAGCAAGCGTACGTGGGAGATAAGGTTCAAGTAGTTAAGGGTGAGCAGAAAGGTAAGAATGGCGAGGTTTTAACGGTGAGGGAAAACTCCGTGATTATTAAGATAGGTACACATCCGGTAACAGGTGAACCACTCAAGACAGTTGTTAATCATAAAAATTATAAAATGTAAGTGTAAAAACGAAAGAACAGCATTTCTACTCTATTGTAGAAATGCTGTTCTTTTTGTTAAGCTGGTTTTCTCCAAAGGCCCAGCACAATTGCAGCCACTACTGTACCTATTACAAGTGAAAGTAGGAAGAATAGTGCATTCTCTGCTAAAGGAATGACGAAAATCCCACCATGTGGAGCGGGAATTGCACTACTCCAGAGTTGTGTCAACCCACCGGCAATTGCTGCACCAAGTACAGAAGAACCGATAACTCGAAGGGGATCAGCTGCAGCAAATGGAATGGCACCTTCTGTTATGAATGAAAGTCCCATAACATAGTTGGTAACACCGGATTTGCGCTCGTCCTCGGTAAATTTATTCTTAAATAGAGTGGAAGCTAAGGCGATAGCCAAAGGTGGAACCATACCACCAGCCATAACTGCAGCCATTAAACTGCCATCACCGGTATCTGTGAATATACCGATTGAAAATGCATATGCTGCTTTATTAAAAGGTCCGCCCATATCAATTGCCATCATGCCGCCCAATAGAACGCCAAGGATAACTGCATTACCTGTTCCAAGTCCTTGCAAGAAGTCCACCATTGCAGTATTTAATCCAGCAAAAATAGGACCAAATAGGAAGAACATGAGAATACCTGTAATGAATAACCCCAATACTGGATAAAGGAGAATTGGCTTCAACCCATCAAGAGACTTTGGTAATCCGCGTAATAGTCTCTTTAACAGGATAATGACATAACCCGCTAAGAAACCAGCAACTAATCCACCGATAAATCCGGCATCACTATTAACTGCAATTAAACCACCGACCATACCTGGCATTAAACCTGGACGGTCTGCAATGCTCATCGCAATGAACCCAGCAAAGATAGGAATTAAGAAGTTGAATGCATTGCCACCAAGTTCATTGAGAAAGAGGAAAACTTCACTATCACTTCCGAGTAAACTTTCAAATAGAAATGATATAGCGAGTAAGATTCCACCACCGATTACAAACGGAAGCATATGTGAGATACCATTCATAAGGTCATTATAAATCGTATTCCAAATAGATTTTGGCTTATCTTCCTCTTTCGTGTTTTCTTGATTATATTCAGCGTGATAGATTGGAGCGTCCTGATTAATTGCCTTTGTAATCAATTCCTCTGTTTTTTTAATTCCGTCACTTACCGGTCTTTCCAAGACACGTTTTCCATCAAAACGCGCCATATCTACTTTTTTACTAGCAGCAATTATAATCGTGTCAGCTCTTCTAATTTCATCATCTGTTAAACGGTTTTTAGCTCCATCTGAACCGTTTGTTTCGACACGGATATCAACATTCATCTCCACAGCTTTTTTCTTTAAGGAATCCTCAGCCATATAAGTATGTGCAATACCGGTAGGGCAAGCAGTTACAGCAACTATAAATGGTTTCTCAACAGATGAATCCACTGATTCTACAGGTGTTTCTTCTTCATCTTCTGATTGGTTGAAAAGTGCATGTACTTCATCAGGTGTTTTTGCTAATTTGAGTTGATTAACAAACTTACGATCAATTAACATTCTAGATAGTGCAGCCAATGTTTGTAAATGGGTATTATTAGCACCTTCTGGAACGGCAATCATGAAAAATAAATAGGTTGGTTGACCATCAAGTGAATCATAATCAACCCCTTTATTGCTCTTCGCAAAAAGTACGGTCGGTTTATTAACTGCCTTTGTTTTTGCATGTGGCATAGCAATCCCGTCACCAAGGCCAGTAGAGGATTGTGCTTCACGAGCTAAAATGGCTTCTTTAAATAGCTTTGCATCACTGACAATCCGATGTTTGTTAAGGCTACGAATCATTTCATTAACTGCAGCTTCTTTTTCTGTTGCCTGCATGTCCATAATCATTATATCTTTACTTAATAAATCAGTAATTTTCAAGTTTATCAGTCCTTTATAAGCTTATTATGTTAGATACTGGTGACTTCCACCTGAGGTAGCAGTGATAAGATTTCTTCTTTCTTAGCTAAGTCATTGGAAAAAGCTGTGGCGCTGCCTGAGGCAATTCCCATTTTAAAAGCTTTGACTGGATCATGACTTACTAAATAGTCACCGACAAATCCAGCAATCATGGAATCACCAGCACCGACAGAGTTTTTCACTATTCCTTTTGGATTGATTCCCTTATAGATTCCGTCCTTGGTAATTAGCAAAGCGCCATCTCCCGCAAGCGAGACAATTACATGCTTGGCACCTGCTTTGAGTAATTTTTTACCGTAATGGCTAATATCTTCTGCGTTATTAAGTTGTACATTAAATAATTGTTCCAGCTCATGTTGATTTGGTTTTACTAGTAATGGTTTATAGGGCAATGCTTTTTTTAATGCTTCACCAGTAGTATCAATGACAAATTCTGCTTTTTTTCTGGTAATGCTTTCTATCATTTTGCTGTAATAATCAGCTGGTAATGATGGTGGTTTACTGCCAGATAAGATAAAGGTATCTGTACGTTCAGCAGCTTCCATTTGTGTTAATAATTGATCTGCTTCGGCATTTGTAATCACTGGCCCTTGCCCATTAATTTCTGTTTCTGCATCTGATTTAAGTTTGATGTTAATTCTTGTGTCACCTTCAATAGGAATGAAGTCTGTTTTGACAAGATCCTTTTCGAGCCAATCTGAAATAAAACGACCTGTAAATCCACCTATAAATCCTAAAGCGGTTGATTCCACATTGATTTCCTTTAATATACGAGAGACGTTAATGCCTTTTCCGCCTGGTAATTTTAAATCGTTCTCCATATAATTTAATTTACCAATATGTAACTCCTTTACAGGAACTAAGTAGTCAATGGAAGGATTTAGGGTAATGGTATAAATCATTTCGAGGCCTCCAATATCGTTGTTTTATCGTAATAAGGTTTCAAGTTTGGTTCACTGGAATCCGTTAGTATCGTAACTTCTTCTAAATTGCATACCTTTGCAAAGCTAACTTTGTCCCATTTACTTTTATCTGCAAGTACATAGGTTACTGCTGATTGATGGTGGGCAAGTGTCTTTAATGCAGCTTCCTCAGGGTCAGGAGTTGTGCATCCATAAGCGATGTCAATTCCGTTGATTCCTAAAAAGGCTTTTGTAAAACGATAATTCTTTAACTCGCTTAGACTTGATGCACCAATAATCGCCTTTGTGGAGTTTTTTACCTTTCCACCAAGTTGAATCGTGTTTATATTTTTATCAGCAAGAAGGGAGGCGTGAAGTATCCCATTTGTTACTACTGTTATAGTATCCGTATTTATATAATCGATCATAGCTAGGGTGGATGTACCGGCATCCAAGTAAATCACATCATTTTTTTCAATCAAGGATGCAGCAAAAATACCAATTTCATCTTTTTCTTGAACGTTTTTGAACGTTTTCGTGGTATAAGATAGTTCTTCATCCAATTGGTAATTTCGTTTGGCGCCGCCATGAATACGTATGAGTATCCCGTTATACTCTAATTGCGCAAGATCTCTTCGAATTGTAGATTCTGAACAATCAAGTTCTGTCATAAGTTCATGTGATTTTACAATACCGCTCTCATTTAGTCGCTTTATAATAAAGGAATGCCTTTCTTCAGTTAACATAAGTATCCTCCTATAATCATTATAATAACATCAAAAACGTTCAAAATCAATCAAATAGGTAAGCGATTTCACTTGTCGTATATCAGGCGTTGAAATTTAATGGATGGGCCAAAACAGGAGATTTGCATATGGAAGTGCAGTAAGATTCAGGTAAAATCATAGAACGAGCCTCCCGAATGAAATTTAGGGGATGGAAGAAGAAAAAGGCTATGCATAAAAGTGCATAGCCTTTTTCTATATTTAATTAAGTATTTTTGTTAAACAATGTATTTATTAAAGTTTTATAATCATTTTCTTCAAAGGAGATATGTATCTTATCTATTTTTTCAGTGTTGGGAAATGTGAAAGTGGTATGGCTAAATTTAGTTTTTGCAGGACCAATTAAACTGTAGATTATGTCAATGACTTTAAAGCAGTTTATATCTAATCCGTTTTCAGATTCATTTTTTATACTTATAGTTATAAAGTTATCATTTTTAGTAAATCTAGTTTTTCTAGGAGGGATATCTTTTACTTTGCTAAGTGTTCGAATAGCGTCTTTAAAATAATCATTTTCTAATTTCATTGATAATTGCCCCCCCAATCTCTATTAGTTAGTGATATCATTGGCTACTGGTTCTGGTAGGACATCAAGAATTGTAGCAGCAGATTTTAGGAAGAGCGCTAATCTTCCTTTAAATTGCTTTTAATAATAATTTTTTCAACAGTGGTGTAAAATGCTCCGGTAGTTCAGAAATAGTTGGAACCATAATATGTTCTTTGCCGTATATATTTTTCATGATATCTTCTTCTCTTTCACCAATCTCCCCGTCCGCTAAAAACATTCCGATGACATCGATGCCTTTTTTTCTAGCCTCGGATACGGCCAGATGTGTGTCAACGATTCCATTCTGATCATAGTTTGATGCTGCGGGCTCCCCATCTGAAAATACTAAAAGGAACTTATTCTTTTCACGCCTTGCTTCCATTTCTTTCGTAATAACTCGTATGCTAAACCCGTCCCGATTATCTTCTTGGGCTTCGAGTTGCATAATTTTCGGACCGTTGTTTTGATAAAGAGAATCAGAAAAGGAATGGATCATGTGGGAATAATTTGGTTGATAGTTTTCTCTCACTTCATTTGCATCTTCCCAGAATCCAATAATGGAGTGGGGGATATTTAATTGTTTGAGGACTTCATGAAATAAAATAACTCCTCTTTTCGTTTCTTCCATTTTACCTGCCATCGAAGCAGAGCAATCGATAAGTAAGGTAAAGACAGCATCGAATTCTTTTGATTCATGATCCTTTTTATAAAATACTCTTGGAGTTTCATCAATCACTATCGGTAATAATTTTTTGGATAGCCTTCCAACCAATAAATCTTTTCGTGGCGTATTTTTTTTATGCTCAATTGTCTTTTTGATTGTATTCGCAAGTTTTCGTTGGTAAGCTTCAATCGCTTTTACGTACTCCTGATATAATTGCTCGTCTTCCCTGGAGGGAGTGTTTGCAGCCTTGATTAAATGTACTGCTTCTTTGTTCGCTTCCCCAAAAGTATTCTCATTACCTTGTGTTGCATTGGATTCTTCCTTTTTATCTAAGGCTTCCATTTCGGAATAGTCCTTTTCCATACTTTCTCCGGAAGCTCCCTGGATGGAAGCCATAGCTTGGTCGGCATCTTCTGTTTCGCGAGCGCCGCCACCCATCATACTTGTTTTGGTACCTTGTTCTAATTCAAATTGCAAGAAGTTTTGCTTTTGTTCACCATTTTTATTCTCACGATGCCAGGTGGAAAATTCCTCATCGAAGTATTCGCTGTTTTCTTCATCGATATCTTCCTGATCATTATTGACTAGATCGTCTGTTCTTGTAAGTTCGTCAAATAACGTATTTTTTGTATAACTTTCAATATGGCTGATTGGAAAGATGAAATATTCATTAATGGAATCCTGATAATGCTCGTTCAATCGGAAAACAATTTGTGTCGCTATCTTCGTAATATCTCCAGTGCTTTTCGCTTCAAAGACGGAATAGATAAGCGGTTTTAAATTATCGAGTTGTTGAAGCTGTTTCTCATTCGCTCTCGGAAAAACAGGGTCTGGATTATCGGACTGTAGTAATAAATAGAGAAGACAAAAGATTTCATCTGTCGCAAACCCTCGGGTAACATTTGCAGTCAATTGCTTTTCGAAGTAATGCTTCAGGTAATTTTTGCGAACAGCAAAGCCTTTTTTTGTCCCTGGTCGTTCTTTTTTCACCATTTCTTCAAGTCGTAAATCTTCAAGAAGTGTGAATAATTGGGCGGAAAATTTAGGTTTCCCGCTCTCAATCGTGTTATCCAAATATGTTTTCATTGCAGGTACGCTGGAATAACGTAACGTACCAATTGTTCGTAAAAGAACATCTGTTTTAAGTCCTGCTTCCTTAATATCATCTTTTGATTTATCCCAGAATCTACTTGCTGTAACTTTGGAGTCTATCAGATCAATAAATGATCCGTAATTATGCTCAAAATCCATATTCGGATTGTCGGATAGGACAGTAGTTAAGTCTTGTAGTTGCATAAAAAGATCTGTATCCACTTTTGAATCATGGAAACGATACATAAAATATTCTCCTTATCTATTAGAAAACTTGGTTGTTACGAAGGTTTTAAGTGATAACCTTCGTTGCGTGTATGCACTTTCTAAACTGCAAATAAAGTATCTGTCAGATTCAGTACAAATTCACGTTCACGTTCTTCATCCAATTTATCAACAATAGAGCGAAGGATTGCCCTTTTTGGTGGAATGATTCCGCTCAAATCACAAGCATCCAGTAAGGCGCGGATGGAAGCAGCGTCTTCTGATAACTTTCCTTGATGAACCGCAGTAATAAGATCTTTGGATAATTTCACAAATAAATCGGTTGTCACTTCATCTGCCAGACTTGTGTTTGTCTGAATGAGTTTTTTTAATTGTTCACCTTCAATATAGGGAACATCAATAACGATGAAGCGGTTTTTCAATGCCTCGTTGAGTGGAACGGTACCAATGTATCCCTCATTTATCGCTGCAATTACTCCGAAGCCATCTTTGGCTGTGATGATTTCATTCGTAAATGGATTCGTAATCGTTCTTCGGTAGTCCAATACGCCATTAATGAGTGGGAGTGTTTCTGGTTTGGCCATGTTTATTTCATCGATATATAAGAACTCTCCATAATTCATTGCATTAATTACGGGTCCTGGAACGAATTCAATCACTTGTTTCTCATTTTGATAGGCCAATGTTTTAAAGCCAAGTAAGCTTTCTGCATCCAAATCAACGGAGCAGTTAACACTGAACATGGGTTGATGGAAGAGGGAGGATAAGGTTTCGGCGAATTTCGTTTTTCCTGCACCTGTTGGGCCTTTTAATAAAACATTTTTCCCCATGTGAAGAGCAGATATGGCATCAATCAATAAGTCCATATCAGGAGGAACATAACCATCCTGTCTGATCAACTCTTGGAAATTATCATCATTTTTTCTTTTCTTATTATTCAATAGTTCGATTATATTTTCAGGTAAATTATAATTGCTGTTCATTATAAAACTCCTTCCATAACTATTGTAGCTTTGATTCGCTTCAAAAACAAAAATTCAAGATAAATGCGATTGCGAATCGTATAGGGGATTGATAAGATGAGATTACTATTTCCCACACTTTCGCACTTTTTATAGCCTATTAATTATCGCAGAGTTGAGATAAAATGCGAACTAGGATAGGGAACTTCGGCGACCGCTCGGGGAAATACACTGCGCTTTCCACGGGCGGCTGGTGAGCCCCTTCATGCTGACGCATTTCAGTGTCTCACCTATGCCTCTCTTCCCGTTGGAGTCTCCGTGTATTTCCCCGAGCTATTGTGGTGTCCATTCGCGGAATGATATGACTGTACCAACTCTATTATTTAGAGAATGATTTCCACTATCATGGCAGTTGATTGGAGCGGAGGACAGTTGACTCCTGCGGGAATAGCACGTGTCTGAAGACCCCACAGCGGTGGTTTTCCGCGAGGAGGCTGAAGCCGTGCCCGCGGAAAGCAACTGTCCGTAGAGGAAATCAACAAGCAGTTACTTCGGAGTTTATACAAAACGAAATGATATAAAAAGCTGTTACTTCGAGAGTTGAGTTATTTATATATGAGAGGGAGAGTGTTATGGAGAATAACGATAAGTTTCAGCCTATTATCAAGACATTAGAAAAACAATTGGAAGAGAATGACCATCTGATTGTTGCGATTGAAGGAAGATGTGGCAGTGGTAAAAGTACATTATCAAAAATACTTGGCGGAGCATTTGACTGTAATGTTTTTCATATGGATGATTTCTTCCTTCCTTTTGAGATGAAAACAAAGGAAAGACTGGCTGAACCTGGTGGAAATGTCCATTACGAGAGATTCAAAGAAGAAGTACTGAACCCTTTAAAAAATAGCGAAACCATCTCATACCGTCCATATAACTGTGCAATTAGGGCCTTGGATAAACCAATTCATACTTCCCCCAAAAAAATTACCCTTATTGAAGGGGTATATTGCCTACACCCGAGTTTGGCAAATGCTTATGATTATAAAATCTTTATGACAGTTGAATCGCAAACACAATTGAAACGCATTGCTAAACGAAATGGGGAAGAAAAATTGCAAATGTTCATCAATCAATGGATCCCTTTGGAGGAACATTACTTTTCATCGCTTGATGTGGAAAAACAGTGTGATTATATTTTAAATACAACCGATTTTTGGGATTGAAAAAGAAAGAACCCTTGAGGTATCTAAGGGTTCTCAGCAATATACTATTTCGAAAAGTTCTACCCTAATCTACTTTAAATTGTTTCGTAATATGGGATAAAGCGTTTGAAATACCAATAAGCTTTAATCCGATTTCATGTGTGTTTTCCATTTGTTTATATTGGTGTTCACTGCTTGCAAGCATTTCCTCCGAACTTGCTAATGTTTCTTGTGAGATGGAGGCAAAGTCTTCGGCTGACAATTCCAGTTTTGGAAGCTCCATTTTTAATTCCTTTAACTCATCCTGCATCGCTTTAATATTATTATTCGTTTCAACGATTTTCTCCATTAGCTCATCAAAGGAGACCTTCGATTCATTTGCGATTGTCAAATTTTCATTCGTTTTTTGAAATAAACTTTTAAACTCTGTGGTTGCATATTGTGTTATATCTCCCATATTCGATATGGCATTCGTTATTTCATTAGCTGCTGTTGAAGATTGTTCTGCGAGTTTGCCAACTTCATTTGCAACTACCGAAAATCCTTTCCCGGCTTCCCCGGCCCGGGCTGCTTCAATTGCTGCATTGAGTGATAATAATTTGGTTTGTTCTGCAACACCTTGAATCAATCCAACAAGCTTGGAAATAGACTTAGCGTATTCATTTACTTGTTGTATCGTTTTAGTTAAATGATTAAAATCCTTCTCGAATGTTTGGGAGGTTAGAATTAATTTTGTGATATTTTTTTCACCATTTACTGCTGAGATTCTCATATTTTCAGAGTTTGCAAAAACATTGTCCATGTTTTTTAGCATAGTTTCTGTTTTTTGTTTCATTGCAATAGAGCTGGATACGTTGTTTTCGGAACTGCTTGCAGTTTGTTCTGCGCCATTTTTAACAACGTTGATAGATTCAGTTAGATCATGACTCGATTGAAGCGTACTATTGGACGAATTTTTTAAATCCTCTCCTGTATGGTTTAATTCAAGTGTTGTACTTTTCAGTTCATGAAGCATTGTCCGCATTTGATCAATCATGGCGTCGTAGCTTTTATGTAATGAAATAAATTCCGGGAGGGTAGTCTTTGGCTTAGGTGCTTGGTGCAAGTTGCCCTCCCGTACCTCCCGCATCGTATTGCGTAATACCGTAAGTGGTCTTGTTAATGATCTCACGAATTGAATAAGCAAGATAGTAGAGATGAGTATGCTTGCAATGATAATTGAAATGATAATGTAACCCATATTTGTCACAGGTGTCATAAATGAATGATTAGGTACAAGTAATACATAGATACCTCCAATCTCGTCCATTTGCTGGAACGAAATCGTATATGGTTCGCCATCAATTTCTTTACTGATTTGCCCATTCTCTTTCTCTGTAATCTCCGTAATCAATGGATCTGAAATGGAGGGTAATGTGTCTGCGCTCGCTGTAAATGGAATAGCTTTATTACTATTTATATAGAAAAATTGCGATTCGATTCCGTCTTCTTTAAGTTCATTTTTCTGGGTGCGGATGTTGGCATTAAGCTGTTGCATAAAATAATCATTATCACTCACATATAAGAATTGTAGATTTTCTGCTATGTATCCCATTAATTGTGTCTCTCTAGCTAGTCTGTCTTCAATTGTATTCAAAGTTAAATTCTTTGCCTGTACATATGTTACTGTTCCTACAGTAATAATTGAAATGACAATTAACGATATAAAAAGGATTAATAATCTCGTTTGTAACGTTGCCTTTGAAATAGCAGTGCTGAAAAAATGTTTCATATGGTAATTTTCCCCTTCTTTTCTTAGTCCAATTGTACTATCTTTCATTTATTATAGCAGTCCAATATTAAGCTACTGTTAAGTTTTAGAAATTTTAGAAGCAAGTTATTTTCATATTTGAATATTAATTTGTACAACTTTACATTTCAATGAATCATAAATAAGGGTATAATATATAGATGATGTTTGAATATTTAGGAGGAAATAATATGGCTACTATCAACCAAGGTGCAAATAAATTCTATATAGGAGAAAATGTACAAAATCCATTAGCAGAAATTACATTTGTGGAATCTGGTGAGGAAAGACTTGTCATCGATCACACCTACGTATCAAATGACCTTCGTGGCCAAGGTATAGCAGGACAATTATTGGAGAATGTTGTTGTATATGCTAGAGAAAAAGGAAAGAAAATAATACCTCTATGTCCCTATGCAAAAGAAAAAATCGAAAAAAAGAAAGAATATCATGACGTTTTGAGCAAATAATAGGTAGTATAAATTAAAATAGAAAGGTGCTGACGGTAATGTACTTGTCTGTTCAGGAAACTGCAGAATATTTATCTATGGATGAAACGAAATTATCCGCTTTAGTGTTGCAAGGTCGTATTCGTGCAATTCATGATGGTGAACAGTACCTTATCAATAAAGCACAATTCACATCACACTTCGAACAAGTAGAAAAGTATCGATTAATGATTGAGGATTACCTTAATGAACCGATACCAGAGGATATTGATGTGAAAGACGAGGATTAGATTTAGATTTGCATTTGTAATAAATTCCATCTAATGTTAAGACTGAGCTGGATAGTTATCTGGCTTAATCTTAACATTTTTATTTAAGAAGCTAAGGAGCTAACGATAATGCCTAAGAAAAAGTATTCAAATTACAGAAAAGAAGCAAAATCAATGAACTTTGAAGTAGAGGAACCAATAGAATTATTAGAATTTTTATTGAAGATAATGACTAATAGAAGCCGCAATTCTGTAAAGTCCATCTTGGCCAGGGGTCAAGTAACGATAGATGATCATATTGAAACGAAGTATAACTACAGACTGCGTCGAGGTCAGACGGTTACCATTTTAAAGAATAAAGCGGCAATTAAAGAAGACATTTTAATTGGTATGAACATTCTTTATGAAGATGATGATATCATTGTCATTAACAAGGAAGCTGGGCTTTTATCAATCGCAACTGAAAAGGAGAAAAAGCATACAGCACTTCACCAGTTAATGGATTATGTTAAAAAAGAGAACCCTGATAACAGAGTTTTTGTTGTCCATCGTCTGGATAAGGATACTTCAGGGGTAATGATGTTTGCTAAGAGTGAACAAGTTAAACGGAAAATGCAGGACAACTGGAAAGAAATTGTAAAAGAACGTACTTATGTTGCTTTAGTAGAGGGGCAGGTTACAAAAGAAAAAGGGTATATTTCTTCTTGGCTGCGCGAAAGCAAGACACATTTGATGTATTCCAGTCCAACTCAAAATGATGGACTTCATGCAATCACGCATTATAAATTGGTTCAGTCAAATGATGAATTCTCACTACTGGAAGTTCAGTTGGAAACGGGACGGAAAAATCAAATTCGTGTTCATATGCAAGACCTTGGATACCCAGTTGTGGGTGACAAAAAATATGGCTCCAAGAAGCGTACTGCTATTGGAAGACTTGGTCTGCACGCAAAAGTACTATCTTTTAACCATCCAACGACAAATAAATTAATGTTATTTAAAACAGATGTACCACAGTCGTTTTTAGCAAAGTCAGAATAAAATTATAATCACTTTTCGTTATATGCCTCGCTGAGTTGAGGTAACTACGACATAAAATCAACTTCGGCGACCGCTCTGGGAAATACACTTCGCTTT